>NZ_SOBI01000003.1:0-602321 GCF_004364695.1 Arthrobacter sp. AG258 | reverse complement strand
GGTTGAAGTCTTCGAGGCGGCGGCCCATGCGCAGGGCTGTGGCGCGGTCCCACTGTTGGTTGGCGTCGACCATCAGTGGGACGTCGGGGCCGATGTGGTCCCGGATGCCGGCGACCCGGCGGAGGTCTTCCGTGCTGTCCGGCAGGCCTACTTTGATTTTGATGCCGCCGATTCCTTCCTCGATGGACCGGCTGGCCCGGTCCTTGACTTCTTCGAGGGTGGCGTTGAGGAAGCCGCCGGAGGTGTTGTAGGTCCGTACCGAGTCGCGGTACGAGCCCAGGAGCTTGGCCAGTGGCAGGCCCGCGCGTTTTGCCTTCAGGTCGTACAGGGCGATGTCGATGGCGGCCAGGGCCTGGGTGGCGACGCCGGAGCGGCCCACGGAGGCCCCGGCCCACAGGAGTTTGGTGTAGATCCTGGCGATGTCGTTGGGGTCCTCGCCGATCAGGCCTTCGGCGACCTCTTTGGCGTGGGCGTACTGTGCCGGTCCTCCGGCCCGTTTGGAGTAGCTGAAGCCGATGCCCGAATGCCCGAGTTCGGTGGTGATCTCGGCGAACAGGAAGACCACCTCGGTCATGGGCTTCTGCCGGCCGGTGAAGACTTTGGCGTCGCTGATGGGAACAGTGAGCGGCAGGCGCGCGGTGGACAGGTTGACGTGCCGGATCAGATCGACAGTACTCATTGATACTCCTAGGGGCGTGACTGGGCTCCATCGCCCACCTCTTTAGGATATAAGTTGATAACTTGTATTACAAGTTTGGGCTTTTGTTGCGCTCACCACTCCGGGATCGTGGCAGGAATAGCGCCGGGCTGCGGTGCTGTTGACCCAGGCATGAAAGCAATTACCTACAGCGAATACGGCAGCCCCGACGTCCTTGAGCTCACCGAGCAGCCAATGCCGAAGGTGGGTCCGGGAATGGTCCTGGTCAAGGTGAAGGCGGCTGCAGTCAATCCGGTGGACTGGAAGATCATGGCGGGTTACCTGGATGCGGCCATGGACCTGCAGTTCCCTGCGATCCCGGGATGGGATGTGGCAGGCGTGGTGGAGTCGGTGGGAATCGATTCCCGGCAGTTCAAACCCGGCGACGAAGTGATCGCCTACGGGCGCAAGGACTACGTCCACGGCGGCAGCTTCGCCGAATACATTGCCTTGCCCGAAAGGCTCCTGGCGCGGAAGCCCGCCGCCCTTGACTGGAACGGGTCCGCAGGCCTTCCGCTGGCGGGCTTGACTGCCTACCAGGTGCTGAACCGCCTTGGCCTCAGCGCAGGCGAGACCGTACTGATCCATGGCGGCGCCGGCGGCGTGGGATCCCTGGGCATCCAGATTGCCGTGGCGCTGGGCGCCGAAGTCATTGCGACGGCGTCGGAAAAGAACCACGATTTCCTCCGCTCCCTGGGCGCGCACCCCGTCACGTATGGTGACGGTCTTGCCGACCGGGTCCGGCCCCTGCGGCCCGGCGGGGTGGACGTGGTTGCCGATTTTGTCGGCGGCAACCTGGCGGCCACCCTCGACGTGCTTGCAGAAGGCGGACGGCATGCCTCGATCGCCGACAGTGACGTTGAAGAGCATGGCGGCACCTGGATGTGGGTCAGCCCTGTCGGCGCCCAGCTTCAGGAACTGGCGGACCTGGTGGATGAGAGGAAGATGCGGGTGGAGGTTGCCGAGGTGTTTCCCCTGGCCCGGGCCGCGGATGCATTCCGGCTCAACATGGAGGGGCATACCCGGGGCAAGATCGTGGTGACGGTGGATCACACAGTCTGAGTCCGCAACTGCCCGCTATTTCCTGATTGCGCCGAAGCCTGCAATCAGCGCCTCGAGTCCGAGGCGGAAGGCGGTGTCGGCCGGGCGGCCGCGTTCCTGCCCGGCCGAGGTCTCCTGCCCTGATGCCGAATGTCTCACGGCCGCCGTGAAATAGGGCGTGGATTCCGCCATTGAACCGGCGTCGAAAATGTCCTCGGGCGCCGTGACGTCGTAGGCGGAGCCGAAGATAAAGGACTCCAGTGCCACGATGGAGGGTACGATCCGGTCCTGGGGAAAGCCGGCGTCCGAAAATCCCTTGCTGACGGTCTCGTACATGGCGAGGGTCTGCGGGGCATCCGTCACAGGCAGGACGGCGATGACGGGGATCAGCGGGGTGTGTTCTGCAAAGACATCCCGGTAGCTCCAGGCCCAGGTGCGCACGGCGTCTTCCCAGCTGCTGCCGCCGAATCCGGAGACATCCACCAAGGACATCAGATGGTCCTCCACCAGGAGCAGCACGTCGTGCTTGGACGCCACGTGGTTGTAGAGGGCGGACGGCGCAACGTCCAACACCTTGGCGAGGGCGGCCATGGTCAGCCCGTCATAGCCTTTGCGGCTGACCAGCTTCAGCGCGGCCGAGGTAATCCCCGCTTTGTCCAAAACCGCCGCCGACGGCCTGCCCGCCCGCCTCTTCTGCGCGCCCCCGCTGGTGGCGGCGCGTCCCTGTGCGGCTGATAGTGCCGGCATTCCTGCCCTTTCGTCGGTGGTCTCCAGCATTATTCCATCCGGGACTTCCGCTCCCGGATGCCACCGGTTATAGTTCTACTAAATGAATGCCATTCATTTAGTGGTTTCCATCACTAGGGAAGCCGAAGAGAGGACATCATGCTGAACCTGAACCGCGACGTCGTGGTCGTTGGAGCCGGGCCGTCCGGACTCACCGCCGCCCGTGAACTGAAGAAGGCCGGCCTCACCGTCGCCGTACTTGAGGCCCGCGACCGCGTGGGCGGCCGCACCTGGACGGACACCGTGGACGGCGCCATGCTCGAGATTGGCGGCCAGTGGGTTTCCCCGGACCAGACCGCCCTCCTGGAACTCCTTCGGGAACTGAACCTGGAGACCTACCCGCGCTACCGCGACGGCGAGTCCATCTACATCGGCGCGGACGGCACCCCCGTGCGCTACACCGGCGACTCCTTCCCCGTGGACGCGGACACCGCCGTCGAAATGGACCGCCTGGTGGCCCTCCTGGACGGCCTGGCCGCCGAGATTGGCGCCACGGAACCGTGGGCCCACCCGAAGGCCCGCGAACTGGACACCATTTCCTTCCATCACTGGCTGCGGCAACACTCGGCCAACGAGGAAGCCTGCAAGAACATCGGCCTCTTCATCGCGGGCGGCATGCTCACCAAGCCGGCCCACGCCTTCTCCGCCCTGCAGGCGGTCCTGATGGCCGCCTCCGCCGGCTCGTTCACCCACCTGACGGACGAGGACTTCATCCTCGACCGGCGCGTTGTGGGCGGGATGCAGCAGGTTTCGCTGCTTCAGGCGCAGGAACTGGGCGACGACGTCGTCCTGGACTCCCCGGTGCGCACCATCAACTGGGAGCAGGATGCCGACGGCGGCTACCGGGTCGCCGTCGAGTCTGACCGCGCTACCGTCAACGCCCGGTTTGTGGTCATGGCCGTGCCGCCCAACCTCTATTCCCGAGTCTCGTTCAACCCGCCGTTGCCGCGCCGCCAGCACCAGATGCACCAGCACCAGTCCCTGGGCCTGGTCATCAAGGTCCACGCCGTCTACGCCACTCCTTTCTGGCGGGACAAGGGACTTTCGGGTACCGGCTTTGGCGCGGATGCTTTGGTGCAGGAGGTCTACGACAACACCAACTACGGAGATTCCCGCGGCACGCTGGTGGGCTTCGTCTCGGATGAGAAGGCGGACGCCGTCTTTGAGCTCAGCGCCGACGCCCGGAAGAAGGCCATCCTGGAATCCATTGCCGGCTTCCTTGGCGACGAAGCCCTGGCTCCGGAGGTTTACTACGAGTCCGACTGGGGCTCGGAGGAGTGGACCCGGGGCGCCTACGCTTCCAGCTACGACCTGGGCGGCCTGCATCGTTACGGCAAGGACCAGCTGGCACCCGTGGGTCCTATCTACTGGTCCTCGTCCGACCTGGCCGCGGAAGGCTACCAGCACGTCGACGGTGCCGTCCGCATGGGGCGCCTGACCGCCGCGCGCATCGCCGAGGTGGCGAAGGTTCCGGTTGCCGCCGGCTGGTAAATAAGCATGCTTACTAATAGGCTGGCGGCGGGGAGCGTCCCCGACTTCAGACGAACGAGGTGAGGCATGACTGACGCGCAGAGCATCAGCAAGGTTACTGAGATCATCAACGATGCCAAGATCGGGATGGTCACCACCATCAACGAAGAAGGCGCCCTCGTCAGCCGGCCGCTGGCAGTCCAGGAGGTCATGGACGACGGCGATATGTGGTTCTTCACCGGCCTGGGCACCTCGCAGGTGGCGCACGTCCGGGCAGATCCGCGCGTCAACGTCGCCTTTGGCAAGAACACCGAATGGGTTTCCGTTGCCGGAACCGCCGAGGTGGTCACGGACCGGGCCAAGATCCACGAAATGTGGAACCAGGTGGTCGAGGCGTGGTTCCCCGACGGTCCGGACACCCCCGAAGTGTGCCTGCTCCGGGTCGAATCGGACTCCGCGGAGTACTGGACCAGCCCGGGTGGCACTGCGGCCACCGTGCTGCAGTGGGTGAAGTCTAAGGTCACCAACAGCCGGATTAGTGTTGGCGAGAGCGGAACCGTGGAGCTTTAGCAGAACCAGGGGGCGGAGCGGCTACGGCTGCTCCGCCCTCTTCAACGCCTGCAGGACTGCCGGCAGCAGCACGTCATTGCGGCCCCACAGCGGATCCAGGATCTCCACGTACCAGGAGTCCGCGAGGAGCAGGGCCAGGGCATCGTTGGTTTCCACGGCCCAGTCCCGGATCTGTTCCTCTTCCACCGGGTTTTCGCTGGAGCCGAGGACCGTGGTCACTTCCGATCCGGCGATGGTGACGGGGATGGCTGCGCTGCTGGCCTCGCCAGGCGCGTGCGCCACCGTCACCAGTTCGGTGCGGGTGGACAGCGCCAGCAGTTCACCAGCGGTGGCGGCACTGCAGAAGCCCGTGACGTATTCGCGTTGCGCCGCCGCACCGTCCCGGATGCCAGGTTGGGATTCCTTGGTGAACAGCCCGTGCCGGTTCAGCTCGGCCAACGCTCCGGCAATGGGCCTGGTCTCGTCGTCGGAGCCCGGGGCAAAGTGCCCGGGCTGGTAGGAACTCCCGCCCTCCAGCCACCGGGCCGTCAGTTCCCCGGCGGCCTCAAGGGTGGTGGCTTGGCGCCAGACTCCACGGTCCTCCAACAGCCGGCCGAACTTGTCATGGACCGGCACTTCCTCAGGCTTCATCTTCGGATGCTATCGCCGGGGCGGCGGCCCGATCCACCGCCCCCGACACAGCAGTTAACCTCAGCCGGCCCGGTCGGCCGGCTGGCGGGATGGAATTCCGGAAGCCCGTTCGGCCGCCGCCAGGGTTGCCGCCAGGCTCCCGACGGCGTCCGGGTACTTCGCGTGCGCGGCAGTGCGCAGCTGGTCCGCCGTGCGCATCGCCTTGATCAGGGCGGAGGTCTCCGGCAGGCGCACGTCCGTCAGGGCGGGGTAGTCGATCATGCTGGCCGGATCGAGCTCATAGCGGCGCCAGCGGAGCAAAAGCTCGTCATGCCGAGCCGTCGCCGCCTGATGGGCAGAGAGCTGCCGGCGGTGCTCACGGCGGCCCGCATGCCAGGCCAGGTACCGGGGGGTGGCGTGGTGGGCGGCAATTCCCGCGGCCACCGCCGCGCCCGCCATGACAAGCCCGGACCAGGGGGACACCATCGCAGGGATGATCAACGCCGGAAGTGCAACGCACGAGCCCAGGAAAAGGTCCCAGAACAGCTGGTCCGGCACCTCGGCGGCGCGGCCCTTGGGTCCCAGTGCCCGGCGTCTTACGGCAAAAACTGTGGCGGCCACGCTGGCAACCAGGACCGGACCACACAACAGGACCGCCCACGCACCTTGATGCAGTCCCTGGAACAGGAATTCGGCCATGGCTGACATTGTGCACCTCCAGCGCCCGCAGGCCCCGGCCGGAACGCCCGGGCTGGTCATTCCATTGCATCGTCTTCCGGGCACCGCGTCAATGGCGTCAGGGAATGGCCACAGGGGGTACTGCAAAGCATCGGGAGGTGGGTAGCGTGGACCCATGCGTATCAAAATGTGCAGCATCCATGTCCAGGATCCCGCAGCGGCCCATGCCTTCTACACGGGGACCCTGGGCTTTGACACGCTCATGGCCATGCCTGAGTACAACCTCTACATCATCAAGGACCCCGGCGCCGACGACAGTTCCACGGGGTTGCTCCTGGAGCCCAGCGACAACCCGATCGGCGCGGACTACATGAACGCCGTGCGCGAAGCGGGCCTGCCCGCCATCGTCTTCGGCGTCCCGGACGTCCAGGCCGAATTCGAACGGCTGACGGCGGCCGGCGTCAGCTTCAAGACGCCGCCCACCACGGATCCCTTCGGCACCAGTGCCGTGTTCGACGACGGCTGCGGCAACTACATCCAGATCCACCAGGACTGAGGGCTACTCCGCCTTCGCGCGGTCCTTCTTGGCCTGCTTTTTCGCCGCCTCTTCCTTGACCCGCTGGGCCTCGGCGCGGACGGCAGCGTGCGTGGAACGCTCGGTGACCAGCCATTGTGGCGGTGCCTGCAGCAGGGCGGTGATTTCCGCCGTCGTAAGCGCTTCCTCCACGCCGCCGCGGGCAAGGCCGCTGATGGACACGTTCAGCTTCTGTGCCACCACCGGGCGGGGGTGCGGGCCGTTGCGGCGGAGCTCGGCGAGCCACTCCGGCGGGTTGGCCTGGAGCTCGGCGAATTCCTCGCGGGTGATGGTTGAATCCTGGAACTCCTGCGGCGCAGCAGGCAGGTAGATGCCAAGTTTCTTGGCAACGGTGGCCGGCTTCATGGACTGGGAGTTTGCAGAGGTCATGCTTCAAGGGTATCCGGGCGGCGGGTACTGTGAAGACGTGCCCGCCGACAATACCCCTGCCCCTGACGCCCCTGACGCCGTTGCCGGCGCAGAGCCGCGGATGCTTCGCATCTCCTACGTGGCAGGAGTGACGCCCGGTAAGTGGATCCGCCGGTGGGAGGAGCGGATGCAGGATATTCCGCTGCGCGCATCCATGGTTGACGACGGCGACCAGCTGGAGGTGCTTCGCGACGGCAGGGCGGACATGGCCTTTGTCCGGCTTCCGGTGGACCGGACCGGCCTCAATGTCATCCCGCTGTATGAGGAGCAGCCCGTGGTGGTGGCCCCCAAAGGCCACGAGATCTCCGTGTTCGAGGAAGTGGCGCTCGCCGACCTGGAAGAGGAATTGATCCTGGATGTGGCCTCATTGGGTGGACCGGAGGCGGCGCTCCAGGTGGTTGCCACCGGCGCCGGGCTGGTGATCCTCCCCATGCCGGTGGCGCGCCACCTCAACGTCAAAGACACGGTGGCGCGGCGGCTGACCGGGTTGGACGGGACGGAAATCGGGCTGGCCTGGCCTGTTGACGCCACGGACGAGGTCCTTGAAGAGTTCATCGGCATCGTCCGCGGGCGCACTGCCCACAGTTCGCGGCAGCCCTCTGCCCAGCCGGTCAAGGAAAAGAAGGATCCCAAACCGGACCGGCGGGGAACCGGGACCAAAAAAGCCCCGAAAGTGGCCCAGCGTTATGCTCCCAACCCGGACAAGGGCCGTGGCAGGGGATCGCGGAAAAAGGGCAAAAGATAATCATTTACGGGTCCGTCGCGGCCAAATAATAAGTCTACTTGCGAATATGTTGCTAAGCATGCTTATTGTAGGAGGGTAGCGACGCGGGGTGACCAGCACCTTGCCACCTGCAGGAAGGCCGCGGCCCGATGACCAGCAACCTCGATCCTGATGCCCGGAGCAGTTACCGCCTGATCGCGTTGGCGGCGCGCCTGATCCAGCGGCGCCAGGACGATGCCCTGGCGCACCTTGGCCTCACCCGTGCCGCCGTCATTGCCCTGGAAGGGTTGACGGACGGTCCGCTGAACCAGGAACAACTTGCGGAGGAAATCCGGGTCCAGAGCCAGACGCTGGGCCGGGTCCTCCTGCGGCTCGAAGCCGCCGGCCTGATAACCCGGACCCGCCAGGTCACGGACCGCCGGCAACTAAAGGTGGAACTGACGGATGCGGGCAGTGCCGCGGTCGAAGCCGCACGGGAAGCGGAGGTCAACGCCTACCCGCGCGACTCCGATATTTCGTGGAAAGCCCTCCGCGAGGAGCTGACGAAGTTCGTCCACGCGGTCCCGCCGGGCCATGACTCCGGAGTAGTTCCCTTCGCGCCGCCCGAACACCGTACGGGGCACCGCGGCCAGGCCAGCCGTGCCGGCGGCTTGCGCGGCTGGGACCAATCCCGTCCAGGCGGATAATCGGCCACGCAACTGCAGTGCCGGCGGTTCGGCAGTCGATCATTCGATGACCAGCGCATGCCCTTGGTGCTACGACGACGGCATTTCCGGTCCGGAATGCCAGCGCAGCAGGGCCGCAACGTGGTCGTTGCCCGGCAGAAGCGGTCCCGGTACCAACAGGACTCGGGCGTCGGTCAGGGCTGCGGCGCGCACCAGTGCCGCAGGGCCCGGAACTACGCCAAGAATTCCGGCAGCCAAGGCTTCGTCCGGGGCGGCGGCGACCCACGGTTCGGCATCCAACGCCAGCAGGGTCCCTCCTGACAAGGCGGCGTCATCCATGATCAGGCATTCCACCTGCGCCTGCTGGAATGCTTTGACCACCGCATCGACTCCGCGGGCGGAACCCGAATTGGGCCTGCCTCCCTGAAGCGCCAGCCTGTCAAGCACGGCGTCCTGCTCCTCTGCCCACAACGCGGCTACGCGCCGGTTCACCTCGTCATCCAGGTCGGCACTGTCCGCACCGGCCGTATGGGTATGGGAATCCACCTCCGAGACGAGAGCCCTGCTGGAGTCCGAGAGGCTTTCCTGCACCAGCCCGCGCGCCCGGACGTCACCTGCGAGAACAATCAGCCTCGCGTGGCTGCCGCTTGCCACCCGGTCAATTTCCGTCGCCACGTCGCTGGCATTGCGGCGCCAAACTTCCTCTGTGTGGTGCTGGAAACGCAGCTGCGACCAGCCGCCGCCATGAAATTTGTGGACGTGCTCGGAGCTTCCTTCCACTTCCCGCACGTTGCCTGGAAAGCTCGCCCCGGTGCGGTACAACCTGATTTCTCCGTGTTCCCGGCTTACCTCTGCAACGATGTAGTGAATTACTTCCGGCCGGTGCTTGAGGAGGGGGATCAGGTTCGGGACTGGCCCAACTTCCATATATTCAGGGAGTATGGGGCTGCCGGGGAGCACCTCGTTGATTTCAGCTTTCCCGGCACGGACCAACACGAACCTGGACGCAGGAGCGGGCACACCGGCCGCCGGTGTCAGAACCTGGCCCATTGCCTGGATGTCGGCGGATGTTGCCCCCTGTGCTTCAAGCCGGGTTTGGGCGTTGCCGGGCCTGACGTCGCCGGCTTCCAAGGTGTCCACCGTCCCGGTCCCGGCGGCGACATAGGCCGTGCACCACGGACCTTGCAGGCGGAAGAGGTGTGCGTACGCTTCCAGGCCCGAACCAGGTTGTTCTGCCATGACGGTCTCCTCCGCGCGTACTGACGCAACCCCGGGTGCGGTTCGTCAATTTACCGTAGCCGCGGAGTGGGGCACGCTGAAGGGACTTCCGACCCCCCTTGGAGCTTTACGCTTGGCAGGCGTCCTTGAGGGCTTTGACCGAGTCCGCCGGCACCTGGTCCCCGGATGCAGCCACGTCGCCGAGCGGCGTCGTGATTTCCGCCGGGACCCCGGCCTCCCGGGCCGCGGACACCAACCCTGCCAGCGCCTTCTTATCGTCCACGCTGACAAGTCCGTCCTGGACCCTGGCGCAGATCTGCTTGGTGACCTCCTGGGCAACGGCGGAGGCGGCCTGGGAAGCGGCGGCGCTGGCCGCGTTGCCGGCCGCGTCCCCTGCCGCTCCGCATCCGGTCAACAACAAACCTGCGGACAGGACGGCGGTGAGGGCTGCGTGGCGGCGGATCATGCTTCCAGCCTACCGGCGCGCGGGAACCCCCAGGATGCTGTCCAGGAGCCCATTCCGGAACTTGCCCTCCGGATCGTGCCCGGCGGCGAAGGCCCGGAAGTCTGCGAAGCGCGGATAGAGCTTCTCCCAGTCGTAAGCGTCCGCGGTAAACAGCTTCCCCCAGTGCGGCCTCGCCCCGAAGGGCCGCAGGGCTTCTTCAAGGACCGGAAGGAAAGCCTCCACCTCGGGTTGCATCGGCTTCCAGGTAAAGTGCAAGGCCACGCTCGGCTGCCGGAAGAACGGGCTGAGCCAAAACTCATCGGCGGCGCCGGTGCGGATCTCCGAGACGAAGAGCAGGGGTGCGAGCTCGTCCGCGAGGGCCCGGACCGCCTGGAGGGCCGCGGGGGCCTGCCCGATGGGCAGGATGAACTCGCTTTGCAGCTCGTCCCCGTTGCTCGGCGTGAATTCATGGCGGAAATGCGGCAGACGGTCCAGCCAGGGCCCGGGCTGGTCCAGCTGGAGGGTGCAGTTCTCGGCAGACATGTCCGGCAGTGGATGGCGCGGGCGCTGGGCCGGTGTGGCGCCGTACAGGTTGGCCAGCGGCTCTTCCCCGGCAAGGGCTTTGAGCCAGACCTGGTTGACGGTGTCACCGGCATAGTCCGTAAAGAGGCTGACGCTGTACGCACTGGACACGATGGCGGTGAAGTCCTCCAGCGCGGCATCCCACGGAAGGTCTTCCAGGACGCGCTGGCGCATGCTGAAGCTTGGCCGTACCGCCAGTTCCAGCCCGGTGACGATGCCGAGGGCACCCATGCCCACCACGCTGGCCAGGAAATCGTCCCCGTCCTTCCGGGACAGCGTGACCTGCTCGCCCGAGGCCCGAACCATGTCGATCGATTCCACGGCGCCGGCCAGTGCGGGGTTGTTGACGCCGGAACCGTGGGTGCCAGTCTGCACCGCGCCGGCTACCGAGATGTGCGGCAGTGATGCCATGTTGTGGATGGCAAGGCCGGCCTCTTCCAGCTTCCGGCACAGGGCACCGTAGCTCACCCCGCCGCTGACCCGGACCGTTGAACGGTCCGCACCCACCTCCACCTGCTGGGGGAGTGCATCGAGGAGGACGTGCATGCCGTCCGTGTCGCCGACGCTGTTGAATGAGTGCCGTGACCCCAAGGCCTTCACCCGCGTCGATCCGGCGACGATAGCAGCCAGTTCGCTGACCGATTCCGGCCGCCGGACATCAGCGGAGGAGTATTGGAGGTTTCCTGCCCAGTTCTTCATTGAGTGGCTTTCGCTTGGTGTTGGGGTCATCCCACTGTCAGCGCTAACAAAGTGGGATGTCAAGGCACTTCCGCTGTGCGGGCGGCGGCCCGCCAGTGTCCGGGCCGTCCGATACCCGCCGGGAGGCTCGTGGCCGCGCTGCCCCGCGCCGCGGCAACCTGCGCCTGGGTGAGGAACAGCGCTCCCGCCAGGTCGGCGTCGTCCAGCCTTGCATCCCGCAGGTCGGCGCCTGCCAGGTCGGCACTTGGAGCCAGGCGGACAACGCGCGGATCGGGGTCGAAGTAACCTGCGCGGACCTCCTCGCTGACCTCCCGCAGAACCGCGCCAACACTCTCATGGAGGGACCCGACGTCGGCTGCAAGGACCGTTTCGAGGCTTCCACCGGCGATTCCCTGTACGAGGCTGTGTACCTGGCCCACCTCCCGTGCCGTTTCCGGGCTGTAAGCAAGCGACTCGGCCCGGTCCAGTTGCCAGAGCATTTCGTGGAGCTGCCGCAGGACCTTGAAGGCGGCAAACATGTCCTTGGCCGACCGGGGGTCCTCCCGCCAGCTGGTCCCTCCGAAGAGCCGCTGGCTGACGGCCTGGCCGGCACCGAAGCAGTCAAAGGCCGTGCAGCCTGCGAACCCGCGGGCGCGCAGGCTGCGGTGGATGGTGCAGGAGAAGTCGCCTGCCAGGTTGGGGCACGGGGTGGCTGGCGGCTTGTCGATGGCAAAGTCCGCGGAGCGGGTGAATCCGAAGGCGGTGCAACACAGTGCAAAGCACTGGGTGCAGTCAGGTGTGAGGCGTGGGGTGGTGGGTTCCATGGGGGCTCCCTGGGGTGGTTCCGATAAGGGTGCGGAAAGGAGGGGAACCCGGGTTCGGGTTCCCCTCCGGGGCGCACGGAATCACCGTTCCTGTATGGAAGGATAAGAACTGCCGGCAGCGGGAGGTCACTGGGAATGCATGGAATTCACTGGGACCAGAATAGCCATTGCGGGCGTGCTCTGTCAGGAGGTCCCTGTATCTCCCGCCTGCGTGGTGCGCGGCGGCGGGACGCGGCGGCTGCCGGTGGTTTCGAAGGCCGCGGCCAGCCGGAGCAGGTCCGTGTCGCTGTACGCTTTGCCGGCGATGGTCAGGCCCACGGGCATGGCAAGGTCAGCCGCAACTCCCATGGGGACCGTGACCGTGGGGATGCCCAGGTGCCGGGGGACCAGGTTTCCGTTGGCCACCCACACGCCGTTGCGCCACGCGATGTCTGCGGAAGCTTCGTTGCTGTCGGCATCGGCGGGTGCAACGTCGGCAGCTGCCGGGAACACCACGGCATCCAGTCCCAGCCGGTCCATCCATTCCTCCAGGTCGACGCGCCGGGTTTCCTCCAGCCCCGCCAGTCCTTCGGGCAGGTGCGGAATATCGGCCAGGGCTGGAACGCCGTACTCCCGGATCCAGGCGGGATAGTCGCTGATGTCGTCATCGAACCCGTCGTAGCGGTCCGGCAGCGAACCTTCAGGGGCTGGGAAGATGGCGGAGCCGTCCACGTCAGACAGGCGGTTCAGCCGCGGATCACCGTTTGCATCAAGGAAGTCATTCCACGCCCAGGCTGACAGGTCCACGATCTCCCGCCGCAGATACTCCGGGGACACGAATCCCCGCGTGGCGATGGTGGGCGCGCCCGGCCGGTCCCCTTCGTAGTTGGACACCACGGGGAAGTCCACCTCGATGACCTCCGCGCCTGCGGCCTCGAGGTCCTGCCGGGCTGCGTTCCAGAGGTCCAGCACCGAGTCCCGGGTATTGATCCGCTGCCCCGTGGGACCACCGATGCCCGGATGGTCCGACGTCCCGGCGTCGGGATCGGCATTGATGTACATCCGGGGGATACCCAGCCGCTTGCCCGCGAGGACGCCGGCTGCTGCGGAAGCGTCCGGCACGGCCAGCTCAACGTACGACGGCGGGCGGACACTTGATGCCTTGGGTACCGGCACCCACGGCTGGACGCGCCAGAAATCCCCGCGTGCCTCGGCGTCGTCCGCCACCACGACGTCCAGGACTTCGAGCAGGTCGGCCATGGTCCGGGCGTGCGGAACCACCACGTCCATGGTGGGCACCAGGGGCCAGTTTCCGCGGACGGAAATGACCCCGCGCGAGGGGGTATAGGCACACAGGGCGTTGTTGGAGGCCGGGGCGCGACCGGAGGACCAGGTCTCTTCCGCGAGGCCGAACGCCGCGAAACTGGCGGCGGTGGCGGTCCCGGAGCCGTTGGATGAACCTGACGCGAAGGCGGCCGTGAGGTAGTCCGCGTTGTAGGGGCTTTCTGCCCGGCCGTACACGCCGCGCTGCATCCCGCCGTTGGCCATGGGAGGCATGTTGGTAAGCCCGATCAGGACTGCGCCGCCGGCCCGGAGCCGTTCAATGGTGAAGGCGTCGCGCTGCGCCACCAGGTCCTTGAACGCCGGGGAACCGGCGGCCACGGTGAGGCCGCGGACCTGGTAACTGTCCTTGGCCGTGTAGGGGATGCCGTCCAACGGGCCCAGCGTGAAGCCGGCCGACCGGCGCCGATCGGACGCCTGCGCCTCGGCCACCGCCGCCGGGTTCATGACCACCATGGCATTTAGACATATGCCCGATGAATCATATTTTCGGATCCGCTCCAGGTACAGCTCCACCAGCTCCTCGCTGGTGACCTCGCCGGACTCGAGCGCCGCACGCAGCCGGCTGATGCCGGCCTCGACGACGTTGAACGGGCGGGCTGCGGGTGCGGACTTTTGCTCCTCGACCAGTTTCACGCGGCCTCCTCCCTCGGGGCAGGCTGCTGCTGGGTGATGCAGTGGATGCCGCCGCCGAAGGCGAAGATGTCGCGGGCGTCCACCAGTTCCACCGTTCGGCCCGGGTACGCGCGCTCGAGGATGCCTGCGGCGATGGCGTCGTTGGGATCATCGAAGCTGCACAGCACCACCACGTCGTTGGCCACGTAGTGGTTGATGTAGGACCAGTCCACCCAGCCTTCGTCGTCCTTGAGGGTTGTGGGCGCGGGAACGTCGATAATGCGCAGCGGCCGGCCCTGGGCGTCCATTTGGCCGGACAGGACCGCCTTCAGTTGGAGGTAGACGGCGTGATCCGGGTGTGCGGGGTCGTCTTGGCGGTGAAGCAGGATGGTGCCGGGTCCAGCGAAGGTTGCCACGATGTCCACATGGCCGCGGGTGCCGAATTCGTCGTAATCGCGCGTGAGTCCGCGCGGCAGCCAGATGGCCTTGCTGGTCCCCAGGGCCGCGGAAACCTCCGCTTCCACGGAGTCCTTGGTGGCGCCGGGGTTGCGGCCGGGATCAAGCTGGACGGTCTCGGTCAGCAACACTGTCCCCTCACCGTCCACGTGGAATCCGCCGCCCTCGTTCACCAGTGGACTTGTCCGGACGGGGACGCCGGTTGTGGCGGCGACGGCCTTTGCCACTGCTTCGTCGTTGCCCCAGGCTGCCCATTCCTGGGCGCCCCAACCGTTGAAGATCCAGTCCACGGCGGCCACTGATCCGTCCGGTTGGTGTACGAAGGTGGGTCCGCTGTCCCGAAGCTAGGCGTCATCGAGGGGGACCTCCACGACGTCGATGCCCGTGCCGAGCCATTCCCGTGCGGCCGTGGCGTCCCGGGGATCGGCCACCACGGTGACCGGCTCGTACCTGGCGATGGTCTGTGCCACCCTGGTCCACGCGGCGCGGGCGCGGTCAAGGGTGGGGCTTCCTGTTGGACCGAAGGTTTCGTTGGGTGGCGGAAATGCCATCCAGGTGCGCTGGTGGGCCTCCCACTCGGCGGGCATCCCGGTGGTGGCGGAGGGCGAAACGTGGTTGGGGGCGGCGGTGGCCCCAACGGCGGTCGAATAAATGAATGACATTCATTTATTATGGAGAGGCGGATGTGTCGTGCGCAAGGGTTACGCCGATTCAGTCCATACCTGACCGGTCAACTGCCGCCAGGATGGCCCGTGCCAGTTCCGCCGGCTTGGTGAATTGCGGCCAGTGGCCGGTGGGCAGGTCGACATAGTCGACGTCGTGGACCCGCGCCAGCTCGGCGACGAACGGACTGGCGGCCGCGATCCACTCCCTGAGCAGGGCCGCGGGAAACTCGCACGCAATCACAGTGGCGGGCACGGCGTAGCGGCGCTCGTCATGCAGGTGCTGCCTGCCGTAGGCCACGCCCCGCGGTTCGGGAACGGCACGTGCGCGGAAGGCCCGGCGGAGCCCGTCGTCCAGGTCCAGCAGGTCGGCGTCATCGAAGCTTTCCCAAGGCGGAAGGGGAATGTCGTCACCCTCGGCGGGCAGTTCATCATTGATCACACCCCCTTCGCCCAGTGGGCCGCTGTCCACGTAGATGGCGCGCTCCACCTTGTCCGGCCGTGCGTCAACGGCCCCGTGGATGATGGCGCCACCTCCCGAATGCCCCACCAGGACCACCTTGCCGCCGATGGCATCGACGGCCTGGACCACGGCGTCTATGTGGTCCTGCAGCCCTATTCCGGCCCGACTGGAGTCCACCGATTCCAGTCCGGGCAGGGTCAGGGGGTGGGGGCGGTGGCCCGCTGCCTCCAGGGCAGGTGTCACCTCCGCCCAGGATGAAGCGTCCAACCAGAATCCGGGTACCAGGATGATGTCCATGACCGCACCCTACCCCCCACCCCCTGCGCCGGAGCAAGGGGCCGCTACCGCTTCCGGTTCCGGCCCTTCCCGGCGTTCCGGCTGCCGCGTTCGAAGGCCTCGCGTTCTGCGGAGCGCTGCGACTTTCCCGCGGAGACCACCTTCTGCTGCCACTCCCGGTGGTAGGCGCGCTGGGCGGCAACGTCGGAGCGGCGGGCCAGGGCTGCGAGTTCACGCTGCATCTTCAGGTACGAATTCCAGCGCCGTTCCTCCAGGACGCCCCCGTCAATCGCTTCCCGGACTGCGCAACCGGGCTCAGTTCCGTGCGCGCAGTCCGCAAACCGGCAGCTTGCGGCCAGTTCCTCCACGTCGCCGAACATCCCGCCCAGGCCTTCGCCGGCGTCGAACAGCCCGAAACCCCGCACGCCGGGTGTGTCCATCAGCACCGTGCCGTTGGACAGCGGCACCAGTTCGCGGGCGGTGGTGGTGTGCTTGCCCTTGAAATCGCCGGACCTCACCGCACCGGTCTCTTGGACTTCCTGCCCCGCCAAGGCGTTGATCAAGGTGGACTTGCCGGCTCCGGACGGACCCAGGAGCACAATGGTGCCTCCGGCCGGAATGCGGCCCATCAATTCGTCGATGCCGTCGCCGTTCTCGGCAGAGGTGGTCACCACGTCCACGCCCGCCGCCTGAAGGACCACCTTCCCGACGACGTCGTCCGCCACCTGCGCAAGGTCAGCCTTGGTGATGATCACCAGGGGAGTGGCGCCCGAGTCCCATACCGCCACCAGGGTCCGTTCCAGCCGGTTGTGGGTGAGCGGCCGGTCCACGGGCACCACCACGCCAACGGTGTCCATGTTGGCGGCAAGGACCTGCTCGGCGGACGAGTCCTCGAAGGCACGTTTGCGGCTGAGCTCGGACCGGCGGGGCAGGATGGCCAGGATCTGGCGCCCGCCGGCGCGGTTGGGGCCGATCCAGACCCAGTCACCGGTGACGGGCTGGTCGCCGGTGAGCGGGTAGGGCAGGTGGAGCAGCCCGTCGGCGACGGCGACCAGCAGCAGCGTTCGGTCCACGCGCACCACCCGCCCGGTGCCGGTGGCCTCGGGGTTGGGATGCGCGGCGAAATGGCGGGCGACGGCGGGCGTGTAGCCGTAGGCGAAAGGGCCCTCGGCCGTTGAAGGGTTGTTGATGCCAGGGTTGTCCAGGGCGTTGCCTGAAGGAATATGCACGTTGGTGTCCTCGGAAAGGTTCCCGGAGCAGGCGCGAGGTACCGGTCAGGAATCTCAGGAACGGCGCGTGCAACGGGAAAGGATGGTTGATGGTGTTGATGCGGGGCGCTCACGGCGCGCGGCAGTTGCAGTCATCAAAGCCACCTCCTCTCCCTCGTGCGGGTCCCGTCACCCTGCCGGGAACGGCAGGATGGGGCCGGGACCCACTTTAGTGGCCGCCGGCGTCGGGCACCAGAGCCTGGACCACAAGGGTGCGGACTCCCGTGGATCCACCCCCCTCCGGCCGCTAGGCGCTGGTGGCGTCCTGGACCTCGCCCACCAGCTCCTCGATGATGTCTTCGAGGAAGAGCATCCCGGTGGTCCTGCCGCCGGCGTCGAACACCCGGGCCACGTGGGCCCCCGTCCGGCGCATGGCGGCCAGCGCATCCTCAAGGTCGGCGCCGGCAAAGGCCGAGGCGAGGCGCCGGATCCGCTTGGCCGGCACCGGCTGGTGGAACTTCGCGGCCGTGGTCAGGTCCATGACGTCCTTCAGGTGGAGGTAGCCGCCAGGTTCCCCGGCCGGGTTGGTCAGGATGTACCGGGAGTAGCCGTGCCTGGCTACGGCCAGCTGGATATCAGCAGGCGTGGCCGACTCCGGCAGCAGCACCATCTCCGCCAGGGGGACCTGGACATCTGCCACGGTCTTGGCCGTGAATTCGAACGCGTTGCTCAGGGTGCCGCTGGTGTCAGCCAGCATCCCGTCCCTGGTGGACTGCTCCACGATGGTGGCGACCTCGTCCAGCGTGTAAGCGCTGGTGGCCTCATCCTTGGGTTCCACCCGGAAGAGCCGGAGGACGGCATTGGCAATCCCGTTCAGCGACCAGATCACCGGTTTGAATACCCGGGCCACCAGGACCAACGGGGGAGCGAGCAACAGGGCCGCCCGGGTGGGAACCGAGAAGGAGATGTTCTTGGGCACCATTTCCCCCACCACCACATGCAGGAACGTCACCAGCAGCAGCGCCACAACGAACGCGATGATGCTGATCGCCTCATAGGACAGGGATGTCAGGCCCAGCGGGATTTCCAGGAGGTGGTGGATGGCGGGCTCGGAGACGTTCAGGATGACCAGCGAGCAGACAGTGATGCCCAACTGACTGGTGGCCAGCATGAGGGTGGCGTGCTCCATGGCCCAGAGGGTGGTTTTGGCCGCCTTGCTCCCCGCCTCCGCCTTGGGCTCAATCTGGGACCGGCGTGCGGAAATGACGGCAAACTCGGCACCGACGAAGAAGCCGTTCACCAGCAGGAGCACGGCCAGCCAGATGATGCCGGGAAGGTAGTCACTCATGGGCCAGCTCCTGGGTCAGGTTGTCGATCATCCGGTCATGCGGGCTCTGCGGCGGTTCGGCGGCCCCGGCGGGAGTGAAGCGGAGCCGCTCCACATGCATCCCCGCCACGCGCTCCACACGGAGGGCGCCGCCGTCGACCGCCACTTCGTCGCCCAGCTCCGGCAGCCGGTCCAGCTGGTCCGTGACGTACCCGCCAACTGTGTCGTACTCCTCCCCGTCCGGAACCTCGATGCCGGTGCGGTCCAGCAGTTCATCGGGGCGCAGCGCCGCGTCGAACGTGACGGACCGGCCAACCCGGACCACACCCGCCCGTGCGCGGTCGTGTTCATCCTCGAGTTCACCCACTATCTCCTCCACCAGGTCCTCGAGCGTGACGATTCCGGCGGTACCGCCGTACTCGTCGGAGACGATGGCCACCTGGAGCCCCTGCCGGCGGAGGAGGCCCAGGAGGGTGTCCACGCCCATCGACTCCGGAACCCTGAGCGGTTCAACCATCAGCCCCGCCGCGGTGGTCCCGGCGCGCTGGTCCAGGGGCAGCGCGAACGCCTGCTTGACGTGCAGGAGGCCCAGCACCTCGTCCCGGTCGCGGCCGATCACGGGAAAGCGGGAGTAGCCGGTCGCCGTGGCAAGGGCCACAATGTCCTCGGCGGTGTCACCGGACGCGACAGCCGCCATGCGCACGCGCGGAGTCATCACGTCCGCTGCGCTGTACTCCGAAAAACGCAGGGTGCGGCGCAACAGGGTGGCGTGGTCAAGGTCCAAGACCCCTTCGACGGCGGAGCGGCGCACCAGGGAGCTCAGCTCCTCCGCGCTGCGCGCACCGGAGAGCTCCTCCTTCGGTTCGATCCCGAACCCCCGGATGATCCGGTTGGCTGTGTTGTTGAAGAGCAGGATCACCGGCTTGAACACAGCCGTGAACAGGGCCTGGAACGGGACCACCACCTTGGCGGTAGCCAGCGGCAGTGCCAGGGCGAAGTTCTTCGGGACGAGCTCGCCCACCACCATCGAAAAGACCGTGGCCAGGAAGATCCCGGCAACGGAGCCAACGGCGGGAACCACCGCATCGGGAACGCCCAGCGAGGTGAGCGGCGCGCTGAGCAGCCGGCTGATGGCCGGTTCAAAGGTGTAGCCGGTGAGGAGGGTGGTCAGCGTGATACCCAGCTGCGCACCGGAAAGGTGTGTTGAGGTGATCCGCAGCGCTTTGATGGTGGGGCCCAGCCGCTTCTCGCCGCGGGCCTGTCGGGACTCGAGGTCATGCCGGTCAAGGTTCACCAGGGCGAACTCGGAGGCGACGAAGAAGCCGGTACCGACGGTCAGGACCAGGCCGATGCCCAGCATGATCCATTCATACATTGGGGCGCCCCTCTCCTGTGGTGGCCGGTGGTCCGGTCAGGCGGCAGAGGGGCCAGGGCATGTGTGAAGGAGGGTCGTCCATAACCGGTTCAACTCCGCTCCCGCCGGCGAAGTTCCCAGCGGGGTTCCAGATCCCGTCCAGAGCGGGGTTCCGCGCTTAATCATGGTGCGGGGTTCTTCTGCCAGGCGCGGCGGGGTGTGATACTTGCTGCGGCAGCATTCGGGCTTTTGGGGGGACTTCCTGCATATGGTTCTGGACACCGCAACCCTGCGCATCGCGTTTGGCCTGATGGCCCTGGCGCTGGTGGTCCTCTTCTACTTTTCCGCATACCGGGTGACGCGCTCGCCGTACAGCGGCTGGTGGTGCGTTGCCCTGGTGTTCTTCCTGGCGGGGTCGGGCTGCTTCCTGCTGAACGGCACCCCCCACCAGGTTTGGGCCAATCCGCTGGGTAACGCGGTTCTGGTGTACGGTGCGGTGGCGGTCTGGGCCGGGGCACGTTCCCTGCGGACGGCGCCGCCGCCGAAGTGGGCCTTCACGGGCATCCCGCTGGTCACGCTGGTTGCCTCCGTGCTGGACCACCCGGCCACCAACACATGGTCCGGTGGCGCCGTGTTCCTCGCCGCCATGAGCGCCACCATCGGGCTGGCATCCCATGAGCTGTGGCGCCTGGAACCCGGCTACTCGAGGGTCCGCATTCCCATGGCCGTGGCTGCGGGAGGGCTGTCCGTTTTCTACTTGTTCCGGTGGGTGGCCTTCCTCCTGGACGGCCAGGACGGTCCAGTGTTCGTCACGGTCTTCGGGTCCGCCGTGACCACCATGGTGACCATGGTGATGCTGGTGGTGGTCTCCTTCAGCATGGCAGCACTGAGCAGCGAACAGCAGACGCGCGCCCTCCGCGTGGTGGCCACCCGCGATGACCTCACCGGGCTCCTGAACCGCAAGGCGTTCCTGGACCTTGCCGCCGAGCAGCTCGCAGACCGCGCCATCACCCGCGGATCCGGGGCGTTGATCCTTGCCGACCTGGACCATTTCAAGACGGTCAACGACACCTACGGGCACGCTGCCGGGGACTTTGCCCTGAAGGCCTTCGCTGACGCCTGCGTAGCCACCGTGCGTTCCACGGACTTGACTGGGAGGTATGGCGGGGAGGAGTTCGTCATCCTGGTTCCCGGGGCCAGCGCCGAGCGGGCGGAGGCAATCGCGGAGGAGATCAGCAGGCGGCTGGCCGACGCTGCCGCGCCGGGCGGATTGGAGCTGCCCACGGCCAGTTACGGGATTTCCGTCTACGACGCCGGCACCTCCAGCGTGGACCGCCTCATCGCTTCGGCCGATGCCGCCCTCTACCGGGCCAAATCGCTGGGCAGGAACCGCGCCGCCCGCAGCGACGAGATGCTGTAGGGCGGCGCGGCTCCGGACTGCCGGTCAGTGCGGCCGCAGGGCGTCCGCCTGGCCGGCAAGGAGCGTCAGCGCCACGGCTTCGGGCCGGTCCACGGTGCTCTGGATGGCCACGGAGGTGCCCTTGCGGGCCGAATCGAGGATGGATTCCATGACTTCCAGGACGTGGTAGGCCAGGGCACCTCCCGCGCGCGGTTCCTTGCCCTGCGGGGTGGAAGCCAGGTCAGCGATGCCGAACCCGCGTCCGGAGTCGATGTAGCCTGCGGAGGCGGGAAGTGTTTCCCAGTCCTCGGCGCCCAGGGAGAACAGCTGGACGTCGCCGTCAAAGTGGTTGGGATCGGGCACCACCAGCGATCCGCGTTCGCCATGGACTTCAATGTTGGGGCTCTTGGTTTTTACCGCGTCGAAGCTCATGAACAGGGTGGAAAGTGCACCCGAGGCGTGGACCAGGACGCCCGTGACGTGGGAGTCGATGTTAACGGCTACCTGCTCGCCCTGCCGCGGTCCGGACCCGATGGTTCGCTGGTTCCGGGTATGGCTGGCGGCACCCACCACGGACACCACCGGTCCCAGCAGCGTCACCAAGGCCGTGACGTAGTAGGGCCCCATGTCCAGGAGGGGCCCGCCGCCGGGCTGGTAGTAGAAGTCCGGGTTTGGGTGCCAGCGTTCGTGCCCCGGAGTTGCCATGGTGGCGGTGGCCGAGATGGGTGCGCCGATCAGGCCGTCGTCGATCGCTTTGCGGGCGGTTTGGATCCCGGTGCCCAGCACGGTGTCAGGGGCGCAGCCGACGGCGACACCGGCCTCGCGTGCCGCATCCAGCACCTGGCGTGCTTCCTCGGTTGTGGCTGCCAGCGGCTTTTCGCCGTAGACGCTCTTGCCGGCGGCGATCGCCTTTAGCGCAACGTCAGCATGCGCGGCGGGGATGGTCAGGTTCAGGACCAGGTCGATGTCGTCAGCGGCGAGCAGTTCGTTCACGGAGACGGCGCGGACTCCGTCGTAGTCATCCGCCACGGCCTGGGCACGCGCGGGATCCAGGTCCGCGACGGCCACCAGCTGGATCTGGTCCAGGCGCCGGAAGTTGGCGAGGTACTGGGCGATGATGGCTCCGCAGCCAATGATCCCTACGTTCAACGGCTTGCCCACAGCAGGCCCCTTTCGATGATGGTGCGTACGTTCCGGTCCTGCAGGATTTCCACCCGGTGCCCGGGCGTGCAGACGAAGATCCTGCCCTTGCCCCACTGGCGGGTCCAGATGGCGGGGGAGGTGACTTCGCGGTGCCAGGGGTCCCACTCGCGGACTTTTTGGGTGGTGGTGGCGAGGACGTCGATGTAGTCGTCCGAGAGGACCCAGTACTGCTCGGTCTCCAGGTCGAAGTCCTGGATGCCCCGGGTGATGGGGTGTTCGGCCGCCGCGGGCAGCATATTGACGGTATAGGGCACATAGTTGTCCGACTGCTCGCCGATGCACTCATCCGGGTGTTTGCCGGGGTGGCAGGCGAACTGGCCGCCGATCAGGTGCAGGTAGTCGGAGGTGTTCCGGTACGAATCGGCGATTCCACCGTGCCAGCCGGCCAGGCCGGTGCCGTTCTCCACGGCGGCCCGCAGTCCGGCGAACTCGTCCTTTTCGATGGTGGACATGGTCATGCACTGCATGATCAGGTCCACCCCGGCCATGTACGCGGCGTCGGCGTAGACCTTGGGGGATTCCTCCACCCGGACGTCATAGCCGCTGTCTTTGAGATAGGGAATGAAGAGCTCGGTGGCCTCGTAGGGCTGGTGGCCGTCCCAGCCGCCCCGGACCACAAGTGCATGCTTGCGTTCTGTCATTGGATTTCCTTTGTTTGGCTACCGGCCTCGCGGGCCGGAAGGAGCAGGGATCAGCGGCTCGCGAAGGCGGCGTCGAAAGCGGCTGCGGGCGGGGCGATGCGTGCCAGTTCCCGGACCATGGCAAGGGCCTGCGGGGCGCCGATGAGGCGGTCCATTCCAGCATCCTCCCATTCGATGCTGGTGGGACCCTCGTAGCCAATGGCGTTCAGTGTCCGGAAGATGCGGTTCCACTGCACGTCACCGTGTCCTGCCGTGACGAAGTCCCAGCCCCGGCGGGGGTCCGCCCAGGCGAGGTGTGAACCCAGCCGGCCGTTGCGCCCATCCAGCTGCCGGACGGACTCCTTCACATGCACATGGAAGATCCTGTCCGCGAAGTCCTGGAGGAACATCACGGGATCCAGGTCCTGCCAGATGAAGTGGGAGGGATCGAAGTTCAGCCCAAAATTTTCCCTGTGGCCAATAGCTTCAAGGGTCCGCTTCGTGGTCCAGTAATCGTAGGCGATCTCGGACGGGTGGACCTCCAGGGCAAACCGGACTCCCACGTCGTCGAAGACATCCAGGATGGGGTTCCACCGGTCCGCGAAGTCCTGGTAGCCGGCGTCGACCATTGCCTGCGTGGCGGGCGGGAACATGGCGACGGCCTTCCAGATGGAGGAACCGGTGAACCCCGTCACGGTCTTGACGCCAAGCCGTGCGGCCGCCCGGGCGGTGTCCTTCATGGCTTCCGCTGCCCGGCGGCGTACCCCTTCAGGCTCCCCGTTGCCCCAGACCTCCGCCGAGAGGATGCCTTGGTGGCGCTCATCGATGGGGTCGTCGCAGACGGCCTGGCCGGTCAGGTGGTTGGCGATGGCGAACACCTGGAGGTTGTTTTTCTCAAGGATATCCAGCCGGCCCTGGACGTAGTTGTCATCGTCGGCTGCCCGGCGGGGGTCCAGGTGGTCGCCCCAGCAGGCGATTTCCAGCCCGTCAAAACCCCACTCGCCGGCAAGCCGGGCCACTTCCTCGAAGGGCAGGTCGGCCCATTGGCCGGTGAACAGCGTGATTGGTCGTGTCATTGGGTGTTCCTTGGGTTCTTGGAGCTGTGGATCGCTCAGACTTTTTGCCATTGGCTCGAATTCGCGGCGCTGGACTCCACGGCAGCAAGGACCCGCTGTACCTGCAGGGCATCCGCGAAGGACGGTTCAGGCTGCCGGCCTTCGCCGATGGCGGTGACGAGGTCCACCACCTGGTGGGTGAAGCCGTGTTCGTACCCGAGGCCGTGCCCGGTGGGCCACCAGTTTCCGACGTACGGGTGCTCGGGCTCGGTGACGAAGATCCGGCGGAATCCTGCGTCGGGCGATTCGGCCGCGTCGTAGAAGGAGAGGACGTTCATCTCCTCGAAGTCAAAGGCGAGGGAACCTTTGGTGCCGTTGATCTCCAGCCGCATGGCGTTCTTCCGGCCCAGGGCGTACCGCGTAGCTTCAAACACGCCGATCGCGCCCGCGGAGGCGCCGCCGTCGAACCTTGCGCTGAAGATGGCCGCATCATCGACGGTGACCCTCCCGCGCGGGGCCTCGCTGCTGACGTCGCCGTGGCCGCCCAGGCCCACCAGGTCGCCTGCCAGCGGACGTTCGGGGACGAAGGTTTCCAGCAGTGCCGAGACCCCGCTGATGTTTTGCCCCGTGACCCACTGGGCGGCGTCGATGCTGTGCGCACCGATGTCGCCCAGGGACCCGGATCCGGACTTGGCCTTGTCCAGCCGCCAGGTCATGGGGGCGTTGGCGTCGGAGAGCCAGTCCTGCAGGTATTGGGCCCGGACGTGCCGGAGGTCGCCGATCCGTCCCTGCTCCACGAAGCGCTTGGCCAGTGCCAGGGCCGGGGTGCGTCGGTAGCTGAAGCCGCACATGGAGAGGACGCCGTGCTTCGCGGCAGTCTCCGCGGCCAGTGTCATCCGTTCGGCTTCTTCCACGGAGTTGGCCAGCGGCTTTTCGCACAGCACGTGCTTGCCGGCTTCGAGGGCCGCGATGGCGATCTCCGCGTGGGTACTGCCGGGCGTGCAGATGTCGATGAGGTCGATGTCGTCGCGTTCGATCAGGCGCCGCCAGTCGGTCTCCACCGAGTCCCAGCCCAGCTTGTCTGCGGCCGCCTGGACGCCGTCGGCATTCCGCCCGGCCACTGCGGTGAGCTGTGGCTGCAGCGGCAGGTCGAAGAACCGTGGCGCGGTGCGCCAGGCGTGGGAGTGGGCGGCACCCATGAAGGCGTAGCCCACCATGCCCACCCGGAGGGGTTTGGCGATGCTCATGGCATCGGTCCTTTCTACTTGCTGAAGCCGGCGGTCAGGCCGCTGAGCAGCTGCCGGCGGGCGATGACGTACACCACGAGGAGTGGAAGGGTGGCCAGCACGACGGAGGCAAGAATGGCGGGGATGTTCACGCTGAACTCGCCTTGGAAGGTCCACAGCGACAGGGGCAGCACCCTGGTGGCGGGACTCTGCGTCAGGATCAGTGGGAAGAGGAAGCCATTCCAGACGTGGAGGGCGTTGTAGATGCCCACGGTGATGACGGCGGGCTTGGTCATGGGAAGCGCAAGCCGCCACATCATGGCCCAGTCCGAGCAACCATCCAGACGCATCGACTCAAACAGCTCATTGGGGACGTCCCGCATGAAGTTGGAGAGGATGAGGACGCTGACCGGGATGGCAAAGGCCACGGACGGCAGGATCAGCGCCAGCAACGTGTCGTACATGTGGGCCTTGGTGATCATCCAGTAGATGGGGATGATCGTGGCGTGCAGCGGGATGGCCAGGCCCAGGAGGAAAAGGTTGTTCGTCAGGCTCAGGAATTTTCCCCGTCCGCGGACGATGGCGTACGCGGCCATGAAGGAGACCAGCAGCGCCGGCAGCACCGTGCCCAGCGTGACGATCAGGCTGTTGGCGAAGTACCTGGCGAAGTTGTTGTCCAGCACCAGCTTGTAGTTATCCAGCGTAGGTTCCGTTGCCGGCAGCATCGGGTTGGACGTGAAGAACCCCGCCTGGTTCTTGAAGCTGGTAATCACCACGTAATAGATGGGCACGATGATGACGGCGAGCCAAAGCCAGCCGCCCAAGCCGCCCAGGAGGTTCGGCCGCATCCGGCCTGGCCCCTTGGACCTGACAGCCGGTTTTTCCGCGATGGTTCCGGTGGCCGGCGAAGGGGGAATCGGGAGTTGTGTCGTGGACGCCATCAGGCACCTTCCAATTGGCTCGCGTTGCGGTTCTTTCCGCCCAGGCGCTGGAGCAGGAGCGCCAGTCCCAGGCCGATGACGATCAGCATGACGCCGAGGGCGCTCGCCGCGCCCATGTCATTGGCCTTGAAGCCCGTGAGGTACATATGCAGCGGAAGGAGCCGGGTGCTGTAGCCCGGTCCGCCGCCGGTCAGCACGAAGATCAGGTCGAAGTAGGCCAGGCTGCCCACCACCATCAGGGTGGAGGAGGTGATGATGGTGTACTTCAGCTGCGGCAGGGTGATGTCCCAGAACTGGCGCAACCGGCCTGCGCCGTCGATTTCAGCTGCCTCATAGAGCGAGGCCGGGATCTGGCGCACGCCGCCTTGGTAGATCAGTGTGTGGAACGGGACAAACTGCCAGGCAATAACGAAGACGACCACGAAGAGGACCAGATCCGAGTTGCCCAGCCAGTCTTGGGCGAGGATGGGCAGGTTGAATCCGGGGCCCAGGCCGAAGTTGGGATCGAGCAGGGCTTTGAAGGCGATGGCAACGGCCGCGGACGACAGCAGCAATGGCAGGAAGTAGAGGACGGCAAGGGCCGCCCGGTACTTTTGGCCGCCGGCGGTGAAGACCCCCAGCAGCAGGCTGACGGGGGCCTGGACGATGAACGAGAAGAACATGACTTTGGCAGTCACGACCAGCGCGTTGCCCGTTACCGGATCGGTCAGTACCGTCGTCCAGCTGGCCAGGCCCTGCAGCTTGATCTCGCCCAGTCCGTTCCAGCTTGTGAAGCTGAGGAAGACAACGCCGATCAGCGGGATGACGGCAAAGGCGAGGAAGAAGACCAGCGCCGGGACCGCGAGCCACCCCGAGGGGCCCGAGTCACGGACCCCCCGGTTGGTAGAACCAAGAACCGCCATGGCCGCTTACTTTCCTATCGTGGCGTTCATGGTGCTGATGAACTGGTCCGGGCTGATCTTCTGCAGGAAGATCTGGTCCAGGTTCGACAGCATGGCGTCTCCCTGGGCCGGGCTGAGCGCCTGGTCCCAGGAGAGCGTGAAGCTGGGGGCGTTCTTGGCCAGGCCATAGACGAAGGTCAGGAAATCCTTGTCCGGCGAGGCGGCCAGCTTGTCTTCAATTCCCTTGACCACCGGCACAGCGCCGGAACTGATGAGGGCGTCGGTATTCGCGTCGGTGAACATGCCGTCCTTGACATAGTCCAAGGCGGCCTTCTTCTGGGCGTCAGTCGCCTTGGCTGAAATGGACCAGAAGTTGGAGGGATTTCCGACGACGTTCGCCGGGTCTCCCTTGCCGCCGGAGACGGTGGGGAAGGTGGTGTAGCCAAGCTTCCCGCTCTTGACGAAGTCCGCGGCGTCCTTCTTCATGCCCTGGTAGATCCAGCCGCCCTGCAGGATCATGGCTGCCTTGCCCGTGTACATCAGGGCCTGGTCCGCGTTGCTGTCGGCAGCCACCGAAGAGAAGCCGTTGATGAACCCGCCGGCACCGGCCAGCTCCTGGATCTTCGTGAGCGCTTCCTTCACGGCAGGATCAGACCAAGCACCAGGCTTGTTGGCGGCGATATTGGCGAAGACTTCAGGGCCGCCGATGCGCTCCACGAGGTACTCGAGCCACATAAGGTCCGGCCACTTCGATTGGCCGCCCAGGGAGAAGGGAGCGATGCCGGCCTGCTTGAACTTCGGCACCAGGGCCATCAAGTCGTCCCAGGTCTTGGGCGGCTGGGCACCGACCTTGTCGAAGACGTCTTTGTTGAAGTAGAGGACGACCGGCTGGACGTTGTTGTTCGGCAACGCGTAGGTCTTGCCGTTTACTTCACCGTTCTTGAGCACCGATGGAAGGTAGCGGTCCTTGACCTGCGGGTTGTCCTTGACGAACGTGGACAGGTCATCCACCTGGCCGGCATCGACGTACGATTTCAGCACGCCGCCGCCCCAGCCGTAGACGAACGTGGGTCCTTCACCGGCGCCGATGGCCGTCCGGACCTTTGTCTTGTACGCGTCGTTGGCGAAGAAATCGAGTTTGATCGACTTGTCCGGATTTGCCTGGTTCCAATCGTCCACCGATTTCTGCAGGACAGGCTGGTTGCCGCCGGTCAGGCCCCACATGCTGGCCGAGTCGCTGCTGACGCTGGAACCTGCCGGTCCTGAAGAACCGCAGGCGGCGAGGCTGACTGCCAGTCCTGCCGCAGTGATTGCCACGGCTGCCGAACGCAACTTTCGAAATGTCATGTCGTTTCCGTTCATCCTCCGGGCTCAACGCTGGGTCCCGGTAACGTATGAAGCAGGCATTGCCTCGGCTCCGAGGCGGATCACCCACATCGATTCGGTTGATGGTCGCACCGACGATAGCTCGAAATATTTCGAAAACTTGCGGTCGGTTGTCAAAATGTATCGGTGAGCCGCATCACAGTCAAGGGCCACGCGCAGCCTCTTTTTGCATCCTTAGAGGGACTTCATTGACCTCTCGGGTTATTGGGTGCAAGATTGCCGTAGTCGAAATGTTTCGAAGGATGGGATGGTCCCTTGGTAAGGACTGAGCGCACGCAAAAGGCGACTCTGGCGGCAGTTGCCTTGCAGGCAGGGGTTTCGACTCCCACGGTTTCGAAGGTGGTCAACGGCCGTGAGGACGTGGCACCGGATACCCGGGCCCGGATCCTCCGGGCACTTGAACAAGCCGGATACCAGTCGCCGGTGCAGCGGCGTACCGCCACCAGGACAGGCACGGTGATCGAAGTGGTGGTGGATGTCCTCACATCCGCCTATACCTCCGAAGTCCTGGCGGGAGTACTGAACTTCGCCGCAGCCGAGGACGTCGAGGTCATGCTGAGCGTTACCGGCCCCACGGCACCCTCCGCCCAAAGCGCTGAACGCCGGGCCCAGCGCATGGTCGACGATGGCAGGGCGGGAATGATCGTGGTGACCTCGGCCTTCAGCGAGGCGCAGCTGCATGCCTTCCGGCGGCGCCACATTCCCGTCGTCGTCATCGATCCGCTCAATCCGCCGCCGGCGGACGTGGTCAGCATCGGTGCCACGAACTGGGCCGGGGGGAAGGCCGCCACCGAGCACCTCCTGGACCTGGGCCACCGGCGCATTGCCTACATCGGCGGAATCGAGCGGGCGGAGTGCAACCAGGCCCGGTTGCACGGCTACATGGCGGCCTTGACGGCCCACGGCGTGCCCGTGGATCCCCAATACATCGTCACCGGCGGCAGGTTCCGCCGGGATAGCGGAGTTGCCGGCCTGAAGGCACTGCTCCGCCTCGAAAACCGCCCCACGGCCATCTTCGCCGGAAGCGACAGCATCGCCCTGGGGGTTCTGGCCGAAGCTGCACACCACGGCCTCCGGGTCCCCGGGGACATCAGCCTCATCGGGTTCGACGGCACCATCCAGGGTGAAGAGTCCGTGCCGGCGTTGACGTCCGTGGCCCAACCGCTGGAGGAGATGGGCCGGGCTGCCCTGCGGTCGCTGCTGCGGCAAGCACGCGGTGAGGTCCTGGATTCGCACCGCGTGGAACTGGCCACGCAGGTGATCGTCCGGGAATCCACTGCACCTCCCGCGGACTGACGGCAAGCCCGGGGCCTGGCCCGGTCCAGGATTTAAACGACGGGCGGCCGCCCACCCGGCCGAAAAGACCGGGGTGGCAGCCGCCGTGCGGGTGGGATTCCTAGCGTTTGACGGCTTCGAGCTTGAGCATCTTGGCGATGACGCCGTCGAGTTCGGAGTCGTCGAAGATCTTCTTCCAGTCGTCCTTGATGATGGTGTCCTTGCCGTACTGGATGGCGATTTCGCAGGCTTCCGAGAACGGGTTGGACCCGCGCAGGGCGTTGGTCAGGGCGATCTGGACGTGGCCGAACAACATGGCCTTGGCCGCCTCCTCCGGCACGCCGGCCGTGTGGACGGTCTCGTGCAGCGCCTCGTTGAGCAGCGTACCGATCATGCAGGCCACGGTTTCCACCAGGGTGGGCTCCAGGATGGCAAGCTGCTTGACCGTGACCCAGTGCACGTCGATGACCGGCGCGTAGATGGTGCGGATGACGGCCTCCGCAGAGTCGCGGGTGGCTGCCGGCGCGTCGTCGTCGATGGCGGCGACGACGTTCTGGGGGGCGCCCTCGCCGCCGAAGGTGTCGGCCCATTCCTCCTTGGTGGTGCGCTCCAGGAACACCGACGGGTGGCACGGGTGCGCGACTGCCTGGACGACGTCGTCGCGCTTGGCCAGCAGGCCCGCATAAGCGGCAGCGGGGTCAAGGGTGAGCAGGATGGCGCCGGCCTTCATCTGCGGCACCACATCTTCGGAGACGATGCCCAGGACGGTGTCGGGGACGGCGAGGATCACCACGTCGGCGCCCTTGACGGCGTCGTCCGTGGCGGTGATCTGGCGGCCTTCGGCCTGGACGCGTTCCTGGCCGGCGGGGGAGTTCTCGCTGTAGAAGACGATGTGGCCGGACTTCTGGAGGTTGCGGGAAACGCGCATCCCCATCTTGCCTCCGGCTCCGATGACGGCGACGGTCAAAGTTTCTGCTGACATTTCACTTGCTCCTTAGGAATTTGATGCTGTGCCGGGTCCACTGGTTTTCGAGCCGGATGGTGTCCGCCTCGGTGTCCTGCCAGGGCAGCCAGTGTTCGACGATCTGGTTGATGTTTCTTTCGTGCGGCCGGATTTTTTCGACCATGTACGCGTAGTCGAGCAGGCCTTCGCCAAGCGGCGCGCCGGAGTAGGTGAAGCCCACCCATCCGTCCTTGCGGCTGAAGGCAAAGTCCTTGATGTGCATGTTCAGGACGTAGGGGGCGACGGCGTCAATGACCTCGCGGGGCATTTCCAGCGCTGCGACGGTGTTGGCGGGGTCGCTGCAGATCCCCAGGTACGGGCTGTCCACGCCGCGGATCACGTCCAGGATGCGGGCGGTGGGGACCTGTTCGTAGGTTTCCACTGCGATCTTCACCCCGGCATCCTCGAATTCCGGCAGCACGTCCTTGAAGATCGCCACCGCTTCCTCCGTGGTGGGGCTGTGGCCGGGGGCGTGGACCATGGTGCGCAGAAGCGGCGAGCCGAGGATGCCGGCGATGTGCAGGAACCTTCGCAGGTGGTCCGGTCGGATGCCCTTGGTGCCCAGCTCCAGGGAGATTCCCAGCCTGTCCGCGGTGTCCCGCACGGCTCGGAGTTCCGGGTCAGCCATGGCCTCCAGGGGTGCGTAGTCGCAAACCTGGAACAGGTCCACGCCCAGTTCCGCGGTCCGCTCCAGGACATCATGAAGGCTCAGTGGCTGGGAGACCTTGGCCGAGAGCTGCCAGAAGAAGGCGTAACTGCTCAGCCCAATCCGTGAGGTCATGCCGGCACCGCCATCGTTTGCAGCCGCGCCGCGGCTTCGTCAAGGACGGCCTTCAGTGCTGTGGGGTCGTGGGCGAAGCGGCCCAGGAACAGGCCGGCGACGGCGGGACCGAGTTGGGTGATCAGGCCCGGCCCGGCGCTGCCGCCATAGATGACGCGGCTGTCTTCCTGCCCCGGGAGGCTGCGCAGGTGCTCGTCCAGGCCCGAAATGACGGCGTTGATATACCCGGGCGTGGCCGGCTCCGGAGCGCCGATGGCCCACTGCGGCTCGTATGCCACGATGGTCCTGGCGGCCGCTGCCAGCGATGACGCGCGTTTGAGGATGCCATCGATTTCCGCCGTGCACTGGGCGATGGCTTCCTCAACGGATCCGCGGTGCAGTTCCCCGACGCACAGGACGGGGGTCAGGCCATTGCGGTAGGCCGCGGCGGTCTTCAGTCCGATCACGCGCTGGTCCTCGTCAAAGATCCGGCGGCGTTCAGCGTGGCCCACCTCGGCGTACCGGCCACCGAGTTCAGCTACTGTTTTGCCGCCGACTTCGCCGGTGAACGCGCCTTCGTCTTCCCAGAAGACGTCCTGCGCTCCGGTGGCAGCACCTGCCGGACCGAGGATCCGTGCCGCTTCCGGGAGCGCCGGGAGGATGGGCAGGACGAAGAGTTCGATGTCGCCGTTTTGCACCGCGGGGTGGGCGAAGGCGATGGATGCGATATCGCGACAGTAGTCCACCGAGCGGGCGTAGCCGAAGTACATCTTCAGGCTGACACCGATAATGGCCGTGGGTCCGGTGCGGGGCTTAGCAGGAAGTGACACCTTCGTAGTCCTTAATCAGGGAAACTTTCTCTGCCGAGGCGGAGGTTTCGTCGAAGGTGTAGGTGAGCCATTCCCTGGCGAGCCGCCGGGCGAGTTCAAGTCCGACGACGCGCTGGCCGAAGGTCAGGACCTGGGCGTTGTTGCTCAGGACGGCGCGTTCAACGGAGAAGCTGTCGTGGGCGGTCACCGCGCGGATGCCGGGGACCTTGTTCGCTGCGATGGCGACGCCGAGCCCGGTTCCGCAGACGAGCAGCGCGCGGTCGGCCTTTCCTGCGGCGATGAGTTCCGCCGCTGCGATGGCTACGGAGGGATAAGGGGTGTGGCTGGTGGCGTCCACGCCCACGTCAGCGACGGACTCGACCAGGTCGGAGGCCTCGAGGTCGGCCTTGAGGGCTTCCTTGTAGTCGAAACCGGCGTCGTCGGCTCCGATGACCAGGCGCAGTTTGGCGCTCATGCGTTCTCCTTGATGGTGGTGTTCTGGCTGAGGGTGTTGTGGATGGCCCGCACGATCAGGGCCATGGAGACGGCGCCCGCGTCCGGGGTACCAAGGCTCTTCTCGGCGTGCGGACGTGCCCGGCCCATCAGTGGCAGCAGGTTGGCGGTGTCCTCGGCGGCCTGCTGCGCGGCGGTGGCGGCAGCGTCCCAGGCTCCGGACAACGGCTTTCCGCTGTCCACGCCGGCGGTGAGGGCATCCCGGAAGGGAACCAGCACGTCCACCAGCGTCTTGTCACCTACCTTGGCCTTGCCGAAGTCCATGATGGCTGCAGCGGCGCCGGCCACTCCGGTGGCGACGGCACCGGCGTCGGGAGCTTTGTCATCGCCCACGGCGTCACCGACGGCGCGCAGGGCCATGCCCCACAGGGCGCCGGAGGTGCCGCCGGCCTTGTCCGCCCAGGCGTCTGCGGCGAAGTAGAGGGTGGTGGCCGCCCCGGCGCCGCGGGCGACGGCGTCTGCCGCGGCCTTCACGGCGGCCCCGACGCCCCGCTCCATGCCGATGCCGTGGTCGCCGTCGCCGGCGACCGCATCGATGCGGCCCAGTTCGCCTGCGTTGGCGTCCACCACGTCCTTGGCCGCACCGAGCGCTGCCAGGACACGGACGGCCCCCGCACGGGACGCGGGAGTCGCCTCGGGAATGGGAAGTTCGACGTCGGCCACCTCGTCGACGGTCTCTTCCAGCGCTTCGGCCCTGACGGCGCCGCGGCGGAAGGCCGGGGCGTCCGCAGGCGCGTTCCAGAGGGCTTCGAGTTCGTCGTCGAGCCAGAAGAGCGTCAGGGACGTGCCGGCCATGTCGAAGCTGGTGACCAGCTCGCCCACCTGCGGATCCACTGCCTGCAGGCCGGCCTCGGCCAGGAGTTGCGCCACGCGGCGGTAGACCACGAACAGCTCCTCGTACTTCACGCTGCCCAAGCCGTTCAGGATGGGGACCACGCGTGCACCCTTGGGTTCCACGCCCTCCGGCACCTCGGTCAGGAGCTTGGCGACCAGCAGCCCGGCGAGCTCATCCGCCGTCGGAATCGCCGTTTCGCCGATGCCCGGCTCTCCGTGGATGCCCATGCCGACGGCCATGCGGCCCTCGGGGACGGAGAACAGGGGTTGGATGGCTCCCGGCAGGGTGCATCCGCTGAAGGCCACACCAAAGGAACGGGTGCGGTGGTTGGCGCGTTCGGCGATTTCCACCACCGCGTCCATTCCGTAGCGCGCTTCCGCGGCGGCGGCCGCCACCTTGAACACGGTCAGGTCCCCGGCAATGCCGCGGCGCTTGGTGTGCTCTTCGACCGGGGCGGATGAGACGTCGTCGGTGACGGCGATGCTGCGGCAGTCGATGCCTTCCCTGCGCAGCTTCTCCTGGGCCTGGGTGAAGTGCAGGACGTCGCCGGCATAGTTGCCGTAGCCCAACAGCACCCCGGCGCCGTTGTTGGCCGCCTTGGCCACGTTGTAAACCTGCTGCGCCGACGGCGACGCGAACAGGTTGCCCATTGCGGCACCGTGCGCCAGGCCTTGGCCCACCAGGCCGGCAAACGCGGGATAGTGGCCGGAGCCTCCGCCGATCACCAGTGCCACCGTGTCCGGGATGCTCTTGGTGCTGCGGACCACGCCACCCGAAACGCGTTTGACCCAGCGTCCGTGGGAGGCGACGAAGCCCTCGATCATTTCGTCAGCGAAGGCTGAAGGTTCGTTGAAGAGGCGGGTCATGGGAAAGCTCCTGGGCCTGGCTGGGGGGACGATCTGGTTCGGGGGTGGGATGGTGCGGGGGCATCCGCGGATGAGGCGGATGCCCCCGGGCTGCTACGGTTCGGCGTGCTGTGCGGCGCCGGCGGGATCCAGTGCCTCGGTGCGGACGCCCTCGCTGGCACGGCCGGAGCGGCTGAGGGCCACCATCAGGACGGCGGACAGCAGCATGAACCCGCCCACGACGAACATCGGCACGGTGTAGTCGCCTGTCCAGTCCTTGAGCCAGCCGGTGATGTAGCCGGCGCTGAAGCCTGCCAGGTTGCCCACGGTGTTGATCAGGGCGATGCCCGCTGCCGCTGCCGCGCCGGTCAGGAACTGGGTGGGAACCGTCCAGAAGTTGGGGAGTGCCGCGAAGATGGCCATGGCCGTGATGGTGATGACGGCGATGGTGGCTGCCGGGCTTCCCGCAAAGAGTGCCAGCGGGATGCTCAGTCCACCCACCAGTGCCGGAACCGCAATGTGCCAGGTCTTGACGCCGCGCTTGGTGGCGTCCTTTGACCAGAAGTAGAGGGCGAAGGCTGCCGGCAGGTACGGGATGGCAGTGATCAGGCCCTTCTGGAGGACGTCAAACTTGGTGCCGTAAATGCCTTCGAAGCCGGAGATGATGGTGGGCAGGAAGAAGCCGAGGGCGTACAGGCCGTAGATGAAGCCGAAGTAGATCAGGGAGAGCATCCAGACGCGGCCGTTGCCGAACACGGTGCGGACGCTGACGTGCTTGTTGCCGGCGGCCGTTTCGTTCTTTTCCTTTTCCAGGGCGCCCGTCAGCCAGGTCTTTTCCTCGGCGGAGAGCCACTTGGCCTTCGCGGGGGAATCGGCCAGGTAGAACCAGGAAATGATGCCGATCAGGATGGCGGGAATGGCCACGCCGAGGAACATGACGCGCCAGCCTTCAAGGCCGAAGAGGCCGTGCTGCTGGATCAGGAGGCCTGCCAGCGGGGCGCCGACCACGGTGGTGAGCGGCTGGGCCAGGTAGAACAGAGCCAGGATCTTGCTGCGGTGCCGTGCGGGAACCCAGAGGCTCAGGAAGAGGATGGCGCCGGGGAAGAAGCCGGCCTCGGCCACGCCCAGGATGAAGCGCAGGATGTACAGCTGTTCAACGTTGGCCACCCAGGTGAACAGCAGGGAGACGATGCCCCAGCTGACCATGATGCGGGCCAGCCAGCGGCGGGCGCCGAACTTGTGGAGCGCCAGGTTGGAGGGGACTTCAAGCAGGATGTAGCCGATGAAGAACACGCCCGAGGCGAAACCGAACTGGGCGGCGTTCAGCGCCAGGTCCTTGTTCATGCCGTTGGGGCCGGCGAAAGAGATGGCGGTGCGGTCGAGGTAGTTGATGAAGAACATCAGTGCGACGAACGGGACAAGCCGGATCGCCACTTTCCTGATTGCGGATTTTTCGACCACCGATTGTGTGGTGTCCACATTGACTCCTAGATGTTGGTGCCCCGGCCGCATCCGTCACTGGAGGCGTGGGGTTGTCTCAGATACGCGCGGACTGGGAGGCGCCGCGGTGCGTGAAGCTGTGAGTTCCACCATAGGACCGAAAAGTAAATTGGTCAACCGGTTGACGAGTTGGTGTCAGTACATTGCGGTCATCATGCGGACCCTCCCTGCAGTCGGGCGTGGTCAACCAGTTGTTACGCTTGGGAGGTGTCCGTAGAATCCGCCGCCTCGACGGCCAAGATCAGTGCCGCCCTGGGCTCTCTGGGGCAGGGTTCAGTAGTGTCGGAAGTGGCCGAGCGCCTGCTGGCCTTCTTTACGAGCGGCGACATTGCACCGGGAACCAGGCTGCCTGCCGAGCGCACGCTGGCCGCCTCCCTTGGCGTGGGCCGGTCTGCGGTGCGTGAGGCCCTCGCCGCGCTGGAAATCCTGGGCATCGTGGTGGTCCGGCCGGGGTCCGGAACCTACCTTCGGGACGGTGTCTCGGAGCTTCTGCCCCGCACCCTGAGCTGGGGCATGATGTTGGGCGCCCCACGCACGCGCGAGCTCGTGGAACTGCGCAGCGGACTGGAAGTGCAGGCTGCCCAGCTGGCCGCGGAGCGCATTACGGATGAAGCGCTGGCACGGATGCGCGACAATCTGGACACCATGGCCCGCACCTTGGATGACCTCGGCGCCTTCGTCGAGGCGGACGCAGCCTTCCACCGCGAAATCGCTGCGGCTTCAGGCAACCAGGTTCTCCAGGAACTCCTGCAAAGTATCCGCTCGCTGCTGCGGATCTGGGTGGACCGGGCCCTCACTGATGAGGGCCATGCTGCGGCCGCCCTCAAGGAGCATGCCAGGATCCACGAAGCCTTGGCGGCCCGCGATGCCGACGCCGTGACCGCCACCATGCGCTCGCACATGCAGACAGCGTCCCGGCGCCTGCTGGCAGGATACGACGCCGCCCAGTAGGGCGCCGCCCTATCTGGCAGCCGCCTTCTTCAATTCCTGCAGGATTTCCAGCTGGACCCGGTTCATGGAGATCAGCAGCTCGATCTCCTTTTTTGCCTCGACATTGGTGTCGTAGTCGTGTTGGGCCATGGCTGCGGCAATGGCGTCCTGCCGCTTGGCGGCGATGAGCAAAATGGCGCCCTGCAGTCCGGCGAGCATGGAAAGCAGGAGGTTCAGCAGGATGTAGGGGTACGGGTCCCAGGCGTTGGCGGCAAGTGCCACGGTATTGATGGCGGCCCAGATGAGCATGAAGCCGATGAAGCTGCCAACGAAGGGCCAGCTTCCCATCCCGTTGCGCATGATGTCAGCGGCACGCTGGCCCTTGCTCAGGGAAGCTTTGTGTTTCTCGTGCCAGGTCTTCTGTTGGAGGCTCATGGCTCAGGGTAGACCCAGTCCGGACGGTTGCAGGTCGGCCCGGTCCCCTCCCGTCTGGAGCGGTCCCACCGATCCGCGCCGCACCAAGGTGGCAGTAAACTGTGCCGGAGCGGCGGAGGGTAGGCCCTCTATCTGGCGGATGAGCGCCTTGGCCGCTGCAACGCCCATGTTGTAGACGGGCTGGGCAATAACGGTAAGGGGTGGGCTCACGAGCCTGGTCCAGGCGAAGTCGTCATACATGAGGAACGAAACATCGGCCGGAATGGACAGGCCCAGTTCCTGGATGGCCTCGACCACACTGAGGGCGATCAGGCCATCCGATGCCACCACGGCTGTGGCGCGGTTGGGGTCCCGCAGTACTTCGCGGGTGATGCTGCGGATGGAGTCTTCGTCGCCCGCATTCAACCTGACAAGGTCTTCCGGGAAGGGCAGTCCCGCAGCAAGGAAAGCCTGCCGCATCCCCTCAATGCGGTCCGCAATCTGGGAGGACTCCAAGGTCATGCCCGGCGTATAGGGCGAGTCGGTCCGCAGCGTGGAAATAAAGGCGATGCGCCGGTGCCCTGCCTCGAGAAGATATTGTGTGGCCTCCAGGGAAATCCTCACCATGTCCACGGCCATGGTCTCCACCTCAAGGTCACCGGCGGTGCGGTCGATGAACACCAGGGGGCGTCCGGACCGGTGGACATCCTGCAGGTGTTCGGTGTCCACGGATGACGCCGGGGCGACGATAAGGCCGTCCACCCGCTTGTCCAGCAAAACCCGCACCGCGTCCACTTCTGCGGCCCGGTCCTCATCAGTGTTGACCAGGATGACGTTGTAGCCGGCTTTTTTGGCCGTGTCCGTAATGCCCCGCGTGGCAAGCCCAAAATGCGGGTTTTCGATGTCACCCACCACCACGCCGATGGTGTGCGATTTGCCGGTGTTCATGCTGCGGGCCAGCTCGTTGGGCCGGTAGGAAAGCGCTTCGGCGGCCGCGAGGACGCGCTCGCGGACGTCGTCGCTGACAGCGCCGTAATTGCCCAGTGCCCGCGCGGCCTGCGCCTTGGAGACCTGCGCAGCTTTTGCGACGTCGGCAACGGTTACGTCCCGCCGTCGTGCTCCATCACCGTTCATCTTCACCTTTCGAGGGGGTGTTGACGCCCCCTGTGACTTCAGCTACATTTCTATCCATCGATGTGAGTCCGGTCTCAATCTTATGGTGTGAGACCGGACTCAACAAGACCATCGGCGACTTTCTTCGGCGGCCCTGACAGCACCGCCTTCCCACCAACGATTGGACAACGCTGTGAAGAAAAAGAACCTCCGACCTGCCGGATTTGCCGCAGCAGCCCTGGCCGCGGTCCTGGCACTTTCCGGCTGCGGCTCCACCTCGGCCGCCTCCACCACCGAAAACAACCCCTACGGACTGATCCAGCCCGGCACCATCCGGGTGGCAAGCCTCGGTGACTCAAAGCCGTACACGTTCGCCGATGCCTCCGGAAACTTCACCGGCTTCGACGTCGAACTCTTCAAGGACGTGGCCCACCGGGCCGGTGTGGACAACGTAGTCTTCACCGGGCAGGACTTCTCGGGCCTCCTCGCCGCTGTGGCCAACGGACAGTTTGACGCCGGTGTCGCCGCCATCGGCATCACCGACAAGCGGAAAGAAACCGTGGACTTCTCGGACGGTTACCTGGCCGGCTACCTCACGGTCATCACCACCAAGACCTCCGGCATCACCAGCGCCGACGGGCTGGCCGGCAAACGCCTGGGCGTGGTCCAGGGAACCCTGCAGGAAGCCTATGCGGTAAAGAACTTCACCTCGGCCAGCCTGGTCCGCTTCCCTGACAACAACACCGCCATCGCCGCCGTGAACAGCGGAACCGTGGACGCGCACTTCCTGGACTATGAGGCCACCAAGGCCTATGAGGAGCAGCACGGCCTGGTCAGCGCCGCGGACATCCCGTCCTTCGATGCCCCTGCCGGGTTCGCAGTGGCCAAGGGCAAGACGGCCTTCAAGGAAGCCCTGAACAAGGGCCTGGCCGCAGCCATGGAAGACGGCACCTGGAAGAAGCTCTACCAGAAGTGGTTCCCGGGCTCACCGATGCCCGAGCAGTACCTGCCCAAGGCTGAGCAGGCCGCATCACCCTCGCCAAGCAAGTAAGCCCCAAGCATCATTTGCCGGGCTGGCAGGCCTTCGGGCCACCTGGCCGGGCGGGCCGCCTTACGCGGCCTGCCCGGCACCTCCCCATCATCTACGTCTGAGAGCAACCATGGACTGGCTCAACACCATCATCCGTACCTTCTTTGACTTCGGCGCTATGGCCGAGGTCCTGCCCCAACTCCTGGCGGTCGGCCTGCTGAACACGCTGATCATCTCCATTGCCGCCACCGTCCTTGGCACGGTGCTGGGAATGGTGGTGGCCGTCATGGGCATTTCACCGTCCAAGTGGCTGCGCGTCCCGGCCAGGATCTACACGGACCTTTTCCGCGGCCTGCCCGCCATCCTCACCATCCTGCTGATTGGCCAGGGCTTTGCCCGCCTGAGCCAGTCGATCTTCGGCCCGTCCCCCTACCCGCTGGGAATCATCGCGCTGAGCCTCATCGCCAGCGCCTACATTGGGGAGATCTTCCGCGCCGGGATCCTCAGCGTGGACAAGGGCCAAGGCGAGGCCTGCCGTGCACTGGGCATGAGCTACGCCAAGTCCATGGCCCTGGTGGTGGTGCCCCAAGGTGTCCGCCGGGTCCTCCCTGCGCTGGTGAACCAGTTCATCGCCATCGTCAAGGACTCCTCCCTGGTGTACTTCCTGGGCCTGCTGGTCACCGAACGCGAACTCTTCCGGGTGGGCCAGGACGCCGCCGTGCTGTCCGGGAACCTTTCACCCCTGGTGGCCGCCGGCCTCCTCTACCTGGTGATCACCGTCCCGCTGACGCACCTGGTGAACCACTTCGACAACAAGTTCCGCACCGGCCGCCGCCGCGCCGCACCACCCACCAGCGGACTGAAGGAAGTCAAGGAACTCGACGCGGCCTCGCCGCTCACAGCCGGGAGCAACACATGAACACCCCCACCCCCACCACCATGAATACCGCCACCCCTGAGGCGCAGTCGTTCCGCGGCTCATGCCTGGAACTGCGCAACCTCACCATGGCGTACGGCGACATCGAGGTACTGCGCAACGTCAGCCTCACCGTGGCGCCGGGCACCACCACCTGCATCATCGGCCCCTCGGGATCCGGCAAATCCACCTTGCTGCGCGGTGTCAACCGGCTGCACGAACCTAAAAGCGGAAACGTCCTGCTCGCGGGCGACAGCACCCTGACCGTCAACCCGGACACCCTCCGCACCCGCATCGGCATGGTGTTCCAGCACTTCAACCTCTTCCCGGACCACACTGCCGAGGAAAACGTGGCACTCGCCCTCTGGAGTGTCAAAGGCATGCCCAAGGCCCAGGCCATGGAACGCGCCCGCCAACGGCTCGCCGAGGTTGGCCTCGCCGAACGTGCCGACCACCGCCCCCGTGACCTCTCCGGCGGCCAGCAACAACGAGTCGCCATCGCCCGCGCCCTGGCCATGGAACCCGAAGTGATGCTCTTCGACGAGGCCACCAGCGCCCTGGACCCCGAACTGGTCAAAGGCGTCCTGAACCTCATGGCCGGCCTGGGCCGCCGCGGCATGACCATGCTCGTCGTCACCCACGAAATGGGCTTCGCCCGGAAAGTGGCAGACCAAGTGGTCTTCATGGATGAAGGCGAAGTGGTGGAGGCCGGGACGCCCGCACAACTCTTCGACAACCCCCGCAGCGAACGCCTCCAGCGCTTCCTTTCCGAGGTGCTCTGATGGGTGCGGTTGCAGCGGCACCCATCCGGACCGCCGTCGTCGGCTTTGGAATCTCCGGCAAGGTCTTCCACGCGCCCCTGGTCGCGGCCAACCCGGACTTCTCGCTGGACGTCATCGTCACGGCCCAGCCGGACCGTGCGGCGGAGGCGGCACGCCTCTATCCGCAGGCACGGATTGCCGGCACCCCGGAGGAGCTGTTCGCCCTGGCAGCGGACCTGGACCTCGTCATCCTGGGAACCCCGCCGCACACGCACTACGGCCTGGCCGCGACAGCCATCGCCCACGGCCTGCACGTGGTGGTGGACAAGCCTTTCGTCCCCACCTCCGCCTTGGGCGCGGAGCTGATCAGCAGGGCGGCCGACGGCGGGGTGCAGCTGACGGTGTTCCAGAACCGCCGGTGGGATGCAGACTTCCTCACCCTCCAGAAAGTGTTGGCGTCCGGAGGCCTTGGCAGGATCACCAGCTTCGAATCGCGGTTCGAATGGTGGCGGCCCGAAGGCTTCGGCAACTGGCGTGACACGGTGTCCCTTTCCGAGGGCGGCGGCATCCTGCACGACCTCGGCGCGCACCTGGTCGACCAGGCCATCCACCTTTTCGGCCCGGTGGAACGGAGCTACGGCGAGACTGCCAATCGCGGTCCGCATCCGGACGCGGCGGATACCGAAGCCTTCGTGTCGTTGCTGCACGCCTCCGGCGTCCGCACGCGGCTCTGGATGAACGGCATGGCCGCCCAGGCCGGGCCGCGGTTCCACGTCCTCGGTTCCCGCGCCGGCTACACCAAGTGGGGCCTGGACGGACAGGAACCTGCCCTCGCTGCCGGGATGCCGCCGTCGGACCCCGCCTATGGCGTGGAATCCCAGGAGCGTTGGGGGCTCCTGGGGGTGGACGGGGCAACCGCGCCGGTCCGCGCCGAACGCGGCGCCTACCCGCAGTTCTACGTCCGGTTGGCCACAGCCCTGCGCGGGAACGGGCCGCTGCCGGTGGATCCCGCCGAACCGCTTGAGGTGTTGAAGGTCATCGAGGGCATCCACGCCCTGGCCTAACGCCACACCTAACTTCCCCTGCTTTCCCTGACGCATCGTCAGCGTCTTCCGCAACCACGAATTCCACAGAAAGGGACACCATGTCCTCTCTTCCAGCCACCAAGCGCGTTGCCGTCATCGGCGGCGGCATCCTCGGGGTCTCCACCGCAGTGCACCTGCTCCGCGAGGGAGCGTCCGTGATCCTGCTGACCGAGCGCGGGCTCGCCAGCGAGGCCAGCGGCCGTTCGCTGTCCTGGCTCAACTCCGCCGGCGAACGGTCCACCCCGTACCACCAGCTGCGGGTGGCCGGTGTTGACCGCTACCGCACCCTCTTCGCCTCGGACCCCAGCCGCGACTGGCTGCAGTTTGGCGGCGGCCTGATGTGGAATGCTGCCGGGCAGGGCGAGGCCACCGCGGGCCGGCACGCCTACGAAAAGTCCATCGGCTACGACTCCCGGCTTCTCGCCCCCAGCCATATCGCAGCCACCACCCCCGGCATTGATGCGGACGCCGTGCCGGAGAATGCCATCTTCAATCCCGGCGAGGGCTGGGTGAGCCTGCCGGACCTGATCGACTTCCTCATGGAGGAGTTCCACGCCCGCGGCGGCGAATTGGTCCTGAACGCCGGAAAAGCCACCGTCATGGTGGAAGGCGGCCGCACCTCCGGCGTGGAGACAGCGTCGGGCGGGACATACCCGGCCGACGCCGTGCTGGTGGCTTGCGGCGCAGCGACGCCCGCCGTCGTCGAACCCCTGGGAGTGCACATCCCGAACGGCTCTCCCGTGTCCATGCTGGTGGTGACCAAGCAGGTGCAGCACGATGTGGCCGCGGTGATGAACACCCCGCGCGCAGCCTTGCGGCCCAACCCGGGCGGGACTTTTGCCCTGGACCACGACTGGTACGAGGAACGCATTACCGAGCACGCGGACGGCTCCTTCAGCATCCCCGATGAGGTGGTCCAGGAACTGGCCGATGAGGCATCGAAGCTTGTTGCCGGCAATCCGGAACTCAAGCCCGCCTCCTGGAAGATGGGCTACAAGCCCATTCCCGGGGACGGCGAACCCGTCCTCGGCGAACTGGGCCAGGTGCCCGGATGCTTCGTTGCCTTCACGCACTCCGGCGCCACGCTGGGACTCATTGCCGGTGAGCTCCTGGCCGGGGAAATCCTGACCGGCAGGAAGCACCCCATGCTGGCCACCTTCCGGCCGGGACGCTTCTCCTAGGCCGGGTCCAAGGGGCGGGGCCGTGCTGAGTGCGGCTCCGCCCCTTTTCCTGTGCCTGCCGGACCGGATGCCGTCCGGAATCAGGCGCCCAAATGCCCCGTGAGGCGGCGGTGGAACCCGGTGCTGCGCTCGTCCAGGCCTTCGATTGCCACTTCGGCGCCATGATCCGCGTACTTCGTCTCGATCGAGTCCAGGGCGGCAACGGTTGAAGCGTCCCAGATTTGGGCCCGGCTGAGGTCAATGGTCACGGAGGCGGGGTCGTCGGCGTAGGCGAAGTGCTCCACGAGGTCATTGCTGCTGCCGAAGAACAATGGCCCCACCACCTCGTAGCGGACGCTCCCGCCGTCGACCGCCAAGGTCCGCTCAACGGTGATGACGTGGGCCACGCGGCGTGCGAACAGCACCATCGCGAGGATGACGCCCACGAGAACCCCGTACGCGAGATTTCCGGTCAGGACCACGACGGCGACCGTGACACCCATGACGAGCGTCTCGGGGACCGGCATCCGCTTCAGCGTGGACGGTTTGACGCTGTGCCAGTCCACAGTGGTCACGGCGACCACCATCATCACGGCCGCCAGTGCCACCATGGGGATCTGTCCCATGATCGAGCTGAGCCCCGTCACCAGGGCCAAAAGGAAGATCCCCGCCACGAATGTCGAAATGCGGGTGCGGGCCTGTCCGGTCTTTACGTTAAGGACGGTCTGGCCGATCATGGCGCAGCCGGCGATGCCGCCATAGAGGCCGGAGAAGATGTTCGAGACGCCCAGGGCCCAGGACTCGCGGCCCTTGTGCGACGGGGTGTCCGTGATGTCGTCCACGAGTTTTGCGGTGAGGAGCGTTTCCATGAGCCCCACGAACGCCACGCTCAGCGCGGTAGGCAGGATCAGCTGGAAGGTCTCAACACTCACCGGGAACAGGAACGGGGTGATCCCGGGCATCTTGCCGGTGAGCGGGCCCTCGTCCGCGACGTTCGGAACGGCGAGGCCGGCGATGATGGCGATGGCGGTGACGACGACGATCGCCACCAGCGGCGACGGGACCGCCTTGGTGAAGCGCGGGAGGATGAAGATGATCGCGAACGTCAGGCCGAACAGGACGTAGGCGAGCCAGGGGACATTGAGGACGTGCGGTACCTGTGCCATGAAGATCAGCACGCCCAGGGCGTTGACGAAGCCGATCATCACCGAACGCGGGATGAACCGCATCAGCCGGGCCAGTCCGGCCAGGCCGAAGACGATCTGGATGACGCCGGCGAGGAGCACCGTGGGCAGGACATACTCGACGCCGTGCTCGTGGACCAGCGGCGCGATCACCAATGCCACGGAGCCCGCCGCCGCCGTCACCACGCCCGGCCGGCCGCCGAGGACCGACATGGTCAGGGCCAGCACGATGGAGGCTACCAGGCTGACCATTGGATCGACACCGGCGACGATCGAAAACGATATGACTTCAGGGACCAGCGCAAGGGTGGTCACCATGCCGGCAAGGACCTCGCGGGAAAGCTGCCGCGGGGAGCGCAGCGCGGTCAGGACCGTGACCGGCTTCCGAAGAAGGCGGGGATTGTCGGCGATGGACAAGGGGCGGCTCCAGGGACGTGGGCCCTCAGGGGAGGGTGGGTGGTCAACGTTTTGCGCGCCACGGTGCGCACGGGTCCAGCCCGGTCATGGAAGACAATGGGGATGGAGAGAGAATGCGCCGGGAACTCTCGGCTGCATCTGCAACACTACCCTAACGTGAGGGTTGAGCCGGATTGGTGACGTGATGGTGAACGAAATGACCGCTGAAGAAGTGGTGGCCACGATGCATATCGGGGAACTGGCCGACCGTTCCCAAATGTCGTTACGGACCATCCGCCACTACGACGAGGTTGGGCTGCTCAAACCGTCGGGGCGCACCGAAGGCGGGTTCCGCCTGTACACCGAGCGTGACTTCACGCGCCTGCTCCTGATCCGCCGGATGAAGCCACTGGGGTTCACGCTCGAGGCCATGTCCGGCCTCTTGCGGGTCATCGACGCGCTGGAGGCGGCCGAACCGGGCGTGGAGGACGCAAGTGTCAGGTCCGAACTGAACGAATTCATCGAGGAGGCTGCCCGGCGCCGGGCCAAGCTGGAGGAACAACTTGGCATGGCCGACGAATTCCTTGCGCTGCTTCGTGCCCGGCAGGATGGCCCGGGGCAGCAATAAGCATGGCTGATAAAATGGCCGGGTTGCAGGGCGGCCTTGAAGCTGGTTGAGCCAGGGCCGTAACAAGGTAGGGGACCACACACATCATGACGGCAGGCGGGTCACACCTCAGGACATCGGACAGCCGGCCGGGCGAACCGGCCGATGCTTCCGTGCCTGCCAAGGGCCGCGCCTACCTGGCAACCATTGAAGGTTTCATCGGCGCCCTGATGATGTTCGTCGGTTCGATCGGCACGGGTTGGATTGCCAACGGCTCGCCCATGATCCGCCAGCCCGTGGTGATCGCGCTCCGCACCGAGGGGTGGGGAGTGGCGGTCTCCACCGTCCTGTTGACCGCCGGGGCCATGCTGCTGATGCGCTCCTGGCTCCGGCTGGGCCAGCGGCTGGGGGACTGGGGCCATTCGTCGCTGCGGTCCGTGGTGGTGGCCATCTCCGCCTGGTCGTTGCCCTTGCTGTTCTGTGTCCCGGTCTTCTCCCGCGACGTCTACGCCTACACGGGCCAGGGCCGGCTGGTGATGGAAGGCCAAAACCCCTACGAGGTTGGCATCTCCACCCTCAACAACTGGTTCGCGCTTGGCGCCGACCCCGCCTGGGCGGAAAACCGGACACCCTACGGCCCCTACTTCCTGTGGCTGGCCCGCGGGGTGGTGGGACTGACCGGTGCCCAACCGGACGCATCCGTCCTGCTGTTCCGCCTGCTGGCCGGCGTCGGTGTGCTGCTCTGCGTCATCTACGTGCCCAAGCTCGCCGAGCTGCACGGCATCAACGGGGCGCGCGCACTCTGGGTCTCCGTGGCGAACCCGCTGTTCCTCATCAGCTTCATCGCCAGCGCGCACAACGACGCGCTCATGGTGGGGCTCGCCGTCGCCGGCGTGTACCTGGCCGCCACCCGCCGCTACCTCCTGGGCATCCTCCTGGTGACCGCTTCAATCGGCATCAAGCCCATCACGGTGCTGCTGCTGCCGTTCATCGGCCTGATGTGGGCCGGCCCGGGCGCCACCTGGCCGCGGAAGTTCCTCATGTGGGCGGCCACGGCGGGCATCAGTTTTGGCGTCCTGGCTCTCAGCGGCATCCCGTTCAACCTGGGCATCGGCTGGACCTGGGCCATCATGGACCCCACCCCCGGCTATACGGGCTATTCCCCCTCCGGCTTCCTGGGCCAGCAGGTGGAGATGCTGGCCAACGCCCTGGGCCTGCCGGGAGGAACCTTGGCCACCCTGCTGCGGACCGGCATGAAGTGGGCGGCCATCGGGCTGGTCCTGCTGCTGATGTTCCGCGGCGACTACTCGCGGGCGGTGCGGCGGATGGCCCTGGCGTTCACCGCCGTCGTGATGCTTTCCCCCATCATCCAGCCGTGGTACATCCTGTGGTTCCTGCCGTTCCTGGCCGTCACCGGCATCCGGGACGACTGGCAGATCCGCTCGCTGTACGTGGGCGTGACGTTCTTCGTGGTGTTCGGCGCCCAGGACCAGCTTTCGGTCTGGTCCTTCGTGGAGCTGCCCATCGACGCCTCGTCCCTGGCATTCTTCACCGCCCTGGCCTTCACGTTCTACCTGCTGGTCCTGGATGTCCACACCCGGAAACTGCTGATCGAAGGCAGGCCGCTGGATGTGGCGCGGCGGGCGTGGACGTGGGCGGTGGAACGTCGGGCTGCGCGACGGGCTGAAGCCCGCGCCGCCGTCGACCGCTCCGAGGCGCCCTAGGCTCCTGCCGGTACCTGCGCGGCGGTTATCCGGCCCAGCTCCGCGGTGCGCTTCACCGACCACCACAGCAGCACCACCAGGAGCACGTTGCGGGTGGTGAGGATGGCCGCCATGACCGGGTGGGCGTGGATGAGCGGCGTGTAGAACAGCGGGTAGATCACGAAGGTGGTCATGGCGATGCCCATCAGCAACGCTGCCGGGACCTTCCAACGCTCCCAGTCGTGGGTGAGGCCGGCGATGATCACCGGTGCCAGCCAGATGATGAACTGCGGGGAGCCCACCTTGTTGAAGACGATGAACGCGGTGACCATCATCAGGGCGCCTTCGAGGAACAATTCTTCCCGCTCGGCGCCGCGCCGCAGGGCACGCACCAGCAGGATGGCAGCGCCAAGGGCGGCGAGGATGAGCAGCGGCTGCATCAGGAACGCGGCCACGTCGGCCCCCGGCCCGTAGACCTCGGTGGAGTTGATGGCGGTGTTGTCCGCCATTTTCGAGCCGGCAATGTGGAAGACGCTGAGCCACACCCAGGGGGTGGAGAACGTGGCCTCGAGCTGCATGCCGCGCTCGCCCTGGTTGGTGAGGAAATCCATGATGTGCGGCAGGCCGCCGGTCAGCCAGGTTCCCAGGCCGACGACGGCGGTCACGGCGGCGCCGGCGAGCACCACCTGGACACGCTTGTGGCTGGCGATCACGATGGGCACCAGCACGGCTGCGGGCCACACCTTGATCCAGGTGGCGATGCTGAGCAGGACGCCTGCCACCACGGGCCGTTCCGCCACATAGAGCAGCGCGATCAGGACGATCGGGGCGGTGATCCCTTCCACCCGGGCAAAGCTGAGGTACCCCATGAAGACCGTGAAGAACAGCCACCACCAGGCCGGGGCAACACCGGTGACGGTCCGCGGTCCGCGGGTCAGGTAGAGCAGTCCGACGGCGTTCAGCGCCGTGATGATCAGGAACCAGACCAGCAGGTAGGGGCCGGGCCCGGCGATGTTGGCAAGGAAGATGGGGATCTGCGCCAGCACCGGGTAGACCCAGGGGCTGATCTTCCCGGTCAGGTCCGCCGGGTTGTAGCCGGCCATCGCCCACTGCCGGTACTGCTCGGTGTCGCTGAACGTATTGCCGTTCAGGAAGAAGGACGCCATCCAGCCCAGGAAATACACGTGCACGACGGCGAAGCCCCACCAGACACTGGACGGGCGGGCGAACCAGTCCACCACCGTGGCCGGGAGGACTTTGCTGCGGACCGTCACCAGGCGGTCAAAGAACCTCGTGGAAATCTCAGGTCTCCTTGAGCGCGGGGGCGGGTGCTGCGGTCTTCCTGCCCAGGGAGTACAGGCGCCGGACGCTCCACAGGAACAGGACCACGAGCAGGACGTTGCGGATGGTCAGGACCAGGGCCATCCACGGGTTGTCGTGGCTGAGGGCGTCGTAGAACAGCGGGTAGATGAAGTACGTGGCCACGGCGATGGCGATCAGCATCGCCGCCGGGACGCGCCATTCGCGCCAGCTGTGCGCCAGGCCGACGGCGACGGCAGGTCCCAGCCACACCATGAACTGCGGGGAGCCCACCTTGTTAAAGACCACGAAGGCGGCGGCCAGGGCGAGGGCGCCGGCGAGAAGCAGTTCAGTGCGGTCTACACCGCCGGCCACCTTGTGCTGCTTGCCGTTGTGCAGCGCCCAGAACGCAAGGCCTGCCACCAGCAGCGCGGCCAGGACCAGGAGCGGCTGCATCAGGAAGGACATGGTGGCGGTGCCCGGGCCGTCCACCTGCATGGAGTTGATGTCCGTGTTCATGTACATCCGGGAACCGCCCGCGTTCAGGACGGACAGCCAGAGCCAAGGCGTGGTGAAGGTGGCCTCAAGCTGCATGCCACGGTCGCCCTGCTGCGTGAGGAAGTTCAGGAGCTTGGGAACGCTGCCCAGGGCGGCCGCCAGCGCCACGACGCCCGCCGTCGTCGCGATTCCTGCCAGCAACACCAGCAGGCGGTTTTTTACCACCGCGAAGAGGGCCAGCATGATGGCTGCCGGCCACACCTTCACCCAGGTGCCGATGGCCAGCAGGACCGAGGCCACGAACGGGCGCTGGACCCCGTACGCCAGGGCTACCAGGACCAGCGGGGCGGTGAGTCCGTCCACGCGGGCGAATCCCAGCCAGCCCATCAGGAACGTGAAGGCCAGCCACCACCAGCCGGCGGGGATGGCGTTGGTGTTGCGGCCCCGCTCCGTGAGTTTCAGCAGCGCCCAGCCGTTGAGGAGCGTGGTCATGAGGACCCAGAGGAAGAAGAACGGACCCGGTCCCGCCACGCCCGCTATGGCCATGGGGATCAAGGCCAGGATGGGGTAGACCCAGGGGCTGGGCCCGCCGGAGAGGTTCGCGTCGTTGAAGCCGGCCATGGCCCACTCGCGGTAAATGAAGGTGTCGCTGAAGGCCTCGCCGCGCAGGGACAAGGATGCGCCGAACACCAGGAAGACCAGGTGCACCACGATGAAGCCGCCCAGCAGCCCGCGCCCGCTGTTCAACGCCGTACGCACCCTCGCCGGGAGGATGACGTCGCGGATCCGGGTGAGTTTGCCGAAGAGAGCGTCGGTGGAAATGGTGGATTCCTTGTCAGGTCGTTGCACTGTCAGCGGCGGCGCAAAATGGCTCGGGTCATGCCCCGAAGCGGGTCTCATGGAGATTGGAGGCCTTGGATTTCGGGTTCCAGTCCCGTTCAACTCTAATTCACGGCGCATCCCCGCCAACAATTGTTAGGACAAGCCAGGGACTCCACGCGCCTGACCTGCGGCCTTTATCTAAAGTTGCTGGCACTTATTTGCTCAGGCACCATGGTGCGAGGCACGTGAGTGCCTACCGCCTATGCAGCCAGGGGGAGCGCAGGGCGTCGTATGACCACCCCAACCCCACGAAAGACATAAGGCGCCATTCAATGAACTTCCCCCTGACCCTGACCGTGTCCGACCGCCAGAGCATGGACAGCGAACTCGACGCCGCCGTCGCAGCCGCCAAGGCCCACGCCCTCACCGGCAAGCGGCACGGTATCCTCGTCACCCGGCACGGCGTGGACAAATTCACCGTTGCCCTCAGCGAGGCGGTCCCCTTCGGCCTCACCCGGGAACACCAGGCCTGGTAGCCGCTTCTTTGCCGCCAATCCAGCGGCGCCGCTCCCGTTTGTGACGCGCGTTCTCCCGCGTTTGGGCTCATCCCGGCATGGGTACCTGCTGTTCGTCTGCCCTGAGAGCAGGGCAGGGTCAGGAGAATAGACGCATGGATAACTCGATGAGCGTGGCGGTGCTGGGGACCGGAATCATGGGAGCGGCCATGGCGCGCAACCTCCTCCGGGCCGGCCACAAGGTGTCGGTGTGGAACCGGGATCCGGCCAAAACTGAGCCGCTCGCCGCCGAAGGTGCCCTGCGGGCGGCCAGCCCCGCCGACGCGGTGGAAGCCGCCGACGTTGTCCTCACCATGCTGTACGACGCCGCCGCGGTGGCGCAGGTCATGCGGCAGGCGGCGCCCGGCATCCGCGCCGGCACGGCCTGGATCCAGTCCACCACCGTGGGAGTGCAGGACGTTCCCGCTCTCGCCGCCTTGGCCGCCGACCTCGGCCTGGACTTGGTGGAAGCACCTGTCTCCGGCACCCGCGCGCCCGCCGAGGCGGGCCAACTGCTGGTCCTCGCCGCCGGCCCCGAAGCCATCCGCCCCCGCGTAGCGCCGGTCCTCGATGCCATCGGCGTCCGCACCCTCTGGACCGGCGAGGACCCCGCCAAGGGTTCGGCCGTCCGGCTCAAGCTGGTGGTCAACAGCTGGGTCATTGCCGCCTCCAACGCCGCGGGCGAGGTGGTTGCGCTTGCCCAGGCGCTGGGCGTGGATCCCGGGCAGTTCCTCAACGTGCTCGACGGCGGTCCGCTGGACCTGCCCTACCTGCGCACCAAGATGGGACTCATCCTTGACGACGGGCTGGAGCCGGCGTCCTTCGCCGTGGACACCGCCCGCAAGGACGCCCACCTCATTGTCGATGCCGCCGCGGCCGAAGGCCTGAAACTCGATGGAGCCGAGGCGGCTGCCGCCCGGCTGGACCGGGTGGCTGACCAGGGCCGCGGCAAGCAGGACATGGCCGCCGCGTACCACGCCAGCCGGTAGCAGGGGCTCCGTTCCAAAGCGCCCCGGCCGCGCGGGATAGCGCTTGCCGTTGACGTTGTCCGCATCACCTTCTATATTGGATGAATCGATTCAAGAGTTGCCGCTCCTGCCCCGATCCGGCTCCGGCGCAGCACATCAAACCCTGAACATTGCCCACCAGCGGTTCCGGTTCCTTGCCAATGAAGACGAAGGACAAGCACATGAGCACCACCCCCACCCGCGCGCCCCTCACCAGCCAAGGGGCTGGAGCCGGCGTTCGGGACCCCAGGAAGGCCGCGATGAGCGGCTGGATCGGAAGCGCCCTCGAGTACTACGACTTTGCGCTGTACTCCCTGGCGGCAACCCTGGTCTTCCCCGCCATCTTCTTCCCGTCCGGGAACCCCACCGTCGCCATCATCGCCTCCCTGGCCACCTACGCCGTCGGCTACGTCTCCCGTCCCATCGGCGCCGTGGTGCTCGGCGCCTATGGTGACCGGCACGGCCGCAAGAAAGTGCTCGTGTTCGCGATGCTGCTCATGGGCTTCGCGACGTTCGCTGTTGGCCTGCTCCCCACGTACGGCCAGGTGGGCCTCCTGGCGCCCGCTCTGCTGGTGATCCTCCGGCTCATCCAGGGTTTCGCCGTTGCCGGTGAACTGGGCGGTGCCAGCGCCATGATCGTGGAGCATTCCCCTGACGCAAAGCGCGGGTTCTTCGCCAGCTTCAGCCTGCAGGGCACCCAGGTGGGCTCGATCCTGGCCACCGCCGTCCTCCTCCCGCTCGCCGCCCTCCTCCCGGCGGACCAGTTCAGCTCCTGGGGCTGGCGCATCCCGTTCCTGCTCAGCGCCGTCGTCATCCTGGCCGGGTACCTGATCCGCCGCCGCGTGACCGAACCCCCTGCGTACGCCGCGCAGTCCGGAGCGGCCCCGGCCAAGCAGCGCTTCCCGCTCATCGAACTCCTCCGCACCCGCCCCGGCGTCCTGGTCCGCTGCGTCGCCATGACGTTCACCAACGTGATCGGCATGGCCACCCTGATCTTCGGCGTCTCCTACGCCACCCAGAAGGGCTACGGCAACGGCTTCTCCAGCAGCGAGTTCCTGTGGGTGACCCTGGTAGCCAACATTGCTGCCGTCATCACCATCCCGTTTTTCGGTGCACTGTCCGACCGGATCGGCCGGCGGATGCTCATGGCGGCCGGCGGGGTCATTGGCGGCGTACTGGTCACCGGGTACCTGTGGGCGATCCAGCAGGGCAGCCTGCCGCTGGTCTTCGTGTGCGTCGTGATCGTGCAGGGCATCTTCTTCCAGATGTGGAACGCCACCTTCGCCACGTTCTTCCAGGAGCAGTTCCCCATGCGGATCCGGGTCACCGGCTTCGCCGTCTCGCAGAACATCGGGCTGATGATCGCTTCATTCTTCCCGAGCATCTTTACCGCGATCGCTCCTCCCGGTTCCACCAACGTGCCGCTCACCATCGGCCTGACCACGCTGGGGATCTGCCTCGTGTCCGCGGTGGCCACCCTGATGTCCTCGGACACGAAAGGCAAGTCGCTTGAGGACCTCGAGGGGCAAAAAGCCAGCTGAGGCCGCACCCGCGTCACGCAGGGCACGCTTTCAGGCAGCGCACGACGGCGGTGGGCAGGGTTTCCGGGGCTTCCCCGCCGATGGCGGGCCGAAAGCGTGCCGTGCGTGACGCCGTCGTACGCGTTACTAGGGAAGCCGCGACGGCCGCAGGAAACTCGACTCCCCGGCCCGGCCCGGATCCAGCGGCACCGGACTGGCCAGCACGGCAGGGCCCCGGTGCAGGAACCCGCCGGTCAGGGCGCGGCACCGGATGCCGCCGCGGCCCCGCATGGCCGGGTGGGCGCCCGGGGCGAGCATCCCGTCCATCCACGCGCAGGGCTGGGCATGCCTGCCGCCATGGAACTCCACCACGTCCCCGCCGGACTCCAGCGAAAAATCGTGGCCCAGCAGCGGCGCCAGCTGCGCCCCGCGGAGCACCACGTTCCGCCGGGTCAGCAGGGGATCGAACGGCTGCGCGCCCAGCTCGGCGGCGATGGCCTCAAGGGATTCGACGGCGAACAGGGTCACCGCTGCGTCCATGTGGGCGGCCTTGCCGAAGAACCGGTCACCCACGATGCCCTTCCCGGCCACCACCTCAGCCTGCGCAGCATCTTCGGTCGGAACATCGGCGGCACCGTCCCGGGCGCGGCCGAAGTAGGCGTGCGCGGGGGACACCAGCAGGTGCAGGATCTCGACGTCGTACCGGAAGCTTTCAGCCATACCGCCAGCGTATGCCGTTCCCCGCAATCCGGCCGCCCGGTGGAAAGATCAGACCCATGGATACCTCACCAACCGCAGCCCGGGTTCTGCCCGCCAGACACAGGACCGTCCTCTTCTGGGCGTCGGTGGCCTGTGCCGCCGCCCTCATCCTGGTTCCCGCGTGGATGCTTGCCGGCAATCCCGCAGTCCTGGGCGGACACCCCCTGCTGCCGGGCATCCTGCTGGTGGCGGCTGCGGCCGGCGTCGTCTGGGCCATCCTGCTGTGGGTGCGCCGCGATGTTCCGCGGCCCCGCTCCCGTGTCCGGGCCGTCGGCGCCTGGGCGGGCAGGATCGCCGTGCTGGCGCTCGCCGCCGGCCTGGCCTGGCTAAGCCCCTTCGCCTACCAGCCGGGCCAGGCAGCGGAGGCGGGCCCGACGTCGGACCTCGCCGTCACCGAGTCAGCCACCGCCATCACCATGTCACCTGAGGGCAGGACTGCCACCAAGGGGTTGGTTTTCTACCCGGGTGCCCGGGTGGACGCCAAGGCGTACCAGGACATCCTGGCCCCCGCCGTGGGGGCCGGGTACCGGGTGGTCATCCTGAAGGAACCGCTGGGGCTCAGCCTGCTGGACGGAAGCCAGGCCAGGAGCGCCATGGCCGACAACCCGGACATCAGGACCTGGGCGGTGGGCGGCCACTCACTTGGCGGGGTATCAGCATCGTCCTTCGCCCTGGCCAACACCGATGTGAGCGGCCTTGTTCTCTACGCTTCCTACCCGATCGAATCCCTGCGCGGGCGGACCGGCCTGTCCGTCCTGTCCGTCTCCGGCAGCCAGGACGGACTCAGCACCCCCGCCAAGATTCAGGCATCCCGGGACCTCCTCCCCGTGGATACGGAGTTCGCCGCGGTCCAGGGCGGGGTGCACGCGTTCTTTGGCGACTACGGGGCGCAGCCCGGCGACGGCGAACCCGGCATCAGCCGGCAGGCCGCACAGCAGCAGATCGCTGCAGCTACCGTGTCCTTCCTGGGGCAGCTCCAGCGAAACTAGGTTTCGACAGGCTCAACCACCCGCAGGCGCAACCGGCGCCGGGGTCAACCGCCGGCGGGCGCAACCGCCGGCACCGCCCGGATCAAGCTCCGACGTAGGCCGCCAGGTGCTGCCCGGTGAGCGTGGCCCGGCCGGCCACCAGATCCGCCGGCGTACCCTCAAAAACGATCGAGCCGCCGTCGTGCCCGGCTCCCGGGCCGATGTCGATGATCCAGTCCGCGTGCGCCATGACCGCCTGGTGGTGCTCGATGACGATGACGGACTTCCCGGAGCCGACCAGCCGGTCCAGCAGGCCAAGGAGCTGTTCGACGTCGGCCAGGTGCAGGCCCACCGTGGGCTCGTCCAGGATGTAGATCTCCCCGGCCTCGGCCATCTGCGAGGCGAGCTTGAGCCGCTGGCGCTCGCCGCCGGACAACGTGGTCAGTGGCTGGCCCAGGGTGATGTAGCCCAGCCCGACGTCGGCAAGCCGCTCCAGGACCTTGTGCGCCGCGGGCGTTTTGGCCTCGCCGTCGGCAAAGTACGCCAGCGCCGCGTCCACGGACAGGTCCAGGACGTCGGCGATATTCTTCCCGCCCAGGGTGTACTCCAGGACGGCGGCCTGGAACCGGCGGCCCTCACATTCCTCGCAGGTGGACTCCACCGTGGCCATGACGCCGAGTTCGGTGAAGATCACGCCGGCTCCATTGCAGGTGGGGCAGGCGCCCTCGGAGTTTGAGCTGAACAGCGCAGGCTTGACCCCGTTGGCTTTGGCGAAGGCTTTGCGGATGGGTTCCAGCAGCCCGGTGTAGGTGGCCGGATTGCTGCGCCGGGACCCCTTGATGGCGCCCTGGTCAATGACGATCACCCCGTCACGCTTCGCCAATGAGCCGTGGATCAGCGAGCTCTTGCCGGACCCCGCCACGCCCGTCACCACGCACAGCACCCCCAGCGGCACGTCGACGTCCACGTCGCGCAGGTTGTTGGTGGAGGCGCCGCGCACCTCCAGCGCGCCGCGGGCCGCCCGGACCGAGTCCTTCAGCCGGGACTTGTCACCCAGGTGCCGCCCGGTGATGGTGCCGCTGGCACGCAACCCGTCGACGTCGCCCTCGTAGACGATCTCACCACCGCCGGCACCGGCGCCCGGACCGAGGTCGACGACGTGGTCGGCGATCGCGATCATCTCCGGTTTGTGCTCCACCACCAGGACGGTGTTGCCTTTGTCCCGCAACTGCAGCAGGAGCGTGTTCATCCGCTCGATGTCGTGCGGGTGCAGGCCGATGCTTGGCTCGTCGAAGACATAGGTGACGTCGGTGAGGGACGAGCCCAGGTGCCGGATCATCTTGGTCCGCTGCGCTTCGCCGCCGGACAGGGTGCCGGCCGGACGGTCCAGTGACAGGTAGCCCAGGCCGATCTCCGCGAAGGAATCCAGGAGGTCCCGCAGCCCGGCCAGCAGCGGGCGCACCGTGGGCTCGTCCAGGCCGCGGATCCACTGCGCGAGGTCGCTGATCTGCATGGTGCACAGGTCCGCGATGTTCTTGCCGTTGATCCGCGAGTCGAGCACCTCCGGCGTGAGGCGCGTGCCGCCGCAGTCCGGGCAGGTGGCGAACGTGACCGCCCGTTCCACGAACCGCTTCACGTGCGGCTGCATGGCCTCCACGTCCTTGGACAGCATGGACTTCTGGATCTTGGGGATGATGCCTTCGAAGGTGAGGTTGACGCCCTCCACCTTGATCTTGGTGGGCTCGGCGTACAACATCGTGTCCAGTTGTTTCGCCGTGAACGTAGCGATCGGTTTGTCCATGGGCAGGCCCATACCCTCGAACAGCCGGCCGTACCAGCCGTCCATGGAGTAGCCGGGGACGGTGAGGGCGCCCTCGGCCAGGGACTTCGAATCGTCGTACAGGGCGGTCCGGTCGATGTCGCTGACGTTGCCCATGCCCTCGCACCTCGGGCACATGCCGCCGAGGTAGGTCACCTGGCGGACCACGTTCTTTTCCACCCGGCCCCCCTTTTCGGTGCTCATGACGCCGCTGGCCTTGCGGGTGGGCACATTGAAGGAGAAGGCGGTGGGCGGCCCGACGTAGGGCTGGCCCAGCCGGCTGAACAGGATCCGCAGCATGGCGTTGGCATCCGTGGCGGTGCCCACGGTGGACCGCGGGTTGGCGCCCATCCGCTCCTGGTCCACGATGATCGCCGTCGTGAGCCCCTCCAGCCGGTCCACATCAGGCCGGGCCAGGCTGGGCATGAAGCCTTGGACGAACGCACTGTAGGTCTCGTTGATCATGCGCTGCGATTCGGCGGCGATGGTGGCGAACACCAGGGAGCTCTTGCCCGAGCCGGATACTCCCGTGAACGCGGTGAGCCGCCGCTTGGGCAGCTCAAGGCTGACGTCCTTGAGGTTGTTTTCCCGTGCGCCCTGGACCCGGATGATGTCGTGGCTGTCGGCCAGATGCATTCCGGTGTGCGCGGCGTCGGTGCTGGTGTCGGTGCTCAAGGTGTCCCCCTGTGTCCTGGGCGGCACTGCGGGGAGGCTGCGCTGGCAGCCTCCCGCGGCGTCGTCCGTTTTATACGTTGCTGGTTATATGCCTAAGGCTGCTGGTTGATGCGCACGGTGTTGCCGGCCGGGTCGCGGAAGGCGCAGTCGCGGACTCCGTAGGGCTGGTCGATGGGTTCCTGCACGACGTCGGCCCCGGCGGCCTCCACCTTGGCGAACGCCGCGTCCACGTCCGGAGACGAGAGGACGATCGTGGCGTAGGTGCCTTTGGCCATCATTTCGGCGATGGTGCGGCGCTCGTCGTCGGTGATGCCGGGGTCCACCGCCGGCGGATGCAGGACGATGGAGACGTCCTTCTGGCCGGCCGGCCCCACGGTGATCCACCGCATGGTGCCCCGGCCAACGTCGTTGCGGATTTCGAAGCCCAGGGCGTCGCGGTAGAACGCCAGCGAGGCGTCGGGATCGGTGGCGGGAAGGAAGGTTGAGGAAATGTTGATGTCCATGGCAGTCATGCTAGTAACGGCTCAGGGGCGGGCGCTTCTCGATTCCTGACCGGTCTGGTGACCTGCTTCGCCACGCAGGCGGGGATCCCCGCCGTCGAGTTCGCTGCCTCCTGCTTGTAGACGCTGGGCGGCATCCCCACCAGTTCGCTGAAGCGGGTGCTGAAGGTACCCAGCGAGGAACAGCCGACGGCGAAGCACACGTCCGTCACGCTGAGGTCCCCCATGCGGAGAAGCGCCATGGCGCGTTCAATGCGGCGGGTCATGAGGTAGCTGTACGGGGATTCCCCGTAGGCGAGCTTGAACCGGCGGCTGAAGTGGCCCGCGGACATGTGCACGTCCCTGGCGAGGGATTCAACGTCCAGCGGCTGCGCGTACTCCCGGTCCATCCGGTCCTTGACGCGGCGGAGTTGGGTGAGTTCCCGGAGGTAGGGATCGGCGGCTGGACTGCTGGTCACAGCTCCGATCGTGCTACGCCGCGGGGGTCTTGTCCACCCTCTTCGGCGGCGGGGAACCGGGCGTCAAAAGTGCTCCGGGGTGCGGGGTATGATTATGCCGCCGGCCAGCGTATGAGGTCCTCGCCCGAACAGGGCTTGAGGCAACGCAGAGCTGGATGTGAGCGGTCCCGCGGGTCCGGCACGCGGCGAAACCAACCCTTGATTCACCATCTTGAGCCCTGCCCGGATACTGCGCAGGCACCACCTTGGAAGGACGCCATGGAACTGCTGTGGGAAATTGCCGGCTGGGCAGGCGCGGTTGCGATACTCAGTGCGTACCTGGCCGTTTCCATGGGCTGGCTGAAGGCAGGCAAGGGCTTCCAGACGGCCAACCTGTTCGGTTCCGTTGCCTTCATCATTAACGGAACCCTGCACGGGGCCTGGCCGTCCGTCGTCACGAACGTGGCCTGGTTCCTGATCTCCGCGGTGGCGCTGGTCCGGATGCGGCAGGAAGACCCGGCCCCCTCCCTCGAACCGGCGCAGGTCCAGTACCCGGGGGTTCCGGACGGCACCGGCCAGCTCGCTGTGGTGGAAGCCCTTACCGGGTCCCTGCCGGTCATGCCGTCGGTCCATCCCGCCGGGGACGGGCCGCGGCTGGCGCTTTAGGCTCATCGGGGCCAACGCCGCGTACACGATCGTCCATATAACCGCGCGTTTTTGCCATGGCCACCGCCTAGGGCGCCTTCATAGCCTTGGGGGGTGACCAACGAACTTACCCCGCCGGGCAGGATTGTGCTGCCCGATGCGCCGCAGGACCAGCAGGACATCCTGGATGCAGGCGGCGTGGCCTGCTGGAGCGAACCCGTCCTTATCGACACCTACGCCCCAGGGGAGCCGGACCGGTATCCGTTGTTCCTTGACCGGCGGGTGTACCAGGGCTCCAGCGGCAAGGTGTACCCCATGCCGTTCATCGACAGGATCGAACCGGACAAGAAGCCCAGGCTGTGGCAGGCCATCCACCTGGAAAACCGGTACGTCCGCCTGATGCTGCTGCCCGAAATCGGCGGCCGCATCCACGTGGGATATGACAAGACCGCAGGCTATGACTTCTTCTACCGGAACAACGTGATCAAGCCCGGGCTGGTGGGACTGGCCGGGCCCTGGATCTCCGGCGGAGTGGAATTCAACTGGCCCCAGCACCACCGGCCCGGCACGTTCCTGCCGGTGGAAACCGCCGTGGAGCCTGCCGGCGACGGCAGCGTCACCGCCTGGCACACGGACCTGGACCCGTTGCAGCGGATGCGCGGAACCCATGGCGTCCGCCTCCGGCCAGGCAGCTCCCTCATCGAGGTGGAGGCCCGGCTCTACAACCGTACGGACGAGCCCCAAACCTTCCTGTGGTGGGCGAACGCCGCCGCCCGCGTGCACGGGAACTACCAGTCCTTCTTCCCCACCGACGTGTCCCACGTGGCGGACCATGCACGCCGCGCCATCACGGCCTTCCCCCGCGCCGACCGGCCCTACTACGGCGTGGACTACCCCGCGCTCGCCGGACAGCATGGAACCCCGGATGCCGACCGGCTCGATTTCTACGCCAACATCCCCGTCCCCACGTCCTACATGGTCACAGACACGGCTGGCAGCTTCTTCGGCGGATACGACCACGACGCCAAGGCCGGCTTCGTGCATTGGGCGGACCGCAGCATTGCACCCGGCAAGAAACAGTGGACGTGGGGGAACGGTTCCGTGGGCAAGGCCTGGGACAAGCACCTAACGGACGACGACGGCCCGTACGTCGAGTTGATGGCCGGCGTCTTCACCGACAACCAGCCGGACTTCAGCTACCTCGCTCCTGGCGAGATGCGCACCTTCAGCCAGTACTGGTACCCCATCCGGCACATCGGCCCGGCGCACCAGGCGAACCTGGAGGCCGCCGTCGCGCTTACCCTTGACGATGCCGGCCGGACCGCCACGGTGGGTGTTGCCGGCACGGGCCATACGGAAAATGCCACGGTGGTCCTGGCCCTGCATGGCGAAACCCTCCACACGTGGACCGCCGGACTATCCCCGGACCGGCCCTTCACCGCCACGGTTCAGCTGCCCGCCCCGGCCGAGGAAACGGACCTGGCCCTCAGCGTCATGGACGGCGCCAGGGAACTCATCTCCTGGACCCCACGGCAGCCAACGGACCGTCCCGCAGAGCCCTGGGCAGCCACCGAACCAGCGCCTCCGCGGGAGATCGAAAGCGCTGACGAGCTCCATGTCACCGCAACCCACCTGGCCCAAAACCGGCACCCCACCAGGAGGCCCCAGCCCTACCTTGAGGAGATGCTCCGCCGGGATCCAGGGGATTCCCGCGCCGCCACCGCCCTTGCTGCCACCCAGTATCGGACCGGGGCCTATGCCGGGGCCCGGAAGCTCCTTGAAACCGCCCTGGACCGGCTGACCGGCCGCAACCTGAACCCTCCCAGCGGGGAGGCAAGCTACCGGCTGGGCCTGGTCCTGGAACGAACGGGCCGGCTCGATGAGGCCCGTGAACGCTTCGGGAAGGCCGCCTGGGACAGGGCCTGGGCGCACCCTGCCCGCCTCGCCTTGGCCCGGTTGGCCCTCCGGGAAGGTGAGCCGGCCACCGGGCTCCGTCATGCCGATGCCGCGCTGGCCCTGGAATCAACCAGCCCGGAAGCCAGGCATCTCCGGTACCTGGCCCTGGAAAACTTGGGCCGCAGGGCTGACAGCGCCCGGCTGCTGCAGGACATCCTGGCCGCGGATCCACTCGATCCCGTGGCCCTCTCGCTCGCCGGATCCCTTGACGTCGCAGACCCCAAGACCGGCCTGGCCGTCGCCTGCTGGCTGGCCCGCGCAGGCCAGTGGCAGCTCGCCCTGGACCTGACCGAAAGCGCGCCGCCCGCGGGTGCTGACCCGGCCTTCGGCAACCCCGCGCCCATCCGCCACTACTTGCGCGCCGGATGGCTGGAAGAACTGCTGGACCCGCAGGAGGCTGCCGCGCAACGGACAAAGGCGCGGCGGGCGGACACCACCCATGCCTTCCCGTACGGCCTGGACGAGTTCGATGCGCTGCACCGGGCCCTCGAAGCCGACCCGCGTGATCCCGTGGCGCACGCGCTGCTGGGTTGCTGGCTGCTTGACGCGGAACGGACCAAGGATGCGCTGGGCCACCTGCAGAAGGCGTTGATCCACGGGTCCACCGATCCCGTGGTGTGGCGCAATGCTGCGCTGGCCACGGTTAATACCGGTGGCGACCCCGCCGCCGCTGATGCGTATCTTGCCCGGGCCCTGGAACTAAGCCCGGATGACGCGCGGCTCGTCTTCGAACGGTCCGTCCTGTCGGAGCTCCGCGGGCTGCCCGCGGAGGAGCGGCTCGCCGCCATCGAACAGCATGGACCGGCCGTCCTGGCGCGGGACGATCTTGCCGTTCTCTACGCCAACCTGCTGACCGACGCGGGGCGGCCGCAGGAAGCCCTGGTGCTCCTGGGATCCCGAACGTTCCAGCCGTTCGAGGGGGGCGAGGGCCTGGTGCTCGCCGCCTACGACCGGGCAGCGGTGCAGCATGCGCGGACGTTGATGGAGCAGGACCCGACGGCGGCCGCCACCTTGCTGCGCACGGGCATCGAAGCGCCCGCGAACCTGGGCGAAGGCCGGCATCCCCGGGACAGCATGGCTGAACGCTTCGTGGCGCTCGGCGATGCGCTGGAACGTGCCGGGGACGCTCAGGCCGCGGTGGAGGCCTGGACTCGGGCCTGCCGGCAGGCGGGCGCCGTGGCAGTTGAACCCGACCCGGCCGGCCCGGCCGACTACTGGCGCGGCGTCGCCATGTCCCGCCTGGGCAGGGGTGGCGACGCCGAGGACGTATGGCGCCGGCTGGAGGAACGGGCCGACGAACTCGAAGCCGCCCCCGCCGCGCCCGACTACTTCGCCACATCCCTCCCGGAACTGTTGCTGTTCGCCACCGACACCGCTGCATCCCGCCGCACGGCGGCTCTGTCACTGCGGGACCTGGCCGGGCGGGGCCGCCTGCTGACCCGCAAGCCGCAGCTGGAAGGAACCGGTGCCCCGTGACGGAAGAACCCCGCTACCTCGGGTCCGGCACGGTGCACGGCGACACGCGCTCCCTGACGGGCGCACCGCCGTCGCACCTTCCGCCCCGCCTGGCCATCAGCCTCTGGGACTTCTCCTGGTACACCCGCGCCGAGGCGGGCGGACCCTACGCGGACCTGGACGCCGCCTGCGCACGGGCCGCCGGGCTCGGATACAACGCCGTCCGCATCTGCGCTGCGCCGCTGCTGCTCCATGGCGGGCTGGGGCTGGAGGCGCTCGCGGAGGACCTGGTGATCGAAGGACTGGGAACGGCGCCCGACGGCGGGATATACGGCAGGGGGACCCGCTGGTATGACGTTCCCGGCGGGTACCGGATCAACCTGCGGACCCGGCTCCTGGACCTGTTCGAGGCCGCCGCCCGGCACGGGCTGGTGGTGATCCTGGCCAGCTGGGAGTACCAGCAGTCACCCGCCTTCGCAGAATCGCCGGAATGGTTCGAAGCCATCGACGCCGTCCCGCTGGAAGGCCGGTACCGTGTCCTGGCCGACGCCTGGGACCGGCTGATCGGCGAGGTGTCAGATGCCGGGCACCGGGACCGCATCGCCCTGGTGGAACTGCACAACGAGGTGGACTTCTCCATCCTCCCGCCGCTCGCCAACGGCAGTGGTGAGGTGGCGCGGCTGCGCTCGCTGCATCCGGACCTGTTGATCACGGCCAGCTACGGCAAGCCGCCACACCTTGCCATGCATACGCTGCCCGATGGCCTGGGTGCGGCGCAGTTTCACGTGTACAGCTACGGGGTGCTGGACGCCCTGCAGCAGCAGATCGACATCCGTTCCGAAGGGAGCGGCGGGTTTCCCAACCGGGCACTGCGGGCTTTGCTGAAGCCTGGTGCTCCGTCGGTCGCGGAGTATGGCCGCCTGGCGGAATGGAAGTACCGCGCCACCGTGGTCACCGGCCAGATGTTCTACGGCTACGACTGGATCGATCCCGATGCCTGGGACACCTGGCTGTACAACGAATACGGGCCCTACCGGGAAGTGATGCGGCGCGAGATTGAATCGCGGGTGACCGCCATCGCCGCGTGGGCCCGCTGGAAGGACGTTCCCGCGGTGGTGGGCGAGGGCTGGATCGGCTACACACCGCTGCTGGGCACCTTCGAGGAGGGGCCGGTGGGCCGCGACCTCGCCGAACACGCCATCCGCACCGCCCTGGAGCACGGCGTGTGGGGCATGGTGCTGTGCTCCAACGCTGCGCCGCACCACCCCCTGTGGGCTGACGAAGACTGGCAGCGCCGCATGAACCACCTGATCCGTACCGCACCCGTGACCTGAAAGATCCGCCATGCCCTCCCCGAACACGGCCCTTGACCTCCTGACCGCCACCCACCGGCCGCACGGCAATGCCTTGCTGCGGCCGGCCATGAGCAACACCGAGGATCCGCACGGCAGGTGGCGGGTCACCAACCACTACTTGGAGTGTGGCGGACGCCCGGCCATCCCGGTCTCCGGGGAAATCCACTTCAGCCGGCTGCCCAGGAACCGCTGGGAGGACAGGCTCCGCCTGATGAAAGCCGGCGGTATCACCGTAGTGGCCTGCTACGTCTTCTGGATCCACCACGAGCCGGTGGAAGGTGATCCGCGCTTTGACGGCAACCTCGATGTTGCGGCGTTCGTCCGGCTCTGTGCCGCGCTGGACCTGGACGTCGTCCTGCGCATCGGGCCCTGGGCCCACGGCGAGGTCCGCAACGGCGGCTTTCCGGACTGGGTGCAGGCGGCCCCCGTCCGCCACCGCACCAATGATCCCGCCTACCTGGACATGGTGGAGCACTGGTACAACCGGCTGGGGGGCGAACTGCGCGGCTTGTGCGGGCCGGACAGCAACGTGATCGGCATCCAGTTGGAAAACGAGCTCTACGACCAGCCGGCCCATCTTTCCCGGTTGAAGGAGCTGGCCCGGGCGGCCGGGCTCGGCGCCCCCCTCTGGACCGCGACCGCGTGGGGCGGGGCGGACCTGCCCGGGGCCGAGGTGCTGCCGGTCTTCGGCGGTTACGGGGACGGATTCTGGGTGGATGCCGGCGCGCCGTGGGATCCGACGTTCCGCCAGCACTACTTCTTCAGCCACCAGTGGGACGATCCCGGCATCGGGGCCGACCTCCGCGAACACCTGTCCGGAAACGAGGCCGCGCCGCCCCGGTCCACCTCCGACCTTTATCCGGCGGCCACCTGCGAGCTGACCGGCGGCATGGCCACGGCCTATCAACGCCGGCCATGGCCAGCGGGCAAGGACGTGGCGGCCGTGTCCAACAACAAGATCGGCAGCGGCTCCGGCTGGCAGGGCTATTACATGTTCGCCGGCGGGACGAACCCCGCGGCCGGCCTGCAGGAGACCCAGGCGACTGGCTACCCGAACGACCTCCCGGAGTTCGACTACGACTTCCATGCGCCCATCGGTGCATCCGGCAGGCCGGCGCCGGGCTTTGCCCTGCTGCGCCGGCAGCACGCGTTCCTCGCCGCGTTCGGGGACCTCCTGGCGCCGATGCCGTCCACCCTGCCGGACCGGGAGCCGTCCGGCGTGGAGGACTCGGAGACGCTGCGCTGGGCGTTGCGCTCCGACGGGACGTCCGGTTTTGTGTTCCTTACCTGGCACCAGCCGCATATACCGCTTCCGGCATATAGTGGTGCGCAGTTCCGCGTGGGTCTGGCAGATGGGCCTGTGACGGTTCCGGACGTGCCCGTCGACATCCCCGCAGGCACCATCGCCGCCTGGCCGGTGAACCTGGAGGTTGGGGGCGTCCGGTTGCTCTGGGCCACCGCGTCCGCGCTGACAGTGCTCGATTCCGGGGGACCGCCGACACTGGTGCTCGCCGCGGAAGCGGGCATCGAACCGCGGCTGTGCCTGCCGGAGGGGACGGTCCTGGAAGGCGAGGCTGCTCCGCGGGGCGGGAATGCCTGGGCTGTCCGCCCCTCCCTGGCTCAGCTGACGGCGACGTGTTCCGGGGGTGCCTTGAAGATCCTGGTCCTCCCCGCTTCCTTCGCGGACCAGGCGTGGGTGCTGGAGACGCCGCGCGGCCGGGAGCTGGTGCTGTCCGCCGAACCGGTGTGGATGGACGCCGTCGGCTTGCTGGCGGGCCGCTCGCTGGGCGCGCCCTCGGTCCGGCGGTATGCACGCGAAACCGGGCGGTTTGAGGCTGTATCTGCCGCAATGCAGTTGAGGGCACCTGCCCGCCGCGACGTTCCCCTGGTGCCGGTCCGCGCTGCGGCCGCCATTCCGGCGTCCTTCGGCTCGCTGGCGGGCCGGGCTGCCGCGCCGGGCCGGGAAGCGATGGCGGAGCTCTCCGCGGAGTACAGGATTGAACTTCCGACGACGGACGCCGCCACCGGCGGTGCGCCCACCGAGCTGGAGGTCACCTGGGCGGGTGACGTTGCCCGGCTGCTCGTGGACGGCCGTGTGGTGGCCGACCGCTTCTGGGACGGATCGGAGTGGGTCATCGACACCGGCGATGCCGGCATCCGCGCCGGCTCGGAGGTCTTGCTCCAGGTCCTGCCGCTTTCCAAAGATGCAGAGGTGGGGCTGCCCGCCGCGGCCCAGCGCCTGCGGGACGCCACGTCTGGGGACTTGCTTGCCGTTGAAAGGGTGCAGCTGGTGTGCTGGTCCGATTGGCGGGAAGACCTGGGCTGAGCCCTCCCGCCGTCGTAGGATGGACGTTTCGTGACGGAGGGGACGCAGGTGGAACGGGCGCATGGATTCCAGAATCAGCGGCTGGTGGTGGTTCCCCGGCCCTTGGTCCTCGAAGCCCTCAACCGTCCCATCACCCGGCGCCTGGTAGTCACCGACGCAGGATTGTTTCCCGCCGCCGCGGACCATGGCCGCTACCGGCCACAGGGTGCGGACGAAACCATCGTCATCCTGTGTGTTGACGGACGCGGGTGGGTGGAAACCGCCGGTGCGCGGACCGACGTCGGCAAGGGGACCGCCGTCGTCCTTCCCGGCGGCACGGGCGAGGCCCACGCGTATGGTGCCGCCGGGGATGATCCATGGACGATCTGGTGGTGCCACGTCCGCGGAACGGATGCGGCGGAGCTGGTTGAGGGAGCCGGGGTCAGGCCCGGCCGGTGCATTGTTCCGGTGGTGGCGGCAGACCGGCTGACGGCGATGCTGGATGAGATCGTCAGCGCCCTGGAGAAGGACCAGTCACCCGCCCGCCTGGTTGCCACTGCGGGAATGGCGTGGAAGCTGCTGGCTACGTTGGCCGTGGACCGCCGGGTTCCGGAGAAGGGGACGCCGCTGCAGCAGGCCATGAATTACCTGGAGGAGCGGGCGGACGGCGCCATCCGGCTGGCTGACCTGGCCGCGCTGGTGGGTGTCTCGTCGTCGCACCTGAGCAAGCTGTTCCGGGAGGCGACCGGCGGGGGAGTGCTGGCACACCACACGTCCCTGAAAATGGCGCGGGCGCGGCACCTGCTGGATACCACGGGCCTGACTATCGCGCAGGTGGGCCGCGAGGTGGGGCTGCAGGACCAATTCTACTTCTCCCGCCAGTTCCGCAGGCTGCACGGGATCAGCCCCAGCGCGTACCGGGCGGAGCGGAAGGGGTAAGGCTGCCTGCGCCTTGCTGGATCCGGGGACGCCGGAGAAACTAAAGGCATCCAATGGCCCAAGCACCATCAGCACCAAGGAGCGCCCGTGAGCGAACAGAACGTTGCCCCGTCACCTACGCCGGCCAAGGGTGTGGCGCTGATTACCGGAACGTCCACGGGGATAGGCCTTGCCACCGCGGTGGAGGCCGCGCGGGCAGGCTGGACCACCATTGCCACCATGCGCGACCTGCAGCGCGCGGACGCGCTTCGGGCCGCGGCCGATGAGGCCGGAGTATCCCTGGACATTCGTCGGCTTGACGTTACGGACGCGGCGGACATCGACCGTGAGATTGCGTATTGCATTAGTTCCTACGGCCGGCTGGACGTGCTGGTCAACAACGCCGGAAGTGCGGCGGTGGGTACGGTGGAAATGCTGGGTCTAAAAGATTTCCGCAGCGCCATGGAAGTCAACTTCTTTGGCGTGGTGGCCCTGACCCGCGCCGCCCTGCCGCACCTGCGTGAGAGCGGCGGACGCGTCGTTACCATCAGTTCGGTGGGCGGGATAGTGGGCCAGCCCTTCAACGAAGCCTATTGCGCCGCCAAATTTGCCGTTGAAGGATTCCTGGAAAGCCTGCAGCCCGTGGCCAGGACCGTTGGCGTCGGGGTGCACGTCATTGAACCCGGTGCCGTGTCCAGCAATTTCGTGGCGAACGCCCGGATCGATGTCCCGGCCCTGCTGGAAACGGCCGGCTCCTACACCCCTGCCATCACGGCCTACCTGGAACGAACCAGCACACAGTTCGCCAGCAGCAGCGCGCAGCAACCGGCGGATGTCGCGGCGGTGGTGCTGGCCACCATGGAAGGCGCTGAGCCGGCCTTCCGGATCCAGACCTCGTCCTGGGCGCACGACTTCGTGGCCACCAAACTGGCCGACCTGGACGGCAGCCGGGTCACCGGGCTGACTGCGGGCTGGGTGGCTGCCCCACAGGAGTGACCTGTTTCGTTCGCCAGGCCGCCTGCTAGGGCTGTTCGAAGGTTGCCACTATCCGGGCCCGCGCTATTGCGTGGGTAAAGAGGTTGAAGCCGAGGTTGGCAGGACTGGCATCGGCCGGGATGTCCAGGTGTTCGACGTCAACGGCGTGAACGACGACGTGATAGTGGTGCACGCCGTGGCCGGGTGGGGGAGCAGCCCCCACAAAACCGCGCATGCCGGCGTCGTTGGCCAACTGCACGGCGCCGGCTGGCAGCCCGGAATCTGCCGCACCCGAGTGCAAGGACGTGGTGGATACCGGAAGATTAAACGCCGCCCAGTGCCAGAACCCGCTGCCGGTGGGAGCGTCGGGATCGAATACGGTGACCGCGAAGCTGCGGGTTTCCGGAGGGAATCCTTCCCAGGCGAGCTGGGGGGACTGGTCTTTGCCTCCCTCTATTCCCATTTTGCCGCTCGCTTGCGCAACCGGAAGCTTCTCGCCGTCGGAAATGTCTGTGCTGGACAGCGTGAACTCGGGAAGTTGAGGCAGGCGGGAATAGGGGTCCTGTTCGAGATTCATGTGTCTCCTGTCGCACTCATTCAGTGGTGTTTCATCAGTATGCTTAGTACCCTGCGATAGGGCAAGCTGCAAAGCCGCGAACCGGGGTTCTGCCAGCGCGAATCTTCAGCCGTTCGCGCCGGAGGCGACGGGCTTGCAGAAGGGGCCCGATGCAGCAGGCAATGAATTGCCTGGAAGGGGATTCTGGTGGCTGACCTGCCCGCGTTGGGGAGGGTGTGCCTTGGTAATTCGTCAGGTTGAGGGCTAAGACCTTGCTTACGACGTGTCAGGAAGTGCCGTCAGTCACTCTATTCTGACGGTTTTCCCTCGGCCGCCTGACGTCAGGTTGGGGTGTACTGGTTCGGCACATCATCGACGCCCAATGTGTGGGAATATGTGCAAACGCAGCAAAGCACGTGGCCCTCAAAACCCGCGGAGCAACCGGACCAGCAAGGATTGGCATAAGGGCCTCGGGCGCTAACGGGGACCGCGTTTACTACCCAAGGGATAAGGAAGTCCTCCCGGGTGAAATCCCTTTGCCGCTTCCCGGAGGACGGACTTCCTGGCGCTGATTCTGTCTGGGACGTCACACTAGCGATCCGCACAACGTGTCAGGGGCCGGACGCTTTCGGGGCCGCAGGTGGAGATTTCGCGAGCCGTTTGGTTTGCGGATAGCAGTAGCTGCAGACTCCGCCGTCGGGCAATCGTGCGACGGTGTGGTGGTGCCGGCCATAGCGGTTTGGGGACCGGCCAGCGGATGGGGTCTCCTGCCTGTGTTGCCTACTCACGGTCCTCGGGTGTGACGAGGCGGATGCGCCTGGCTAGGGGGTTACTTGGCTCGATTCCGCGGTGTTCGCGGCGCCGCGGGGCGTTGGCTCTCACCGCGGCGCGCATCTCAACGCATGGTTCGAACAGGTCGTTCGGCGTCCAGGATGTCGCGTACGGTCCGAAATTCCTCAAATAGCTCAGGAGTAGGCCGCCGGCGATTTCAATCGCACAATCGGCTCGAGAACCAGCCTGTTACTCCAAGAGCTATTTGTCTCAACGATTGATACTTTTCCCGATTCAGTCCGAGGGAAGACTCGCCCATTATAGAGGTCTACTTTAACTGGAACTTGTTCCTCTTGCAGTCTTGACTGCACCGCATTGATGCTGTTTTCGAGTAGCTCCGGCTCTACTTCCATCGCGAAGTGCAGGGTGGCATTGGACGACATTTGAACGGCAGAGATGATGCCAATCTCTTCCGATAGAACGTTCTGAATCCGGAGGGCATCTGCAGATGTCGCTTGCCTGCCTTCGATATAGACGTAACCGCCCTCGTCAACGTACCCGATGTCTCCGGGATACTCGATTTCACGCGGAGCGTTGCCCACGGGGCGGTGCTCAATAATAAGACCGCCCTTGGCGCATCCTGCAGTTGTTCGTACTCGAACACCCGGATACGGTCGTCCCACAGATCCAGGATGCTTGAGCCAGTCATGGCCTGATATCTCGGAGATTACACCAACAGATGTTCCGTAGAACTCTAGAAGCCCATCGCCGAACTGATCAATTGCCACTTCCTTCAAACGTCGTGCCAAATAACTTCCGCCGTGTTGCAGCGACAGGAAGCTGGGCGGCATATCAGGCTCGACTTTTAAGATCTCTATTAGCTGGTCAGATGAAACGAACGCGCTTGAAAGGGCATAATCGTTAGCTAGCTTTGCGAAGGACGATGCATCCCATTGTTCCGGGATGACAACTGCGTTACCGCATTCAAGCGCATATAGTGCGGGGCCGAGGGTTCCTAAGTGGAAAGTCGGGTTGGCCATAAGGTGAGGTCCGCGGTCGCGTCCGACTCCGTACTTTCCCATTACGGCGACACCTCGCATGTTTCTCTCGCGCCGCTTTTGCCTGACTATCTTGGGAACGCCTGTAGTCCCCGATGAAAGGTACGCAATATAGCCACTGCCTGGAGGGTATCGAGATGAAGGCTCCGCAGCGCACGGCGCTACTAGTGTTCGAATAACATCATCACCGCGTAGTTCCAATGTGACGCTGGTCATGACCAGTTCACTTGATCTCGCAAGCTGGTTATGTGTAAGGGGTAAAATTCCTATGCCATAGTTTCGTGCAGCAATGATTGCCGCGAAGCTCGTGTCGTTCGGCGGACCAGCCACGAGAATCAGGTCGTTCGGCGAGGCCTGGGCCGTGGCAAGCGCAGCTTCGATTCGGCGGACCTTCAGAGTGAACTTTGACCATGACGTCGTATCGCTCATGGTGATAATAGCTGGCTCTGAAGGGTGCTGCCGCGACGACAGGTCGAGATTCCAGATATAGGGAGTGGGGGCGCCCACGAGCGCTCTGTCATAGGTCACAAATTGATCCAATCCATGAGGCAATGCATTTTTTACAGTGATCCGGAACTGTTCAACGGTTCTGGAACCATGTCATCCGACTGCTCTTGGCCTGCAAACATCCGCCGGTAAATTTCGCAGCCATGCAGCAACTCCTTATGCGTTCCAATGCCTGCTACAGTCCCATTCTCCATCACGACGATTCGATCGGCATCCACAACGGTCGAGAGCCGATGTGCAATCATCACAGATGCGCGTCCGCGAAGAGCGGAGCGGAGGGCATCCTTAACCTCTCGCTCTGTTTCGACGTCAAGATGCGCGGTTGGCTCGTCCAATACGATGAGTGCGGGATTACGGAGCAGGGAACGTGCAACGGCCAAGCGCTGGCGTTCGCCTCCCGATAGTCGGTGTCCGTTCTCTCCTATCTCTGTTTCGATGCCTTCAGGCATCCCTTGAATGACATTCCACATTTGGGCGGCGCGCAGAGCTTCTTCTATGTCTATCTCACTTGCGTTAGGAGCCGAATAGAGTAGGTTCCGCTTTATAGAACCGTGAATTATGTGTGTGTCCTGAGTAATGAGGGCAACATTTTGCGCAAGCTGCTGGTGGTTCTGGGTACTGGTGGGGGAGCCCGCCAGGGTGACGGTCCCTGAGTCTGGTAGCACAAGGCCGGATAGCAGCAGGGAAAGGGTGGACTTGCCGCTGCCGCTCGGCCCGACAACGCCAATAAATTCCCCGGCACCGATGTCCAAGTCGAGGCCCTTGACGGCCGTTTTCCTCTGGTGCGTGCTGGGTCCGGCCAGCATCACCTTCTCAGCCTTTGCCAAGGGGAGCCCTGCGATTTCTAGCGCTTCACCTGCATGCGAGAGCCCTGGGATCGAATAGGAGGCGGGATCCGGGTACTGGTATGAAACATCTCGTAGAGTGGCGGCGAGACCCTCGTGTACGCTGTCTGCCGGCTCTGGGCCGGTAGCGGAAGTTCGCAGCTCGAAGTCGTCAGTCCACAATTCTGGTGTCGCTTCGACTTCACTATCCATTACCGCAGCGACTCGGTCCCGTGCCATTCGGGCTCGCAACAGGGGGTACCGCGTGTCGATGAGGGACATAATCGGCTCGCGAACCGTCAGTGCATAAATGAAGACCAACACGAGATCGCCTGAACTTACGGAGCCGGATTGGGAGACGTATGCGCAAAGAATTATTGAAGCTGAGGTAACAAGCGCGAAGACCAAGCCGAAAATAGCAGCTATGCGCGCGCGCCACTCTTGCGATTGCACCGATGCGCCTGACAGTTCCCCTGCAACTCTCCGGAACTCTTCAATCTCATCCTGAGTCCGCCCAGACTGTCGTGTCAAAAGAGCACCCCCCAGAGACATCGTTGAGCCCACAACAGATGCCATCTCCCTGGTGGCTGCGAAGGAACGCTCGATGAGTTGATTTATTTTCTTTTCGGCATATCTAATCGGCAGGAGGGCTAAGGGCGCGATAAGCAGAACGAGGACAAATAGGGGATTGACTGTTGCAAGGACCACGGCGACGGAAATGAGACTCACCCCACTCGATATGACGCTGGGCACGACCTGGGTGAGTTTAGTTTCCATACCCAACACGTCATTCGTGACTCTGCTGACAATCGCTCCGGGCTTCACCGTGGTGAAGAAGAAGAGCGGCATAGTGATGAGTCTTGTGAAGAGACTTGCCTGGATCTCGCTAACCTCACGGAATGCTGCCCTCGCGAACAAGGCCCTAGAGAAGAGGTTAGTTACTACCGTGAATACACCAAGAAGCGCGACGATTCCGGCCTGTTGAAAGTAATACGCAAGGTCCTCGTTCCGACCAAATGCATTAACGACGTCTCGGACGGGAATTGCCTGCAAAATTGCGCTAACCGCGCTACAAGCGCATGCTATTGCGCCCCCCGCGAGAAGCATGGTACGAGGGCGGTCAATCGAGTTTCCGCGACGCGCGGCGGGCATTGAGTGCATGGCTGGAAAGCGTATTCCAAAACTAGTCAAAAACAAAGGGCATACATGGCTTGATTTTCGGTCTACAACGCTGTATTTGGCTCGGCTTCCGCGGATGTCTTATCCAAGACCTTTCGAGGAAAGCGCTTTCTCTGTATCGTTTCATCCGCTAGGCTGACCCTTGGTCACCACCGATGGTGAGCCAAGGCACACGTGATGAGAGAGATACTCATTGGCCATGAATAGGGGGTTCTGCAGTGAAAGTTCCTACACCGGTCACCGATCCGAATAGATTTCTGCGCGTTCTCGATGACCCAAACATTCAGTTGCTGGTTCGTCTGCAGGATCAGCTGCTGCACGTCAGTGCAGACTTCTGGAGACGCCGAAAGGCACTGAACATCCATCTGCCGATTACGACAAGCTCCATTTCGAGTCCCATGGGCTTGGGTAGTGATAGCTCGCCTGTTGCTATAGAAATGTTTGGTCAGCACACTTACCTTGCCGACTCCATGCAGTTCCTCCTGGAGTATGGATGTCGAATTGCTCCGGAGGGTGCCTGGTACTTGATGCCCAGCTTCCGAGGAGAAGAAGCGGATAAGACACATCTAAACCAGTTCTTCCATAGCGAAGCCGAAATACGTGGCAGCCTGAAGGACGTTCAAAAGGTCGTTGCTGACTACATCCTCGCTTTATCTAAAGCAGCCCTTGAGGAATTCTCCACGGAGATCGCCGCTGCGGCCGGAACACTGGATCATATTGAGTCAATGATTGACATTGGGTCCATCCCGGAGATGACCCTGGATCAGGCCGTCGAGCATCTGGGAGAAGCATCTCCGTGCGTCGTGCACGACCCCGCCGGCTTTAGGACCATTACCCGTGAGGGCGAGCATCGCCTTATGAACGAAATTAGCCCAATCCTTTGGGTGACTCATTTCGACCAGATGTCTGTGCCGTTCTACCAAGCTGACGAACCCGGCACAGATAAAGCGAGGAATGCGGATCTGCTCTTCGGGATGGGCGAAATCGTCGGCGCAGGAGAACGTCATGTCGACGGCGAGCAAACGCGAAAGGCCTTGGCCCATCGCCAAGTAGCTGAGCAAGATTACGACTGGTACGTACGAATGAAAACGGAACGCCCATTGTTGACTTCGGGGTTCGGGCTGGGAGTCGAACGGTGGCTCATGTGGCTTCTTCGTCACGACGACATACGAGATCTCCAACTTGTTCCGCGCCTCAACGGCATCGCGTTAGCCCCCTAGGCTCTTGGATGCGATTGGTCCGCTGGGAACGGCACGGGAGAGGATCCACGCAGGACAACCAGCGGCGGGAAACGGGCAGACTGCTGGAGTTGTGGCAGGAAGAAGGCGGGTAGCATCGGCATTTCTCGGTGCGTTCGCGGGAGTGCAAATCGTCCCACCGGTCGCTGTTACCTCGGGCTTCGACAAATCTGTGCACCTGGTGGGATCCTCCATCAGTACCCTGAAACCGTTCCTGGCGGAAGGAATCCCAGACAGCGGCGTGGCTACCGCACAACCAGCCGTCAGAACACAGAACCTAAAGATCTTAGGAGACTGCAAGACACCTTTTGCTTGGGGAGGATACTTCACGAACTTCTCGATCCTTCATCCTGCAGTGGATGACAAGGCACTGGCGGCCAACACGCTGTCCTTTTTTCTAGATGACTGCGCCTTTGAAACAGTCGATGTTCTTGTGAGAGCGACGCACCGACACGAGAGTCTTATGCCTGCTTTGCGCGTCTTCTCGTCAGACATCACGGTCGAATGGGACAGCCGACCCGATCGCTACTACACCCACTCGATTGGCACTGCAGGTATTAGCGGGACCAACTTCAACATTGCTCTGCGACACCCACTAACTGGCGAGTTCGACGATGTCGGAAACTTTATTCACTTTGTTTCAGATGGACTTGCCGATGGGCCACGAAGCTTCGCAGAAGTCGGCTTCGGCGATACGACCATACTGCGCGCACAACTTGCTCTGGATCATGTTTTGGACAGCTTCGACTTCCCTTACATTAAGGCGGACTATTGGGCGATGCGCCATATGCAGGACGCATTCCTGATTGCATTGACACTTTGGAATGAAGGACTCAGACCATCTAATAGGGACGCAAGAACGAAGCTGTTGCGCAAGTACTTGGAATCGTGCCGGTCTATCGTAGCAACAGCAAAACTTAGTCAACAAGAAGTTCACGATTGGCTTTTGCTCCTTTGCGAACGGGAGTTCCAGTCTTCGGTAGGCTTTGGCAGTCTCTGGGAGGACTACATGAAGGAGAAATTATGGAATTGAAATATAAAAATGTGGCATCCGTTTATGATCTGGTCTACGAATCACGCATCGAGGACGTGGAGTTCTACCTACAGGAGGCTCTACGCGCTCAGCCTAAACGAGTTGTCGAGCTCGGTTGTGGCACAGGGCGCGTTACACTACCGTTGGCCAAGCTCCTACCGAATTCCCAGGTGTTCGGAATAGATATGGATGCCGATGAAATTGCTGTCCTCGCCGGTTCTATTCAGAACCAAGGACTCGCGAACGTTGATGTTAAGTGCGAAAACATTACTTCGTTTGCTGAGAAGGACATAGACTTGGTTATCGCACCATTTCGCGTGTTCCAGCATGTCCTAAACCTTGAAGAGTTTCGTGCCTGCTTGAGAACCGTGGCAAGTTGCCTAAAGCCTGGGGCCAGCTTTCACTTTGATCTATTCAATCCATCTATTCCATTACTAGCGAAAAAAGGCCTTGTAAACAGCCAAGTATTTGAGGATTCAGAGGGCTATAAGATCGAGCGGACGGTGAACGTCCACGACCAAGACTACTTCGCACAGACGCAACTCATTGAAGAAGACTATGTTATCACCGCGCCTGACGGCAGCACCCATGACCTGCACTGGCACTATCGCACAAGATACTACTTTCTCGGCGAGGTCGTTCCCATAATTGAAGCTTCCGGATTCCGTATTGATCGGGTGAACTCAGATTTTACAGGTACGGCTTATGGCCAAGGCGCTTATCCTGGTGATCTAGTTTTCAAAGTAATTCGTGAAGGCTGAGCCTCCGCCTGCCTGTTGTTCAACACCGCATCGAAATACCGAATGGAACCTAAATGTTGAAAGTATCCTCCCCTGACACGAATACAGTAGGGCTTGTAGTGCAGGACGACGGACCAACCGCACTTGCACAACTGTCCTCGGCGGGACGCACAGTTGGTACCGCCGAGACTGTTGTTGCCGTAATGGCAGCTGACAAAGTTATGTCCCTTGCAGAAGAACTGCCGGTCGGGGAGCTCATGAGTCCTGTCGCTGCAGGAACCAAGGAGGGACTCCGCGTGCTCCGGGATACTGCCGCCTTGATTTTGGCCATGGCGGTCAAGAAGGAGTACCCGGACGCACTGCCTGCAGGGGGCGGAGAATCGGAGGATGGGTTTTACTACGATTTCGCCAACATGGAACCTGTAACCCCACAAGTTCTGCGTAAGCTGGAAAAGCGGATGCGGCGGATAGTCAGCCGGCGTCTTTCTTTTAGCGCGCAATCCCTTAACTCCTTCGACGACTTGCACAACAGGCCCGAAGCTAACAGCTTCATTCAGTCTCTGATCAAAGACGAACTGGCTGATGGCCGCCAGAATGTTCTTCTTGTGACGGCAACCGATGCAAACCTTGGTGCTGTATGGGAAGGCTACGCACCGAGGGTTCTTGCGCCGGGTTCAAGTTACGTAACAGCATTCAAACTGCTCTCATCTTCGGCCGCCTACTGGAAGGGTAACGAAGCCAACGAGAGTTTGCAGAGGATCCGAGGAACAGCTTGGCCGGATGCGGAAGCGCTTGCTCGGTACGAAGAATTATTGGAAGAAGCAGCAAAACGCGACCACCGTCGGCTCGGTACTGAGCTCGACCTGTTCACCTTCGTTGACGAAGTCGGCCCAGGACTGCCTATTCTTCTTCCAAACGGAGCCATCATTCGCGATGAAATGGAACGATACGCCCTCACTAAGCATCGCCGTGCGGGTTACACTCTCGTGAACACCCCGTTCATCGCGAAGGAAGAGCTCTTCCTTCGATCAGGACACTTGCCTTACTACGCCGATACCATGTTTCCCGCCATGGATGTTGATGGAGCAAAGTACTATTTGAAGGCAATGAACTGCCCAATGCATGCTCTCATTTTCAAAAATCGCGGACGTTCGTACAAGGAGCTTCCACTACGCCTTTTCGAGTTTGGTGCAGTCCACCGTTTAGAACGTTCGGGGACCCTTCATGGACTAACTCGCGTACGGAACATGACCCAGGATGATGCTCATATTTTCTGTGCAATGAACCAAATTCAAACCGAACTAAAATCGGTTCTTGCCTTTGTCTTGAATCTTCTGCGGGAATTTGGACTGGAAGACTTCTACTTGGAGTTGTCAACCAGAGACGACTCTGACAAATACATCGGGGCTGCGGAAGATTGGACTGCCGCGACTAGTGCGTTGGAAGAGGCCGCCCACTCTACGGGCCTAGAACTCGTGCCCGATCCTGGGGGCGCCGCATTTTATGGACCGAAGATTTCGGTACAAGTAAGAGACTCTCTTGGGCGAAACTGGCAGATGTCAACTATCCAACTGGACTTCCAAACCCCTGAACGTTTTGACCTGTCTTACCAAGCGGCGGACGGTTCACGCATGCGACCAGTGATGATACATAGAGCACTGTTCGGTTCCATAGAGCGGTTTCTTGGTGTGCTTACCGAACACTACGGAGGTGCCTTTCCGGCTTGGCTTGCACCGACTCAGGTCGTTGGGATCCCCGTGAAGGATGATCCTGCCGCTGGGCACGTCGACTATCTTTCAAACTTCCTGAGCGAGTTGGAAGACGCCGGAGTGCGAACCCATTTAGACGTAACCCGCGACCGTTTGCCCAAGAAAATTCTGAATGCACAAAAGCTAAAGGCACCGTTTGTTATTGTAGCTGGCGACCGTGATGTGTCGGCGGGGACGGCAGCCCTGCGATTCCGAGATGGTTCCCAAATGGTGGATGTGCAGTTAGGTGATCTGATAACTAAAATTCAGCAAATCATCATCGCCAGGGAAGCAAGGGAGAGGCTCTGACCAGTGTTGTTTCCTTCACCGCTGGAGCCAGATGACGAAATACTACTGGTGTCACCTTCCTCGAATACTCCCTTTTTAGTCCCGTCCCGCCTTGCTAGGGGCATGGCGGGACTGCAGGCGAGCGGTTTTCGACCGCGCTTAGGACGCAATGCTGTTACGGCAGAGGAACCCAGTAAAGCGACTATCAAGGGGAGAGTGGCAGACCTTCACGAAGGCTTCTCTGACCCATCGGTTAGGGCAATCGTTTCAACGATAGGTGGTTGGGCATCCCATCAAGTCCTGGAAGCACTTGATGTAGCGCTTATCCGTAAAAACCCCACTTGGTTCATCGGATACAGCGATTCCACTTCCATCCACCTGCTGCTGAACAAATTCGCCGGTGTCGCCAGCGTTTATGGGCCAGCGCTTCTTCCGCAATTTGGTGAGTACAACGGTCCCAATCCCTACTCGGTACACTCGCTGATGGAAGCCACGTCCGGTAAAGGCTTCACCCCCCGTTGGCCCGGGTTTCGTATTGATGAGTGGCTTCGCTGGGATGTCGACGATGACCGCGCGCGACGGATCACGCGGAGCGACGATGTCGCGGTACTTCGGGAAGGTGCCTGCGAGGGATCCGTGATGGCGGCCAATTTTGAGACGCTCATGTCCCATGCTGGCACTCAGTACTGGCCGGATTTGCGGAACAAGGTCCTATTTGTGGAGCTATCCGACAGTGCGCGGCAATGGGAAGCGCTGCGACTCGTTCACCAGTTGGCGCAGCAGCCCGGCTTCAATGAATTAGCGGGGCTGGTGCTAGGGGTGGTCCCAGCAGGAACAGGAATTGCAGCGGATGTCGTCCACGAACGGCTTGCTCAATTGACGAGCTCCCACTCGTTTCCCGTCGTCATTGGTCTCCCATTTGGGCATGTAGACCCAATAATGTCTATTCCCGTAGGGGCGAAAGCAAGACTCTCCGCCAAGGGTCAGAAAGTAGTCAGCTTGTCCTTCGGGGCGTACACATAATCCTCCCACAGTGCCCAATGACGCCCCCCTGCCTCCGACATGATTTGTCGACCAAGGCGATTAAGAAATCACTGAAGGAGAAATGGTGAGAACAGACCCTACCAAGTGCCCCGTTGGCGAAACTACACACCAAGCGACCGACGAGGAGATTAGTCGATTTTTGACGACTGATCCCTACAAAGCCTATGCCATCCTCGACGACGCCAACCGGGGTGCGTACTGGCATGACGTAAGTAAGTCGTGGTACGTAACGGCGCCGGGCCAGGTGCGGAAGATGTTGGGAGACCGACGTTTCGCGGCACGCGGAGCATCGCCGTTGGATGAAAAGGCTAAAGTTTGCTCAAGAGCGCACTACGTCGTTGAACTCGAGCGATTCTTGGGAATGTGGCCGGTATTCTCCGACAACGACGCACAGCGGGCGGCGAGTCAGGCTTTGAGAAAGTTCTTTTCTCCTGGTCGTGCAGAAACCATGCGGAATGATCTAGCAGCGACCTTTCAAAGAGTTGTCAATAAATCGGACTGCACCAAGCTCGTTGCTACTTTTGCTCAACCAATTAGCGAGGCAATGCTCAGCACTCTACTCGGGCTCACGGAAAGTGAAACCGGACGGGTCAGGTCTATGACTGAGGGAACTATTCAGTACCTCTCCAATGATGGACAGGACACCGTCTTAGCGGAGAATGCGCTAACGCAAATAGAGGAATTGGAGGCTTGGCTTAAGGCGCGGACTGAACTGGGGAACGATTGGATTCTTAGTGCATTGAGCGATGCTGGCGTCCGACTAACCTTACGTGAACTGACTGCCGTCTACATGCAAGTCGTAACCGGGGCCCTTGACCCCACTTCGAATGCAATAGCGGGGGGGCTCATTACTATAAGTCGCTCGCCGGAGGCGGCAGGTTTTTTAGAGAGAAAAGACTACAAAGGGCTAACCAACTATTGCCTGGGACAAGACACCGGCTTCCACTTTGCCCCCCGCAGGGCCGCCTGTCCTGTGAGTATGGAAGGCTTCAAAATCGACGAGGGAGACAGGGTGGTAGGTGTCCTCGCTTGGGCGGCCCATGCAGAATCAGAAGGTCGTTCTCAGGCAACAGTAACCACACCCTCACTAGCATTTGGGCACGGCCGACACTTTTGTCTAGGCGCAAACATTGCGCTGGTAACTCTCGAGGAGTCACTTAGGGCGTTTTTTGAAGCATATCGAATCCGCGACATAGATGTTAGTGGGATCGAGCGAATTCCAGCCCTAGGGGCATCCGTCTATACCGATCGCATCAACTTCCGGTAGGTCCCCGCTTTATAACGGGATACGAAGTGCAATTTCGATGAGGTGGAAATCCAGTTTTAGGAGAATCGTATGACGGCATGGGCAGACAAACTACTTCGCACGCGAGGCCGCCGTACGAGTTACGCACCCGCTGAAACGGTGAACCCCTGTCTGGTGGATTGGGACCAGCGGCAGCGCGTACCAAGCAAGGAGCGCCGCACGGGCGCTCCACGTATGAAGTGTCCACTTATCCATCCGAAGGGAACGAGCTAATGGGAAACGCTGAGTTTCGAGTGAAAGCTGAGTTGCGAACTAGGGTGCGGATGGTCATACAGTCTGCGTGGCACAACTACCCAGAGCTCGTTGATGCTGATGACGGATATTTGTCGAGCGGCGTAACGTCGCTCGACATTATGGATTTGATTTTGCGGCTGGAGGAAGAGTTTGACATCGAGTTCAGCGTAGAAAACCTTGAACTTGAAAATTTTGATTCTTTCGAATCGATCTGCGCGACCATAGGCGCGAGTAAGGCAATGAGTTGAGTATGAAGATTCAGCGTGACTTCCCGTCCGGCTTAACTACTGATCAGGAAGAGTTGGTGTTGGAGCGACTGATCTTCAGTTGTACCTTCTTAAAAGGCTTGGCTCGGGAACAGCGTGGCCTCGTTGCAGAATTGTCGGACGCCGAGGACGAGGATATTTTCGACCTGACGCTGATACGGCTGGCTGACGACGCGCGTGCAGAGCGACCAGGTGCACCCTTGGAAGTGGTCAGTAATCTCTCCGGGTCCTGGTCTGCAGGCGCCTCAAGGTTCGGCGCTGATTACGCGCCCTCCCCTGCCCTCCTAGGCGCCTTGAACTCAACGCTTCGCGCAATGGCGATCGACGCCGGGGCAAGCGAACGAACTTATTCACCGTTAGTGTCCGTTGAGGACCTTCAAAGGTCTAACTACTTATCGCGCTTTGCACACAACGTCTTGTTGGTTGGCGCGATTCCTCACGATCTCAAGCAACTGGAGGCCTGGCGCGCGAACAGTGACGTTGAGGCGGTATGGCGTTTTCAGGACATGGCGCTTCGCACTGCACTCTGCTTCAGCGCGTACATTGAACACGCCGACGAAATCGTCGGCGAACGCTTGTTGCTCACGACTAGCGGAACCTGCTTTCGGCATGAGGCTCCCTGGCGGCTGTCTCCGACAAGACTAACGGCCTTCGAGATGCGAGAGATCATATTCGTCGGAGCACCAGAGTGGGTCGAAGCTCAGCGTCAGACCTGGCTTCAGGCGACTTGGCAGTTGTTTTGCACGCTCGGCTTAGAGGGCCACATCGTCTCGGCTACAGATCCCTTCTACTACGCAGAAGACCGGCAGATTTCTCGATACCAACAATTGACGCGTGCCAAATACGAGCTGGTTGCCCGCGCTGACGGGGGCGAGGTGGCGATCGCCTCATTCAACAATGTGCGCGAAGGACTTGCTCGCTCCTACGGACTCCAGTCTCCAAGTGATTCTGGAATCCATTCCGGTTGCGCCGCATTCGGCCTTGATAGATGGGCGTTTGTTCTGACGGAGAGGTATGGCGCTGACTGCGAACGCTGGCCCACCGAGATCCTCAGCACGCTAGGTATGGAGCGATAGTGACTTCGCTGCGGATATCAGAGCCGGCGGCGATGCACCGAACTACCTGGGTTCCGGGCAATTGACATACTTGGCCGCAGTTGACCGCATAGTTCGTACTCCAGTATCGGAACGTGAAGTGATCTCAGTTGAGAAAGCCGGAGCAATACTGCGATGTGCCCAATCGGACCTTGAAGAGATAGTCGCTTCCCTTGGTGGCGCTGATGTATTGGATCACTGGGACGTTATGAACGTCGCTTTATACTCTCGAAGCAGGGTTAGTGTGCCCGAGCTTGGTCTGCGGATCCTGAGCCGGCTCATTGGGGGAACGTCCGAAACGTGGTCGCGTCCGTTGGAAATCGACGCGGTGGTCAGTGCGGTGTGCCCAAATGGACGGTGCCGCGGCGGCTATTGGAAGGCGCCCTCGTTTGAGGGAACTGTCCAGTCAGGGATGGAATCCGACGGTCAGCGTTTTCGCGCGAGAATAAGGGGACGCACACTTGGCCAGCATGTCAGCCGCATTGCCGACCCATCACTTCAGAAGGTATGGCTCGGCTTCTTGAGTTCGTTCAATTACCAGTATGTCCCGCATGCGCTTTCGGCGAATATCGAGCGCACACGCTTCACCGGCACCGGAGACTGCATTGGCGCTTCTGCACTAATCATCCATTCGATGCTAGAAGCTGGCTTTCAGGCCCGAATACGCAAAGGGTTTTGTTGGGCGGGTACCAGACCCACGTACCATAAGTGGGCAGAAGTTGTCGTTGAAGGAGAGACGAAACGAGTTGACCCGAGTATGGCGGCCCTAGCGCGCGCAGGATTCCTCCCAACCGGAGTTGAGGACTATTGCTTTGGCAACTTGTTGGGTCGAGTTCTTCCACTCTGCTCAGGAGATGAAGAAATGATTCACAAGTGTGATCTGTTCGCTGGTCCGGTTGATTTCGACATCGTTAGTACAGAAGAGGAAACCCGACGCCAGGTACGAGGCTTCGTGTCGCGGCCACCGCATACCCAGTAACTTATTCAATCAGGTCGGGCAGTCCAAGCCAGACAATTTGCGGTCCCGGGACCTCCACGGCCACACAAACGTCGCCGCCGCCAACTGATCTTTCGGAAATATTGAAAGATCGCCCACCCACGTTGAGAACCTCGGTACTCCTGCTCGCGAACGCAATCGGTTCTCCCATAGCATCCAGTCGGAACACCTCAGGCAAACTGCCGAGCCCGGCCTTGACGAGCGCCTCCTTTCGAAGCCAGAGATGGCGAGCAAGCGAATCGCCGTCCTCGTGTGAACGCAAAAACTCGAATTCCGATTTTGTGGAGGCCACCTTCTGAACGGCGACTCCAATTTTTCTGCCGTGAAACTCAATGTCCACTCCACATGGCCGGCCGGAAACCACCGCGGCGGCGTATCCAAAAGAATGCGACCAGCTGACGTATGTGTCGCTAGAACCCACGACTTCCGGGCGCCCATGAGAACCGCCACATCGGGAGCAGCGCTGACGAATGCTGACGTCACCGAACGGCACCCCGAGACAGTGCGAAACGCAAAGCCTGGCGAGGAGGTGGGCGGCAAGGAAGTCTTTGCGGGCGCGCTCATGTACCAAGCGCTCGGCGCGAACGATCTCGTCGGGGGTGAGGAACGTTTCGGGAAATGGGAAGCGACCGAGGAGTTGATCGCTTTCAATTGCTATGGCAAAAGCCGCGCTCTTCCGGGGCGCCGTCATGGACCACGGGCCCGTTGCTGGTTGGTTATCCAACTCGGTGAGTGTGGCGGACTGCGCCGCCACACCATCGCGACTGCGCTCATTGGCGTAGGGCAAAGCAAAGTCCTTGGGTATGGCTGGAAGGGCCAGCGTTGTGTGGTCGGTCTCGCGCAGCGTACTCTTAGACCATTCTCCTCGTTTGTATCCGTGCTGTGCAACGAATAGGTTCAAGTAAGGACGCTTGATTGTTCGATCAACTCCAGATCAAATTTGTTGGCGAGTTTGGCGGCGAATCGCCAATGACCTGGGCGCAACGAGAGCAGTGGCAAGTTCAGGTTGCGACAGCGCCATTCGACGCAAGACTGAATCCTCGATTTAGGATGCGGCTGCGAAGTGGGACGACGTTGGACTCGATCCAGAGCGCCCTGGCGAGGCTTGTGGAACGCTACGAGGCGCTTAGGACGACCTACCCCGTGGTAGGAACGACACCCATACAGCGTATAGAGCGCAGTGGCACCTTTCACGTGCAAGTCTGGAAAGCTGAAGACTTTAGCGAACTATCGGCGACCGCGCAGCTAGAGCTCGAAAGCCGCAGTTTCGAGCTCGAGACTGAGTGGCCGTTTCGTTTTGGCATTGTGATTGACCACTCTGGCCACGTGAACTGGCTAGTTGGAGTTGTTTCGCACGTCTCCGCTGATGCTGCCGCAATCTTGCTGCTTCGTGCAAGTTTAGAAGATTTCCTCTACGGCGACGCTTCAATTTCAAAACGGAGTCCGTTGCAACCGCGCGAACAAGCCTTGTTTGAGACTTCAGACGCAGGACGCAGCGTCCTCAAGAGATCACTCAGCGAATGGCGAAGTGGGCTCGGCGAATTCGATTCCTTGCCCCGTGCGGGGAACGTCAACGATAAGAACGTTGTGCCCTTCCCGAGTGTCACGTTATTCGCTCGTGGGTATGGTCGGCGGGCATCCCACTTGGCGGAGGAACTTCACATCCACCAATCGGTCGTTTACGTTGCTGCCGCTGCTGCGGCGGTGGCCAGGGCCCTCGGAGTTGATGCTTATGCCCTGAAAGTTAGTTGCTCCAACAGGCGCCCCACGCATGGCGACTACCTCGGTATGCTTGCGCAGCAGGGGCTAATTCCTTTGAGACTGGGGCAACTTTCGTTTCGCGAGTTGGCAAGGAATGTCGGACGGGGCATGCTCGGGTCATATCGGAGTAGCAGGTACGATCCTGACGCATTGTGCCAGCAATCGAGCGGCAAGCACGGGTGGTATGGAAGTGATGATCCAGTAATCGATCATTGGATAAATTACATGCCATCCGCCCATGCCCCAGCATTCGATGGAGGCGCTGGCCTAAAAGATGGCCAGTTTACCATCGACGAATCAGGCAGCGTCGACTACACAGTTGTCAAGTTTGGTTTCGTGGTAAGCCCAATCGGCGACGACCTCAGCCTTCGCATTTTCGGTAACAGTCATCATTTGTCGCGTGAGACCATGGGCCTTGTATTGAAGGAGAATATCTCTCTTATTGACGAAGCAATCGAGTCAGTAGGGAGTTCGACCGTTCTTAGCTAGGAGCGCAGTCAGCAGCGCCTCGCCTATCCCCGCGCCGAATGAAGCACGCGCCTACCCAGGGTCCGGGCCACCGCCAGACGCGCTTGGTCCACAGCAGCCGCTTCGGCATGCCGAAAGACGGACTGTCGTGTAAGGCGGACCTGGAGGGCCACAGTTAATCGCCAATCGCTGATACCCGCGCTGCCTGGCAGCAAGGACTATTGCCACACCTTTAACCCGCTTGGCTTTTTCCTATGTTCGTGCTGGCGATGTTCAGAGCGATGTCGCTTATCGATCGAGATCCGAATATCACATCTACCGTTAGAAACCTGCCAGTTTCTTTCGCAAGAATGTCAAGGAGTGCGACCGTATCAAGTGAATCCGCTCCTAAGTCATAGAAGTCATCACTCAACTCCACTGAATTACGATTGAGGACCGACTTGACACTGTCTACAACTAGGGCTTCAATTCCACTTTGGTCCATCGTATGGAAACTATCATTGGTTGCCAATGGGTTCTCCTGTTCACGTTTGGTGTATTTTGAATTGTTCGTCTATGGTACTCCAAGCTAGCGGACGAGTCAGTCCTCGCGGCACTGGCCTCAAGTCCGTTTGCACAGTCGAATGGGTTAAATACGTCGACAGAGGGTTATATTCGACACCGTCGGTACTCTCACCGCAATTGTTCCTGGCCATCGCTCAGCCACGTTGGGTTTCTTGTTCTACGACTTCTTTCGACTTAGTCTCCGTTATTGACAATGAAAAATGGAAGAGCAACGAAATCCGGAACCGCACCACGTACAACGACTCCTAAACCATGGCAACAAGCATTAGATGGGGGAAACCTGCGGTCTTAGCGGTGCGAGGGCAAATTTAGCCGTTTGCTTGAGGAGAGGGTGGCGTAGCAGGTAACCGACGGAAATGCCGCATTCGTCGCGGCACGTAAGTTCTCGCTTCCACTTCTACTCCCGTTATTTTGGCGCCGGTAATGGATATTCCTTCAGGCATACGAGGCCGCTTCCAGGTTGGGAGTACTTCGAACTGACCCCCTTCCTGCCTGTGGCATTCACCAATTGTGTGAGTCGAGGATGGCGCGATTAAGCCTGCAAACAACCGCGGGCGCTAGCTCTTGGCAAGAAATCGGTTCTGATTTCTGATGATGGTACTTGTCGTTTCTACGAGGTCCGTTCCCCATGCCTGGGCTAGTGCCCAGGCGACGTCATTGAGTTCGTGGGGATGGGCTGTGCGGCCCTGGACTTTTGCGAAAGGGCCATCTGTTTCCAACAGGACACGTTCGCGCGGGACTGCCCGTATCAATGAGGGGAATTTCCGAGAGCGGGTCATGGCGACATTGAACGAGAAATACAGGCCCGCCTCGACGGCCTCTTCGCCGCCCAGCATCGCAGTGAAAGCTCGCTCATCGGCCCTGAAAAGCCCGACATCCGGATCCATCAGCATCCGCGGGACGAAACCCGGAACGGTACCACTCACTGCAACCCCTAAACCATGGAAACATGCATTAGATGCAGGAAACCTATGGCATCAAGGCTCAACGCGGCAAATCCAAATGTCACGGGCGAAGACTCCCAAGCATGCAAAGCGCTTCTGACCTGCGAAGACGTCCGGTTCGTCTACGCGCGGGAGTATTCGCAGCTACTTCTATTCCCGTGGGTTGAACGCCGATAATTATGATTCTGTAAAGCTGGGCCGAGGGAGAGAGCCGTTAGGCGGACCCTACTGACGTCAAATGCGACTCCTAGGTGGTAAGGGGATGGCGCTGTCCTGGCTCCATGAAAGCCGTGGAGCTCTCTCGCAACGGATGTCCTTGACGGTGGCCTATCTTTGCACCCTTTTCGAGATCCGGCACGAGCATAGGCACGCTTTGGCTGCCTGGCCGTTGTCAGATCCAGAGGCTGTCTCGCAGGTCGCAAAGAAGACTCGACCATGTTGTGCCTCTGAGCCACTCCCGGTGGGCCAGCGCATCACTTCTAATAGAGTTCGTCCAGTGCACCACTAGATATCAGTTCGTCCAGATTGCGGTAGAGGCTTATAGTACGCTTCAGGCGTTTGGACGCCTGCTTTAACTGGGAAATTGCTGAGCGTTCTGCGACAACATGGTCGGCATAACCCGCAGCGCAGGTGAGGTACATCAAATCGGTGAGGTCGTTGGTGTTCCAACCAGTGCCACCATTCACCTGTTTTTCGTGAAGGACTTCGCGGTACAAGCCGAGGCAGGGCATTTGGGCGACGTCATCTTTCCACGGGCCGTGGATCCAATTTTGAAGCTGCTGCACTGTCAGTCCGGCATTCCTTGCTTCTTCCGCTATCTCCTTTCTGGCGTCGTCTAGGAAGTAAACGTCGGTGCTTCGCCTCTTTTGTTGGCCGTTATGTCCCTGCTGAGCCAGCCAGTCTGTAATGAATTGGAACTTCTCGACCCACCCCGGAGTCTTGCCCTGCTCTATGTGCTCCCTATCGAGCATCACTGAAAAGTGGCTGGATATGGAAGACATTGCATCAGCCGCAAGTTGCAAATCGGGCGGCAGTTCTTCATGCGCCTCCAGGGGGCGATTGCGGCCACGTGATGAATGAATAGCGTTTGGCGCCAGCGTAAAAACGTCCTGCATGGCTCCGCTCTGGGCGGGGCCGTACCTATACCTGAGGCTTCGCCGAAACTCATCCCTCCTTACGGTTAGTGGATCGTGCATCTGCCATCCGCCGCTGAGTTGGGAGATCGTCAAGGCGAGCCGGTACCTGCGTGAGCTGTCGGTCCATTTGCAGGTTTCAGCCATATGCGCCGAGGACATGGGGAGGATAATCTTCCTTGCACGAGCGAGTTCTATCAGCTCGTCAGCCGCCCTCCGCTCGGCCGGAGCCAGTCGGTCACGGCCATGTATGGCATTCGCAAGGGAGCTCCAATCCTTCTGATCAAGATAGATCACCGGGCGACCGTTCTTCGGAGACATGCTGTCGAGGGTCGGGAGCTCTGCCCCAAGCAGATCGCCCCGCTCAGTTTCCAGCATGATGCGGTTGATCTTCATGAAGTAGGTGCTCTTCACGATGACATCACTGAAGCGAGGGAATGGACTATTGGAAAGTACCGCCTCCTTTCCGTCTGAACGCACGAACCGGCAGGTGCCGTGGGCCCAATCCATCTCAACGAAGATAAGGAATACCCCTTCGGGTAGCGGGCTTCCGAATCGTTCGCCTTCATTCATGGCCCGGCTAGTCACCAGCTGCGAGAGGTTCCAAGAGTTCCGGCTACTGCCGAAACCTTCACGTCCGGCTTGAATTTAAAGTCTCGATAAGACTTCTGTGGAATTAACCGACGCCCAGCTTGGGCCTTGGTTACAAGTTCCTGGATCTCTTGTACGTCCTCATGCCTCATCCCGAGATCCTGGCACCGCTCGGAAACAGACTGGACTGACACTCCGAGCCAACGATGCGGGACGTTCATTAGATCAGCCTTAAGTTTGGCCACTTCATTCCACTTCAGGTTGTTGCCGTAGCCCGATGCCATTTCAGCTAGATATTCCAATATTCTGTCGATACCGTTTGGTAGTTCTTCCATGAGCCGAACATACTTGGTGACACCGACAAAAGTTCTCGCGGCAAAGCGCGGTCAACCTACATCCGGGGCTGGCGCCTCGCCCGCCGCTCTTTTAGAAGCCGATAAATGGAGACTCCGTAATCCTGCGAGTATCAGGTGACTCCCCCTATGTATAGGAGGCATCGCGGCGGGACTCTGGGAAGGCGACGAGATGCTACGAGGCCGTCTGATTCAAAATTCCTCGGCTGCGAGCTCCAGTCGCACGAAAAGTTCGGCGCCGAGTTGTGTAGCCCTCAGCTCCTCATTCAGAGCGTCAGGAGTGTAAACACTGTCAGGCGTCCCCCCATCGATGCCACCGGGACGCATCAGCAGCCCGCACCGCAAAAGGTCCTGTACCAATGGGAGCACTGCGTCCTCCAGCCCGATGCCCTCACTGACAGTCTGCACCGATACCTCAGTCCCGGGCGTCCAATAGGTTCCGTCATTTCCAAGCTTTTTGCCGCTGACGAAATACCTCAGAACCCGAATGTGGGGGGACTCAATGACGGAAAGAATCCTGATCCAGATGCTTTCCCTATCGATGAGCGCGTCATCTTGTAGAAGTGCCCCCAAAGAGCGGCCCAAACTGGCCACCTTGCTATCGAGCCTGGTACGGGCTGCGGCGTCGAGTGCTTCCGCGGCTAAGAGTGCATATGTGTCATCTTCGGTGATTCGCCGGACAACATCTTCGGGACTCGTGTCTGCTCTCTCAGACGCTGCCTGGAGAACGGTGCCCTGGCGCCGTTTTTGCTGCTTATGAACCCTTTCGCGCAAGGCATCTAGTGCGGCCACCCCAGCCGCGATAGGTACGCTGATTGCGGGGGCTGCTGCCCCAAGCCCTGCACCCACGGCAGCGAGGACAATCTTTCCTCCGTCACCGGTACCGAACTGTTCTGATAGGGGCTCGAAATCCGGTTCGACATCCTCCACTTGATAGTCAATTCGCTTCACAGTTCCACCTTGTTCAAGCTTTCTCCAACTCACCATGCACTGGAACATCCTGCCACGGCCAGCCGACTTCTATCATCGGTGAGTACAAGTGAGGACGCTGAAGCATTCGCCGATAGGGTACGTTACGTAAAGCTCAAGCTGCCTCGCCGCCAGCAGCCAAGAGCGGGAAACAGCATCTACCGCTTGCCGTATTTACGGTGGACGGCCTGCTTGCTCACGCCCAGGCACAGGGCGATGGCTTCCCAGGAAAGGCCGGCCTGCCGGGCTTTCCGGACCAGGGACGCTTCCGCGCGCCCGACTTCCTTTTGCAGCTGGGCGACTGCCTGCAGTGCTTCAGCCGGTCCTTTCCCGTCCATGGATGCAACCAAGGTCTTCATCTGCTCCACCTCCATGCGTCAACATTAGTTGACGCATGGAACTCTGGTCAACATGTGTTGACGGCATGCCGCGGGCCGACGCCGTCTCGTGAAAGCGACTGCGCCCGCACCCGAGAGCGGGTGATCACTTCTACCGGATGCCGAGGGACACCTTGCGCCGGCAAGCGGTCCCACGAGAAACTCGAGGAACGCATGCTGAATTGATGAAAATTTGGACGGCGGGATCTACCAGGGAAAACGAAGGCAACGATGCCTCGTGCCCCTCTGGCGGCAACGGTGCCGCCTCAAGATCCCGCAGACGAAAGGATCGCAATGGCAGGAATGTTCGAACTATTTATCGACGCAGAATCAGCGTTCAGGTTCCGGCTGACAGCACCCGACGGAACCGTTATGGCAGTGTCCAAGCCCTTCGATACCAAGACCGACGCCGTTGCCGGCATCGCCGCTGTACGCGAATACGCCGGCATGGGACTGATCGCCGACCACAGCACAACAGCCGCCAAAGCGGCACCGCCCCCCATCTTGAATGATCCCGGCAGTCGCGCTGACCCTTCTCCGCGAATGCCAAAAATCGACTTCCACGCCCGCGCCCGGGCTGTCCGCCGGGCCGTCTCCGGCCCCCGCTGGGCCGGGGCAGTCCACAACCTTTCTTGAACGGCCTGGGAAGAGGGTTTCGCCCCATGGAGCAGCAAAATGCTCCTAACACGAACCCCTACGTCTTCGTCATCCTGTACCGCTCGATCTGCCGCAGCCGCCGCAGGAGGCTGTCGCGCCGGGGGTGCGGGACGGCGTCGGCCGGTTCTGCGGTGAGGTCGATGTGCTTGGTGCCGTACTGCCACAGCAGGAGGTCATCCATCAGCCGGTCGGGGCCGGGGGAGTAGCGGTGGTCCAGGGCCTTGCGGACCTCGGTGATGCGGTTGGCGCTGAGCAGGCCCGCCAGTTGCACAGTCTGGTTGAGGCCGTGGGCAGCCAGGAGTTCCGCGGCCCAGCCCCAGTCGTCGTCCACTTTCCGGTCAACGTGCGGGAGCAGGGTCCGCCAGACGTCGCGGATCCGGTTCGGGGTGAGGGCTGCCGCGCCTTCCCCGTCCATGTCCCAGAAGCTGCGGACTTCCTCGTACCGTTCATGCAGGTCCGCGAAAGCCGTCTCCACGGTCTCCAGCATGGCGGCGGTGGCCGTGAATTGCCGGTCGAAGTGCGGTGTCCACGCGCGCGGATCCTCGGCCTTGAACCTGATGTCATGCTCAATCTCGCTCCACGCATGGGCGAAGATTGTACGGATCTGGCACTCGAAGAAGTAGCTGCCGTTGGGCACGGCGTCCGGGTTGAAGACCTGCTGGTACTCCTTGACGGCCTCGTTCTGGATGGTCCGCAGGATCAGGTGCCGGCTGGAGTATCCGTAGGTGCCGGATTCGATGGAGCCGATGTCCTTCTCCCGGTCGCCACGGCAGTCGAAGAGTTGCCGCTGGCGCTTGATGATGTTGGCCACCACGGCGTTCTCCGCCGGGAGCTTGGTGATCACCCGGATGCCCACCATGTCATTGAGCGTCCGGAACGGGTCCGGGAACTTGAGCAGCCGCGGGCCGCCGGGCTCCAGGGGCTCCTCGGTCCGAGAGATCTTCTCCTTGAAGGACTCCACGGTCTTGGTGCGGCCGCTGACGAACAGCGGCGTCACCTCGCTACCCTTGAGCATGTCACGAAGGGTGAGGAGGACGTCCCGGGTGATGAGCTTCAGGGCAGGGCGGACGCGCTCATAGATCTCCACATTGTGCTGTACCGACTCACGCTGCGACGCGTCCAGACTCTCCCAGTTACTCGGCATAATCCCAGCTTACGGCCGGGGTCCGACATGAACCCGCCGGCGCCGCTACGTTTCGCCTGCCGACGTGGAGCCGCGCACCACCAGGGAACTTTCCAGGACGAGTTCCTCCTGTTCCAACGCCCGCCCTTCCATCAGCCGGCGCAGCTGTTCACCAGCCTTCAGCCCCAGGCTTGCCGCCGGCAGGTGCACGCTGGTCAGGCCCGGGCTGCTGGTCGCCGAATACGGCAGGTCATCGAACCCGGCAACGGCCAGCTCCGCGGGAATGCGCACCCCGGCCACGCGGGCTTCCTGCAGCACCCCGTACGCATGGGTGTCCGTGGCGCAGACGACGGCGGTCACCCCCGCGCGCTGCCAGTCCGGCCACGCGTCGGCGAAGACAGCCGCCGCGGCACCCACATCGATGGTGGTGGCGGGCATTTGGTCCGGATCCACGGTCATGCCCAGTGAGGCGGCTTCGGCCAGGAAGGCCTCCCGGCGGATGGAGAACGTGGCGGTTCCGGTAACGCTGTCCAGGTAGGCCACGCGTCGGTGGCCCGCCCCGGCAAGGTGCGCGGCCAGCTCCCGCGCACCTTGGGCGACGTCAAGGTTCACGGCCGGCGCAAACGACTCCAGGCCGGGAGCGTCCAGCAGGACCAGGGGGCCGGCCACGGAAAGGTCCGCCAGGAACCCGGCATTCGGGGCATCAACCAAAAGGCCTGCCGGCCGCAGCGACATCAGCTTCCGGACGTCCGCAGCCTTGGGAAATTCACCTGAGTCCGTAACCGAGAGGAGCAGCTGGTAATTGGGCCCCAGCGATTCCCGGACCCCGCTGATTACCTTGGCGAAGAATGGGTTGGAGATATCCGGTGCCACCAGGATCACGATCGAACTGACGCCCTTGGCCAGCGAGCTGCCGATGCCATCCACCACGTAGCCAAGCTCGGCAATTGCCTCCTGCACCCGGGAAATGTTGTCCTCGGAGACCCGGCCGGCCGTCTTGCCGTTGGCCACCAGCGACACCGTGGCAACCGAAACACCGGCCCGCGCGGCCACCATGGCCGCCGTCACCCTCCGGGGTCGCGCCCGCTGCTGCACTCGTTCCCCGGAATCCATACCTCGATCGTAGTGCGACCCGGTGCCGGCAGCTGATCGGGCCGCCCACCACGGACGCGCCGTCGCGGTACGGCGCCGTTCCCGCTACAGGGTCCTCGCAACCAACGCAGCCTGCAGGCGGGATTCCACCTGCAGCTTTGCCAATACGTTCGAAACGTGGGTCTTGACCGTTGCTTCCGAGATGGACAGGTGGCGTGCGATGCGGGCATTGCTGAGGCCATCGCCCAGGCAGTCCAGCACCTCCCGTTCCCGGGCGGTCAGCTCACCGGCCGGCGCTGCCGGGGTGGGTGCCGCCGCTGCTCCATTGATGGCCGCCGACACCAGCTTCCCGGCCACTTCGGGCGCGATCACAGTCCCGCCGGCGTGGACGCGGCCCAGCGCATGGAGTATTTCTGCGGGTTCAGCGGTCTTCAACAGGAAGCCGGCGGCGCCGGCGGACAGCATGCCAAAAAGATAGGAATCGTGGTCAAAAGTGGTCAAAGCCAAGACTTTCGACAACCCGGCAGAGACTATTTCGGCAGTAGCCGACACTCCATCCCTCACCGGCATCCGCACGTCCATCAGGACGATGTCCGGCCGCAGGGTCCGGGCCATGGCGACGGCGGTGGCACCGTCACCTGCCTCGCCGACCACATCGAACCCGGGTGCCCCGTGGAGCACCATCCTGATCCCCACACGGATGGCGGCATGGTCGTCCGCGAGCAATACCGAGATTCGTCCGCTCATGGTGCCTCGTTCTCCACCGTGCCCGTGCCGTTTGTCGGAAGGAACGCCTCTACTCTCCAGCCGTGGCCTTCAGGGCCGGCGATCGCATACCCGCCCAGCTGCTCAGCCCGGGCCCTCATGCTGGGCAGTCCCGTCCCTGTTCCGGCCGTGTTTCCCTGCGGTTCCTCGGTGCCGCCATCGTCAGCAACCCTCAGCCGGATGCCGGAAGGAACTTCCTCAAGGCTGGCCCGGACGCTGGCTCCCGCGGCATGCCGCCCGGCGTTGACCAGTGATTCGGCAATCAACCGGTGGATGGCAGCCTGCGTGCCGCCGGGAAGGTCCTCGCCTCCGCCGGGGAGGGCGTTGTTCCATTCGAGGTCCATCCCGGCAGCGCGATGGCCGGCAATGACGGCGTCCAAATCCCCGACATCGCCGGCCAGGGCCCGCGGCTCCCCGGCGTTCAACATCCGGATCATGGCGTTCAGGTCGCGCAGCCCCGCTACGCTTTCGCGGCGCACGTGGGCCAGGACCTCCCGGTCCAATGCCGGGTCCGCGGTGTTCAGCGCAGCAGCCGACTGCAACGCGATCGCGGACAGCCTGGACGAAAGGACGTCGTGAAGCTCACGCGCCATCTCCTGCCGCGCGCCGGCGAGCTCAAGTTCGTGGTCACGGGCCGCCAGCCGTGCCTGGTCGCGTGCCGCGCCCCGGATTGCAGCGGCACGCGCCCCCTCGCTGACGGCCAGTTCCCTGGCCTTGCGGACATTCCCTGCCCATTCGGCCGGCAGCAGCAGCACCATGGCACCGGCGAGCAGCGCTACAACGCCATCGGCGAAGGACCCACCTGCCAGCCATGCCGCCGCCCCTCCGGCCGCGCACAGGAGAAGGACCGCCACCTCCGCCGTCTTGGCCGCTTTCGCGGTGCCGAACAACACCAGTGAGAAGACGGCTTCGAACAGCAGGAAGAACCCGCCGGCCGCCCCCGCCAGCAGGAGCACCACCGCTGCGAGGAGGGAAACCGGAACCATTACCCGGGTGGTGCTCCGGCGCAGCACCACGACGGCGGATCCGGCCAGCGCCAGCGCGGGCCACCATGGCTCCAGCGAAGGGACTGCCGGGGCTTCGGTAGCGGTAATGCCCAGTGAGTGCAGCAGCCAGGTGAGCCCCGCGTAAGCCAGGGCCAGGACCACGTCCTCACGGCGGATGGTGCCCGGTGTTGAATGCATGGTCCCATCCTGCCGCAGAGGGGAGCGCCGGCCTGTCTCAAGCGCAGTTTCTGCGACTAAAGGATGAGTCCGCCCTCCCCCCGATGCCTGACGCGCCAGGAGGCAGGTTGGCGAAGACTCTTCCTGTGACTGCAGAACTCCTGGCCCAGTTGGCCATCCTCGCCCTGATCGACAGCACCAGCATCGGCACGCTGGTGATTCCCGTGTGGCTGCTCCTGCGCCGGGACTCCGGGGGGCGGGCAGCCGTCACCGGAAAGGCGGCGGCCTACCTCGCAGCCATCGGGCTCTTCTACTTCCTGCTCGGACTTGGCCTGCTGACAGGTGTGGCCGGGGCCGCCGGGGCGTGGGGTGCGGACCTCGGGGCCCTCGGCGGGTTGCCTGCGGTGCAGTGGGGAATGCTGGTGGCGGGCGGCGGCTTGCTGGCGTGGGCCGTATTGGGAGGAAGGCCCGGGCGCGGGGTTTCCACGGCGACGGAGCCGCCCTTTCCAAGCAGGATGACCGGTTTCCCGGACACTGCACGCCTCCAGGGCCGCGGCGCCCGTGCCGAGCGGTCCAGCGGGGTGGCCGCTGCGCAGGAGCCCGGGCCATCACCGGTCGAGGCCCGGTGGCAGCGGAGGATTGGCCGTGCAGTGGGTACCCCCGGCGGACTGCTGGGCCTGGCGCTGCTCGCGGGATTGCTCGAGGTGCCCACCATGCTGCCGTATGTCGGCGCAATTGGGCTGCTGACGACCTCCAGTGCTGGCTGGGCCCTTTCCGCTGCCCTGCTTGGCGCCTACTGCCTGGTGATGCTGCTGCCTGCCGGGCTCCTGGTGGCCGGCAGGCTTGCCCTTGGCAGCGTGCTGGATGCCCCGCTGGCGCGCCTTGGCGCGTGGCTGTCGCGGGTGGCCGGAGAGGCGGTGCTGTGGGTGGCAGGCATTGTGGGGTTCCTGATGCTCCGGGCCGCACTGGCGGCACTCTTCCCGGATGCGGCCTGGAATCCCTTCGGTTAGGCAGCCGCTGGGCCAGTCAGCAGCTGCAAGGCATCAAGCGTTTGACGTGGGCAAACGCCATCGCCACGTTAAGCGCTTGACGCAGACCACAAAACGGTGCCATGATCACTCCCGGAATACTGGACCCCTGCCTCCCCGGCAGGCCCCAATGACGTGGAGAACCATCGTGGAACCAAACCCGCAAGAGAGTCAGGACCAGCCCCGGAAGATCATCCTGGACTGCGACCCCGGCCACGACGACGCCGTAGCCCTGCTGCTCGCGCACGGCAACCCGAACATCGAGCTGCTGGCCGTCACCACGGTGGTGGGCAACCAGACCCTCGAAAAAGTCACCCGCAACGCCCTGGCCGTAGGCACCATCGCCGGCATCACCGGCGTCCCCTTCGCCGCCGGCTGCCCGCGGCCCCTGGTCCGCAGCATCGAAACCGCCCCGGACATCCACGGCGAGTCCGGCATGGACGGCCCCGCCCTGCCCGAGTCCACCATCGAGCTGGACCCGCGCCACGCCGTGGACCTCATCATCGACACCGTCATGGCCCACGAACCCGGCACCGTCACCCTGGTCCCCACCGCCGGCCTGACCAACATCGCCCTGGCCGCCCGCAAGGAACCGCGCATCGTGGAACGGGTCAAGGAAGTGGTCCTGATGGGCGGCGGCTACCACGTGGGCAACTGGAGCGCCGTGGCCGAGTTCAACATCATCATCGACCCAGAGGCAGCCCACATCGTCTTCAACGAGAATTGGCCCGTGGTGATGGTGGGCTTGGACCTCACCCACCAAGCGCTCGCCACCCCGGACGTCGTGGCGAAAATCGCCGCCATCGGCACCACCCCGGCGAAGTTCGTCACCGAACTGATGGACTTCTTCGCCCACACCTACAAGGACGCCCAGGGCTTCGACTATCCGCCCGTCCACGACCCCTGCGCCGTGGCTTACGTGATCGATCCCAGCATCGTCAGCACCCGCAAGGTGCCGGTCAACATCGAACTGCAGGGCACCCTCACCCTCGGCATGACCGTGGCCGACTTCCGCGCCCCCGCTCCCGCCGATTGCCACACCAGCGTTGCCGTGGACCTGGACCACGCACGGTTCTGGGATCTTGTCACCGACGCACTGGTCCGCATCGGCGAGCCCGGCGCCGGTGACCTTAAGGACAACGGCACCGCGTCCGACGTCGAACCCGGCCGCAGTGCCCACCTCACCGCCGGAGGGGTCAAGTAAATGACTGCCACGACCACCGAAACCGCCACCGGCCGCGGCAATACCGCAGCCCTCATGACCGCCCTGCTGGCCGCCTGCGTGGCGTTCCAGCTCAACGCCTCCATGCTCAGCCCCGCCCTGGTGACCATGGGCGAGGAACTCAAGACCGACCAGGCCGTCATCGGCCTCTCCCAGACCTGGTTCTTCACCGCCGCCGCCCTGTTCTCCCTGTTCCTGCCCCGCCTCAGCGACATTGTGGGACGCAAGAAGGTCCTGGTGGGCATGATGGTGCTGATGGCCGCGGGCTCCGTCATCGCCGCGCTCGCCCCGGACGTCACCTGGCTCTTCGTGGGCCGCATCATCCAGGGCGTCAGCGGACCCACCGTCCCGCTCTGCCTGATCATGTTGCGCTCCGCGGTGAGCAACCCGCGCAAATACGGCACGCTCATGGGCCTCATCACCGCCGTCAACGGCGGCGTGGCCGGCGTCGACTCCTTCGTGGGCGGCTACTTCGCCGAGCACTTCGGCTTCCGCAGCATCTTCTGGCTGATGGTGGTCCTGGCCGCTGCCGCCACCGCCCTCGTCCTGGTCCTTGCCAGGGAGAGCAGGCCCGCCGCCGGCACCACCATGGACTGGCGCGGCGTCTTCTTCATCGTCGTGGCCGTGGGCGCCCTGCTGACCGCCCTGAACGAAGGCTCCAAGCTGGTGGCCGGCTTCTCGGCCGCCACGCTGAGCCTGAGCCTGGCGCTGGTCCTCGTCTCCGCCGTCGCCTTCTTCGCCTTCTGGCGCACCGAACAGCGGGCCGCCCAGCCGATGGTAGAAACCGTGCACCTGCGCCAGCGCGCCACCTGGGCACCCCTGCTCACCACCACCCTGACCATGACCGGCATCTTCGCCGTCATCAACGGCATCGTCCCGGCCTACGTCCAGGCCGCGGCGCCCGGCTTCAGCATCGGCCCCACCGAAATGTCGCTGATCATCCTCACCCCGTACGCCCTGCTCGGCTGGCTGGTGGGTCCGCTCAGCGGGCGGCTGGCCCCCGTCCTCGGGTACACCAAGGTGCTGCGGATCGGGCTCCTCGGCAGCATCGCAGCACTGGCCGTCATCGCCTTCTTCGGCCTGGGCAGCCTGCCGATGATGATTGCCGGCACCGTCTTGCTGGGCATCATGTACGCCGGTACCGTCAACATCATGCTCAACGGACTCGGCGTTGTCCTCTCGCCCGCCGGCAACCCCGGCTTCCTGCCCGGCATGAATGCCGGCGCCTTCAACCTGGGTGCGGGCCTGAGCTTCCTCATCCTGCCCGCGGTCCTGGTGGCCACGCAGGCGCTCGGCGATGCGAAGGCCTCCTACCTGACCGTCGTGCTTGTCGGGCTGGCCCTCACCGTGGCGGCGTTCGCCGCCTCGCTGTTGATCCCCAAGCCGGTTGAGGCCGAGGTGGCCCCGTGAGTGCCGCGGCGCAGAACACCGGCCGGATCGTCGTCGTCGGCTCCCTGAATGCAGACCTGACCATCTACTGCGAACGCCTGCCGCAGCCCGGCGAGACCGTGCACGGCAACGGATTCGCCGTGAACCCGGGCGGCAAGAGCGCCAACCAGGCCGTGGCCGCGGGCCGTCTCGGCGGACACGTCAGCCTGGTGGGTGCCGTGGGGGATGACGCCAACGGCAACATGCTCCAGGCCTCGGTTGCCGGTGCAGGGGTGGACGTAGGGCACGTGCGGACCTCCAGCGAACCCACCGGTGTCGCGGTGATCGCCGTGGACGCCCACGGCGAGAACAACATCATCATCTCCGCAGGAGCCAACGGCACGCTGTCCCCGGCCGACGTCGCCGGCGCCGCGGACGTCCTGGACGGTGCCGCCGTCGTCAGCCTCTGCCTGGAGGTGGCCATGCCCACCGTGCTGGCCGCCGCGCAGGCAGGGCACGACGCCGGCGCAACGGTTCTGCTGAATCTCTCGCCGTACGCGCACATTCCGGCGGAGCTGGCGGAACTGACAGACGTCCTGCTGGTGAACGCCCACGAGGCGGCGCTGTTCCTTGGCCCCGGGGCTTCGGTCCCGGGCGCGGACGCCCACGCGGCGCAATGGGATACGGTCCGGGAGCGGTTTGCCGGGCGGGGGATCCGGCAGGTCCTGGTGACCCTCGGCGCGCACGGGTCCGTGGTGCTGGATTCGGAGGCGGCTCCCGGCGCCCAGGTGACCTTCGTGGCGCCCACGCGCGTGGACGCCGTGGACACCACCGGGGCCGGCGACGCCTTCACGGGAGCGGTTGCCGTCCGGCTGGCCGCCGGAGACGCCCTCGCCGAAGCTGCCGCCTTCGCCTCTGTGGCGGCCGCCCTGGCCACCACCCGGAAAGGCACCCAGGCGGCGTACCCGGAGACGGCCGACGTCGAACGCCGCCTCCGCGCGTCCTGACGCCGCCGGCGGGATCAGCCGGAGGTTACGCCCGGGCCTTGGTCTGGACGGAGGCCCGCTCGACGGCGGGGCAGTGGATCTTCGCTGCCCCGCCGACGGCTGGGTCGAGGCCCAGGAGCATCCGGACACCCGCAGCGCCCAACTCGTAGTGCGGCAGGGCAACCGTGGACAGCGGCGGGCGCAGGTGGGCGGCAATCACTTCCTGGTTGTCGAACCCCACCACCGCCATGTCCTCCGGGATGGCCAGGCCGTGTTCCCGCAGGCCGTCGTAGAGGCCCATGGCCATCCGGTCGTTGTAGCAGAACACAGCGGTGACATCCCGCTTGAGCAGTTCCGCCGTGGCCCGGTAGCCGCCTTCCTGGTCCGGATAGGACTCCATCACCAGGGCCGGATCGAACGGGACACCGGCCTCCTCAAGGGCCCGCCGGTATCCGGCCAGCCGGCCATCCTTGGCCGGCGCCGGAATGGTGGCATTGATGAACGCAATGCGCCGGTGGCCGTTCCGCAGCAGGATCTCCGTGGCAGACCGGCCACCCTGGACCTCGTCCGGGACGACGGCCCGGGCGCCCGGCTCATCGGAAAAGCAGTTCACCAGGACGAAGTCGGCTTCGCGCAACGGGGCCGGAATATCGGTGGCCCGGTGGAACCAGGTGGAGTAGAGGATGCCGCGGACCTTGTATTCGAGCATCATGCTGATGGCATCCTGCTCCAGCTCGCCATTGCCCTCGGTATTGGCGATGAGCAGCGCATACCCGTGCTTCCACGCCTCGTCCTGCGCCCCGTGGATGATCTGGCCGGCAAAGGGCGTGGTGGCCACGCCGTCGGCCACCAGCCCGATGAATTTGGAGGTGCCGCTGACCAGGGTCTTTGCCATCGCGTTGGGCCGGTAGCCCAGGGTGCGGAGGGCCTCCTTCACGCGCCGCCGGGTTTCCTCGGCTATGCGGGCGTCCTTCTTCTTGTTGACCACCAGCGATACCGTGGCGGTGGAAACACCGGCCGCTTCCGCGACCTCGCGGAGGGTCACGGGGTGGGCCCGCTCCGGCGCGTGCGGCGGATCCTGCGGCACGCCGCCGGCCGCGCCCGCACCATTCTCCATTGAACTCATCTGCCCTCCTTCAGGAGTATATCCAGCAGCAGGTGCCGTCATCCCTTGGTCGCTCCGCTCTCGAGCCCCTGGATCATGGCCTTGTTGAGCACCAGGAACACCAGCAGGAGCGGGGTGATGGTCACGCACACGGCCGCAAAGGTTGCCGTCCAGTCCACCTTGCCCATGGCGCCGATGTAGTTCTGCAGGCCCAGGGGGATGGTCTTGAGGTCCTCGGAGAGCACGAACGTGTTGGCGAAAATGAAGTCGTTCCAGATGAAGATGCTGTTCACCAGGACCACGGTGACCACCGTGTTCACTGACAGTGGCAGCGTGATCAGGCCGAAGATCCGGTACGGTCCCGCACCGTCCAGGGACGCCGCCTCATATGTCTCCTTGGGAATATATTCGTAGAACGAGGAGAACAGATAGACGGACATGGGCAGGGAGAAACCGGCCAGCGGGATGATCATCGACTGGTACGTATCCAGCAGGTTCACCTGCGAGTAGTCGATGAACAGCGGAACCAGCGCGATCTGCACCGGGACGATGATGCCGATGAGGAACAGCCCGCGGACCAGCTTGCTGAGCCGGAACCCCAGCACCTGGATGGCATAGGCGGCCATCATCCCCAGCAGGACGATGAGCACGTTGGCGCCCATGGTCACCACGAAGCTGTTCAGGATGTTCCGGCCCAGGTCGCCGGTTTCGAAGGCCCGGGCGTAGTTCTCCCACGTCAGCGAACTCGGCAACGCGAAGGGGTCGCCGGTGGCGAAGTCGTGTTCGCTGCGCAGGCTGGTCAGGAACAGCCATGCCAGCGGATACACCTGCACGATCACGATGAGCATGATCAGCACGCGGGAGAGTGTCCGGAACAGGTCCGGCCGGCGCTTGCGGCGCCTCACGGCGGGCGTGGGAGGTACGACGGCGGGCGGCTGGGCGGGCGGGGCTGCCTGGGTGATCATGCGTCTGCCTTTCGCTTCAGCAGGAACAGGATAAGGCCGACGGCGGCGAGGCACTCGATGACGATAAACACCGAGATGGTGCTCGCATAGCCAAAGTCCGTGCTGGTGAACGCCGTCTTGTACATATAGGTGGTGAGCAGTTCGGAGGACTGCCCCGGACCGCCGTTGGTCATCAGGTAGGGGATGTCGAAACCCCGCAGGCCGTACGTGGTGGCCATGATGGTGGTGGTGATCCACACCGGGCGGATGTACGGGAACCGGATCTTGCTGAACAGCGTCCAGCGGGACGCGCCGTCCAGGACGGCCGCTTCCTCCAGTTCCTTGGGCACCGCGAGCAGTGCCGCGTAGATGATCAGCATGTACAACCCGGTGAACCGCCAACCTTCCGGAGCGGACACGGCCGCCAGGACCGTGTTCACATCCGACAGCCACGGCCGTTCCAGGCTGCCCAGCCCGATCCAGTGGAGCAGCTGGTTCAGCAGCCCCACTGGTTCCAGCGAGTAGATCCGGACGAAGAGGAAGGCAATGGCCACCGTGGAAATCACGGCCGGCAGCAGGTAGAGGGTCTTGATGAGCTCCCGTCCGCGGCGGAGGGAGGTAAGGAGGCTCGCGACCGCCAGGGCACCGCCGAGCTGCAGCACCAGGCAGATGGCCAGGTAGATGAGCGCGTTCAGGAACGCCCGCCAGAAGATGTCATCGCCGACGAACATCCGGACGTAGTTCGCCAGCCCGACGAATTCCATGTCGCTGATGCCGTTCCAGGAGAAGAAGCTCAGGAACAGGGACTGGACGATGGGGAAGAGGACCGCAGCGCCATAGAGCAGCAGCGGCGGGAGCAGGAAGACCAGGACCGATGTCCGTGACCTGTTGGGCAGCATGGCGAACCTTTACTTGAAGAACTTGGGGGCGTTCTGGGCGATGGTGCTGTCCAGCGTTTCCGTGAACTGCTGGGGCGTGACCTCGCCTTGCACCAGCAGGACCAGTTCCTGCTGCAGCCGGCCGTTGGTGGTGGGGTCCAGCTGGGTATCCCACGGCATGGCCTGCTTGGAGCCGAGGTCCTTCGCCTGGTCCATGGCCTTTTGGAACAGCGGCGTGGCGTTGGCGGGGACAGTGGTCTGGACGTCGGTGGTGGGGGACAGTGCGCCGGTGGCCGCGTATTCAGCGGGGTACTTCTTCAGGGCGAACTTCAGGAAGTCGCTCACCAGGGGATCGTAGGTCTTGGCATTGACGGCCATGCCGATGCCCGACGGCGAGACGAACTCGTTTGCCGCCGTCACGGATCCAGCGGTGGTTGGCAGCGTGAAGAAGTCGATGTCGTTGCGGACAGCAGGGTTGAGCTTGTCCGTGGCCAGGCTGGGCAGCTCCCAGGTTCCAATGTTGTACATCGCGGCCTGGCCGGAGGTGAACTGGTTTTGCGCGTCCGAGTATCCCTGGGCGGAGAAACCGTCCTGGAAGCACTTGGCCTTGCCCAGTTCGGCCAGCCAGTTGACGGTCTTCTGCCCGGCGGCGTCGCTGAACTTGGCGTCGCCCTTCTTCAGTTTCTGGACGAAATCAGGCCCGGCTTCGCGGAATGGCTGGTAGGCGACGTACCGCTCCAGCGGCCATTGGTCCTGGCCGTCGATGGCAATGGGGGTGATTCCCTTGCTGCGCAGGGCGGTGCACATGGCGGGGATATCGTCCAGGGACTTGGGTACGGCTACGCCGGCCTTGGCCAGCAGTGCCTTGTTGTACCACATGAACTCCAGCTCGAACTGGAACGGAATCATGTAAAGGGAGCCGTCGTCGAAGCGCTGGTAGTCCAGTGCCCCGGGGCGGTAGTTGCCGTAGATGTCCAGGGATTTCAGCAGCTTCTCGGCGTCGAGCATCTTGCCCTGTTTGGCCAGCTGCTGGGCGAACGGGGTGGCATCGGTGTCGAAAAGTTCGGGAAGCTTGTTGGCCGCGGCCAGGGTCTCAAGCTTCTGGATGTAGGAGGGCCGGTCAGGGGTGGTGATCAGGTTCAGCTTGAAGCCGGGGTGGTCCGCGGCGTATTCGTCGGCCAGCTTCTTCATGATGTTGATGACGGCGCCATCTGCCGGGCGGGAGAGGAGCCAGGAGATTTCATGGGGCTTGATCTCGCCGGTGGGGCTGACGTCGGAGGAATTCGTGGAACTGCCGCCGCCACAGGCGGTCAGTGCCAGGGCGGTGGCGGCTGCGACGGCGGCAGCGCGGAGCAGGTTTTTCATTTGGGGCAATCTCCCTTGATTGAACGGATCGTTGGAACGGGTCGGATGGAATGGAGGATGGGTATTCAGTTGTCGGTGCGCTTGCGGACTTCGAGATCTGTGACAGTGACCGAACCTTCGCCGGCGAACACGCCCAGTGCGCCGGTGGGGAGGTCGTAGATGCGGGTACTCAGGGCCACCTGCCGGTCCACGACGGCGACGCACAGATCGCCGTCCACCACCACTTCCAGCGTGTGGCGTCCGGGTGCGAGGTCGCACGGGCGTTCAAGTTCTATGGCGTACGGGACGTCGCCCGAGACGTGCCATTGGGCTTCGCCGGTGACGGCTCGTGGCCAGCGGTCGAACACCAGGCGGCCGCGTTTCGGTTCGAGGCGGAGGACGTAGGAGTGGTCGCCGTCCGCGGTCGACCGCAGCAGCAGCCCGCATTCCGTGGTGCCGGGGCCGATGTCCAGCACCGCTTTGGCGTAGAACTGCGTGGGCATCGGATTCGCAGACATGGCGGCAGCGTAGCCGTCCGGGACGTCCAGCCGGAGGGGCAGCCCGCTTCCAAGCTCAAGCGGGACGTCGTCCCAGAAGCTGTCCACCAGTTCGTCGGCGAACCCGAACGCCAACGTCCCGTCGGCGTTTTGGCGGGCCTCCAGCACGGCCATGGTGCCCGCCCACTGCCAGGCGCCGTCGTCGGAATTTCCTTCCTTGCTGGCGATCCAGCCGAAGAAGAACCGCCTGCCGTCCCGCTCCGCCGTTTTTGCAGCGTAGAAGGCGCGCCCGTCGATGCTGTCCCGGGCCGGAACGGTCCACGGGCCGTCGGGGCTCGTGGCCATCCGGTACCGGGTGGTGAAGGTTTCGGAGAACTCCGAGTAGACCATGTACCACCAGCCGCCCCACTGGAACACGTCGGGGCACTCATGGGTGATGTACCGGCGGGGATCCCAGAAGGGTTCGGCGTGGGACCAGGTCATCAGGTCGGTGGAGACGCACTGCGCGATCACGCCCCGGCGGCGTTCCGGTCCGGTGGAGTGCCTGGCGGCAAGGAGCATCCGCCACACGCCGGCTGCCTCATCGCGGAAGACGAAGGGGTCCCGCCAGTCTGCGGAATCGTACCCGTCCGGGGCGCCGAAGGTGAGTTCGGGGTGCTTGGTCCAGGTGGCCATCCCGTCGGTGCTGGTGGCATGCATGACCAGTTGCAAGGGCAGTCCGCCGGGGCCGAGGTTGGCCGGGTTCTGGCCCGTGTAGAAGAGGTGGTGGACGCCGGACTCGTCGGCGACGATGCTGCCGGTATAGCAGTTGAAGTCCAGGTCGTTTGCGGTGCCGTGGGGGAGGGCCACGCCATGGTCCTGGAACTGCGTGAGGTCTTTGGTGGTCACCAGGTTCCACGCCGTACCGGGCTTCGGATCGGCGCGCACTTCATGAAGATAGAAGAGCCAGAACTCGCCATCCTTCTGGAAGGGGATAAGGTCTCCAACCCACGCATCGGCGGGCTGGAAGAAGACTGGGTAGCTCATCAGCGGTGATGTCCGTTCTGCTAAAGCGTTTGATCACCTAGAAGCTAGCGTGAAAGCAAGCGCTGATCAAGCGTTTTAGCAAAAATACTTTCCGAGGTGCCCACGGCTCCATTTATGACGTGGGCCACTTTGCTGAAACGCTTGACCAATCCTGCCGCCACTGGGTAACTTGTCCTGCTAAAGCGCTTAATCACTGCGGTGACCGTGCGGACCAACGAGTGTTCCCCACGGAGCGCCCGGCGGCGGAGCCGCCGCCCCCGCGAGAGGAAGTCAATGATGACCCATGCCATGTCCCGCCGCCACATCCTGCAAGGCACCGGAGCAGGAGCGTTCGCCCTCCTGGCGGCCGGAGCCATCTCCGCCCCACCCGCGCACGCCCGGGATTCCCTGCGCGCGGTCTTCCACATGACCCCGCCATCGGGATGGCTGTGCGACCCCCAGCGGCCGGTATTCGTCAACGGGGCCCACCACCTGTACTACCTGCATTCCACGCAAAACAACGGGCAGGGCGGGTGGGACCATGCCAGCACCACCGACGCCGTGGCCTTCACCCATCACGGCGTGGCGCTGCCGCTGCAGCCCGATTTTCCCGTGTGGTCCGGATCCGCAGTGGTGGACACCGCCAACACCGCAGGCTTCGGCGCCGGAGCGATCGTCGTGCTCGCCACGCAGCCCACGGACGGCATCAGGAAATACCAGGAGCAGTACCTCTACTGGTCCATCGACGGCGGTTACACGTTCACGGCCCTCGCGGACCCGGTAATCGTCAACACGGACGGCCGGGCGGCCACCACACTGGCAGAGATCGACAACGCGGAATGGTTCCGGGACCCCAAGATCCACTGGGACGCTGCCCGCAACGAATGGGTGTGCGTGATCGGCCGCGCCCGGTTCGCCGCCTTCTACACATCCGTGAACCTGCGGGACTGGCAGCTGAAACGCAACTTCGACTACCCCAACCACGCGCTGGGCGGCATCGAGTGTCCGGACCTGTTCCAGATGAAGGCCGACGACGGCACCTGGCATTGGGTGCTGGGCGCCAGCATGGACGCCTACAGCATCGGGCTGCCCATGACGTACGCCTACTGGACCGGAACCTGGGACGGTAACCAGTTCCTTGCCGACGACGTGGATAATCCGCAATGGCTGGACTGGGGCTGGGACTGGTATGCGGCGGTGACCTGGCCGGTGCCGGATGCGCCGGAGACGCGCCGGTACGCCGTCGCCTGGATGAACAACTGGAAATACGCGGCCCGGGATGTTCCCACAGACGCCACCGACGGGTACAACGGCCAAAACTCGATCGTCCGCGAAATTCGCCTGGTGCGCCAGGGCGGAGGCTGGTACAGCCTGTTGAGCAGCCCGGTTCCCGCGCTCGCAGGCTACGCCACCTCCACCACGGTGCTCCCGGACCGGACGGTGGAGGGCAGCGTCGTCCTGCCCTGGAATGGCAGGGCCTATGAGCTGGAGCTGGACATCTCCTGGAGCGCCGCGGCAAATGTGGGCGTGTCCGTCGGCCGCTCCGCGGACGGTGCCCGCCACACAAATATCGGCAAATACGGTGCTGAGCTCTACGTCGACCGCGCACCCTCGGACCTTGCCGGCTACTCACTGGTGCCGTATACCCGTGCCGCGGCCCCCATTGACGCCGCCGCCAGGTCCGTGCACCTGCGCATCTTCGTGGACACCCAGAGCGTGGAGGTGTTCGTGAACGCCGGGCACACGGTGTTGTCGCAACAGGTGCAGTTCACCGACGGCGATACCGGCATCTCGTTCTACAGCGACGGGGGACCGGCCGTCTTTTCCGGAATTACCATCCGTGCCTTCTGAACGGTCTAGCTGAGCGCTTCCAGGGTGGTGCCGGTGCAGTCCGCGAGCTGCGCCAGCAAAGCATCCTGGAAGCGGGGATCGCCGGCCGCCGGGTGCGGGGTTTGCCGCTCCTGGTGAAACCAGTAGCCGCCGCTGGCCAAGGCCTCCGCATCATCGCTGGTGGCCAGCCACTCCTGGGTGCGGTGGCCCAGTTCCAGGCTGTCCGGCGCCGACCGGCCACCCATCCGGGTGGGGACCCAGCCGGGGTCGACGGCGTTGCTGGCGACGTGTGGCACCAGCCGGGCCAGCGCCAAGGTCAGCGCAGTGACCTGGAGCTTGGTGGTGGAGTAGGAGGCCGTCGTCGTCCGCCCTTCCCAGTCCAGGCCGCCTAGGCTGGCGTCCCCGCCCCGGTGCATGCCGCTGCTCAGGTAGACCAGGCGGCGCGGACCGGGCATGAGGGCCGTCAGCAGGTAAGGGGCAACCACGTTGACGGGCAGCAGCGCCGGGCCGCTGAGTACGCCGGCGTTGTGGATGACGGCGTCGATGCCGCCGATTCCGTTGGCGTCCGCCGCCAGTTGCCTGACGTCCGCCAGGACGGCCAGGTCTCCGACGACGCTCTGCGCCCCGCGGTCCAGCAGGTGCTGTACTGCGGGGAGCCGCCGGGAGGACCGCGCATGCACGATCACCTCGTGGCCGTCCCGGAGCAGCGTCTCCGCCGTCGCCAGGCCCAGCCCGTCAGTGGAGCCGGTGATGAAGATGCGTGCCACTGGGTCCTCCCGGATTGGTGGTGTTGTCCCCAGACTAGTGGCGGATGCCGCCGTCGGGCGTCCCGACGGCGGCGGCGCCATCAACCGGGCCGGCTGCGGGGTCTGCCCCCGTTGCAGCGAACAGGCGTGCCTTCCGCGTTGCCGGGCCGAAGATGGCCAGGGCGACGGCGCCGAACAGCCAGGTGCCGGCGATGAAGAAGAAGACGCTCTGGTAGCCGCTGCCGTTATAGAGGGCAGCGATGATCAGCGGACCGGCGGCATTGGAAAGCCGGCCCAGGCCGTAGGACACGCCGGTGCCCATGGAGCGTCCGTTGGTGTCGAACAGTTCGGGCGAGTAGGCGTAGGCAAGTGCCGTGTAGCCGCGCTCGAACAGGTTGACCAGGAAGCCGAACAGGACGATCAGCACCGGGTTGAACGTGAGGCCGTAGAGGAGGCCGCACACGGCGATGACGGTGCCAAAGACCACCAGGCACCACTTTCGCTCGAAGCGGTCCGTGACCAGGGACGCGAGGTAGGAGCCGAGGGGTGCGCCGACCGTGGTCAGTGCCACGTAGAAGATGGAGTTTTCAACGCTGAAGCCTTCCTTGGCCAGCAGCGTGGGTGCCCAGCTGGAGTAGCCGAAGAAGCCGATGGTCTGGGTGACCCAGAGGACGGTGAGGAGGAGGGTGGGTGCCAGGTATTTCTTCTGCAGCAGCAGCGTCAGGGGTGCCTTGGCGGCGGCGGGAGTTTCGACCGGGGCGGCGGGCGCGGGGAGGGCTCCCTTCTCCGCGCTGACGGTGGCCTCGATTTCCTTGAGGACGGCGTCTGCTTTGGCGTAGTCGCCCTTGTTTTCATACCAGCGCGGGGATTCCTTGAGCCGCCGCGTGAACAGGATGAAGAGGATGCCCAGTGCGCCCCATACGTAGACCAGCCGCCAGGTCCAGTCCGCCAGGGGGACCACCAGGCTGGCGATGAGGTTGGTGGCCGGTGTCCCGCAGATGCCGATGACGATCGCGTATGCCTGGTACTTGCCGCGCTTGGCCGCGGGGAACAGTTCGTTGACGTAGATGACCGCCACCACGGTCATGGCGGAGAGCCCGGCCGAGGTGAGGATCCGGAAGAGGCCCAGCGACACGATGTCCCAGGAGAACGCGGCTACCAGCGAGAAGGACGCGTACCAGAGGGTGGTGATGACCAGGGCATTCTTGCGGCCCCAGCGGTCTGCCATCCAGCTGGCGATGAGTGAGCCGAAGAACATGCCAACGAAGGAAGCGGACGTCACGTACGCCACCTCGTTGACGCTGACACCCCACAGCTTGATCAGTTTGGGCACGGTGGTGGCGAAGCTGTTGATGTCGGCGAACTCGAAGAAGTAGGCGAACGAGACGGCCACCAGGGCGATCTTGTGGAACTTTGAGATTGGCAACCGGTCAAGGCGGTTGGCGGCGTTGGAATGCATCATTGGAATCCTTGGGGCAAGAGGGAGGCAGGCTAGGCGTTTTCGCCGGGCCAGTAGAGGTTCATGGGGTTGCTGACGAGCAGTTTGTGCTGAAGCTCCGGGGTGGTGGCCACGTGCGGGATGTAGTCCACCAGGAGTCCGTCGTCCGGCATGTGGTGCGTGAGGTTCGGGTGTGGCCAGTCGGTTCCCCACAGGACACGGTCCGGAAAAGCCTCGACGACGGTGCGGCCGAACGCCATAACGTCGCGGTACGGGGCAGGCTCCCCGTCCAGCGCGGGCGGACCGGAGATGCTGAGCCGTTCCGGGCAGCTGACCTTGACCCAGACGTCATTGTTCTCCACGAAGCGCAGGAACCTGCCGAACTCCGGCCCGGTCGCCGGTTTGGCCACGTCGGGGCGCCCCATGTGGTCCACCACCAGCGGCGTGGGCAGCGAACCGAAGAAACCTTCCAGCCCTTCGAGGTCCTGGCCTTCGAAGTAGATGACCACGTGCCAGCCCAGCGGGGCGATCCTGCGGGCGATTGCGGCCAGTTCCTCTTGCGGTGCCGCGTTGACCAGCCGCTTCAGGAAGTTGAACCGGACACCACGCACCCCTGCGGCGTCCAGCCGTTCCAGCTCGGCGTCGCTGATGTCCGGGCGGACGGTGGCCACTCCGCGGGCGCGGCCCTTGGAGGCTCGGACGGCGTCCACCATGGCGCTGTTGTCGGCGCCGTGGCAGGTGGCCTGCACGATCACGTTGCGGCTGACGCCCAGGTGGTCCCGCAGGGCGAACAATTGGTCCTTGCCGGCGTCGCAGGGCGTGTACTTCCGCTCCGGCGCGAACGGAAACTCGTTCCCGGGCCCGAAGACGTGGCAGTGCGCGTCCACTGTGCCCGCCGGAAGCGTGAAGCCTGGCGTGGAGGGGTTGCTGTACCAGTCGAGCCAGCCGGGTGACTTGGTGAAGGTGCTGTCCATGGGGTTCCTTTGGCCGGCAGGTGAATGGGCGGCAGTCCCGCGTGCGTCAGTGGACATAGCGCAGGCCTGCCGCTTCGAGGGGTCCGCGCATGTTGTAAATGTCGAGTCCGAGTTCTCCGTTGGCAAAACGGAGGCGTTTCGCCTCTTCGTTGTCTTCGCGCTTCCGCGCAGCCTCCGCGACGTCCGCGGCGCGCGCGGCGGGGACGACGACGACGCCGTCGACGTCCGCGACCACTACGTCGCCCGGGTTGACCAGGGCGTTGGCACAGATAACGGGGATGTTGACGGATCCGAGGGTGGCTTTGACGGTGCCTTTGGAGTTGATGGCGCGGCTGAAGACCGGGAAGTCCATCTCCTCCAGCGCGGCGACGTCGCGGCAGCCGCCGTCGATGATCAATCCGCGTGCGCCGCGGGCTTTGAGTGAGGTGGCGAGCAGGTCGCCGAAGAAGCCGTCTTCGCTTTCGGTGGTGCACGCGGCAACCACGACGTCCCCGGGCTGGACCTGTTCGGCGGCGACGTGCATCATCCAGTTGTCTCCGGGCTGGAGCAGCACGGTGACGGCGGTGCCGCACATGGTGGCGCCGGGGTAGACGGGGCGAAGGTAGGGGCGCATGAGGCCCAGCCGGCCCATGGCTTCGTGGATGGTGCTGACGCCGAAGGCGGAGAGGGCTTTGACGTCCTGTTCCGCTGCGCGGGTGATGGTGGTGTGGACCACGCCGAGTTCCTGCATGTTCGGGCTCCTGGGATGGCTAGCGGCCCTGCTGCTTGAGCAGGGCGTTGAGGCGGGGGTAGACGGTGCGGGCGTTCTGTTCGTGGACGGCGGCCAGGTCGGCTTCGTTCAGCCCGGCGGCGTCGAGGTAGCGGGCAGTGTCGTCGAAATTGTGGCCGGTGCAGGGGTCGATGTCCCGGACGGCGCCGACCATTTCGGAGGCGAACAGGATGTTCCTGGTGGGGATGACGTCCAGGAGCAGATCGACCCCGGGCTGGTGGTAGACGCAGGTATCGAAGAAAACGTTGCGCAGCAGGTGTTCTTCGAGGGCCGGTTTGCCCAGTGCCATGGCCAGGCCCCGGAAGCGTCCCCAGTGGTACGGGACGGCACCGCCGCCGTGCGGGATGACGAGTCTTAGGGTGGGGAAGTCGGTGAACAGGTCGCCCTGGATGAGTTGCATGACGGCGGTGGTATCGGCGTTGAGGTAGTGCGCGCCCGTGGTGTGGAAGGCGGGATTGACACTCGTGCTGACATGGACCATGGCAGGGATGTCGAATTCGACCATTTTTTCGTAGATCGGGTACCAGTACCGGTCCGTCAGCGGCGGAGCGGTCCAGTGCCCGCCGGAAGGGTCGGGGTTCAGGTTCAAGGCCACGGCTCCGTATTCCTCAACGCAGCGTGTGAGTTCCGGGATGGATGTGGCCGGATCCACGCCGGGGGACTGGGGAAGCATCGCGGCCGGGACGAACCGGTCCGGGAAGAGCCGGCTGACCCGGTAGCAGAGCTCATTGCAGATCGCCGCCCACTCGGCCGAGGTCTCGAAGGAACCGATGTGGTGTGCCATGAAGGAAGCCCGGGGCGAGAAGACGGTGAGGTCGATCCCGCGTTCGTCCATGAGCCGCAGCTGGTTCGCTTCGATGCTCTCCCGGAGTTCGTCGTCGGAAATTCTCAAATCTGCCGGGGACGGCGCCAAGGCGGGATCCTGCAGTGCGGCGACCTGCCGGTCCCGCCACTGCCCCAGGGCGGCCGGCGCCGTGGTGTAGTGGCCGTGGATGTCGATAATCACAGTGTGTGCTCCTGGAATGAGGGATGGGCGGGGACCATGACGGCGCCCGCCATGAGAAGCCGGGCCGTGCGGATCAGCGCGGATTTGACCACTTTGGTGGGGTCGTGGGCGTCCAGGCCGAGCTCGACGGTGAATTCACCGCTGGGGTGTTCAACTGCGACCGTGGGCGCGGTTCCCTCTGGCAGTACGGCGACGTCGTGCGCCACAGTCCCTTTGAGGATTGCGGCGGTGGCGGCCGTGACCGCGGCGAGCACGCCGATGGATTCATGGCAGACGTGCGGGATGAAGCTGCGGGTATTGACCGCACCGCCGGAGGCCGGCGCTGAGACCAGGGTCATTTTGGGGTAGTTCTTGCCCGTCACGTCGCCGAGGCCCATGAGTTTTCCGCATGCCAGCCGCAGGTCCTCAAGGCGGCCCTTGAGTTCGGTGTCCTTGTTAAGGTCGACGACGGACTCCCGCCCCGTGCGGCCCAGGTCACCGGCGTTGATGATCACCAGCGGTTGGCCATTGTCGATGCAGGTCACCTCCACCGCCCCCACCCCGGCGATATCCACGGTGTCGCGGAGGTTGCCGGTGGGCAGCAGTGAGTCGCAGACCGAGCCTGCCGTGTCCAGGAAGTTGATGGTCACTGGCGCGGCCGTGCCGGGAACACCGTCGATCCGGGCGTCTCCGGCGTATTCGACGTACCGTCCTGCCGGCCCCATGGGCGTCCGGACCGTAATCTCGGCGACCATGCCGGTGTTCACGGTGAGGACCCGCGCCGTAGTGGTGTCGCCGTCGGGAGTTAGAAGGCCTGACTCAATCGCGAACGGGAGCGCGGCCGCCAGCATGTTACCGCAGTTGGGCGTGGTATCCACCTGGCTGCTGTCCGGCTGGAGTTGAGCAAACAGGAACTCAAGGTCCACCCCATCCCGATCACAGATCGAGACAATCCCGGCTTTGCTGGTTAATGGGTGGGCGCCGCCCAGTCCGTCGATTTGTCGCGGATCCGGCGAGCCCATGGCAGCAAGCAGGACCGCGTCCCGGGTGGCTGTGTCGGCCGGGAGGTCGGTGGCACGGAAGAACGGGCCCTTCGACGTCCCGCCGCGCATAAGCCAACAGGGTACGGGGGTTTGGCCCCCGTCTGGCTGTCCGACGTGAGCATGCTTGGTATGCGGCGCCACTGGGTCCACACGGCCCGCGCTCGCCGTCAAGGGAATGCCCTCATCCATGGTCTGTCCTTCGGTGATGTGGGAGGGCGCCCTCGGTTGCGACGCCGTAGCCTCAAGTGAACCAAGTTACATTCAGGATTGTCAACAATTTCTTATACATTTATGTTGACGGTCTGCTTTGCCGTGGATGTCCCTGGAAGGAGGGGCAAGTAGGCTGGTACAAAGTTGTTGACAATATTGCTTGCCTTGGACAGGCGCACGGAGGTGGCGAAGCATGGAAACCCTGGGAGGTACCACGGCCCGGTCCCTTACGGTTGCCGAACTGGTGGATATGCTGAGGTCTGCCATCGTGGGCGGAGACCTGGTGCCAAACCAGCGCTTGGTGGAGGCGGACCTGGCCGCCGAATATGGAGCCAGCCGGGGAAACATTCGGGCGGCGTTGGCAGAACTGACGGTCGAAGGCTTGGTGGAGCGGGTCCAGAACCGCGGCGCCCGCGTGCGCGCTGTTTCCGTGGAAGAGGCGGTTGAGATCACCGAGGTCCGTGCCGCCCTCGAGGCGCTCTGCGCACGGAAGGCGGCCGAACGGATCACGGACGATGAAGCCGTCGAGCTTCAGGAGCTTGCCGGGCGGATGAAGGACGCCGTGGAACGCGGCGACCGGGACTCCTATTCGGAGTGCAACCAGATCCTGCATGCCAGGGTCATCGACATCAGCGCACAGCAAACGGCCGCAGCTACCATCCACCGGCTCCGCGGCCAGGCCGTTCGCTTCCAGTTCCGGCTCGCCCGGCAGCCTGGCCGGCCGGCAGTTTCGCTGCCCCAGCACCTCGCGATCATCGATGCCGTCTGCGCGCACAATCCGGATGCGGCCGCTGATGCGATGCGGGTGCACTTGGAAAGCGTCGCTGACGTCATCCGCTCAACGCACACCTAGGACGCGCCACCCCGCACAACGTGCGGTCCCGCCACGAGTGCTGAGGACCCGGCACACATGGTTACCCGGGAGTAAGTTACCTTGGACAGCAACTGATTCGAGGATGTGAGGGGTTTATGGACAGTCACGCGGCAGCTGTTCGGCCCGCCTTTTCGGCCATGAAGGTACTTGAGCTGGCGCGGTGCGCCATTCTCGTCCTGAGGCGGGAAGACGGGATTATCGTCTCGGCGAATCCGTCCGCGGAAAAACTGTTCGGGCGCGGCCCGGGAGAGCTTGACGAAGTACCTGTCACGTCCCTGCTTCCTGAGTGGAAGATGCAAACAACCACGGGTGTCGCCGGGGCCGCAAATGAACCCGCAGGCGACCCCGACGTTTTCCATACGCGTGGACAGTGGGTAGGGGGCCACAGCTTTACGGTTGAAGTCGGCTTCGGCGGATCGGGCCGGGACCCGTACGTGGTGCTCACCATTCGTGAACTGCGGGACCATGAGGGTGGAACGGCAGAGCTGCAGAATCTCGTCTCGCTGCTAAACGCGACGCTTGAGTCTACTGCTGACGGGCTCTTGGTCGTTGGAGTGGATGGCCGGATCACCGGCATCAACGCAAATTTTGCGTCTATGTGGAGGATTCCGCGCACCATGTTGGCGACCCACGACGATCAAGCAGTGATTGATCTGGTGGTAGAACAGCTGGAGGAACCGGACGCATTCCTGGCCAAGGTCCGGGAGCTTTATGACCAGCCGCAGGCCGAGAGCCTGGATGTTTTGGAGTTCAAGGACGGCAGGGTTTTCGAGCGTTTTTCCCGCCCCCAGATGATTGGGGATCGAATCGTCGGGAGGGTATGGAGCTTCCGGGACGTTACTGCGAAGCGGCAGGCTGAGGTCAAGGCCGATCAAGCCATGCGCGACCTTGCCAAAAGGGCAGATGACCTGCGGAGGCTCGCGTTTACCGATCCGCTGACTGGCTTGGGGAACCGGGCGCTGTTCAATGAGGAATTGCGAAGGGCATGCAGCTCCGGCGGTCCGCAGCATGCGGCGTTGCTGCTGTTGGACCTGGATGATTTCAAAGAGGTCAACGATGTCTATGGGCACCAGTCCGGAGACCGGATGCTCATCGAGCTCGCCCGACGTATCCGTGGCGTTATCCGTAACGACGACATTGTCGCCAGGATAGGGGGCGACGAGTTTGTCGTGATCATCCCAGACGGCTGCGACGCGGACAGTATCGCGGAGAGGCTCGTAGATCTGTCCCGTCGACCCATAGATGTGGGGGGTGTCCAGATCACGCCGAGCCTGAGTATCGGGATAGCACGGTCCGGTACTGACTGTCCTGGGCGGGATAGCGGCGAGGACCTCTTGCGGCGGGCCGATATCGCCATGTATGCGGCAAAAGCCGCGGGCAAGAGCCGTTTCGTGAGTTTCCAGCCAGAAATGATGAGCAAGCTCATCGAGCGCGCTGCACTGCAGGAGAACCTCCGAAAAGCACTTGCCACGGGCGCCGTTGTCCCCTTTTATCAGGTGGTGGTGGCGCGCAGCGGGGAAGTGGTCCAGCTGGAGGCGCTGGCCCGGTGGCAGCATGAGGGCAAGCTGCGATTGCCCTCCGACTTCATCTCCCATGCCGAAAGCACGGGCCTCATCCGGGACCTCGGTGCGGCCATGCTGACCAAAGCCTGCACGGACATGTCCGGATGGCTGGCGGAAGATGCCGGGCGCAGCATTGCAATCAACGTTTCGGGGCTGGAAATCCGCGACACGGAGTATGCGGGATCGGTGCTGCGGATTTTGCAGACCGCCGGGGTTGATCCGGGACAACTGGTTCTTGAGGTCACCGAGAGTGTGTTTCTCGGTGAGGAGACCGAAGTCATCACGCAGTTGGCGGAGCTTCGCCGCCGGGGCGTGAAGATTTCCGTGGACGATTTTGGTACGGGTTATTCATCCTTTGGCCGTCTGCACGAGCTGCCTGTGGACGCCGTTAAGCTGGACAAGTCCTTTACCCGGCTCATCACCGGCGGTGCCTACCACTCGCCAATCATGGTCTCCATGGTGGACATGGCGCACAACCTTGGCATGGCGGTTACCGCCGAAGGGATCGAAACCAACGAGCAGGCCGATTACCTGAATCGAATCGGGTGCGACTACCGGCAAGGGTATCTCTACGGCCGCCCGCAGGCCCTCCGTGATGTCCAGGCGGCCCTTCCGTACCTGACCAAGAAGGGCCGCAGGCTTCCGCCTGGCTAACGGCTCCGGGGGACCGGACCGGGTCGTGCAGCGGCGCCGAGCGGTACGGTTATCCCGACCGCCCGGCGCCACAGCTGTAACCATTCATCGTTCCCGGCCGGATTGGGTCCACTGTAATTCCTGGACTCCCGGCGTCTTCTCAGGTGCGTAGACGATTCACGCCATGACCGGGATTAGACCCTTTTCCGACGCAGGACCAGGGTGAGGAGACCGCCGAAGGCCAGGAACAGCAGGCCCACCAGCAACAAGCCGGTGTTCACCCCCGTGTTGGCCAGGACCGTCGGGGCTGCAGCATAGTTGGCCTGCATCGGAGCCGCTGCGGCGCGGATGTCAGCAGCGCCGGCCCCCGGCTGGGCCGCCGGAACCTCGGTGGACGGAGTGGTGACCGTCGGGGTGGTGATGGTCGGCGGGGTAACTACCGGAGGATTCACGACCGGAGGAGTAACCACCGGGGGGTTCACCACCGGCGGGGTCACAACTGGCGGCGTGACAACCGGGGGGTTCACTACTGTGGCCGTTGAATTACCGATCACGCCCACAGAGGTGGCGCCAAGGGAGACCGGAAGAGTGATCGGCGCGACCACTTGCGTTCCGGAGAGGACCCCGTCGGTTCCGCCGGTGGTAATGGGTCCAGCGGGTGCCGTCGTGGTGCCCGCGGTGCTGGAGCCCTCAACACTGGCGACGGAATCCCCGACCAGGCCCACGGACGTGGCCCCGAGGTTGATCGGTGCAGTTACAGGCGCCACTACCTGGGTTCCGGACGCGATGCTGTCACTACCGGTGGTGTTCGCGGCGGGTGCTGGAGCGGGGGCTGCCGGTGCCGTGCCCGAAGTGGCGGGGTTCTGGGTGCTTGCTGCCGAGTCGCCAACAGCGCCCACCGAGGTTGCCCCCAGGGTGATGGGAACGGTGATCGGCGCCACTACCTGGGTTCCGGACGCGATGCTGTCACTACCGGTGGTGTTCGCGGCGGGTGCTGGAGCGGGGGCTGCCGGTGCCGTGCCCGAAGTGGCGGGGTTCTGGGTGCTTGCTGCCGAGTCGCCAACAGCGCCCACTGAGGTTGCCCCCAGGGTGATGGGAACGGTGATCGGCGCCACTACCTGGGTTCCGGATGCGATGCCGTCGCCGCCGTTAGTGGATGCGGCGGGTGCCGGAGCGGGTGCCGCCGGTGCTCCGGCATTCTGTGTGCTCGCTGCGGAGTCGCCAACAAGTCCCAGCGAAGTGGCTCCGAGGTTGACCGGGATGTTGACCGGGGCCACCACCTGAGTGCCTGAAAGTAGCCCGTCATTTCCCGAGGTTGTGGTGTCTGCTGCGTTGGCGGCGGCACCGCCAAAGGCCAGCAGTCCGCCGGCAAATGCGGTGCCGAGCAGGCACCTGCGAATGTTGCGATGCATCATTTTAAGTTCTCCTGAAAAGTTGAATTGGGCATACTTCTTGGGCCCGGAAATGGCTCAGTTTCCGCACGTGAGTGCGCGGAGGGGCCTCAACTAATCAGGGGAAGATCCGGGGTCGAAGGACACCGGTGCCGGGGCTGCGAGCAGACGGCCCTCGATGGCGGCGGTACCCGCCGCAGGAACGTAGAAATGGTGGGCGTTGAGCCATGCGGGGACGGCCGGGCCGTTGCCCCCGGAGGAGCTGCTTCCGCCGGTAGTGGCACCCGGCACGCCCGGCAGGGAATCAGAAGGTTCATGGATTGGTGCGTGGTCCGGGCCGGCTTCGGCAAGTGCCGGGGCGTTTGCCACCGAATTCATTCGGGTGTCACAGGCCTGGCCGGTTCCGGGCAGGGCGTCTCCGAGAATCATCGCGGCTCGACCCGGCGCGGTGCCGGCAGCATCGGCGTTTGCGACCGTGACAGACGCATCCGCTTCGTGGCCTGCCTGCGGAAGGCCGGTCACGGAAGGAGCGGGGGTCGACGCCGGATCAGAGGTGAGAGTGTCGATGGCGTCGGTGACCACGGGGGGAACCGGGCCGGAGTCAGCCGGGTTAACGCCGGGAAGGGGAACGGCGTCGGTGACAGGTTCCACAACAGGCTCAAGGGGCTCAAGAACAGCGCCGGCAATTGGGGCCACGGTTCCCACCGCACGGTCCAGCACGGTACCGACAGTGCCGGCAACCGGGTCCACCACCGTGCCCACCGTCCCGGCAGGCACTACCCGGTTGACGACGGGAACGGCCTGCACCACCTGGTCGGCAAGTCCGGTGACGTCTTTCACCGCCGGGCCCAGGGATGGCGCGGGGATCGACGCCGGAACACTCGCGACAGGCGCATTGTCCGGACCGCCCTTGAGGGTGGCCTCCACCGGTTCCAAGGCACCTTTGGCTTGATGCGCAACGGTGGTGGTGACGGAGCGAAGGGATGATCCGACCGATCCGAGCATGGAATGCCGGGAGTCCGAATCGTCCGCACCGGTATCAGCAGAAGCGCCGCCGGCGGACAACGCTACCCAGGCGGCAGTAGCGGCGAGGGCAAGCAGGAGGGGGCGGAGAAAAGCCCACGGATTATGATGTGACTTCACTCAGAACGCCTCCCCCCAGAGATTGCTCTTACAAGCAGCACCAAGCATAGGCACAGGTCTTAGGCCAAGTCCAGCAAATAGAAAAACTAAGCAAGAGGGAACTTTCGCTTATGCCGGATCGTTTGCAGCTGTCGCCGGCGCGGCTTCCGCCCACGCCCGGTCCCTGTAGTCTCTGGCACATGGTGCAGCGGCTGAAGTACTCCTACGGCGCGGACCCCAGCCAATGGGGCGAGCTCTTCCTGCCAGATCCTCCCGCGGCCGGGCAGCTTCGGGGGGTAGTGGTGGTGATCCATGGCGGCTACTGGCGCTCAACATACGGGGCAGAACTTGGGGAGCCGCTTGCCGTAGATCTTGCCGAACATGGGATGGCCGCCTGGAACCTGGAGTACCGCCGCGCCGGCAACGGCGGCGGCTGGCCTGCCACCTTCCAGGATGTCCTGGCCGGGATCGACAAACTCGCTGAACTGGCAGGGCAGCACTCGCTTGACCTCGGCAAAGTGGTGGCCGTGGGCCATTCTGCCGGCGGACATCTTGCCGTCTGGGCGGCGGGCCGCGGGCACCTGGCCGGGCCGGGTCCGGGCGCGGAGCTCGCAGACCCCGGCGGCGTCCGCCTCGCCGGGGTGGTCAGCCAATCCGGCGTCCTGAACCTGGCCGAGGCCGAACGCCTGAACCTCAGCAACGGTGCGGCGGCCAACCTGCTTGGCGGATCGTCGTCGGAATTTCCCCGACGCTACCGCTGCGCCGACCCCATGGGCGCCCTGCCGCTGGATGTGCCGGTCTACGCGGTGCACGCAGAGGCGGACGACGACGTGCCGCTGGCCATGTCGGCGCTGTACGTGGACGCAAGCGGGGCCGGAGGCGTGCCGGCGCACCTGGTCATGGTGCCCGGTGACCACTTCGACCTGATCAATCCCAAGTCCCCGGCGTATGCGGTATGCCGCGAACTGGCGGCCCGGCTGCTGGGCTGACATGAACTGCTGAGCCGGCCCGCTTTCTGGCAGAGTATGACCATGCTCACAGTTATTGGCGAAGGCCTTGTCGACGTCGTCCAGCGTGCCTCGGGAATCGAGGCGCACGTCGGCGGCAGCCCCCTCAACGTCGCGGTCGGCCTGGCCCGGCTGGACCATCCGGTGCAGTTCATCGGCCGCTACGGCCGGGACGCCTACGGCGATTCTGTGGCTGCGCACCTTCGCGCCAGTTCCGTGATGCTGCCGCTGCCTCCGGATGAGTTGCCTACCAGCGTTGCCACCGCATTGATTGACGACGACGGCGCCGCCACCTACACGTTCGACCTCGCCTGGGAGCTGCCCGGCCTCGTGGACCGGCTCGGCTTCATGCTGCAGGGCACCACGCTTCTGCACACCGGCTCCATTGCCACCATGCTGGCGCCGGGCGCCGCCGAGGTGCTGGCCGCCGTCGAGCATGCCCACCCGTCCGCCACCATCAGCTTCGATCCCAACTGCCGCCCCAGCATCATCACCGATGTGGACTACGCGCGCCGGCAGGCGGAGAAGTTCGTCAGCCTGGCGGACGTGGTCAAGGCCTCGGACGAGGACCTGGAATGGCTCTACCCCGGCCAGGATGTGCTGGACTCCGCGCGCGCCTGGCTGGCGCTTGGCGGGGAGGAGGGCCCTGCCCTGGTGGTGGTCACCCGCGGCGCGGACGGGCCCTGGGGTATCTGCCGCGCCGGGGAAGCGTCGGTGCACGCACCCAAAGTGGAGGTGGCGGACACCGTGGGCGCCGGCGACTCGTTCATGGCCGCACTTCTCTCCGGCCTGGTTGACCGGGAGCTGGACGGCGCGCAGAACCGCGAGGAACTGCGCTGCCTGCCCGCCGAAGGGCTGGCCGAACTCCTGGCGCACGCTGCCCGTGCGGCGGCCGTCACGGTATCGCGCCCGGGCGCCAACCCGCCGACACGGGCTGAGCTGAACGCCGTAGGCGGGTAGCCGCTACCCTTCGTGGTTGTAGTACGGCCACGGCAGGAAGCGGCGCTCCCAGGAGTTCTCTGCCGGCTTGAAAACTAAGCATGCTTTCTATTAGTTTGGTGTCAGCTCCTCCGCCGGCCCCCCAACAGGCGGAGTGGTTGCCACGAAGGCCCCGCTCTACAACAACATGTATTGCGGGGCTCTTCGCTTTCCGCGCTTGCGCAGCAGGCGTCTTGGAACCAAACAGCAGAGGGAGTGTGCAATGGCTCAGGGCGATATCGAGACGTACTACGAAGACGGCCAGTGGAAGAACAAGCGCGAAGGCGCTGACCGCGCGTTTGGTGCCGGCTACGGCATCAAGGAAGAGGCGGTAGCCGCCGGTCGCGACGCCGCGAAAGCAGACAAGGTGGAACACGTCATCAAAAACCAGGATGGCCAGATCGGGGAGAAGTACAGCTACGGCAACGATCCCCGGAACGTCCCGGGCTGATTGGTTCACCTTCCCCGTGACGCCGCGGTGCCGGGGAAGGCAAGGAGGGCCGGTTCATGGATTTGAGCCGGCCCTCCTGTGTTCTCCCCGTGCGGCGACGCCGGTATGGGATGCTGGACCGGTGGACGATCCCGGCATGGAAGGCTTGGCCACCGCGCGCGCGGATGGCCGGTGGTTCGCGCGCGCTGATAACAAGGCGCGCAGGCCATGACGGTGAACGAGATGGTCCGAGACGCGGTCCTTGCCGGAACCGGACTGCCCATTCCAGGCCCGGACGGACATGTCGAAGTTCCGGCTGCGTCGGAACGCTTGCAGAACCTTGTTGAACTGGCCCGCACGGTCTGTGGCCAGCCCGTGACAGCCATCAACATCATCACCGAAGACCTCCAGTACCAGGCAGCCACCGCGGGCATGGAACCGTATCTGTGCACCAGGGAAGACTCGATGTGCGCGGTGGGGTTCCTTAGCGGTGAACCCACCGTCCTCGAGGACGCTTCCTTGGACCCCCGGTACCGCGAAAACCCCTACGTGGACGGCCGGCGCAGCAGTGTCAGGTTCTATGCCTCCATTCCGCTGGTGACCGACGACGGGTTTGTCCTTGGCACCCTTTGTGCCGGCGCCCGGGAAACCGGCCGGCTCAGCGGCGAACAACTCCGCGGCCTTGAAATCCTCGCCGCCCAAATCGTCGACGTCCTGCAATTGGAGCGCCGCGCACGCCGCCTGGCTGATGCGCTGGCCGAAGCCGAGCGGAGCAACACCCTCCTGGCGGAGTTTGCCGGCAGGATCAGCCACGACCTCCGCAACCCGCTGACCTCGATCCTCGGATTCGTGGAACTGGGCGAAATGGACGCAGAAGCAGGCGACGACGCCCGGCTTCCGGAGTACCTGGGCATCGTGGGCCGGACCGGCCGGCGTATGCTGGCGATGGTCGAGGACGTCCTGGCTTTCGCCACCATCGGCGGTGACCTGCAGCCGGCCGCGGTTTCCCTGGCGGATCTCGTGGGGGACGTCGTCGCGGACCTGGCCACCGCCGTGGAGGAGTCGGGAGCGTCCGTGGACTCGGGGGAGCTGCTATTTACCGCGGACCCGGTCCAGACCCGGGTTCTCCTGCAGAATCTCATCCACAACGCCCTGGCCTACAGCCGGCCTGGCGTCCCGCCGGTCATCCACATTACCGGCCACCGTGGCGAGGATGGTGCGGTCCTGCGCGTCATCGACAACGGCAAGGGCATCGCCTCCGGTGACCGCGAACGCGTGCTCGATCCGCTGGTGCGCCTTGACCGCCAGGGTGACCCGCCCGGATCAGGCTTGGGCCTGGCAACCTGTGCCCGGATTGCCGCTGCGGCCGGCGGACGACTTGACCTCGGTCCCGCCCCCGAGTCGGGGACCGTCGTCACCATTCACCTGGGACCGGGCAGCTAACCGGCTGCCCTCTGCGGGGAGCCCTCCTTGCGCGGGCGCCGCGTCGTCCTGGTTCGGGCGGCCCCGCGCTGTGAACGGCGCTCCGCAGGAGTCGCTGTAGGTGCACAAAACAACACCTGCGGAGCAATCAAGGGTAGGAGCTATTCCTTGCCGAGCCCGGCCGCCGAGGTCTTCTCGCCGGACACGCTGTTGAGCGCCCTCAGGTCGAAGATGCCGTTGATGTCGGCCTGCTTGGTGGTACCGGCGGTCACGCCGTCGGCCAGCAGTTTCTGGTAGGTTCCGGCAAGCGGGTCCACAGTGAAGACGATGTTCTTCAGGGACCGGTCAATGACATCCGGCTTCAGCTCCGCGCCGGCGGCTTCCTTCAAGGCGGAATTGATCACCGTGGCCTTGTCGGCGGCAGAGGCGTTGTTCAGCCACTCAACCGATTTCACGTGGCCCTTCAGCAGCGCCTTGACGGTGTCCGGGTGGTCCGCCGCGAACTTCTGGTTGACGATCAGGATGGTGGTGGGGAACTCGCCCGGCTTGCCCGAGAGGGAGCCGTCCCACAGGTCCTTTTCGTCCACCAGCACCTTGGCGCCGGCGTTCAGCACCAGGCGGGAGGCCCAGGGCTCGGGCAGCCAGGCGCCGTCGAGCTTTCCGTCCTGGAACAGCTTGAGGGTCTGGGCGTTCTCGGTGGGGTTGATGGCGACGTCGCCACTGCCGTCCACGTTCGTTTTGTAGCCCTGTGATGAGAGCCAGGCCCGAAGGGCGACGTCCTGGGTGCCGCCCAGCTGGGGGGATGCAAGGGTCTTGCCCTTGAGGTCTGCGGCGGAGGTGATCTCCGGCTTGACCACAAGCTGCGCCCCGCCGGCGGCGGCTCCGGCGATGATGCTCACCGATTGGCCTTGGCTCTTGACGAACGAGTTGATGGCCGGGTTGGGGCCGATATAGGTGGCATCGATGGCGCCTGCGTTCAGGGCTTCGATGGCGGCCGGACCGGCATTGAAGACCTGGGTGCTGAGTTTGGTGCTGCCCAGTTCCCCGGCGATAAAGCCTTTGCTGACGCCCACCAGGGCCGGGGCGTGCGTGACGTTGCCGAAATAGCCCAGCTTCAGCTCGGCTGCCGGATTGCCGGCCGGGGCGCTTTCCGGGGTTGCGGCCGGGGCGCCAGTGTTGACGGCTGAGGCGACGGCGGCGCCACCGCCAACCAGGGCCAGGATTGCGGCGGCAATGCCGATTTTCAGGCCCAGGGGGCGCTTGGGTTTGGCTGACTGGCCGGCCACGATGCGTGTGGACTTCTGCGGACCGTTGTCCTGCGGGTTGGTCATGGGGATTCCTTTGCTGGGGCGGATGCTGAGACGAGGTTACGGAGCGCCCACCAGGCCCACAATCGTTCGTGTCGTACTGGTTCACCCGGCGACGCGAACGCGCAACGTGGCGTCGCGAGGCGTCAAAAAACGTCGTGAAGCGTCTTTTTGCGGGTGGCAGCGCCAGCCCGGAAGCCACCTTATTTTGCTTGACGGTTAATTAGCTAATAAGTAAAATATAGGGATGGAGAAATTCTGGAGCCCCGCATGACAGTTGCGGAAGATCAGCGGCTCGACGCGATGTTCAGTGCGCTTTCCGACCCGACGCGCCGGGCCATCGTGATCCGGCTCGCCGCCGGCGACGCCACCGTCAACGAACTGGCGGAACCGTTCAACTTGAGCCTTCCGGGCATCTCCAAGCATCTGAAGGTTCTCGAGAGATCGGGATTGATCAGTCGAGGCCGGAAAGCCCAGTTCCGCCCCTGCCACCTGGAGTTGCAGGCCCTCGATGTCGCTGCCGGCTGGATCGAGGAGAACCGGCGCCTTTGGTCCGAGCGCTTCGACAAGCTCGACCAACACCTCCGCAACCTGCAGGAACCCCCGAATGGAGACCGCCATGAATGAGAACACCCTCCGCTTCACCCGCATCTTCGAGGCGCCACGGCAACTGGTCTTCAGCTGCATGGTCGAACCCGAGCATTTGACCCACTTCTGGGGTCCGGCCGGCGTCACCACGCCCTTGGACACAATCACCGTGGATGCCCGCGTCGGGGGTGCCTTCACCACCGTCATGGTCAACAACCGCGACGGCAGCACCTACCCGACCAGCGCACGGTACGTTGAGGTGACCCCGCCGGAGCGCCTGTCGTGGATTGAGGACCACTCGGGGATGACCGTGACCATCACCTTCACCGAGCTGGGATCGCGCCGTACCCAAGTCGACATCGAACAAACAAACGTTCCGGAGCCAATGCTCGATCCCGCCGCCCAGGCCGGATTCCTCACCTCGCTGGACCGCTTCGAGACCTACCTGGCACAGCACGCCGGAGCCCACCGATGAGTGCGGACAGCTACTCCATGGCGAACATAGCAGCCGAGCGGCGGGCCTTTACCAAAATCCTGGAAGTGCTGCCGCAACAGGCGTGGGACGCCGCCTCGCTCTGCGCCGGCTGGCGCGTGCGGGAAGTCGTCGCGCACATGGCCATGCCCCTGCGCTTCTCCACCCCACGGTTCATCGGCGAGTTGCTCCGCTCGCGCGGCAACTTCGCCCGCATGGCGGATCGGGTCGCCCGCCACGACGCCCAGGAGCCGGTCAGCACCTTGCTTCACCGCTGGCGCGCGAACGAGGACACGCTGTGGAAACCGCCCGGCGGTGGACTCCAGGGAGCCCTTACCCACGACATCGTCCATGGCCTGGACATCACCATCCCGCTCGGCCTCAAACACCCGGTCAGTGATGCAAGCCTCCGCACGGTACTCGACCATGCGACCAGCCCCCTCAGCCGGAAGCATTTCCGGCTTGACCTGGCCGGCGTCCGGCTCGAAGCCACCGACCTGGACTGGGCCTTCGGCGACGGCGAGCCCCTCCGCGGCGCCGCCCACCACCTCCTGATGGTGCTCATGGACCGCCGGCTGCCCAGCGGGGCCCTCGACGGCGGGGCAACTGCCCGGTTCACCACCGCCTGATCCTGCCCAGCCCCGGTGCGTTCCAGGAGAGCTGCGGGGATTTGCATCCATGCGCGAAATCACGCACAAAGGGGACACGTCTATTTTTTTGATGCCCTGCCATTTCCAGCAGAGGCGTCCTGAAATAGTCTGGGATTTGCCACACAATTTCGGTGTGGCGATTCAGCAGGCCACTGCGACGTTTTACCGGCCGTGCTGATGAACGGAAGCGGCATGGGGGCCTGGAACGGGAGGTAGGGGTGTATTCCTTGCAGTAGGCCCGGCTAAGGCGCCGTACTGCACATGCAGCAGTTCCAGCCAATAACAATGCAGGAGAAATTCATGTTGCTTTGGATCGCTATTATCATCGCCGTTCTCTGGCTCCTCGGACTGCTCGCCAATATTGGCGGCGGGCTCATCCACATCCTTTTGGTGGTTGCCGTGGTAGTCCTGATCTTCCACTTTGTCCGCGGCAGGTCCCGCGCCTGATGGCCACGAGGGTCCCCGCCGCCGGCCTTGGTGCCGCCGGCGGGGACCCGAAGGTCAGGCGGCCTTGACCAGCGGCAGTTCGTCCCAGTGGGTTGTGTACCGGGGTGAACGCATATTGCGCTTCATGGTCCAGTCAAGGCCGGACTTGACGCCTGCGTACCCCAATCCAATGGAACCGCGCCCAAAGCGGCGGCTGACGTCCTCCAGCAGCGGCCCGATGCCGCGTTCCTCGTGCCGGTTCTCGAAAGGCTCCAGCGGTGGCTGGTTGCCGGTGGGCCGAAGATCGGTCAGCATCAGGCCCGCCTTCGCATACCTGAGCCCTTCCCGGATTTTCGGCAGCAGAGCGTGCGCGGCCCTGGTGAGCAGGAGCGGATCCGCGGTGGGCATGGGAAGCCGGACGCACACCGTAGGATACGCCTGCTCCTGGTTCCGGAACGGCGAGGTGGCTGCGAACGCCGTCAGCACCTTTGCCTGGAGGCCGTGTTTGGACAGCCGTGCGCTCGCCTGCTGGCTGTAAATGCCCAGCACCTCCCGCACACCGGCAGAGGTGGTCACCGGGGTGGCGAACGAGCGGGAAAAGATCAACTGGTCGCGGCCAACGCGCTCCTCCTCCATGGGAATGCAGGCAGTGCCGCGCAGTTCGAGGACGGTGCGCATCAGCACCACCGAAAACTTGCCCCTGATCGCCACCGGGTCGGCGTGCATCAGGTCCAGCACGGTAAAGATCCCCATGGCATTCAGGCGCTTGGCCAGGCGCCCGGCGACGCCCCAGATCTCGTCCACGGGCAACCGGCCCATCAAGCCCTCCCGCACCGGCGGCGGCACTGACTCCCAGAGGCACACCCCGCCAAATGCGGGATTGTTCTTGGCCCACTTGTTGCACAGCTTGGCCAGTGTTTTGGTGGGAGCTATCCCTACGCACACCGGAACCCCGACGTGGCGCAGCACGGCCTCCTTGATCCGGCGGCCAAGGACCAACAGCTGGTCCGGTTCGCCCTTGACGCCGAGGAACGCCTCGTCAATGCTGTAGACCTCCAGCCACGCCGAGTAGCGGCCGAGAAGTTCCATGACGCGGGCGCTGATGTCCCCGTACAACTCATAATTGCTGGACTTGGCCACCAGGCCCCATTCCTTGGCCCGCGGCGCGAGCTTGAACCAGGGCTCCCCGGTGGAGATGCCGAGGGCTTTCGCCTCGGGGGACCGGGTAACCGCGCAGCCGTCATTGTTGGACAGGACCACGAGCGGCCGGCCCTCCAGGGAGGGATCGAAGGCGCGCTCCGCCGACGCGTAGAAGCAGTTGACGTCCACATGGGCGATCTGCGGCATCCTCCGCATGGGGGCCGGCTTAGCCACGATGCACTTCACACATGATGGAGGCACCGGGTGGCAACGCCCCAGATGGTCAGCTCGGACAGGGCCGGTACCCGGATGTCCGGATACCGCGGGTTTTCCGCCTGCAGCACCACGCCGTTGCCGGTGATGCGCAGGCGCTTGACCGTCAGTTCTCCGTCCAGGACGGCGATCACCACAGACCCGTCCCGCGGTTCCAGGGCCCGGTTCACAATGAGTTCATCGCCGTCGCTGATGCCCGCGCCTTCCATGGAGTCCCCGGTTACCCGGACCACGAACGTGCTGGTGATGTCCTTGATCAGGTGGGCGTTCAGGTCGATCCGGCCATCGAAGTAGTCCTGTGCGGGCGACGGAAACCCCGCCGCCACTGCCACGGGCGAGATCAGCACCGATAACAAGGAGACGCCCGCATCTATCACGCGGGGACCAATAATAACGCCCACAACACACCTTTATTCGAATATATGTTCGATACTTCAGTGTAGCCCCGCAGGCCGACAACGGGAGCCGGCGGCCAACGTAGACTTGCAGGATGCGGTTGGTTGCGAGCGATATTGACGGAACGATCCTTGGGCACGACGGAAAAATCAGCCCGCGCACCATACGCGCCTTCCACGCCTGCCGGGATGCCGGCGTCGAACTGGTCTTCGTCACCGGGCGCCCTCCGCGCTGGCTGCACCCGCTTGAGGAGCAGCTGGGCCACGCCGGACGGGTGATCTGCTCCAACGGTGCCGTCGTCTGGGACCTGGAAGCGGACCAACTGGTATCCGCCCGTGCGCTGGCCACCGCTGCTGTCCTGGAAATCCGCCGCGTCATCAAGGAACTCCGTCCCGCCGCGCTGTTCGCCGCCGAAACGCTCACCGGGTTCCACCTTGAGCCGGGCTTCATCGAAAACGAATCCAGCGAACTCCTCGCCGAATTCACTCCGGCGCCGCTCCATGAAACGCTCACCGGGGACGATTCCGTGGTTAAATTCCTGGCCATTGTCCGGGAGGGCACCCCGGACGACTTCCTCGCCGAGGTGGCGCCCGCCGTCGAACACCTGGCCGCCGCCACGCACTCCTCGCCCGGCGTCGCCATGCTGGAACTGTCCCTCCCGGGCGTTAACAAGGCCGTCACCCTGGCCGAGTACGCGGCCGCACTGGGCATCGATGCCGCCGACGTGGTCGCCTTCGGCGACATGCCTAACGACATCGAAATGCTCCGCTGGGCGGGGCACGGTTACGCGATGGCCAGCGGCCACCCCGAGGCCATCAGGGCGGCGGGCCGGCAGGCACCGCACTTTGACGACGACGGCGTGGCCCAGGTCCTGGAGGCCAGGCTGGCAGCCTTGGGCGTCCAGTTTTCCTGACTCCCGCCCCGTACTTCCAGCTGGCGCTCACCTGGCGTTTACCTTTCGTCTGTACCGTCAAGGCTGGAGGGTTCGCCCCTCACCGGCCGGCTCACAGGGGGTTCCGATGGCACGAAGCGTCAAACAGGGCGCAGCAAATGCGCCGCTGCGCAAGGCAACGCCTGATCCGTACTGGAAACAGTTGCGCCAGGGCGACAGGGTCCGCGTCCTGCTGTCACCCGGCTTCCAAGCGAGCGGGGTAGTGGACACCATTACCGCAGACCACAGCGCCGTCTGGGTCCACCTGGATGGCGGCCGCGGACGCGTCCTGCTGCACTGCGGCGACGGCGTGGACATCCTGCCCTGCGGCGAGACCGACTGCCGGGACTGACGGTGCGGGCCTCGGGTACGCTCGCAGGGTGACCCTGCCCTTTTTCCAACACCCCGACGACGCCGGGCGGCAGCTTCCCATCGCCATGGCCCACCGGGGCTTCTCGGTGGACGGGCTGGAAAACTCCATGGCCGCGTTCCGCGCCGGCATCGAACTCGGCTTCCGCTACCTCGAAACGGATGTCCACACCACGGCGGACGGCGTGCTGCTGCTGTTCCACGATGAATTCCTGGACCGGGTGACCGACGGCAGAGGCAGGGTCGGAGATCTTGCCGCCGCAGAGGTGGCGAAGGCGCGGATCGACGGCCGTGAACCCATTCCCACGTTCGACGAGCTGGTCACCGGCCTGCCGGAGGCCAGGCTGAACCTCGACGTCAAGGACTGGGATTCGGTGCGGAGCACTGCCGCCGCGATCGAGCGGCACCAGGTGCACCACCGGGTGCTGGTCACCAGCTTTTCGGACCGGCGGCGGCGGGCGGTGCTGAAGCTGCTCAGCCGGCCGGTGGCCTCCTCCGCCGGCGTGGCCTCGAATGCCCTCTTCACCCTCCTGGGACCTGTCCTTCCGCGGGCGGCCTTCCGCCGGATCATGCGCCGGCCGCTCCGCGATATCCAGGCATTGCAGGTTCCCGTGCGGTACGGACGTGTCCCCGTGGTCACCGCAGGCTTCATCCGCCGCGCCCACGACCTTGGCCTTGTGGTGCATGTCTGGACCATCAACGAGGCCGCTGAGATGCACCGCCTCCTCGAGCTGGGGGTGGACGGCATCGTCACGGACCGTGCGGACCTGCTGCGCGAGGTGCTCAGGGCACGCGGCCAGTGGCCGCCGGCGCAGGAACCCCGGTAGGTTCCGTGCCGGCTACTCGCCGGGGCTGGCCAGGTGGCGTTCCAGGCCGTCCACATCCAGGCGGGTGTTCCAGTTGGCCCAGTCCTCAGGCCGTACCGAGGGGCGGCCCAGCAGGTAGCCCTGGCCGGCGCTGATGCCGAGTTCCGTCAGGACTTTCAGCTCGCCCACTGTCTCAATGCCTTCGGCCACCAGGGTGATGCCGATCTGGTCCGTGAAGTCCACCAGGCAGGCGGCGAGGGCGCGCTGGACACCGTCTTTGTCCACGTCACCGATCACGTTGCGGCCCACCTTGAGGAAGTCCGGGCGCAGGTGGATCATGCGGCTCAGGGCGCCGGCGCCGGTGTGGGTGTCGTCCACGGCGATCCGGAGGCCCTTCTCGCGGAGGGGATTGAGTGCGGAGATGAACTGAAGGTATTCCTCTTCCGGAATGTCTTCCGTCAATTCGAGCACCACCCGGTTGATGGGGAGCTCGATGTGCTCGAACAGTTCGGGCAGCCGCGGGTCCATGCAGGACGTGGGGGAGATGTTGAGGGACACGTAGAGGGAACCGGGCAGGTCACGGGCAGCTGCTGCAGCCGAGCCAAGGGCTGAGAACTCGAGGTTCGCGCCCAGGCCCACGGCCTCTGCCTCGGCAAACCAGAGTTCCGCGGTGGCGCCGTCGTCGCTGACGAAGCGCGAGAGCGCCTCCACACCCACCACGGCCTTTCCTTCCAGCCCGTAGATGGGCTGGAAGGCGGTCATCAGCATGTGGTTTTCCAGCAGGGCGCTGATCCGGGAGGCGCTGCGGATGGCGTCCAACTGTTCGGCCAGCTTCGGTGGCAGTACGGGCGGCGCCAGGCGCATCTGCCGTACGGATTCAATGGTTTCCGCCGTGTTGGCGTCGCTCCTCCGGGCCTCCAGGAGATATTCCAGCAGGGCCCGCTCGGGCACGCCGGGATTCTCATCGAGGCTGTCGCTCAGCCGCTGCCGGACAGCGGCCCCCGCGGGATCCGTATCCGAGAGTACTGCGGCGATAATTCCCCATGCTTGTACACGAACCGACATTAGCTACGCCCCCAGTTGACGAAGTAATGACCCATTGGCCCATTAATGTTCAATTTCAAAAACGCCTTTTAGAGTCCGGTGCTGCTGTGAGACCTGAAATTCCGCGGCGACGAAAAAGCCCGACACCGCACGCTGATCGTATAACGGCGGCCACAAAAGCGCAGTAGTTTGCGCACTACTGGTTAGCGCTTTCCGCCCGCTCTTTCAATAAACCTGGAATCTGGTCGGGCGGGACCGGCCGGCCGAAGTAGTAGCCCTGGGCGCTGCGGCAGCCCAGGCTGCGAAGGATTTCCGCCTGCTCCGCCGTTTCCACGCCCTCCCAGACAGCTTCCAGCCCGCAGGCACGCACCAGCTGGAGGACTGCTGCCACCAGGCCCGGCTGGCTGGGATCGCTCTCCAGTCCGGTGATCAGCGACCGGTCAACCTTGACCCGGTCCACCGGCAAACGGCGGAGGTAGCTGATGGATGAGTAGCCCGTGCCAAAATCGTCAATTTCAATGCCCACGCCCAGGCCCCGCAGGCCGCCCAGCGAGTATCGGTCCAGCTCATTGCCCTTGACGATTGCCACTTCCGTCAGTTCCAGGACCACCTGGTCGGGCCGCACGCGGGTTTCTTTCAGGACGTTGCGCACGTCCTCGATGAACTGCAGGCTTTGGAGGTCCGTGGCGGAGATGTTGATCCGCACGGAGAAATCGCTGTCCACCAGCGAGCTGTCGATCCATTCCCGCAGCTGCCACACAGCGGTCCTGAGGACCCACAGGCCCAGCTCGGAGATCAGCCCCGCCTCCTCCGCCAGCGGGATGAACTCGTCCGGCATGATGAAGCCCCGGGTGGGATGGTTCCAGCGGACCAGCGCCTCCACGCCCTCGACGCGTCCGGTGTTGAGCTCAACCACCGGCTGGTAGTAGAGGGTCAGGCCATCCTCCTTGATGGCTGCGCGCAGGTCATCCACCAGCTGGCTGCGGAGGCGCCGCATCAGCAGCAGCGCGGGTTCGAACCGGTGCAGCTTGTTCTGGCCCTCCGCCTTGGAGGCGTACATGGCGACGTCGGCCTCCATCAGCATGTCCTCCGGGCTCTGGCCTTCGCTGCCCAGGCTGAGCCCGATGCTGGCACCGCAGCGCACGCTGCGGCCGGGGAGCTCGATGGGTTCGCTGAGCGCCGCCAGGATGCGGTGCGCCACGATGGCGGCCTGGTCCGGTGATGCCGTGGGCATCACGATGGCGAATTCGTCCCCGCCCAGGCGGGCTACGACGTCGGAAACGCGCACCGCGCCCCGCAGCCGTTCGCCCACGGTCACCAGCACCTGGTCGCCGGCGGTATGTCCAAGGCTGTCGTTGATCGACTTGAACGAGTCCAGGTCCATCAGCAGGATTGCCGGGCACTCGCCGGCCGGTTCCAGGGTCCTTCCGTCCACGGCCAGCAGCGCGGTCCGAAGGGCTTCGATGAGGGCGGACCGGTTTGCCAGGCCGGTCAGGGGGTCCTGCATCGCCATTTTCTGCATTTCCAGGTGGGCTTCGTGCAGCAGTTGGGTCCGGACCTGGACCCGCTGTTCGAGTTCCTGGTAGATGATCTCCAAGTCCTCGGCGAGCAGGTTGGTGCCCATGATGATGGCGTCCAGTTCGTCCCGGGCGGGGGAGACCTCAATCCGGGAGGTGAGGTCGCCGGAAGCGAGCCGGACAATGCCTTCCAGCAGCTGGGAAAGCCGGGGGTCGTCGTCGGCAAACATTGCCAGTCCTCCTTCCCGCTTAGTTGACCTGGGCGTGGTCGGTGCCTAGGGGAAGGCTGACCGTCACCGTGGTCCCGGCGCCCAGGGTGGAGGCCACATCGATGCTGCCGCCGTGGCGGTCCACGATGTCCTTGGAGATGGCCAGGCCCAGGCCGGTGCCCGGGATGGCCCCGTTCATGGCGTTGGAGGCCCGGTAGAAGCGGGTGAACACATGGTTGATCTCGTCGCTGGAAATGCCGATTCCGGTGTCGGCGATCCGGACAGTGGCCCATTTGGATCCGTCGGCACCGGCGTAGGACTCACTGCCCACCTCGATGCGTCCGCCGCTGGGGGTGAACTTGATGGCGTTGGACACCAGGTTGGTGAAGACCTGCTGGAGTTGTACTTCGTCGGCAAGGATCTCCGGATCCTCTGGAACGGGATCGACGTCGATGGTGACGTTCTGCAGCGTGGCCAGCGGCCGCAGTGCGGCGGCCACCAGGTCAAGGGTCTGTCCCAGGCGTACGGGCGCCAAGTGCATCACGGTGTCATCCAGTCCGCCACGCGAGACGCTGAGCATATCCTCGATGAGCGTCCGCAGCCGTTCGGTGTTGCGGACCACGATGTCCAGCATCTGGTGGACTTCCTTGGATACCGGGTGTTCAGTGCTCTCCTGGATCATGTCCAGGTACGCCATGATCGAGGTCAGCGGCGTCCTCAGCTCGTGGTTCACGGTGGCCAGGAAGTCCGTCTTTGCCTTGTCGAGTTCCCGCAGCTGTTTGACCACCTGCTGCTGGCTGTTGATCAGGTGGCTCTGGATCAGTCCGTACGCGGCGTTGCCCGCCACGTGCTGGATCAGCCCGAGCTCGGCGCTGGACCAGGTCCTGGGCCGCTCCATCATGGCGATCCAGATGATGCCCAGGGACGAGTTTCCTTCGCCGATGGGAACTGCCAGGGTGGAGGCGGCCCCGGCTACAGCGGGTGCGGGCCTCGCGGGGGCATCCGCATCGGCCTCGCTGCCGTCGGCAGACAGCGTTTCCGTGCCCGCCCAGAGCGCATCCGCCGTGGCACGGGCTTCGTCCTCGCCAGGCAGGGCTTCGGGGCGCAGCTCCACGAGCCCGCGCCGGCGCCAGGTGGCCGTGATCACCGGGACCCTGTGGTCCTCGAAGGTGGAAAGGACAACGTAATCGGCCTTGAAGGTCCGGCCGAATCCGGCCACGACGTGGTCGGCAATTTCCTGGGGATTGTTGGTGGCGCGCACCGCCGCGGACACTTCACGCAGCTGTTCGCGGAGCCCCTCCGCCTCCTCCCGTGACGCGCGGCGGCGGGATACCTGCTCGATAAGGACCGACGCGCGGTGGACCAGTTCCTGCGGTGCGGGCGGCTTGGTGATGCAGTCGTGGATGCCGGGCGGGTTCGCTGCCCCAATGTCCGCCGGATCGTCCAGGTCCACCATCACCAGGACCGGGGCAGTCGTCCGGACCGCTGACAGCGGCGCGTCCACGACGATGATGGAAGGCTCGCCGGCAGCCAGCAGCCGGGCCAGGGACGCGGCGTCGGCGGCTTCCAGGACGGTGTAGCCGGCCTTCCGCAGGGCGTGTGCGTTAAGGGCCAGGCGCCCGGCGTCGGGATCGGCCACGACGGCGGTGCGGGGCAGGCGCACATCACTCGGGACAGCCGTCACAGTGCTCCCTTCCCTCCCAGTTGAGTACATTGTAGGGGGATGCAGGGTGCCGGGGGCCACTACGTCCGTCCCGCGCCCCAACCGCCGCCCCGCGCCGGGGCGCGCCGTAATGTAGCGCAAGGTGCGCCGCCTGCGGGAGCGGGAACATATATTTGAGCCGTGTCCTCCCGAACCAAATCGACGTCGTCCGCCTGGCGGAAGTACTTGTTGATCCCCAAGCTCGTCAGGCTGTCCCGGAGTGCTCCGAAGGACCGGCATAAGGCGTGGGACCAGTATTGGGCCGGTATCACCGCCACGGGCCCGGGCGGCGAGGTCCTGTGGGATTCGGGCAGCGACCACGAGTTCCTCGGCTACCGGGACAACCTCCTGCGCTACCTGGACCCGGCCCTCCCGGTGGTGGACGCCGGTTGCGGCCACGGCGGTTTCACCCGGGCGCTCGCGGGTGTCTTTCCGCGGGTAATTGGCGTGGATGTGTCGCCGCACGCGGTTGACATAGCGCGGCGGCAGTCCGCAGGAGCTGCCAACCCTGCTTTCGAAGCGCTCGACATGACTGCACCGGGCGCCGGCGCTGCCCTGGCAGAGTCAATCCATGCGGGTGCTGATGGCGCCAACGTCTTCATTCGCGGAGTCCTGCACGTCCTCGATCCCGCCCACCAGAAGGCGCTCGTGGAAAACCTGGGGACCTTGGCCGGCAACCGCGGCACCGTCTTCATGGCGGAAACCAACTTCCACGGGAACCCGGTGGAGTACGTGTCCCACCTCGGTGCCACCACGCGCGGCATCCCGGCGCCGCTGGAACTGGCCATCCGCGGGCTGCCGATGCCCGGCCACTTCGGCCCCGAAGAACGCGAACGGGCGTTCCCGCCGTCGGACTGGGAACTCCTGGAAGACGGCCACGCTGCCATCGAAACCAATCCGGTCACGGGCGTCCCCGGGCAGGACCGGGTGCCCGGATATTACGCGGTGGTCCGGCCCCGGCGGTAGCGCGCTGGGCCTGCTTTTCCGCACGTTTCCGCAGGCCTGTGGGTATCTCCGCAGGCCATCCACACAGTCCTGGCGCGGGTCCTTGACATGGAGCGGATCCGGAGGCTCTATGGTAAGTACGCTTATCAATTGGCCGCAGGAAAGGAAAGAGCTGTGGCAGGGGACCAAGGCAACAGCACCCGTCAGTTCATTCCGTCCGGGGCCCTCCGCAGGCTGCTGCTCCCGCCCACCTACGGGCGGCATGGCACCGAGGTTGCCGAATTCACCATCCTGTCCGTGGAGGTGTGGGCGTCCGGGCTGGTGGTCAACATCCACCTGCCCTCGGACGGTGCGCCCGAGCCGCGGCTCACGCTCCAGGATCACTTCGGGACCGAATACACCCTGCAGGATTCGGCCACGGTGGGCACCCGCAACCTGCAGGTCTTTACCCCGTCGGTGCCGCCCGGCACCAGAAGCCTGACCGTCAGGTCCGCGGACGAAGACGACCGGCCCGTGGTGACATTCGCCGTGCCGTTGATGGCCGTGCCCGAGAGCCAGCCCACCCTGGCCGCCGGACCACGCGGGCGCTCCAGCGGCACCGACGGGCCCTACGAGCCGGAACTCCGCCGCCCCGCCTGACCTGCTACCCCGCCTGCCCCCGATGAAAGGCCCGCCATGCCGGACACCAGCAATTTCACGCCTACCGCTGCCATCGTCACTGCCTCCGATTCCGGGATCGGCAAGGCCACCGCGGTGGCGCTCGCGCGCGCCGGCCTGGATGTTGGCGTCACCTGGCATACGGACAGGGCGGGTGCCGAGGGTACTGCCGAGGAAGTTCGGAGCCTGGGCCGGAGGGCCGTAGTCCGGCAGCTGGACACCACCGAACTCCGTGCTGCCGCCGGAGTCATCGACGACCTCGCCGGGGAGCTGGGTGGCCTGGACGTCTTTGTGAACAACGCCGGCACCGGGGCGAACACCAAGTTCTTGGACATGGGCATCGACGACTGGATGCGGATCCTGGATACCAACCTCAACGGGGCCTTCGTCTGTCTGCAGGCCGCGGCCCGGTACATGGTCCGCGCCGGCAGCGGCGGGCGCCTGATTGCGGTGTCCAGCGTCCATGAGTTCCAGCCCCGCGTCGGCTCCTCCGCCTATGATGCCTCCAAGCACGGCCTCGGCGGCCTCATGAAGACGCTTGCCCTGGAACTGGGCCAGTACGGCATCACGGCCAACACGGTGGCCCCAGGCGAGATCGCCACGCCCATGACGGGGCAGGAGGACCAGGACCCGACGACGATCAGGCGGCCCGGTGTCCCGCTCGGCCGGCCGGGGCACGCGCGGGAGATCGCCGACGTCATTGCGTTCCTCGCCTCGCCCGCCTCCAGCTACGTGACCGGTGCGGCCTGGGTGGTGGATGGCGGAATGCTGCAGATGGGACCGCAAGCGGGCTCCCACCTCGCCGGCGACGACTGGCGCCAGGGGTAACAGCACTACCGGCGCCCTGGGCGTCCGTATTACGATGGCAAGCGCTTTCCCGGCGGATGCTGGCATGATGGAGCGCATGCGCATTCTTATTGCTCCGGACAAATTCAAGGGGTCCCTCACGGCGGCAGAAGCGGCCGCCGCCATCGCCGAAGGGGCACTGCGGGTCTACCCGGATGCCGTGGCCACCCAGTTCCCCATCGCCGACGGCGGGGAGGGGACCCTGGAGGCCGCCGTCGCGGCCGGGTACGAGGAGCGGCTCAACGCCGTGGTCGGACCGATCCTTGCTCCCGTCGGCGCCGCCTGGGCCATCCACAAAGGGGCCGACGGCACGGTCACGGCAGTGATCGAGACGGCCCAGGCGTCCGGACTGGCCGACATGGAACCGACCCCTGCCAACGCCTTGCGCGCCCACAGCTACGGCTGCGGCCAGCTCATCGCCGCCGCCCTGGACGCGGGCGCCACCGAGATCGTGCTGGGCCTGGGCGGTTCGGCAATGACCGACGCCGGGAGCGGCGCCCTGCGCGCCCTGGGATTGAAGCCGCTTGATGGTGCCGGGAATGTGGTGCCGCTGGGCGGCGGGTCGCTGGCCGACGTCGTGTCCCTGGATACCTCCGGGCTGGACCCGAGGCTCGCGGCCACCACCTTCCGGATCGCCGTGGACGTCCGCAACCCGCTGTATGGACCGTCCGGTGCAGCCCACGTCTTCGGCCCCCAGAAGGGTGCGGACCCGGAAGCTGCCGAACTGCTCGACGCCGGCCTGCGCAACTGGGCATCCATACTGCGGGAAGTGACGGGCCGGGACGTGAACGTCCCCGGGGCGGGCGCCGCCGGCGGCTTCCCGGCGTCGTTCCTTGCCTTCACCGACGCCACGCTGGAGGGCGGCTTCGCGCTGGTGGCCGGCCTGACCGGCCTGGCCGGCCAGCTGGACAGCGCAGACCTGGTGATCACGGGGGAGGGGTCCATGGATTCGCAGTCGCTGACCGGCAAAGCGCCGATTGCGCTCGCGGATGCAGCCCGGGAGCGCGGGATTCCGGTCATCGTGGTGGCCGGCCGGATCCGGGTGACCCTCGAAGACCTCGCCGGGCATGGCGTGGTGGCAGCGGCGCAGTTGCTGGACGTGGCAGCGAGCCCGGACGACGCCGTCGCCAACGCGGGCAAGTACCTCGCCTGGGCAACAAGCCAGGTGCTCGAAGGCGCCTAGCCGGCCAGGGGTTGCAGGGGCCCAAGTCCGCCTTACTGCGCCTTGCCGGGAGGGAGCGGGGCGGGCTTCCCCGAAGCCCGCTTGTTGAGTCGGAATGGAACGAATACCAACAGCACCACCATGATGCCCAGCAAAGCTCCGCCGGCGGTAACTCCGGCCGAGCGCCCGGCCGCGACGTCGAAGACGAGGGCTGCCGTGCCCGCGCTGAGCAGGGCGATGCCGCCAAGGGCAATCTTGGTGATGGTGTCCGCGCTGGACACCAGTGTTTCCTTCAACCGTTTGCGGAACAGCCTGCGGTGCACGCTCACCGGAAGGAGGATGAAGGCGGTGGTCAGGGCCGCCACCACGACGTTCGCGAGGTAGAGGGCCACCTCTACGCCATCAAGCGTTTCAAAGCGCTGCTGGAACGGCAGCGTCAGCAGGAAGCCGGCCAGGATCTGCACCCCGGTCTGGAGCACGCGAAGCTCCTGCAGGAGTTCTGCCCAGTTGCGGTCCAGCTGCTCCTCGCGGGTCTCATTCCGTCCCGTCCGGCCCGTGTAGTCCTCAACATCGGACACCGGCGCTCCTTCCTTGCAGGCCAAGTACCAGGTCTTCTTTCTACTCCTCCCGTGCCCGGAAACAAGGCATCCCGTTGCACTTGCACCCATATTTGATAAGTTTGCTGATTATCACCCGCAGTTGGCACACAGGAGGAAGCATGACGCAGGAAAACCAGCAGGCTGAACCCGAGTCCGCCCCGGGCGGTTACGGCACCCCCACTGCCGAGCAGGAAGCGGCCGGTACGCAGGGCCAGGGGTCCGGTGGCGGGTCTTCCGCCGGCGCGGACACCAACGAACCGCAGCAGGGAGCGGCCCAGGAACCCGTGCCCCACGACATGGACCTTCCGTCCAGCGCCGCGGAAATCGATGAGTCGAATGACGATTCCCAAGGTTCGGCGCCGGTTTCCTCCGAATCCGGCGAGGAAGCCACGGGCCTTCCGGACGGCAGCGGAAACGACCTCCCGCAGGAGGAATCGCCCAATGACGACGACGAGAGCTTCGACGCCGGATAAAGCGCCTTGAGACGGTGGCCCTTGGATCAGGTACTGGTTCCAGGGGCCACCGTTTTCTGCTGTATGGGCCTATGCTGTATCGGCCTCCGTGGGAGTTGTTCGACGCCGGTGCCATCTGCACGGACCCGGGCGAGCTGGACATGGCCGTGCGTGGTCGAGAAAGACTCCGTGTGGCCGTCATTGGCGGACAGGAAGATGGTTTCGCCATCAGGATGCGATCCACACCTCGCACTGCTGCCCCGGCCGGAGGGTTCGCACGCGGCGTCAGTCGTTGCTGCTGAAGGCGGCGTCGAAGCTGGTTTGGGAGGCGGGGAAGTCGTACTTTTTCAGGGCGGCGAGGGCTTCGGGGGCTCCGTGGAGGCGGTCCATGCCGGCGTCTTCCCATTCGATGCTGATGGGGCCGTTGTAGCCGATGGCGGAGAGGGCGCGGAAGGAGGCTTCCCAGGGGACGTCGCCGCGTCCGGCGGAGACGAAGTCCCAGCCGCGGCGGGGGTCGCCCCAGGGCAGGTGGGAGCCCATGACGGTGTTGCGTCCGGTCTGGCGGATCTTGGTGTCCTTGCAGTCCACGTGGTAGATCCGGTCCTTGAAGTCCCAGATGAAGGAGACGGGGTCGATGCCTTGCCACATCATGTGCGAGGGGTCCCAGTTCAGGCCGAATGCTTCGCGGTGGCCGATCGCTTCGAGGGTGCGGACGGTGGTCCAGTAATCGTAGGCGATCTCGGAGGGGTGGACTTCGTGGGCGAACCGGACGCCTTGTTCGTCGAAGACGTCCAGGATGGGGTTCCAGCGGTCGGCGAAGTCCTGGTAGCCGGCGTCGATGACTTTTTCCGGGACGGGCGGGAACATGGCCACGTACTGCCAGATGGCGGAGCCGGTGAACCCGACCACGGTGTCCACGCCCAGTGCTTTGGCGAGCCGGGCGGTGTGTTTCATTTCCTCGGCGGCGCGGGTGCGGACTCCTTCGGGGTCGCCGTCGCCCCAGACTTTGGATCCGACGATGGCCTGGTGCCGGAAGTCGATGGGGTCATCGCAGACTGCCTGGCCTTTGAGGTGGTTGGAGATGGCCCAGACTCTGAGGTTGTACTTGTCCAGTATCTCGAGTTTGGACTCGACGTAGCCGGGTTCGTCCCAGCGCCAGGCGTCCAGGTGGTCGCCGGAGACGGCGATTTCCAGTCCGTCGTAGCCCCAGCCGGCGGCCAGGCGCGCGACTTCTTCGAAGGGCAGGTCGGCCCACTGGCCGGTGAACAGGGTGAAGGGGCGGGGCATGGGGGCTCCTTGGTGGTGGGGTGCTAGTGGCGCACGACGGTGAGGGTGCTCTTATTGGCTGCGGATTCCTCCACGGCGTCCAGGACGTATTGGACGTTCAGTCCTTCTTCGAACGACGGCGACGGCTGGGTTCCGTCCCGGACCGCGAGCAGGAAGTCGCGGACCTGGTGGGTGAAGGTGTGTTCCCAGCCGATGATGTGGCCCTGCGGCCACCACGCTTCCAGGTAGGGGTGCTCGGGTTCGTTGACCAGGATGCGGCGGAAGCCCTGCTCCCGGGCGGGGGCGGTGGCGTCCAGGAAGCCGAGTTCGTTGAGGTTTTCCAGGTCGAACAGGAGGCTGCCCTTCTCGCCGTACACCTCGATCTGGAGGGAGTTCTTCCGGCCGGTGGCCACCCGGGAGACCTCCACCGAGGCGACCGCCCCGGAGGTGAGGGACAGCGTGGCCCAGGCGGCGTCGTCGACCGTCACCTCTTCGAGGCCGCTTGCGGCACCACTTGTGCCGGGGCGGTGGTCCACGAAGGTGTGCAGCCGGCCGCTGACCTCGCTGACCTGGTCGCCGAGGAGGAAGAGGACCTGGTCGATGGCGTGGCTGGCGATGTCCCCCAGCGCGCCGGACCCGGCGGTTTCCTTCCGCAGCCGCCAGGTCATGGGTGCCTGGGCGTCGGCGAGCCAGTCCTGGAGGTAGGCGGCGCGGACGTGCCGGACCGTGCCCAGGCGTCCCTCGGCGATCAGTTCCCTGGCCAGGGCCAGTGCCGGGACGCGCCGGTAATTGAAGCCGATCATCGACTGCACGCCCCGGGCACGGGCCTTGGCGGCAGCGGCCGTCATGAGTTCGGCCTCGGCCAGCGTGTTGGCCAGGGGCTTCTCCACCAGCACGTGCTTGCCCGCCTCCAGCGCTGCGATCGCGATCTCGGCATGCATCCAGCCCGGCGCGCAGATGTCCACGATGTCGATGTCATCCCGTTCAATCACGGCGCGCCAGTCGGTGGCCGACTCCGCCCAGCCATAGGCGGCCGCGGCCTCGGCCACGGCGGTGGCGTCCCGGCCCACGAGGACTTTCTGCTCGAAGGCCGGGACGTCGAAGAAGCTGGCCACGTTCCGCCATGCGTTGGAGTGCGCCTTGCCCATGAAGGCGTAACCGATCGCGGCCACACCCAACGGGCGGCCGGACCGTCGGGAGGGCGTGGAATCGGAGGGGTGTGCGGGTGTGCTCATGATGCGTTCCTGCTGCCTGTCAGAGGGTGGCGGTTTCCGGAGCCCAGTCCTCCGGAATGGCGGAGGATGCCGGGGCGGAGCTTTCGACGTCGATGAACGTGCCGGAGTCGATGGACTCACTGATCGAAACCATGGTGTCCAGCACGTGGTACGCCAGGTCGCCGGTGGCCCTGTGGGCTGTTCCTGCCCGCAGTGAGCGAGCCATGTCCAGCACGCCCATGCCGCGGCCGTTAGCGGGCCCGGTGGCGGGAACGGTTGTCCAGTCCTCGTCGCCGGCGCGCCAGAGCTTGATCTCGCCGGTGAAGTAGTTGGGGTCCGGCAGCGACAGGGTTGCTTCGGTGCCTGTGATTTCCACGAAGCCCATCCGGGTCCGGGGGGACTCGAAGGAGAAGACGCTGTGCGAGGAGGCGCCGGACTCGAACTGCGCCATGGCCGAGACGTGGGTGGGCACCTCGACGGTGAACTTCTCGCCCGCCTTGGGGCCGGAACCGATCACGCGCACATCCTTGGCCTTGGACCCGACGGCGGCCACCTTGCGGATGGAGCCGAAGGCCTGGACCAGGGTGGTGAGGTAGTACGGGCCCATGTCGAACAGCGGGCCGGCACCGTGCTGGAAGAGGAACGCCGGGTTGGGGTGCCAGGACTCCGGGCCGGGGGTCTGGAACGTGGTCATCGCCGTCAGCGGGGTGCCGATGTCGCCGCGCTGGATCAGGCGCAGGGCGGTCTGGATCCCGGCACCGAGGAACGTGTCCGGGGCGCAGCCCAGGCGGATCCCGGCGGTGTCCGCCGTCTTGAGCAGGCCCAGCCCGGACTCGCGGTCCAGGGAGAAGGGCTTCTCGGTCCAGACGTGCTTGCCGGCGTTGACGGCGGCGGTGGCCACCTCCACGTGTGCTGCCGGGATGGTGAGGTTGACGATGATTTCGACGTCGGGGTGGTTCAGGGCCTTCTCCACCCCGCCCCACTCGGCGATGCCGTACTCCTTGGCCCGCGCCTCGGCGGCCTCCTCGAAGAGGTCCGCGATGACGTGGACCTTCAAGTCCGGGAACGCAGTGAGGTTGTCCAGGTACTGCTTGCTGATCACCCCGGCGCCGATCACGCCGACGCCCACCGGGCCCTTGCGGGAAGATTTTGCTGCGGGCGTGCTCATGCGTTGGCCCCCTCGGCTGCGGTGTTGCTGTTCAGGAAAGCAAGGCTTTCGGCGATGCCTTCGAAGATGTCACCGGCGTAGTCGTCGAACTCCACGACTCCCACTTCAAGCGACGTGGCCGCGGCGATCACGTCCATGACCGGCACTTTGCCCTGGCCCGCCGGCTGCTGGGCCTTGTTGTCCCTGGTGAGGGGGCCGTCCTTGATGTGGATGAACTTCACCCGGTCACCCAGCTTTGCCAGGATGTCCACCGGGTCCTGCCCGCCCACGGCTACCCAGTAGGTGTCCACTTCGAGGACGAGTTCCGGGTCCAGCAGGGATTCGAAGTATTCCAGCGCAGTGCGGCCGTCGATGATGGACTCCAGCTCCCAGGCGTGGTTGTGGTAGCCCACCCGGATGCCGTACTCGGCCCCCTTCCTGGCAGCCTGGTTGAGCTTTTCGGCGGTGGCTTGGATGTCTTCGGCCTTCTGCCAGTGCTCGGCGGGCAGGAACGGGTCAATGACCGTGCTGATGCCCAGTTCCTTGGCCGCGGTGAAGATCTCGTCCTGGTCCTGGCTCATCAGCGGGGCGTGGCCGGACGGTGCGGTGAGGCCGTTCTCTTTCAGGGCTGCGCCGAGTTCCTTGGCCGTGGCTACGAAGTTGTAGGGCTCCACCTGGGTGAAGCCGATATCGGCAACCTTCTTGATGGTGCCGGGCAGGTCCTCGGAGATGGCGTTGCGGAGCGTGTAGAGCTGAAGCGAGTAGGACATGGGTTTCCTTAGCGGTGTTGGGAAGCGGTTGGTCGAATGCGGCGGTCAGCGGCCGGCGAGGGAGCCGCCGATGCCACCGACGCTGAAGTATTTGTTCAGGGCGGCGAACACGATGACCGGCGGGAGCATCATGACCACGGCCAGGGCCATGACTGAGGTCCAGTCTGTCGCGTTTTGCTGGAAGAAGGACTGCACGCCCATGGGAAGGGTGAAGATTTCGTTGGAGCGGAGGAAGACGATGGCCACGAGGTAGTCGTTCCAGGCCAGGAGGAAGGCGAAGATGGCGGTGGAGAGGACGCCTGGGAGGGAGTTTCGGAGGACCACTTTGGTGAAGGATCCGAAGACGGAGCAGCCGTCGATCCAGGACGCTTCCTCGAGGCTGATGGGGATGGAGTCGAAGTATGCGGCCATCATCCAGGTGGCCACCGTCATGGTGGAACCGACGTAGATGATGGTCAGGCCCAGGAGGTTGTCCACCAGGCCCATCCCGGCGAACAGGATGAACAGCGGCACCACCGAGGTGATGATGGGCAGCGACTGCATGACGAACAGGAGCAGGGAGTAGCCGGAGACGGCCTTGGACCGGCCGCGGGAGAGGACGTAGCCGGCGGGTGCGGCCACCGCCACCGATACCACCACGGTGGAGAGGGTGGTGACCAGGCTGTTCTTCAGCCAGGTGGCGGCAAGGGTCTTGGAGAACACGTTGCTGAGGTTCTCGAAGGTCAGGCCGGTGGCGGTGCTGTTGGGACCGGGGGTGAAGGCGAGCACGATGGTGACCATGATGGGCACCAGCACGATCGCGGTGATGATGAGGATGGCGATGAACCGCCACCAGCGGCCGCGTTGGCCGGCTTCGGAGAGTACCCGGCGGGTGTTGCCTGCCTGGCCGACTCCCAGGGCCGGGCCGGATTGGGGATGGGCGTGGACTGCTGCGCTCATTATTCGACACTCGACTTTCGGATCTGGCGGTACAGGATGACCGAGATGACCACCAGGGTCATGGTCATGAGGAAGGCGATGGCCACGCCGGGGCCGGTGGCGAAGTCCTGGAACACGGTGCGGTAGGCCAGGACCACCAGGGAGGTGGTGGCGTTGACGGGTCCGCCGCCGGTGAGCAGGTAGATGGTGGGGAAGTCGTTGACGCAGAAGATGGTCATCAGGATCCAGCTGATGTAGGTGGAGCGGGCGATCAGCGGCAGGGTGATCTGGGTGAATTGCTGCCAGCGGCTGGCGCCGTCCATGCTGGCGGCCTCATAGACGGTGGTGTCCACGGAGGCCAGGGCGGCGGAGATCATCATCATCATGAACGGGAAGCTGACCCAGACTTTGAAGACCATCACGGTGATGGAGGCCAGGGTGGGGTCTGCCAGGAACAGCGGGGTGCCCAGGCCAAGGTTCCGGAACAGCGCGGGAATCAGGCTGTCCGGGGTGGCCACCAGCCAGTTCCAGGCGGTGGAGGACACCACGATCGGCACCACCCAGGGCAGGAGCAGCAGGACCTTGAACGTATTGCCGGCGGGGATCTTGGTGCGCAGGAGCAGGGCGAGGCCCAGGCCCACGAGCCAGGATCCGAACACGCCGACGATGGTGAACCAGAGGGTGAACTGGGCGGCTTTCCAGAACGCCGGTGAGCTCAGGACAGTGGAGAAGTTCTGGACGCCCACGAAGTTGCCGGTCTGGAGCAGGTCGCCGTCGTGGGTGGCCTGGACCGCGGCGTAGATCAGCGGGTAGCCGTGGATCAGGACCAGGAGGACCACAGAGGGGAGCAGGAGCCAGAAAAAGGTCCTGGTGGCCTGGGCCGAGAGCTTGCTCTTGCGTTTGCCGGGGGCGGCCCCGGACCCGCCGGGGGCAAGCCCGCGGCGGGCCCGGGCGAGGCCGGATTGTGCAGTGGTGGAGGACATGGCGGGCGCTTACTTTTTCAGGACGGACTCGAGGCCGGACTGGAAGGTCTGCAGGGCGGTCTTGGCGTCGGCCTTTCCGGTGATGATGGTCTGGCTGAACTGGTTCAGGGCCTGGCCGCCGTCGAGGGCGGCCAGGTTGGCGTTCAGCTTGCTGCCCTGGGAGGCGAAGGTCTTGGCGATCGGCTGCCAGTCCTTGACGATCTTGACGTTGTTGGGGTCATCCGCGAACTCGGGCATCTCCGTGATGGATTTGAAGACCGGCAGTGCGGACATGAGCTTCTTCTGCCACAGCTGCTTGAGCTGGCCCAGGTAGTACACCAGGAACTCCTCGGAGGCGTCCTGGGACGGGGTGTTGGTGTACATCATGATGTTGTTCGGGAACACGATGGTGGCTTTGTCCCCGTGCGGGCCCTTGATCGGGTCAGCGACCAGGAGGTCGCCAGAGGTGTCGCCCACGCGCTGCGGAACGTTCACCTGGAACAGGCCGTAGCCCGCCTTGCCGTCCTTCCACTGGGCTGACATGTTGTCGGTGGTGTAGCTGACCGCGGCGGGGTCCACGATGCCGTTGGACACGAGCTCCAGGACGAACTCCATGGCCTCGACGTTGCGGTCGTTCAACAGGTCCAGCTCGCCGTCCTTGTTGAACACGCCGCCGCCGTTGTTGACCATCATCATGATCATGGAGTGGTTGGCGTAGTTGTTGCCGGCACCTGCGCCGGTGGTGAAGCCGAACGCGCCGACCTTCTTCAGGGCCTTGCCGGCTTCAAGGAGGGACGGCCAGTCCGTGGGCAGGGCAACGTTTGCCTTCTCGAAGAGGGACTTGCGGTACCAGAAGACGCGCATGTCCAGCTGCCAGGGAACAGCCACATAGCCCTTGTCCGACTTGAACGGGTCCAGCACGCCGGGCAGGAAGTCGTCGAACTGGCCGTTCGCCTTCAGCTTGTCGATCACCTTGTCCGCGTAGGCGATCTGGCCCTGCTGCTCGAACTGGAACGCCTGGAAGCCGCCGCCGGTGGAAACGGCGGGGCCGGTCTTGGAAGCAATCGCGGAGGAGAAGGTCTGGTAGAAGTTGTTCCACTGGATGATCTGGTAGCTGGCCTTGCTGCCGTTGGCACCGGAGAAGCCCTCGGCGATGCTCTTGGCGGCGTCGTTGTAGGCCGGCGTTGCCCAGGGCATGTCCCAGAACTTGACGGTCCCGCCGGCCCCGCCTCCGCCGCCCTGGGACGCCGAGCCGCCACCACAGGCTGCCAGCAGTGGCACGGAGGCCGCGGCAGCCGTCAGGCCCAGGAAACCGCGGCGGGAGAAGGAGCGGCGTGGTTCGGAAGATGCATTCATGGTGTGTCCTTTCGGGACCGTCGGACGCAGTGTGCCGTGGGTACGGTCCTGCTCATCGTTGAGAGTGGAGGTGGGACTGGGCTGCTGTGTTCGGTTGTGTATCTGGAAGGTGGTTACGTGGCGGTGAGGGTTGCGTAAAGGTCGGTCAGCCGGGCGAACCCGGCCAGGTCGTCCGGCCTGGTGCCGGCGCTGAGGTGTTCCTTCAGGCGCCGCCACGCAAACCGGTGGGCGGATTCGTACAGGGTGGGAAGCAGGAGGTCGCCGTGCGGCCCGGTGACCCGGACCTCGGCAGGCCATGCGGCGTCAGGGTCGGGGACCCGGACGGCAACCCCGCCGTCGGCGGTGTAAAGGCGGATGTCGACGCCGGCGGGCCGGGCGGCGGTCAGCACGCCCTGGGCGGTGAACGGCGCACCGTTTGCCAGCCTGCCGCTGGCCGTGTAACCGGAGGTGTCCAGGCGCAGGATGGCCACGCCGTCCAGGCGGCCCGCCACGGCAAGCAAGGCGGCGAAGTGGTCGCTGAGGAGTTGCCGTGGATCGGTGCCGGGCGCCGCCGTCGCCACGCTGTCCAGCAGCGAGGCGCTGCCCAGCCCGCTGCGCACTGCGCCACGGGCATCCGCGCCGGAACCTTCGCCGACCAGGGCCGGGTTCGCTGCCCAACGGAGATCGAGGACGACGACGGCCCCCGCCGCGTCCGCGGCAGCCGCGAGCTCCGAGGTGTCCTCGGGCACGGGGTTGGCCACCACAATGCCGCGGGCCCCTGCCTGCATGGCGCCGGCGGCTTCGGCGGCCCATCCACTGCTGCCCGCAACCACCCGCACGTCGGCCTGCCCGGAATGGCCGGCCGGCATAGGGCCGAACGTTGCAGGCAGCGATGCCACGGTCTCGGTGACGGCGCCTGCCTCCCGGGCTGCGGGCGTGGCGTGCACCGTGAAGTGGGCGCTCATGCGGAAACTCCTGCCGTGTCGGCTGCGGCCGCATGGTCCAGGGCGGCGCTTTCCACCGTGGCCTCGGCGATGGCCAGGGCGAACGTGAGGTCGTCGATCAGGGTTTGGGCGGGCGGGGCCTGCCGGGTTCCGTTGGCGAGCCCGGCAAGTTCGCGCCACTCGCCCTCGTAGCCGTTGTGGCCGAACGGGCCGAAGCTGGTGGTCTCGCTGCCGTCATTGCGGGTAAAGGTGGCCACAGCGGAGCCGGCCTGGACGTAGGAGGGTGTGAAGTCGATCCGGAGCGCGGAATCGTCGGCGATGGCCTCGAAAGTCCACTCGGGCTTCCAGGTGCCGTTCATGACGGCCCGCAGTTCAATGACCCGGGAGGGGGTCCGGAGCGAGACCGCGTAGCCGAACGGGCGGACGTGCCGCGCCTGCAGGACGTCGACGTGCTCGAAATCGGGCGTGAACCGGCGTACCAGCGGAAGGTCGTGGATGGCCAGGCCCATGATCCCGCCGTGGAGGGCGGCTTTGAGGACCTCGATGTCCGAGTAGTCCGGCCGCCCGGCGGCGGGGCGGGTGAGGATTTCCGTGGCGAAGTCTTCGAACCGGGCGTTCGGTGGCAGGACGATCGAGGAACGGATGGTGTGGGCCGTTTCGGGAAGGTCGCCCCAGTTCTGTTCGGCTGCGAGCCAGCCCGGATCGAAGGTGTGCATGGCGCCGACGACGATCGGGACCCCGGTTTCGGTGCTGACCGCAGAGATGCGGGTGGCTTCCTCGGCGTTCATTGCAAACGGCTTTTCGCAGAGGACAGCCTTCTTGCCGGCCCGGCATGCGGCGATGACCTGGTCCGCGTGGAACTGGTGGGGGCTGCAGATCGCGACGATGTCCACGGCCGGATCGCCCAGCAGCTCGTCCATGCTGGTGCTGGACGTTGCCCCGACGCGCGCCGCCACGGAAGCCGCAACGGCTGCGTCGACGTCCATGATGTGCCGTACCTCGAGGACATCGCGGAGCCGGGCCAGGGCGGGAAGGTGGATAGCTTGGGTCACCGGTCCTGCCCCCAGGATGCCAACCCCCAAGGGCTGGTCTGTCGGCGCGGTGTGATGGGACAAGTTCAATTACCTCTTCGTAAGCGGACTCTGCAGTGGTGGGATCACCGTGGTGGATACCAGCCATCGGATTCACGAATGTGCCCTGAGTCACAAGGTAGAACTACTTTTGCCGCGCGTCAAGCAAAAGTTGCTTGTTTCTCGTTATTCTTCTGGCGTGATGACAGTGCTAAGTAAGAGTGTTATGACTTAGTGCATGACTTCTTCACCCGCCGGGAAACAGCTCGGAAAGGAATCCGACGCCGGCAATCTGTCGCGCGCGGGGGACCTGTTCCAGCTGCTGCGGGACGGCAGGGCCCGTACCCGTGCCGAGCTCGCCCTAAGCACGGGCCTCGCCAGGTCCACGGTTGCCTCCCGGATCGACGCGCTCATGCTCTCCGGCCTGGTGGGACCTGCCGGTGAGGCACTCTCCAGCGGCGGGAGGCCGCCGTCGCGCTTTGCTTTCAACCCGTCCGCCCGCCTGGTGTTGGCCGTCGACGTCGGTGCCACGCACGTGATTGTCGCCGTCACCGACCTTGGCGGGACAATCCTCGCCGAGCATCGGCTGTCCCTGCAGGTGGCAGACGGGCCGGAAGCCGTGCTGGACCAGGTGGTTGCGCAGGGCAAGGAACTGCTGGCGTCCGCGGGACGCAGCGTCACCGAACTCGCCGGGATTGGCATCGGGCTTCCGGGGCCGGTGGAACACGACACCGGAAAACCGGTCAAGCCGCCCATTATGCCTGGCTGGGACGGGTTCGACGTGGTCAGCTACGTCCAGCGGTCCCTGCCCGTCCATGTGCTCGTGGACAACGACGTGAACATCATGGCGCTGGGGGAGCAGTCCGCCCACTGGCCCGAGCACAACAATTTCTTCTTCGTGAAGGTGGCCACCGGCATCGGATCCGGCATCATCAGCAACGGGCAGCTGCAGCGCGGCGCGAACGGCACGGCCGGCGACCTTGGCCACATCCAGGTGGCCCGCGGCGCGGAGGTGCTCTGTGCCTGTGGAAACTACGGGTGCCTTGAGGCACTCGCGTCCGGGCCCGCCGTCGCACGCTCCCTCCGGGACCAGGGCGTGGACGTCGCCAGGGGCGCGGATGTGCTCCGGCTCGCCGCCGACGGCAACCTGCAGGCCATCCAGGCGCTGCGGCAGGCCGGCCGGGACATCGGTGAGGTGCTTGCCACCGCGGTGAACCTGCTCAACCCGTCCGTCATCGTGGTGGGCGGCAGCTTCGGCGAGACGGGCGAGCACCTGGTGGCGGGAATCCGTGAGGTGGTGTACCGGCGCTCCCCGCCGCTGGCCACCTCGCACCTGCGCATCAATGTCTCCCGGGCAGGCGACCAGGCGGCCGTCCTCGGGGCGAGCCAGCTGGTCACCCAGTACGTCCTCTCGCCGGCCATCATCGAAGCCACGCTGTCGGGCGCGATCGCGGGGTAGCGCAGAGCTGCGCCGGGCGCTGCCGGGTACGAATCACCCGGCGCCGCCCGGCGTCCTCCGTTAAGCCTCCGCGTCCGGCTCCGGTGCCTCGGTAAGGAGCAGTGCCGTCCCGCCGTAGGCGGGCAGTTCAAGGAAGAAGCTGTGCAGGTCGTCCACCTGCCCCACCGTCTCGCCGCTGAAGAGGTCCTTGACGTTGGCCCCGGAGGGCAGCTCGTTGGACTGGATGCTGCCGGCGATGTCCTGCCCGGAGAAGTTGAGCGCCGTGACCTGCAAGGCGCCGTCCTGGAGCCGGTTGACCAGCACCAGTGCCCCGCGGTTGGAGACCTCGGGGACATCGAGCAACGTGCCCGTGGCAATCCCGTTGTCCTCACGGACGGCAAGGATCCGCTGCAGCCTGCGCGCGAACGAGTTCGCATCCTGAAGCTGCTCCGGCAGCGTGCCGTACAGGCTGCGCGCCCGCGGCATGCCCGCCGAGGACGTGGTGGCGTCCGGGCTGGTCCCCATGAGGTCGTGCGCGCCGCGGTTGATCCAGCGGGTGTCGCCCTGGGAGGTGAGTTCCCGGACGCTGCTCCGGTCCAGGGCCAGGATGCCCGTGAGATCCCAGCCGGAGAGGGCGAAGACTCCCGGCTGCAGCGCGTTGTACATGGCCAGGAGGATGTGGACGTCCCGGATCTGTGCCTCCTGCTCCGGGGTCACGGCGTCCGGATCCTGGATGCCCAGGGCGGCCATGATAAAGCTGACGGTGGTGCAGGCGATGCCGTTGGTGGTGAAGACGGCGTTGTACGGTCCGTTCTCACCGGTCAGCCGGTCCCGCAGGGTTTGCTGGACCTGCTCGGCGAGCTGCGCGCCGGTGAGTTCCTCACCGTTGAGTTCGAACATCTCCTCCCGGTGCCCGGCGGCGAAGTGCAGGAGCTCGTAGGTCAGTTCGTCATGGTTCTGCAGGGCATGGACCAGGGACGCCTGGTCCACCCCGATCTCCATGGACAGGCGCAGCGTCAGCCGCAGGAATTCGGTGTCCGCGGTGACCAGGGCGTAGTGGTACGCGGGGCGGGTGATGAAGTCGTACGACAGGTCGGGACCCGATTCGGAGGTTGCCTTGATGTCGTCGATGGTGAGGTTCAGTTCCTGGAAGGAGAACCCGCCCACCTTGCGGATCATGGATCCGATCAGCTGGTTGGCTGCCTCGGACAGCGGGTGGCCCTCGGACCAGCCGGGCTGTTCCTCGGCGCTCTTTTCCACGCCCAGGAACCCGTTGGCGTCGAGGCGGAGCGCCCCGGTGCCCAGGTCCACCAGGGAGTGCAGGGCGTCGCCCACCACCAGCCGCATCCCGGCGAAGGTGGGGTCCAGCCAGTTGATGGAGGGCTGCCCGGCCTTGAAGTAGTGCAGGTAGACCCAGCGGCGGGTCTTGCCGGTGGTGTCCACGATGGGCCGGGTGGCGCTCCAGTTGGTTTCCTTCACCCCGGGTTCGTAGAAGATGACGCGCTGGAGCCTGCCGATGATGTACCCGGCTTTCTGCAGCGCCTGTTCGGAATCAGGGCTGAGGTTGACCGAATCCGCCCCCTCCGGGACATCGGGCAGGAGGTTCCAGTCCTCCTCCGGAATATCCACCATGTGGTAGATCCCGGGGTAGTCGCGGAAGTTCATTTCGGCCAGCCGGAAGTCGGCGCCCTTGCCGGTGTGGCCTGGGACGATGTCGTCAATGACCGTGCCGCCGTGCTCGGCAGCGACCTCGCACATGCTGCGGAACTCTTCTTCGGTGCCGAAGACCGGATCGATCGCCATGCTGATCCGGTCGAAGTGCCCGTCAACACTGGGCGTGTGCGACCAGCCGCTGATGCCGCCGGCCAGTTTCACCGGCCCGGTGTGGATGCCGCGGATGCCGATCTCGCGGAAGGCTTCCCACATGGCCTTGTCTCCCAGGGCGGACAGGAACGACCGGCCCGGCTCGGTGATGAAGGACAGCGGGTAAGCGGTGAACCAGACAGGGGCGCGTTCGACGGCGGCCCGGGGGTTCGGATGCGCGTACGAGTTCTGCCACATGCTGGCCTGGCCGGACAATTGCCGGGCCAGGACGTTGGCGTCACCGAGCATGGCCTGGTTGCGCAGCCAGTCCACGTACGCGGCGTTCCGGCCGTCGAATTCGAAGGAGGGCCTGTTGCCCACGAATTGGCGCCGCCGCGCTACGGGCCGCAGCGCTTTTGGCCGGGCGGCGAAGAACTGTTCGTCGAAAGTGACTTCCAGGTCCGCTGCCGGCTCCGTGGCGGCTGCCTCCCCTTCCCCGACTCCGGCGGTGTTCTCCGCATCCGAAACGCGCTCGCTGGTCCCCGGCTCCCGCATAAGCTCCTCTTTCCACTGCTCGTCTCCGTGCTGGCATGGATGCTCCGTAGCCCCTTGCCCGTGGAAAAGTACCCAGCCGGACAGGGAGTATTCGGTGTTCCCTCTCCCGATGCTACTGGGCGGCGCAACCGGTGGACGGAACAAACGTGCCGGGCTGGCGGATGCCTTGTCCGATCTGCCGGCCGATGTCGCGGTGCAGCTGCTGCCGTACAGGGACCCTATCAGCGAACAATTTCCTCCTCTTTTTGGCTTATTTCTGCTGCCACTCCCGCCAGGGCCCGGTTCGGACGTATTCTGGGAACCAGGTTTTGTAGTAGGCCGAAGCGCTTCGAACAGGGCTGGAACATGGCGGCTGAACCTTCGGGGCAGGTTGGCTGGGGGCTGCTTCCAGTTACCCCGGAGCCGGTCTTCGACAGCAAGGATGTCGAAACCTTCCTCCGGGAAGTCACCCATGACTTCATGAGCGAGATCAAGGGTGAACGCCGCGGTATCGGCTGGGCCGCCACGCTCTTCCACCTGGGCCAGGGACACACCCTTGCGGCCAGCACGGAGCAGGCGCAGGAGGCGGACCGGAAACAGTGCTCGTTCGCCGACGGGCCCCTCATGGAGGCCATGCGCACCGAGGCCTTCGTCCTGGTATCCGATCTCAGCCGTGACCGTCGGTGGCCCGGTTACGCGAGTGCGGCGTCGGGCCACGGGGTGCAGTCGATGCTCTCCGTTCCCATCATGTCTGAAGGCGGGACGAGCGCCGCCATCACCTTCTACGCGGGCGTGCCGCATGCGTTTGCCAGCGATGACCTGGTCAGGATTCAGGGCTTTGCGCGCCAGATGGCCCGGGCCCTTCGCCTCGTATTCCGCGTGGCCGAGCGGGCCGAAGCGACGGCCGGCCTCGCCGTCGTCCAAAGCTCCCTGGTCCTGGTGGACCTGGCCGTGCGCAGCCTCACCAGCGAATACGGCCTCAGCAGGGAGGCGGCGCTGCTTTTCCTGCAGACGCAGGCACTGCACCATGAGCTTGGCCTCCGGGACGCGGCCCTGAACGTCGTGGCCCCGGGGACCGGCCGGGACCCGAGCGGCGCACCGCCGTCCGCGTTGCGGCAGGAAGCGTACGACGGCGTCGCGGAGCTTCCGCGCCCGTCGGCGGCGGGGCGGGGCTTTCCAACCGGAAAGCAACCCCGCAGGAACGCTGCGGTGAAGACGGAAACCCCGCCTCCCGCAGAAGGGAGGACAGCATGACCATCCAGAAGCAGGAGCCGCGCCTCATCGCGGACAGCCCGGACGGCCACCCCTGGCGCCGGTTCGTTGCCCTGGGAGACTCCTACACCGAAGGAATCGGCGACCCGGAACCGCTCAGCCTGGGCGGCCTTCGGGGCTGGGCGGACCGTGTGGCCGAGGAGCTGGCGTCCGGCCGTCCCGACTTTGCGTACGCCAACCTGGCCATCCGGGGACTGCTGCTGCGGCAGATCCTCGAGGGTCAACTGGCCGCGGCGCTGTCCTTGAAGCCGGACCTTGTCGCCATTGCCGCCGGTGGCAACGACATCATCTTCAGGCATGGCGATCCGGACAAACTGGCCGGGAAGCTGGACCATGCCATCGGCACGCTCGCAGCCACCGATGCCACCGTGCTTCTTTTTGCGGGCCCGGACTGGGGCAACACACCCGTGTTCGGCAAGATCCGCGGCCGCGTGGCCATCTACAACGAGCACCTGCACACCATCGGGGCCAGGCACCACGCCATCATGGTTGACCTGTGGTGCCTGCCCGAGCTTCAGCACGCGTCAATGTGGGACCCGGACCGGCTGCATCTGTCGCCGCTGGGCCACCATGCCGTGGCCGCGGCAACCCTTGATGCGCTGGGAGTGGAGCATGCGCTCAAGCCGTTGCAGCCGAGGCCGCTGCCGGCCCACGGGTGGACGCAGGCCCGGGCGGAGGACCTGGTGTGGGCGCGGCAGTATTTCATGCCGTGGGTGCTCAAGCAGTTGCGGCCCCGCCAGGCCGACGCGCTGGCGGCCAAGCGGCCGCAGCCCGGCCCGGTCTTCGGCCAAGGCCTTCCCGGTCCCTTCCCGCCGGGACACCCGGCCAAGGGATTGGCGATGGGCCCCGGCACGGCAGCCGGCGGCCCGGATGGGAGGGCGGACCGGGTGGCCTGACGCCGGTCCGGGTCAGCGCTTCCTGGGCGTCCGCTTCGAGGCTGCATTCATGGCAGCCTTGACGGCCGGCGGCAGTCCCGTCTGCTCGGTTTCGGGTTCGGCCGCTGTTCCCCGCGCCTTGGCGATGGCGCGCATGCCGTGGTAGATCACCAGTGCGGCTGCCGAGCCCAGCGCGATGCCGGTGAACTTGAGGTCGCCGATGGTCCAGGTGTAGTCGGCGATGCCGATGATCAGGGCCACAGCCGCGGTGGTCAGGTTTACGGGATTGGCGAAGTTCACCTTGTTCTGGACCCAGATCTTCACGCCGAGGATGCCGATCATGCCGTACAGCATGGTGGCCGCGCCGCCCAGGACGCCGGCCGGGACGGTGGCAATCAATTCGCCGAACTTGGGGGAGAAGCTCAGCAGGATGGCGAACATGCCGGCCACCCAGTAGGCCGCCGTCGAATACACCTTGGTAGCCGCCATGACGCCGATGTTCTCGGCGTAGGTGGTGGTTCCCGAGCCGCCGCCAAGGCCGGCGAGGACTGTTGCCGCGCCGTCGGCCATCAGCGCCCGGCCGGAGACGCCGTCAAGGTTTTGCCCCGTCATGGCGGCAACCGACTTCACATGGCCGATGTTCTCCGCCACCAGCACCAGGACTACGGGGACGAACAGTCCCAGCACGCCGATGTGGAACTCGGGGGTCTGGAACTGCGGCAGGCCAACCCAGGCTGCGGCGTCCATCTTGTCGTAGGCCACCTCGCCCCGGAGCATGGCCACCAGGTAACCCACCACGACGCCCACCAGGATGCTGAGCCGGCCGAGGATTCCGCGGAACAGGACGCTGACCAGGATGATCGTGGCCAGCGTGACGACGGCCGTGATGGGTGCGGCGTCGAAGTTCTGCTTGGCTGCTGGGGCAAGGTTCAGGCCAATCAACGCGACGATGGCGCCGGTGACGATGGGCGGCATCAGCCGGTTGATCCACCCGGCGCCGAACTTCTGCACCACGGCACCCACGAGGGCCAGGGTGGCACCGGCGAGCACCACGCCGCCCAGCGCGCCCGGGATGCCGAACTGTGCCTGCGAAGCTGTGATGGGCGCGATGAACGCAAAGCTGGAGCCGAGGTAGCTGGGCACCCGGCCCTTGGTGACCACCAGGAACAGCAGGGTTCCGATGCCGGAGAAGAACAGCGTGGTGGCCGGCGGCATCCCGGTGATGATGGGCACCAGGAAGGTGGCGCCGAACATTGCCACCACGTGCTGCATGCCCACGCCGATGGTCAGGGGCCAGGCCAGCCGCTCATCCGGGGCCACCACCTGGCCGGGCTTGATGGTTTTGCCGGTGCCGTGCAGCTTCCATTTGATTCCGAGCATGCTCATGGGAAGGGATGCCTTTCAGGGGTGCCGCGAGGGGGCGAAGGATAACTCGGTCCAGAATACCGCCAAGTATTTCGCTGCCGTCCGTTGTGGCCAACGTCACCTGCGGTCATGGGAAGAGGAACCAAGCACTTGAAGTTGCAACTATGGAAAGCACAGAGGCCACCCCGGTAGGCGGGCGGCACAGCGAAAGGTAAGCCAATGACCATTGCACACGAAGAAGCGGTTATCGATTCGGCGGCCGTGGACGCGATCTTCGCCCAGGCCCGCACCGCCAACACGTTCACCGGCGAGGTGACCGAGGAGCAGGCGCAGGCCATCTACGAACTGACCAAGTTCGGGCCCACCGCCTTCAACTCCCAGCCGCTGCGCGTCACGTACGTCCGCTCGCCCGAAGCCCGCGCCACCCTGGTGGATGCGCTGTCCCGCGGCAACCAGGCCAAGACCGCGTCGGCTCCGCTGGTGGCCATCCTTAGCTATGACACCGACTGGGCGGGCAAGTGGGACAGCTTCCTGCCCGGCTACAACGCCCCCAAGGCCATGTACGATGCCGATCCCGAGCTCGCCGCCGCGACGGGCAACAACAACGCCCACCTGCAGGCCGGCTACTTCATCCTGGCCGTCCGCTCACTCGGTTTCGCCGCAGGACCGATGACCGGCGCCGACTTCAAGGCCATCGACGCCGCCTTCTTCCCGGCCGGTGACCAGAAGAGCTTCCTGGTGGTCAACATCGGCCAGCCCGGCGAGGAAGCCTGGGGCGAGGCGAAGCCCAAGTACTCCTACGACGACGCCGTCCGCACCGTCTGACGCCACGGCACGTTCCGCGGCTAAACCACGAACGCCCCATCACTTGGTGATGGGGCGTTCGTGCTTAAGCTGCGGGGCTTCCGGTCAGGCGATGACGCTGTCCACTAGCGCCTTGGCCTCGGCCTGCACCTGCTTGAGGTGTTCCTCACCCTTGAAGGACTCGGCATAGATCTTGTACACGTCCTCGGTGCCGGACGGGCGGGCAGCGAACCAGGCGTTCTCGGTGACCACTTTCAGGCCGCCGATGGCAGCGCCGTTGCCGGGTGCCTCGGTGAGCTTGGCGGTGATCGCCTCCCCGGCCAGTTCGGTGGCCGTGACGTCAGCGGCGGAGAGCTTCCCCAGCTTGGACTTCTGCTCACGCGTGGCGGCTGCGTCAATGCGGGCGTAGACGGGAGCGCCGAACTGGTCCGTCAACCCCTTGTACAGCTGTGACGGCGACTTCCCGGTCACGGCGGTGATCTCGGAGGCCAGCAGCGCCAGCAGGATTCCGTCCTTGTCGGTGGTCCACACGCTGCCGTCCATTTTGTTGAAGGATGCGCCGGCGGATTCCTCGCCGCCGAACGCGCCTTCACCGGAGAGCAAACCGGGGACAAACCATTTGAAGCCCACCGGGACTTCCACCAACTTGCGGCCCAGGCTCTCCGCCACCCGGTCGATGATCGAGGAGGACACGAGGGTCTTGCCCACCACGGATTCGGGGTTCCAGCCGCTGCGGTTGCGGTAGAGGTAGTCGATGGCGACCGCGAGGTAGTGGTTCGGGTTCATCAGGCCGCCGTCGGGGGTGACGATCCCGTGGCGGTCGGCGTCGGCGTCGTTGCCGGTGGCGACATCGAAGGGCACGGACCCGTCGGCACCCACCGACATCCGGCTGATCAGGGAGGCCATGGCGGACGGCGACGAGCAGTCCATCCGGATCTTCTCGTCCCAGTCCAGGGTCATGAAGGCCCACTGCGGGTCCACGGTGGGGTTGACGACGGTGAGGTTCAGGTGGTGCCGTTCGGCGATCTCGCCCCAGTAGTCCACGGACGCCCCGCCCATGGGATCGGCGCCGATCCGGACTCCGGCCTCGCGGATGGCGTCCAGGTTCAGGACGGACGGAAGGTCATCCACGTAGCTGCTCAGGAAGTCGAACTTGCCGGTAGTGTCCGCGGCCTGCGCGTCGGCCAGCGGGATCCTCTTGACGCCGCGCAGTCCGTTCTCCAGCAGTTCGTTGGCACGGTTGGCAATCCAGCCGGTGGCGTCCGAGTCCGCGGGTCCGCCGTGCGGCGGGTTGTACTTGAAGCCGCCATCGGCCGGCGGGTTGTGGCTGGGGGTCACCACAATGCCGTCAGCCTGCGGGGCGCCGGGCGCGGCCTTCCGGTTGTATGTGAGGATGGCGTGGCTCAAGGCCGGGGTGGGGGTGTAGCCGTGGCGGGCGTCCACCAGGACGTGGACGCCGTTGGCGGCCAGCACCTCCAGGGCGGAGTTCTGCGCCGGTTCGCTCAGGGCATGGGTGTCCTTGGCCAGGAACAGTGGGCCGGTGACACCCTGCGCCGTCCGGTATTCCACGATCGCCTGGGTGATGGCCACGATGTGCTGCTCATTGAAGGACGCTTTGAGGCTGGAGCCCCGGTGTCCGGAGGTGCCGAACACCACGCGCTGGCCGGGATCACCCAGGTCCGGCGCGATGTCGTAATACGCATCAAGGAGCGCAGTGATGTCAACAAGGTCCTGGGGTTGGGCAACTGTACCCGCGCGGCTAGCCATGGGACCAGCATGCCAGAACCTGGCGGGAGTCAAAACGAATTGCCCAGGATCCGGACGCTGTGACACGCAATGACGTCACCAACCAAGTAGTGCACCTGAGTACAGCGCCGTGAAAGTACCTATATACCGGCCCTTCAGCGCCCTGCTATTTTCAAGAAAATTCCAGGCACGCAAGCGAAAGCAACGGACGACGGCGGGACCCGCCGATCGTCCCGTCCGGCAAGGAAGCGGGGACGTCCAATGGGGGCAGGAGACGGGGCAGCCGAGCAGTCCAGGCTCGCTGCCGAACGTGTTGCCAGGCTGAAGCGCCAGCTGGATGAGGCCGAACGGTCCACCAAGGCCTGGGACGCCGGAGCCCTGGGGGAGCGGGTGGTGGCGGACAAGCTCAGCGAACTGGTCCCGCGGGGCTGGTACGTGCTGCACGATGTCCACTGGCCGGGCCGGCCCAAGGCCAACCTTGACCATGTCCTGGTGGGCCCCGGCGGGGTGGTGGTGGTTGATTCGAAGAATTGGTCCGGCGAAGTGCGCGTAGTGTCCGGCGTGCTCTGGCAGGGCCGCTACGCGCGGACCCAGGCCGTGGAGGGAGCGCTGGCACAGTGCGCCGCCGTCGCCTCGGTGCTGGCCCCCCAGCATCGCCGGCTGGTGCGTCCGCTCATCTGCATGGCGGCCCAGCCGGATCTCTTCGGGGTGACCGCCTCCGATGTAGCCGTGGCGGGTTCCCACCGGGTGGTGCGGACCATTGAGGCGCTTCCGCCGGTGCTGGATCCGCAGGCGGTGGTGGGGTTGTACGAGCAACTGGGCCAGCAGCTCACGCATGAACAGGAGCCCGGCATCACGGCGCTGCGCAACGTCCGCCCCGGAACCGTGGTGCGCCCGGCGGGGGCCCTGCCGCCTGGCGGCCCCGTCGCGGGTGCTGCGGAAGGGAGCAGGCCACTTGACGGCAAGGGCCGCAGCGGAAGCATGTCCCGGCATCCGGCCGGCCGCAACCTGCCGGCCGGCGGATCCCGGGCAGGAGCACCGGCAGGGATCCGGGCCGGCCGGCGCGGCGGGAAAGCCAAAGCGCAGCAGAGCGGCACCAGCGGCGGGAAGTTGGCCCTGCTGGCGGCCTTCGTCATTTTTGCCGTCTATTTCCTGCCCTACTTGGCCCGCTGACACCCTCTCCGCCGCCGGGCCGCAGCCGGTCTTTGGCCGCGGTCCGTACCGCGCGGGTGATCCGGTTGAGGCCGTCAGAATCGAGGGTCCAGGCCTGCCAGTAGAGGGCCACATCCTGGTAGCCGTCATCCAGCCGGACCAGGGTGCCGTCCGAAAGGCCATCCGTGAGCTGGAGCTCGGGGATCATGCCCCAGCCCAGGCCCGCCTTGACCGCCGCGAAGAAGCCCTCCGATGACGGCACGGTGTGCGTGGGGGGAGGCTGCGCAATGCCCTTGGCCGCCAGCAGTTGCAGCTGGAGGTTGTCCTTGGCGTTGAATTTCAGGACGGGCATGGCGGCCCAGTCAACACTGTCGGCCGCCGCAAACCGGCGCCGCAGTCCGGCGCTGGCCACCGGGATGTACCGCATGGAACCCAGCATTTCTGCCCGGCACCCGCTGACGGGCACGGGATCAGAGGTTACGGCGCCCATCACGTCTCCTTCGCGGAGCAGCTGGCTGCTGTAGCCCTGGTCTTCGACACGCAGGTCCAGCACGGCGTCCTCCCATTCGGCGGCCCGATGGAGGACGGGGACAAACCAGGTGGCCAGGGAGTCGGCGTTGATGGCCACGGGCAGGTGGGCGCGGGCTGGCGGCCCCGCGCCCAGCGCCGCCGATGTCTCCGCCTCGAGCACCTGGACCTGCCGTGCCATGCGCAGCAGCAGTGCGCCGGCGTCCGTGGTGGTGCAGGGCGACCGGCGGCGGACCAGGACCTGGCCCACGGATCCCTCGAGGGCCTTGATCCGCTGGCTGACGGCTGACGGCGTGATGCGCAGGAGGTCCGCCGCCGCCTCGAATGTTCCTTCGTCGATAACCGCAACCAGGGCCTTAAGATGCTCCAGATTCATGAAGAGATTCTAATGCGTACGCAGAATCCTTTACTTGCCTACATATCTCATAGGACCCTACCGTCGTAGCCATGTGGACTTCGTGGATAACCGGCATGCTGACCGGATTGGCGCTCATCGTGGCGATCGGTGCCCAGAACGCCTTCGTCCTGCGGCAAGGGATCCGCCGCGAACACATCGGCGTGGTGGTGGCGGTGTGCATGGCCGGTGACGCGCTGCTGATCGTGGGCGGTACGGCCGGAATCGGGGCCGTGGTGACCCGCTTCCCCGAGGCGCTCGAAGTCCTGCGGTGGGCAGGGGCCGCCTACCTTTTGTGGTTCGCGGTCCGGTCCTTCCTGGCGGCAGCGAAGCCCTCAGTGTTGGCGGAGCAGGCGCCCCGGTCCAAACACTCGGTTTTCGCCACCACGGCGGCCCTCACATTCCTGAATCCCCACGTCTACCTGGACACCGTGGTGCTGCTCGGCAGCTTGGCCAACCAGCAGGGACCGGACCTCCGCTGGATCTTTGCCGCCGGCGCCGTGGCCGGAAGCATCCTGTGGTTCTCAGGGTTGGGGTACGGGGCGCGGGCCCTGGCGGGCGTCCTGGGCAGCCCGCGCACCTGGCGCTGGATCGATGCCGGCATCGGTGTTTTGATGCTGGTGCTGGCCGTCCGCCTGGTCCTTCACTGAAGTAGGCTGGAGCCAGATCCGCAGGGGAGAAACCATGACTGACCAGCCGTCCCAGGGGCCCGACTACCAGCGTCCCGACCGCCAGGGCAACGATGCGCCGTGGCCCAGCTACCAACCGCCGGCCCAATACGGCCAGACGCAGTATGGGCAAGGCCAGTATGGGCAGCCCCAGTACGGCCCAAGCTACAACCAGGGCCAGTTCAACCAGTCCCAGTACGGCCAGGGGCAATACTTCGGCCAGCCGGCCTACTACGGCAAGCCGGCCGAGCCAAAGACCCTGAGCATCGCCAGCATGGTCTGCGGCATCGCCTCGGTCATCATGGGCTGGCTGCTCCTTCCCCAGCTGGCCGCCATCATTACCGGCCACCTCGCCCTCAGGCGCGAGCCGTCCGGCAAGGGGATGTCCATCTCAGGCCTGGTACTGGGCTACCTGTGCCTGCTGGGCTACGGCGCCATCTGGTTGCTGCTCATCATCGGCCTCACCGTCGCCAGCACCACGGGTTCGAATTCCGGGACGTTCTAGGCGCCCTGCCCCCGCCGCGGGGCGGTTAAGGGTCGGTCACGAATAAAGTCCCCTCCGGGTGGACTGCTCCCCTGCGCATGGCAGGGGGACTGTTCCATGCGACGGGGATGCTGCCGCTACGAACCCGCGGTCGTGCCGCTAGCGGAGCAGTTCCACGTCCGAGACGAGGTCGATGTGCGCCAGCATGGCCTCCGTTGCTGCGGCCGGATCCTGCGCGCGGATGGCGTCGGCGATCCGGCGGTGTGACGCCAGTGACTGTTCCGGACGCCCGGGCTGGCCCAGCGATTCCATCCGGGTTTCCAGGATCATCTCGGCGATGAAGGCCATCAGCTGCGCCAGCACGGAGGAGTGCGCCGCCGCGGTTATGGCCTGGTGGAAGAGCTCATCGCCATGGGTGCCTCGATCGCCGTCGTTGATCTCCCGTGCCATGACGTCCAGGGCGTTGTCGATGGCGGCGAGGTCGTCTCCGGTCCGGCGTTCGGCGGCCAGTGCCGCGAGCTTCCCTTCCAGGGTGCTGCGGGCTTCGACGATCTCCGGCAGCCGGCTTTGGTGCTCGCGGAGGCCCTTGATGACGGATGCCACGCTGGGACGCCGTGCCAGGACTGCCCCTGTGCCGTGCTGCACGTCGATCACGCCCAGCACTTCGAGGGCCACGAGGGCTTGGGCCAGGGTGGCGCGGGAAACTCCCAGCCGCTCGGCAAGGTCGCGTTCGGCAGGCAGCAGGTCCCCGGGGCGGAGCTGGGCCGACTCGATGTAGGCGAGGATCTGCTCCACCAGCTGCTCATAGAGCCGGGGACGCGAGACCCGCTCCAGGCCTGCCCGTGCCGTCTTTTCCACAGTTCCTCCCGAGGTTCTCGGACCAGAATACCCCCTTCGTCTATTGACAGATAGACTCACTGTCTAAGAGGCTAGTCCAGTGAGCCAGTAACTCACGTCACATTCTTTCGTTCCAATGGAGGACCAACGATGTCCGCTCCTGTCTTATCGATCATCATCCTGGCGGCGATGTTCCTGCTCGCCACCATCCTGCCCCTCAACATGGGTGCCCTCGCCTTCGTGGGCGCCTTCCTGCTTGGCTCACTGGTGCTGGGCATGTCCACCAATGACATCCTTGCCAACTTCCCCGGCGGCCTCTTCCTGACGATCGTCGGAGTCACCTACCTGTTCGCCATCGCGCAAAACAACGGCACCATCGACCTCCTGGTCCGGGGCGCCGTCAAACTCGTGGGCAGCCGCGTTGCCCTGATCCCCTGGGTCATGTTCGCCATCACCGCCGTCATCACGGCCGTGGGCGCGCTGTCTCCCGCCGCCGTCGCCATCATTGCCCCGATTGCCCTCAGCTTCGCCGGAAAATACAAGATCAGCCCGTTGCTGATGGGCATGATGGTGATCCACGGTGCCCAGGCCGGCGGCTTCTCGCCCATCGCCGTCTACGGCGTCACCGTCAACGGCATCATTGCCAAGACCGATCTCGCCTTCAGCCCGGCAGCACTCTTCCTCTCAAGCTTCATCTTCAACCTGGTCATCTCCCTGGTCCTCTTTGTGGTCCTGGGCGGCAGGAACCTCATGTCCTCCAAGGTGGGTCAGTTCGTGGAGCAGGCCGCCGAGGCACGGATGGCAGTCAGCGTCGGCGCCAAAGCCGGCACCGATGTTCCGTTCAAAGGCTTCGGCTCCGGCATGTACGGCCCCCGCGACCCGGCAGGCGACGGCGTTGCCGCCACCAAGGAGCGCAAGGAGCGGATTCCGCAACTGGTCACCATTGCGGGCCTGGTCGCGCTGGCCGTCGTGGCCCTCGGGTTCAAGATGGACGTCGGCTTCGTGTCCATCACCATCGCGATCGTCCTTGCGCTGGTCTCGCCGGCGGCCCAGAAGGGTGCCATCAACAAGATCAGCTGGTCCACCGTGCTGCTCATCTGCGGCATGCTGACTTTCGTTGGTGTCCTGGAAGAAGCGGGCACCATCGAATTCGTCTCCGGCGGCGTGGCCGGCATGGGAATGCCGCTGCTGGCGGCCCTCATCATCTGCTTCATTGGCGCCATCGTGTCCGCCTTCGCCTCCTCCACCGCCATCCTGGCCGCGCTCATCCCGCTGGCCGTGCCCTTCCTCTCCACCGGTGAGATCGGCGCCATCGGCGTCATCTGCGCGCTCGCGGTCTCCGCCACGATCGTGGACGTCTCCCCGTTCTCCACCAACGGCGCCCTGGTCCTGGCCAATGCCCCGGAGGGCGTGGACAAGGACCGGTTCTACAAGAAGATCCTCGGCTACAGCGGCATCGTGATCGTGGCCGGACCCATCCTGGCCTGGCTGGCGCTGGTGGTCCCCGGCTGGCTCTAGCCGGCGCAGCCGCCCGCCACGCCGCCCGCACATGAGAAAGGAAACCCAAGCACATGAGCTCAGCCGAAAATTCCCGAGGCCCCCTGGCGGGGCACACCGTCGTCGACCTGAGCCGTGCACTGGCGGGGCCCCACGCCGGCATGATGCTGGCGGACCTCGGCGCCCGCGTGATCAAGGTGGAAAACCCCGGCACCGGGGATGACACCCGCGGCTGGGGGCCGCCCTTCGTGGGCCCGGAAGACGACCTGCAGTCCACCTATTTCATGTCCTGCAACCGCAACAAGGAATCCATCAGCCTGGACCTGAAGAGCCAGGACGGGCAGGCAGTGCTGCGCGGGTTGCTGGAGCGTGCGGACGTGGTCATCGAGAACTTCCGTCCCGGCGTGATGGACCGGCTGGGCTTCTCCACGGCCGCCATCCATGCGCTCAACCCCCGGCTGGTGATCCTGTCCATCACGGGTTTCGGCCATGACGGGCCCGAATCCCGGCGCAGCGGCTACGACCAGATCCTGCAGGGCGAGGCCGGACTCATGTCACTCACCGGCTCCGGGCCCGAAGACCCGCAGCGCGTCGGCGTTCCGATCGCAGACCTCCTTTCCGGCATGAACGGAGCCTTTGGCGTGCTGGCGGCGCTGGTGGAACGGAACCGCACCGGCCGCGGCCAGGTGGTGCGCACCTCCCTGTTGGCGTCACTGATCGGCGTCCACGCCTTCCAGGGCACCCGGACCACCGTGGCCGGCGAGGTTCCGCAGGCACAGGGCAACCACCACCCGTCCATCGCCCCGTACGGGCTGTTCACCTGCAAGGACGGCAGCGTGCAGATCAGCGTCGGCAGCGAGAAGCTCTGGCAGTCATTTGCGGCGGCCTTCGGCCTGGACCCGGCCGCGCCCGGATTCGCCAGCAACGCCGAACGTGTGCGGAACCGCGCCGGGGTGATTGCCGCCGTCGAACGCGCTTTCGCCGGCTACGGCGCGGCGGAACTGCTGGAGAAACTGAACGACGCCGGGATCCCGGCAGGGAAGGTGCGCTCCCTGGACGAGGTGTACGCGTGGGACCAGGTGGCCTCCCAAGGGCTCGTGGTGGACGTGGAGCATCCGCTGCTCGGAACCGTCAGCCTCCCCGGGCCCCCGCTGCGGTTCTTCGAACAGGGGGACACAGCCGAAACCACCGTGAAGGACCACGCCGCGCCGCCGCTGCTGGACGCGGACGGTCCTGCCATCCGCGCATGGCTCGGTTTGCCGGCTCCCGTGGCGGCCGGGGTGAACTAGCATGCCAACCACCGAAAAAGTGCGGCACCTGCGCGCCGCCGAACTGATCGACGCCGTGGTGGACCAGGATTCGTTTGTCTCCTGGGATACGCCGCCGCACCAGCCGGCGCTGTCCGAAGAGTATGCCCGTGACCTGGCCAAAGCCCGCGAACGCAGCGGAGCCGACGAATCGGTGCTCACCGGCACCGGGCTGATCCGGGGGCGCCGGGTGGCGCTGATCGTCAGCGAGTTTTCTTTCCTTGCCGGCTCCATCGGCCACGCCGCGGCACAGCGGATCGTTGCCGCCGTCGAACGGGCCACCTCGGAGGGACTGCCGCTGCTGGCGGGCCCGGCCTCCGGGGGAACCCGGATGCAGGAGGGGACGCCGGCGTTCCTGTCCATGGTCAAAATCACCGGAGCCGTCCGGGCGCACCGCCAGGCCGGCCTGCCCTACCTGGTCTACCTCCGGCACCCCACCACCGGCGGCGTGATGGCATCCTGGGGGTCGCTGGGCCACATCAATGTTGCCGAACCGGGCGCCCTGCTGGGATTCCTGGGCCCCCGGGTGTTCGAAGCACTGCATGGGGAGTCCTTCCCGGACAACGTGCAGGTGGCGGAAAACCTGTTCAACAAGGGGCTCATCGACGGCGTCGTGAAGCCCGAAGAGCTCGCGGAACTGGTGGCCCGGGCGCTGGACATCCTGGCGCCCCGGCGGGAGGCGGCGTCAGGGACGGTGGTCCGGCCCGCCGCACCGGCCACTTTGGCCGTGCGGCCGGCCCCCGTGGACGCCTGGACGTCGATCGGGATTTCGCGCCGGCCGCGGCGGCCGGACCTGCGCCAGCTCCTCAAGTTCGGCGCCAGCGACGCCCTGCCGCTGAACGGGACGGGGCAGGGGGAAAAGGACCCCGGGTTGCTGCTGGCGCTGGCCCGGTTCGGCAGCCGGTCCTGCATTGTGCTCGGCCATGCCCGCCCGCTGCGCAAGGACGCCGCCGGTATGGGGCCCGGGTCATTGCGGGAAGCGCGCCGCGGCATGAAGCTGGCCGAAGAACTGCGGCTCCCCCTGCTCACGGTCATCGACACCGCAGGCGCCGCGCTCTCCCAGGAGGCGGAAGAAGGCGGCCTCGCCGGCGAGATCGCACGCTCTTTGTACGAACTGATCGGCCTGGAATCGCCGTCCGTCTCGGTGCTGCTTGGCCAGGGTGCCGGGGGAGGGGCGCTGGCACTGCTGCCCGCGGACAGGACCATCGCCGCGCAGCACAGCTGGCTGTCGCCGCTGCCGCCCGAGGGCGCCAGTGCGATCGTGCACCGCACCACGGCCTTCGCGCCCGCGATGGCACAGGCGCAGGGCGTCAATGTGGCGGCGCTGTATGCGAACGGACTGGTGGACCACATTGTGGACGAGCGCGACGACGCGTCCCTGGAGCCGCGCGAATTCTGTGCCCGGATGGCCCGTGCCATCGAATACGAACTTGCATCCGTTGCCGACATCCCCGTGGCCGGGCTGGTGGGGGCGCGGTTCCGGAAGTACCGGAACCTGGGCGGCAACTGACGCAACGCACGGCCGGGGAGCCGCCGGCGGATTCGCTCCGGCGGCTCCGGCCGTCGCTTGCCCTAGCGGCGTTGACGGACCTTGGCGCGGTGGGCGGTGGCGCGCAGTTGCAGGATGCGCGCCCCACCTGCCACAGCCACCAGGACCCCGCCGGTGACGGCGGCAATGAAGAGTGCCATGCCCAGCGGGACAGACCCCTCAAAACCCAGGAACTGCACCATGGCCTGTTCCTGGTTCTGCAGGATGAAGATGATCAGCAGGATCAACAGGATCAGTGAGGCGACAACGCCAGCCCAGATGACGCCGGCGCGGGTAACTTTGCTTTCGGGTGTGCGGCCACCCGCTGCGGCTTTTTCCGTGCCCGCTGGTGGTGCTGGAACCGCGGGTGAATCCGGGGCATCCGGGGCATCCGGGGCGTAGGACGGCGCGCCACCGTAGGTTGCGTCCCGGCCGCCTGCCGCCCGGTCCGTGGCCGACGGCGTGACGTTGACGTCCGGGTCCGGCTGGCTGTTCGGTCCCGGCGTGTACTGTCCTTCGCTCATGCCCGTGTCCTTTCGCAGAATGCTAAGCATGCTTATGGTGCAACCATAGACGCCTGGGTTGCCGCAGCACAACGAGCGCGCCGCGCGCGTCTACTGCTGCATGAAAGGCAGGCTGGATTGGGAGCCCTGGGGAAGGAGGGGCCCCGACGGGAACCCCTCCTTGGACTACTGCCCCGGGCCGTGTAGGGCCGGGCGTCAGACCCTTTCCTTGCTCCGTTCGGCGGAGGGAGTCCCCGGCACAGGCGACCTGCGCCACTTCGGAAAGGCCCAGAACGTGAATTCCGGTGCCTTGGCCGGCTTCGGAGTTTCGTGGGTCTCAGGCCGCTCTTCAGGCCGGCGCCTGGTTTCTTTCCTGGCGTCCCACCCGAAGTCCTTGCTTGATGAATAGCACATCACAGACCTCCTCATGGTGACTGCCCTTTAATGGTCCTCCTGTTTGTTGCCGGAGTCGATACCGTGGTGGCCGGCGCCTGTCAGCGGCCGCCGGTCACCACGTCCTGCGCCTCCTGCGGGCGGTGGAACTCGCAGGGGCCGCCGTGGCGCAGCGGAAGGAGGCAGGCCCGGCCCGTCGGCAGGTGCACCAGGCCGCAGCGGCCGGCCATGGCCAGGTCCTCCCTGACGTTGGAGTTGCTCAGGTCCGGCCGCCCGTCGTCAGCAGTTTCTGTGGGGCCGGCGCCGGTGGCGTGCTGGTCAGCATTCATGGTGGTGCAGCTCCTCATTGGGCGGAAAGGCGTACGGAGGGTGCGAAAGGTGGTTTTTCCAGTCTGCGCCGCCGGGGTTACCGCCGGGTTAAGCGGGCGTTAGGTTCAGGTCAACAACACCACACCGCCGCGGCGCCTAGAAACCCAGTTGGTGCGCCACCTGCAGCAGGAGGGCTTCCGAGCCCATGGGACCCACCAGTTGGACGCCCATTGGGAGTCCGCTTCCGGCGGATCCACCGGTCCAGTGGACAGGGAGCGTTATGGCCGGCAATCCGCATACGTTCACCATCGAGGACCACGGCGCATATTCGCACTGCTTCCGGTAGTCGCCGTCCGCATCTCCTGGCCATTGCACGGCCGGCCAGCGTCCGCCGCCGTGGCCTGTTCCGGTGAACCAGCCCACGGGGCGGGGTGTCTGCGCCAGCGCGGGCATCATGATCAGGTCCCACTGGCCGTACTGCGCGACGGTGTCCTGCTGGAACTGCCGCAGGAACGCCAGGGCTTCGGCGAGCTTCGCCGGGCTGCGTTGTTGGGCCCGACGCCGGAAGGTCCGGGTCAACGGCGCCAGCAGCGCTTCGCGGGAGGGGCTGATCCGTGCAGAACCCACTCCTGCCGTCCAGGCGGTGGTGAAGGCATCGGGATAGCGGTTGTCGTACCGCACGGCAGCTTCGGCCAGGGTATGGCCGGCGTGTTCCAGGAGCCTTTCGCCTGCCCGGAGGGCATCGAGTGCTTCGGGTTCGATACTGAAGGGGAAGGTGCCGGACCAAGGGCTCTCCAGCGTGACGCCGATCCTCAACGGCGGCGGCTCCTGGCCTATGCCCGCGAGGTATTCGTTCCCCGGTGCCATGGCGTCCAGCATCAGGGCGGCATCCTTGGCGGTCCGGGCAAGGGGGCCCGGGACCACCAGCCGGGCCGGGTCACCGCTGCTTTCCCCGGCAGCCACCAGGCCACGGCCCGGCTTCAGCCCCACCAGGCCGCAGGCGGCTGCCGGAATCCTGACTGAACCACCGCCGTCGGTCCCTGGCGCGAAGGGCAGCAAGCCCGCCGCCACGGCGGCAGCGCTGCCGCCGGAGGACCCGCCCGAACTCCTGCTGGGTGCGTAAGGATTGCGCGACGGCGGCGCGATGCGGTTTTCGCTGTAAGCCGTCAGGCCGAACTCGGGTACTTGGGTCTTGCCCAGGGAAACCGCGCCTGCCTCCGTGAGGAGTGCCACCAGGGGAGCGTCCGCGGGAGCCGGTTTATGCTCGACGGCGGCGCTTCCGTGGGTGGTCACCACGCCCGCCACATCGGTGAGGTCCTTGAAGCCCAGCGGCATGCCGTGCAGCAGGGGGAGGTCGTCGGTACCGGTGCGGGAGTGGAGGTCATCAGCCGCCCGGGCCCGTTCCATGGCCTGGTCCGCGGTAACGGTGATGAAGGCCCCCAGCAACGGGTTCTGCCGGCTGATCCGCGCCAGGAAATGTGTGGTGGCCTCAGCAGCGGACACCGTCCCGGCGCGGAGGAGGTTCCGCAGGTCCAGCGCGGGCAGTTCGTGAAGTTCAGCCAAGGACCCGGCCCTCCGGCTCCTTGGCCGTGGACGGTCCGGCATCCCCGCCGACGTCCCGGCCGGGGCGCGACTGTAGCGGCGCCGGACGGGCAGGCTGCTGACGGGACATGGAAACCTCCTCGGGAGCCACCAGCCTAGCTTGCCGGTTTCCGCACCACCCGTGGTCGAAGGACTAGGCTTTAACGTGACTCTGATCCGCCACGACAGGACTCCGATGAGCGATTTTGATACCGTGCCCGTCCACGACATCCCGGCTGATGCCGTCATCTTGGACGTCCGGGAGGACTACGAGTGGGTCGCCGGGCATGCCGACGGTGCACTCCACATCCCCATGGACCAGATCCCGGCCCGGCTGGGCGAACTTGATCCGGATGAGGACGTGTATGTCATCTGCCGGACCGGCGGAAGGTCGTTCCGTGTTGCCCAGTGGCTCACGGGCCAGGGGTACACCGCCATCAACGTCTCCGGCGGGATGGACCAGTGGCTCGAATCGGGCAAACCCTTGGTCTCCGACAACGGACTCAAGCCGCTGGTGCTTTAGTGCACGGCAGTCCCCCCACCTACGCGTTCCTCGGACCCGAGGGCACGTTCACCGAGGCTGCCCTGTTGCAGGTACCCGGTGCGCAAGAAGCAGTCCGGGTGCCGGCGCCGAACGTCAATGCCGCCCTGGACCAAGTGCGCAGCGGTTCTGCCGACGCTGCCATGGTTCCGATTGAAAATTCGGTCGAAGGCGGCGTCACCGCCACCCTCGACGCGATAGCGAGCGGCCAAGAGCTGCGGATCATCCGCGAGGTCCTGGTACCCATCAGCTTCGTCCTGGTGACCCGGCCTGGCGTGCGCAGGGAGGACGTACGGCGCGTGTCCACCCATGGCCACGCGTGGGCCCAGTGCCGGATGTGGATGGAAAATAACATGCCCGGCGCGGAATATGTTCCGGGGTCTTCAACCGCGGCCGCGGCCATGGGACTGCTGGACGGTGACTGCCATTACGATGCCGCCATCTGTGCGCCGCTCGTAGCGCAAGCGCATCCGGGCCTGCAGGTCTTGGCGGAAAACATTGGTGACAATCCGGGCGCCGTGACGCGCTTCATCCTCGTGAGCCGTCCAGGTGTCCTTCCGGAACGCACCGGCGCGGACAAGACCACGCTTGTCGTCCCGCTGCCGGAGGACCGTCCGGGTGCGCTGATGGAGATCCTCGACCAGTTTGCCAGCCGCGGCGTCAACCTCAGCCGGATCGAATCGCGTCCCACCGGGCAGTACCTGGGCCACTACTTCTTCAGCATCGACGCGGATGGCCACGCCGGCGAGGCACGTGTTGCGGATGCCCTGGCGGGACTGCACCGGATCAGCCCCGGGACCCGTTTCCTGGGTTCGTATGCCCGGGCGGACAGGCAGGCCACGGCCGTGGCGGCGCATACTTCCGATGCCGCCTTCTCGGCGGCCCGGGAGTGGGTCGGATCCATACTTGACGCGGCATCCACCGCAGGTGAAAGCGGTTCCGGATCTTCGCCCACAGCGTAGGCAAATTGCCTTTCGGACTACTTCCGCGGGGTGTGCACAATGCGTATGCTTGCTTGATCCACACGGGGTATGGCCCCTAATGAAGGGAGCGGGTCATGACCAGCACCACTGACAATGACGGCCAGGGGATGATCGTCAACCCCAAGCCTGCCGCAGACAACCAGGACTGGGACGGCGACGATGCTGACCGCGCGGACCGCCTGCGTTTCGAAGAGGAACAGGCAATGATCCGTGAACAGTCCGAGGCCCATGCCGCTGCCAAAGCAGCAGCTGAGGCGGAGAAGAAGGACGCCGGCGCCTGATCCACGTGAGCCGGCCGGTCAGGCCGGCCCGGCATTTCCCCAGCCGCTGACGGGCCTTGCACGCCTAGACGCGGGTTTTCGCCTGCCCCGGGCCACCCGGCTCGTGTGCCTTGACCCTTACCAGCAATGACTTCGGTTCCACCTGGACGGTGAGTTGGGTCGCTTCCCCGGACGTGTCGCCATCGATTTGGGTGGGCATGGGCTCGGGACACTTGATGACCACCTTGACCGACCTGTAGACCGTCATGATCGGCAGTTTCCCGCTGTGCTTGAACATGATCTTCATGTACATCAGCAGCCAGCCCAGGGCGCTGCGGGGACTCATGACCACCACGTCCAGCATGCCGTCGTCAATCATTGCCTGCGGAATGAAGTCGATGCCGCCGGGCACCAGCCCGCAGTTGGCAAAAAGTACGCTGCGGATGTTCCGCACCTGCTCCGGGCTGCCGTCCAGCGAAATGGACACCTTTTTCCGCCGGCCCGGGAGGTGCCGGACGCCCGCCTCGGTGTAGGCGAGCCAGCCCACCGCCTTCTTCAAACCGTCGTTGGTGTCCGCCAGGACTTCCGCGTCCATGCCAATCCCGGCAATGACCAGGAAGACGTGCTCGGAGTAGTGCCCGGTGCGGGAGTTCTCAATGGCCATCCGGGCGGTGTCGATGTAGCGCTGCCGCCCAAACAGCGCCGTCTGAACGTTCCCGTGGAGGTCGTTCACGTCAAGGTCGACGTTCCTGGCCAGCAGGTTGCCGGTCCCCAGCGGTATCAAACCCATGGCAACATCGGTGTGCGCGAGGGCCTCGGCCACCACGCGGACCGTGCCATCCCCGCCGCCCACCAGGACGACGTCGGGCTTGCCGGCCAAGGCAGCCTGCATCTGGGAAAAGCCGGGGTCGTCCGCGGTTGTTTCGAAAAAGGCCGGTTCCTCCCAGCCGGCTGCCAGGCAGGCGCGCTGGATGGTGGCCTTTGCTTCCTCTGCCCGCGCCTTGATCGGATTGAGGACCACGGCCACCCGCTGCTGCGCCAGGCCCGGATCGTAGGCTTCGCCGGCCACTGTGCTGCGCACGTGCAGGGCCTGCAGGCGCCGGACCCCCCACCAGCTGGAGGTGGCGAAGGCAAGGGCCACCGCAATCAGCAGGTAAAGAATCCAGTCGCTCATGGTGGTTCAACAGTAGCCCGGCGTGCGGCGGCCCGGCGCACGGGGCCTGCCGCCCGCCGTCGTGCGCGGTATTGGATACCCTTGTCTGGTGATCGACGTAAAAGACCTCAGCGAAAACCCGGACAAGTTCCGTGCCAGCCAGCGCGCCCGCGGCGCGGACGAATCAGTGGTGGACGCGATCATCTCCGCGGATGCCGCGCGCCGCGCCGCCCTGATCCGCTTCGAAAACCTCCGCGCCGAGCAGAACGCCTTCGGTAAGAAGGTGGCGCAGGCCAAGGGTGAAGAGAAGCAGGCACTGCTGGCAGAGGTCAAGGAGCTGGCCAACTCCGTCAAGGCGGCCTCCGCCGAGGCCGATGCCGCGCAGACCAAGCAGGAAGAGCTGCTGCGCACCGTCCCCAACCTGGTGGAGGATGGTGTTCCCGAAGGCGGCGAGGACGACTACGTGGTGGTCAAGACCGTCGGCACCCCGCGCGAGTTCCCGGACTTTGAGCCCAAGGACCACCTGGAGATCGGTGAGCTGATCGGCGCGATTGACATGGAACGCGGCGCCAAGGTCTCCGGTGCCCGCTTCTACTTCCTCCGCGGCGTTGGAGCCCGGCTGGAAATGGCGCTGCTGCAGATGGCCATGGACCAGGCCATTGAAGCGGGCTTTATCCCCATGATCACCCCCACGCTGGTGCGTCCGGAGACGATGCAGGGCACGGGCTTCGATGTGAAGCACGACGCCGAGATCTACCGACTCGCCGAAGACGACCTGTACCTGGTGGGCACCTCCGAGGTGGCCCTGGCCGGCTACCACGCGGACGAGATCCTGGACTTCTCCAAGGGCCCCATCCGCTACGCCGGGCAAAGCTCCTGCTACCGCCGCGAGGCCGGCTCGCACGGCAAGGACACCCGCGGCATCATCCGCGTGCACCAGTTCAACAAGGTGGAAATGTTCATTTACACCACGGTCGAAGAAGCCGCCGCCGAGCATCAGCGCCTGCTGGCCTGGGAAGAGGAGATGCTGGCCAAGTGCGAGCTGCCGTACCGGGTCATCGACACCGCGGCGGGCGACCTCGGCATGTCCGCGGCCCGGAAGTACGACTGCGAAGCGTGGGTCCCCACCCAGGGCGCCTACCGCGAGCTGACCTCCACCTCAAACTGCACCACGTTCCAGGCGCGCCGCCTCAACATCCGTGAGCGCGCGGTCAACGCTGACGGCGTCGCCAAGGGCACCCGCGCCGTGGCCACCCTGAACGGCACCCTGGCCACCACCCGCTGGATCGTGGCGCTGCTGGAGCACCACCAGAACGCGGACGGCTCGGTCAACGTACCCAAGGCGCTGCAGAAGTACCTCGGCGGGCTCGAGGTTCTGCCGGTCCTGTAGAGGCCGTCCCTTTTCATAAGCTTGTTCGCGCGACCAGTCCTTCACCGATCGGATGCGCGAACAAGCTTTGGTTTCGCCCAGAACTGTCCACATACGGCCGCGGGCGAACCGTCCGGCAGGCTCCAGCCCCGCATCCTTGGGATATGGAGATACCACCTGGCCTGATTGATACTGCCGCCATACTCCGCACCGGCGTCGGCACTGATGCCCTGCACCGCGCCTTCAAGGCCGGGCAGCTCGTACGGCTCCGGCGAGGCTTCTACGTGCGGACCAATGACTGGATCAGTGCCACGCCCGCACAACGCTTCGCGTGGTCGACGGCGGCGATTGCGAGATCCGTCAGCGGCGCGGTCCTCTGTGGGCAGACGGCTGCATGGGCCATCGGCCTTCCAACACTGGGCGACCCCCAATGTGTGGAGTTGGCAACCAGCCTGCCGGGCCGCAGCGGGATCAGGAAGTCGCCGTTCGTGGTCCTCGGCACGGACAAGGCCGCCCGGGAAGCGCGGGAGGTGCGGTCCTACCCCCTCCAATACCGGCTAAAGCAGGTACATGAACCTGTGCGCCACGGCGAATTCCTCAGTCTCGGGCTGGTGGAGACCACTTTGGACATCATGGCAACCCGCAGCCTGAGCCAGGCGCTGGTTGTTGCTGACGGAGCCGCACGAAAGCTCCACAAGGCTGGCCGAATGCCCGCTGATGCCAGCTTGTGGTCGCTTCAGGACATCCGGGACGGGATCCGGGCGCTTCCGCACGCTTCCGCCGCGGCACGTGCCGAACGCGCCGCTTCCCTTGCCAGCCCGTTGTCGGAATCTGTAGGGGAGTCCTACAGCAGGGCAGTCTTCGAGTTCCTTGGCTTTGAGCAGCCTGTCCTTCAGCGCACATTTGCCGACCGGGAGGGTGTCATTGGGAGGACTGATTGCTGGTGGCCGAACCCAGGGGTGGTTGGCGAATTCGACGGCAAAGGCAAGTATGTTCAGGCCGCCCTGCGCGGAGGAATCACCGCCGAGGAGGCGGTCTATCGGGAGAAGATCCGTGAGGACCGGATCCGGTCACTTGGTCATGGCTTCGTCCGCTGGCGCTGGGCCGACTTGCAGAATCCTGACCGGCTACGCGCCAAACTCCTGGCTGCCGGCATCCGGAGCAGGTGAGTGCCCCTACCCCCGGTTATACCTCAGCTTGTTCGCGAATCAGATTCTAGAAGGGTGTCCTCTGCGATCAAGCCTCTGACAGGCGGTACCGCGGAACCACCGGTGACCCGCCTCGAGGTGCGGAAACCCGCAGTTAATCAACAGTTCAGTAAAGCTGTGTCCTGCGTCCTAGCGCCTGTCAGTGACGTCTGCTTCACTGTTTCAATGACAACGCTGACTGAAACCTCAGTCGCCGGCAACGATGACCGGCGAGAGAACAACCAAGACGACACCAACACCTACGGCTTTTCGGGAATCGGCCAGAAGCTGATGGTCGCGCTGGACGTAGACGGTACCCTGGTGGACCACGACGGCCACATGACGCCGGGCGTGCGGGACGCGGCGCAGGCGGTAGTGGCGGCCGGGCACGAGGTAATGATCGCCACCGGCCGCTCCTTGAATGCCACCCTCCCCGTCATCGAAAAGATCGGCATAGAGCGCGGCTACGCTGTTTGCTGCAACGGCGGCGTGACCCTCCGGCTCCACCCCGAACTGGCCAACGGCTACGAGGTCATCCACAAAGCCACCTTCGACCCCGGGCCTGCCCTGAGGGCCCTCCGGGAACGGCTTCCCTCTGCCAAGTACGCGCTGGAGGACGCCGATGGAAACTTCCTCTCCACGGAACGGTTCCAGGACGCCAGCTTCGGTGTCGAGGCCGTAGGCGTCGACTTCCACACCATGCTGGAGGCCACCGCGGTGCGCGTGGTGGTGTTCAGTACTGAAAACACGCCCGAGGAATTCAACGAAGCCATCGACCACGTGGGACTGGCCGGGGTGACCTACTCGGTGGGCTGGACCGCATGGCTGGATATCGCAGCGGCAGGGGTGACCAAGGCCAGCGCCCTGGAGAACCTTCGGCTCCGGCTCGGGATCGAGCAGCACCGCACCGTGGCCGTTGGAGATGGCCGGAACGATATCGAGATGCTCAGCTGGGCCGGCCGCGGAGTTGCCATGGGGCAGGCTCCGGAGGAAGTGATTGCGGCGGCCGATGAGGTCACCCACTCGGTGTTCGACGACGGCGCCGCCCACGTACTGCGCAGCCTCCTCTGACCTGCCTACTCCGGCAGCCCGGATTCCAGCCGGCACCGGGCGCCAAGGCAGAATAGGACCATGACCCTTACGACGTTCGCCCTCGTCCGCCATGGCCAGACCGACTGGAATGCCGAACGCCGGCTGCAGGGTGCCACCGATATCCCCCTGAACGACGTCGGACGCGGCCAGGCACGTGACGCCGTCGCCGTCCTGGCCCCGTACGAATGGGACGTGATTGTCTCCTCCCCGCTGAGCCGGGCCGCCGAGACCGCGGACCTGATCGCCGAAGGATTGGGGCTCGCGGTGGCCCGGCGCATCCCCGAGCTGACCGAGCGCAGCTTCGGACCGGCCGAAGGAATGCAGGCCGGCCCCGAACTTGAGGCGCTGCGAGTGCCCGGCGGGTTCAAGGGTGCTGAAAGCGAAGCCGAGGCGGCGGACCGTGGCCTCGCCGCGCTTGAGGCATTGGCGGAGGAATTCCGTGGGCAGCGGATACTGGTGGTGGCGCACGGCACCCTGCTGCGGGTCAGCCTCAGCCGTGCCATCGGCCAGACCTTGGCCAGCGTGGACAACGCCGCCCTGAACGTGGCACACCACCATGCTGTGGACGGGTGGAAGCTTGAGTATTTCAACGGTGAACCGATGATGGCGGCCGCGGGAGCCTGAACAGCCTCCTGACGGGGGCTAAGCAGGCCTGCCCCAGCGCAGGGCGGGCCTTGCTACCTCGCTTCGAGGATCAGGGCCAGCAGCCTCGCTGCCGCGGGCCGGGCGGAATGTTCCTCGTTCCACTGCGCCCGGGACACTGCCTTGCTGACAGCCTGGGTGGTGATGCCCAGTTCCTGCGCCACCGCTTTTTGCTGGCCGCGGACCCCGGGCGTCAGCAGGTCCAGCACCCGCCATTCGGCGCCGGAACGGTCCCGGACAATGTGTCCGAGCAGCCGCAGCACGGCCTCCGCGTCATGGGCCACGTCGGCCAGGGGCCCCTCCACTGCAACCGGAATCCGCTCCTTGCTGCTGCGGAGCCGGTCCACGGCCCTGCGCGCGTAGACCAGGCCATGGCCGGTGGCGTCCTTGATTTGGTTGGGCAGCGGCTCGTCCACCGGCCCGGCGCCGATTCCCACGTACCAGGATCCGCTGCGCAAAGCGATCAGCGCCGCCTCCACAGCCTGGTGCGGGCAGTCCACCACACCCTGCACTTCATCCTCGACGGACCGGTCAAAATCCAGGCGCGCAGGGATATGTCGCAGCGCTTTGAGCAGCTGCGGCACCTGGTCGCCGTCGCGCCGGCTGTCAGTCTGGTTGATGGTCAGCGTGAACATTCTGGGTACACACTACCCGGAAGTAGAAATGACGAAACCGCCGCGGCCGGGGGTGTGAAAGTCCTGGAATGGGCGCGGGGCACGACGCCGGGCCTTGCCTGCGTGCCCCTTCATCTGTTGCCATGGGGGAACGGCCGCCCAGCGGCACACCCGATGTAAGGATGGCTATGGCCGGGAATACAGGGCACGACGACATGCGGCACGACCGGCGGGGGCAGGCCGGGGCGTCGGCAGACGATCTGGCCCTGGTGGACCGCTGGTGGCGCGCCGCCAACTACCTCTCCGTGGGGCAGATTTACCTGCGCTCCAACCCGTTGCTGCGGGAGCCGCTGCAGGCGGCGGACACCAAGTCCCGGCTGCTGGGCCACTGGGGCACCACGCCCGGGCTTAACTTCGTCTACGCCCACCTGAACCGCGTGATCCGCCGCGACTCCCTGGAGATGCTCTTTGTTGCCGGTCCCGGCCATGGCGGCCCCGCCGTCGTCGCCAATGCCTGGATGGAGGGGACCTACTCCGAAATCTATGCGCACGTGGGCAACGATGAGGCCGGCATGGCTGAACTGTTCCGGCAGTTCTCCTACCCCGGCGGCATCCCCAGCCATGCCGCCCCGGAAACTCCCGGCTCCATCAGCGAAGGCGGGGAACTCGGGTACTCCCTGGCGCACGCGTACGGGTCGGTGTTCGACAACCCGCAGCTGGTGACCGCCGTCGTGATTGGCGACGGCGAGGCGGAAACCGGGCCCCTCGCTGCCAGCTGGCACTCCCACAACTTCCTGGATCCCGCAGCGGACGGCGCGGTGCTGCCCATCCTGCACCTGAACGGCTACAAGATCGCCAATCCCACCATCCTGGCCCGGATGCCTGAGCAGCAGTTGGAGCAGCTGCTGCGCGGGTACGGACACGAACCGTACTTCGTCACCGTGGCCGACCCGGACAACACGGAACAGGCACACCGTGATTTCGCCGGCGTCCTGGACCGGTGCCTGGCGGACATCAAGGCCATCCAGGATGCCCACCGGCAGGACGCTTCCGGTGAAGAGGCGGGGGAGGGCGGACACCGCTGGCCCCTGATCGTGCTGCGCTCGCCCAAGGGCTGGACCGGGCCGCGGACCGTGGACGGGCTGCAGGTTGAAGGCACGTGGCGGGCGCACCAGGTGCCGCTGTCCGAAGTCCGCACCAACGGTGACCACCTGAAGCAGCTGGAGGAATGGATGCAGTCCTACCGGCCCCGGGAACTGTTCGACGGCGGCGGCCGGCTCCGCGCCGACGTCGCCGAGGGCGCCCCCACCGGCGACTTCCGCATGAGCGCCACACCGCATGCCAACGGCGGACTGCTCAGGCGCGCCCTGAAGCTGCCCGCCTACCGGGACCACGCCGTGGAGGTACACCACCCGGGTACCGAACGGGTGAGCCCCATGGTCACGCTGGGCTCCTGGATGCGGGACGTCATCGCGCAGAACATGGAGAACTTCCGGCTGTTCGGCCCGGACGAGACGGCCTCCAACCGGCTGCAGAACGTCTACGAGGCCACCGACAAGGTGTGGCAGTACAGGATCGACGACGTCGACGAGCACCTTGCGCGCTCCGGCCGGGTCCTGGAGGTGCTGAGCGAGCACCTGTGCCAGGGCTGGCTGGAAGGATATCTCCTGACCGGCCGGCACGGGGTCTTCAACTGCTACGAGGCCTTCGTCCACATTGTCGATTCCATGTTCAACCAGCACGCCAAATGGCTGAAGGTTTCCCGCGGGCTGCCATGGCGCCGGCCGGTGGCCTCCCTGAACTACCTGCTGTCCTCGCACGTCTGGCAGCAGGACCACAATGGCTTCTCGCACCAGGATCCAGGGTTCATCGACCACGCGGTGAACAAGAAGGCAGAGGTCATCCGGGTCTACCTGCCGCCGGACACCAATACCCTGCTCTCCGTCATGGAGCACTGCCTGGCCTCCACGGACTACGTGAACATCGTGGTCAGCGGCAAGCAACCGTCACCCACCTGGCTGGGTCCGGCGGACGCCGCCAACCATTGCCGGCGCGGCCTGGGCATCTGGACGTTCGCGGGGTCCGAGGTGCCAGGTGAGGAGCCCGACGTCGTCCTGGCCTGCGCCGGTGATGTCCCCACCGTGGAGACCGTGGCCGCCGCGGAACTGCTCCGGGACGGCGCTCCCGGGCTCAAGGTACGGGTGGTGAACGTGGTGGACCTGATGCGGCTGCAGGATGACAGCGAGCATCCCCACGGCCTCCCCGCGCACGACTTCGACGGGATCTTCACCGCGGACAAGCCGGTCATTTTCGCCTACCACGGCTATCCGGCGCTGATCCACCGGCTCGCGTACCGCCGCACCAACCAGCAGGGCCTGCACGTGCACGGGTACAAGGAAGAGGGCACCACCACCACGCCGTTCGACATGGCCATGCTCAACGGTATTGACCGCTTCACCCTGGCCATCGACGCGATCGACCGTGTCCCCGGCCTGGCGGGGAAGCATGCCTTATTGCGCCAGGACCTGCAGGACCGGCGCAACCGGGCCCGCGAGCACACCCGCACGCATGGCGAGGACCCGGCGGAAATCCGGAACTGGACCCTGGGCGGCTAGGAGCCTTTGGGGAGTTCGTCGAGGCGGCAGTCCGGGAGGTGGATCCAGCCTTCGGTGCGGGCGGCCGCTGCGTGGGTGCTGTCCGGCAGGAGGGTACGACGCCGGGCGGCGGCGCGGGCGGTCAGGGAGGCGATGACGGCGTCGAAGAGGTCGTCCGAGCCTGCCAGGCTGTCGCGGTGCCCGGCCAGGTCCAGCCACGGCGCCTGTTCCTCGAGGGCGGCCAGCAGGAGGGCCAGGCGCTCGGCTTCCGGGACGCCGCGGCCCTTGTAGCCGCGGCCGTTGAGGCCCCAGATCTTCAGGGACGCCGCGGGGTACACCTCGGCCAGGCGTCCGGAACCGTCCCTTGGCTGCGGGCCGTGGAGTTGGGCGATCTTTGCCTGGATGACCGCGCAGCGCATGGCAGGGTGGGCCAGCCGGTCCGCGGAGACGCTGAGCGGGATCAGCCCGGTTTCACGCGTGACGAAGCGGTCGGTGTCCCGGTACGCGAGCAGCCGGCGGCCGGCGATTCCGTCGTGTTCGAGGACGGGGGCCGCGATGTTGTCCAGGTGCCCGGTGAGGAACGGGATCAGGGCATCGGGCCAGCCTACGGGGCAGTCGACGCCGGTCATGTCGGTGCTGCCGAACAGCTCCACGATGTGCTGGTCGTCCACGTCCAGGGCCAGGTGGGTGAGCCGGGCGGCCCCGCTGCCCGTGCTGCCTGCGCCCCACTCAATGACCGCCACCGCGGTCTTCTTGGTGGCCGCCGCGAGGTCCACGCCGAGGGTCTTCATGCCGGGATCAGACGCGCCTGTAGCACAGCGCCCCGTCAACGGCTCCGGCTTCGCCCAAGTCATCGCCCCGGGCAAAGCCGGCCCACAGGGCCCGCACTGAACGGCCGGTAGAGTCCACGTCCTCCCACCGGGCACCGTTGATCAGGCCCACGCCGTCCCAGGTCTTCCGGGTGCCGAGCAGCAGGGGCAGGTCGATGGTGTGGGCCGCGCCGAAGACGTTGCCGGGGGCGTGCCAGTCCAGGACGTACCGGTGCGCGCGGCCGCCTGCCTTCGCGTGCCGGCGGGCAAAGCGGCGGGTGGCCCGGCCGTACACGGTTTCGGCGACCACCCAGTCGATGGCGCGGACGGCAGTGGCACCCACCAGCGGAACGGCGGCCAGCCGCATGAGCCACGGGCTGCGGGGGAGGAACAACCGGGCTTCCTCGGTTGTGTGCCCGATCAGCACGTCAATCGCGGGTGCGGTCCGGTCCCAGGCCGCCTCGATGGCGTCCTCCTCCGGGAGCGGATCGTGGCCGTACTGCGTTCCAAACGGCATGGCCGCGAGCATCCCGAACTTCCGCGCCACCTGGGCTACCTGTGCCTCGCGTTCCACCACCTCCATGGCCGGTGTTTCCTCGGTCACCGTTTCGGCGGCGATGCCCATGGCATGGTTCATCCGGGCGCGTCCCCGGGCAATGCCCAGCGGTGCGCTTTGGATGATGGCACGCTGGAAGAGCCCGGGCGCGTCCGGCGTGGCCATGAGGTGGGCGATTGCGTCGCCGCCGGCGGACTGGCCGAAGGCGGTCACCAGGCCCGGGTCGCCGCCGAACGCCCCGATGTTCCGCTGTACCCAGCGGAAGGCTTCCAGTTGGTCCAGGAGACCCAGGTTGCCTGGACGCCCGGCCGGCGTGGCCAGGAACCCAAACAGGCCCAGGCGGTAGGTCACGGATACCGCCACCACGCGGTTTTCGGACACCAGCCTGGCGGGATCGAAGATGGCCAGGTCTCCGGATCCGGTGGTGTAGGAACCTCCATGGATCCACACCATGACGGGCAGCCGTTCCCCCGGCTGGAGGTCGCCGGGCATGGTGATGGAGAGGTTCTGGCAGTCCTCGCTGCCCGGGAGCTCCCCGTAGGTGGTGCCCAGGACGTCGTCGAGGAACGGGACCGGGCCTTGCGGGCAGGCCGGGGCCAACGCCGTGGCGGCATAGTCGCTGGTCCAGTCCGCGACCGGTGCCGGGGCTTGGAAACGTGGGGCCCGGGCGTACGGGATTCCGGTGGCACGAAGGACATCGCCGTCCCGCCAGCCGGTGACGGGGCCGCAGGGCGGATTGAACAACAACGTGGAGTAAAGCGTCGGCTCGGTAGGCACAGGTCCACGATTCCACAGATTTCCAGTGGCCGGACAACAGAAATCCCCGCCTTCCGGACAATTCCCCATCGCGTGATGCGGGGAATAGTCCGAGATGCGGGGACTTGTGGCGAAGGCCGCGCCCAGGCGGGCCGCCGCAGGAATTAGTGGCCGGTGGGCACGTAGCGCTTGATGGAGGCTTCCAATTCGGCTTCGGCGGCGGCGCGGTCGCCCCAGCCCTCGGCCTTGACCCACTTGCCGGGCTCCAGGTCCTTGTAGCGGGTGAAGAAGTGCTCGATTTCCTTGATCAGGAACTCGTTGACATCGCTCACTTCCTGGATGTGGTCAAAGCGGGCATCCACCGGGACGCACAGGATCTTGGCGTCTCCGCCGCCGTCGTCGGTCATGTTGAAGACGCCGATGGGGCGGGATTCGACGATGACGCCGGGGTGCAGGTCGAAGTCCTGCAGCAGCACCAGCGCGTCCAGCGGGTCGCCGTCCTCGCCGAGGGTGTTTTCGAAGTACCCGTAGTGGGTGGGGTACTGCATGGAGGTGAAGAGGACGCGGTCCAGGCGGACGCGGCCGGTCTCGTGGTCAACTTCATACTTGACGCGTGATCCCTTGGGGATCTCGATGGTCACGTCGTGCTTCATGGAATGCTCCTCGGCAATTACAGGGGGTGCGCGGCACACTTGACGGCCCACAAAAGAGAGTGTCGGTACCGCCGACTACTATTGAGGATATAGCGAGAGGCCCTGGAATCAGGAACTTGTGGGGAAATTTCAGGACTTGAGGACCAGCACCAGCATGAGCAACACAACCGGCACGGAATCCCGGCGTGGCCGGCGTTCCCTGGGCTCCGCAGGCCTGGGCCAGGCCCTGCGGGCGGCCATCCCCCCGGTGCTGGTGGTCTTGCTGCTGTTGGTCCTGGCAGTCCCGGCGGCCCTGCTTGTGGCACCGGGATTCGTCGCCCCCGGAGCGACTGTCGCTGCCGCGCCGGTTCCGGCCTGGCAGCAGCTCCCCGCCACGGTGTCCGCCCCGCAAGTCCTTGCCCCGCTCCAGCAGTCCGCGCCGGTGCCCACGCCCTCGGCGGTGGCGGCCCAAGTGGATCCGCTGTTGGCCACCGACGGCGGCGGCACTTTCACGGGCATGGTGCAGGACGCGTCCACCGGCCAGGTCCTTTTTGACCGGGGCGGCTCGGAAGGCCGGGTGCCGGCGTCCAACCTCAAGCTGCTGACGTCGGCAGCCGCGCTGCGGACCCTGGGGCCGGACCACCGCTTCGCCACCAAGGTGCTGCGCGGTCCCGCTCCCGGGCAGGTAGTGCTGGTAGGTGGCGGCGACGTCCTGCTGGGGGCCGGGGAGTCGCGGCCCGAACAAACCCTGGGCCACGCCGGCCTGGCCACCCTTGCGGCGCAGGCCGTGGATGCCTTGCGGGCTGCCGGCACCACCGGGGAAATTACAGTGCTGCTGGATGACTCGCTCTTCACCGGTCCGGCGCTGAACCCGGCCTGGCTGGCGGGCGACGTGGAAGCCGGCGAAATTGCCCCGCTCTACCCACTCGCCCTCAACTCCGCGCGCTTCGATCCTGCGGTCACCACAGGCCCACGGCCGCAGGACGCAGCCATGGCCGCGGCCGGGGAATTCGCTGCGCGGCTCCGCGCTGCAGGTGCCGGAGCGGGCCTGACCGTCGTGGCCGGCGTCGAACGCGCACCCGGCACGGCCGCGGCGGCAGGAGCCGCCGTGCAGGCGCAGCCCGTGGTGCTGGCAGAGGTTGAATCGGCCACCGTGGCCGAGCAGGTGGACCTGATGCTGCAGGTATCGGACAACTACCTGGCCGAGACCATGGGCCGGATGGCGGCGCTGGCCACCGGCCGGTCCGGCAGCAATGACGGCGCAACGGCAGCGGTCGTTGCCGAGGCGGGGGCCGCCGGAGTCGCCACGGACACCATCAAACTGGCGGACGTGTGCGGGCTGGCCCTGGGCAACCAGGTATCGGCCCGCCAGTTCACGGACGTGGTCAGGGCCATGACCACCGGTGCCGATGCCAGGCTTCGCGGTGCCTTGGACGGCTTTCCGGTGGGCGGCCTGTCCGGCACCCTGGACACCCGGTACGGGGATGCCGGCACGGCGGGCGGGGCAGGCCTGGTGCGCGCCAAGACCGGGACCTTGAACACCGTCCTGGCCCTGAGCGGCTACGTGGTGGACGCCGACGGCCGGCTCCTGGTGTTCTCGTTCATCGGCAACGGGCTCACGCCGGGGGCGGCAGGGAACAAGCAGGCGCTGGACCGTGCGGCCACGGTGCTGGCCGGGTGCGGCTGCCGCTGACCTACTGCGGCTGCACGCCCAATGCGGCCATGACGACGGCGGCAAGCACCGACGCCCAGCCCTTGCGCGGGCCTGCGGCCAGGGGAGGGATGGGGCGGTAGGGGATCATGGCGGCCTCCTTTGAGGGTTCTTGGCCTGTGCCCCAACGATGGCCGGGCCGGCTGGGCCGCCGCTTTCGACGCCCTGTGCGGTGGCTGTGGAAGTTCGCCGGTCAGCGAACTTTAAGGACGTTGTCCGGCGCGTTGTGTTCTGATGGGACCATGGAGTCCACCGCGCGCGAGTCCGCACCGACGTTGTCCCCAACGGCCCAGTCCCTGATCAACTGGGACCTCGCTGCTTCCGCGGCGGCGCGGCTGGCTCCGGCCGGCCCGGTGCTGGATGAAAAGGCCATTGGCGAGGCGGTGGACAGCCTCCGCCGGCTCGCCGACGCATCCGTCCCGCATGTCCACGACATCACCGGCCTGGAAGCCGCGCGGGACCTGCGGGACTCCTCCGTGCTGGTGGTGGACCGGGCATCCTGGGCCAAGGCCAACACCCAGAGCTTCGCGGTGATGCTCAAGCCCGCCATGCAGAAGATGCTGGACAGCCGCCGCGGCACCCTGAGCCCCTCCGCGGCCAGCGTCAGCGGCGCCATCACCGGCGGCCAGCTCGGCGCCGTGCTCGCCTTCCTCTCCAGCAAGGTGCTGGGCCAGTACGATCCTTTCGCGGCCCTGGCCGAGAACTCCAGTGCGCCTGCTGCGGGCCGGCTCCTGCTCGTGGCACCGAACATCGTCTCGGTGGAGCGTGAACTCAACGTCGCGCCGGAGGACTTCAGGCTCTGGGTGTGCCTGCACGAGCAGACCCACCGGGTCCAGTTCGCCGCGGCACCTTGGCTGCGCCACCACATGCTCGAACAGATCGATGAACTCAGCGGCCACTTGCTCGGGAACGTCGATTCCCTGATGGAGCGCGCCTCCGCCGCTGCCCGTTCGTTGAAGGACCGTTCCGCCACCGGAAACACGCCCGGCCGGGGCGCCATCCTGGACCTGCTGCAGGACCCCGAAGAGAAGGCCGCCATCTCCCACCTCACCGCGGTGATGAGCCTCCTCGAAGGGCACGCCAACGTGGTGATGGACGCCGTTGACGCCAGCATCGTCCCCTCCGTGAAGACCATCCGGCAGCGGTTCAACGACCGCGGCAAGGACCGCGGCGTGATCGAAAAGTTCATCCGCAGCCTCCTGGGCCTGGACGCGAAAATGCGCCAGTACTCCGACGGCGCCCGCTTTGTCCGCGCGGTGGTGGACGTGGCCGGCATGGAGGGCTTCAACAGGGTCTGGGAGTCGGTGGACCACTTGCCCACGGAGCCGGAGATCCACGACGCCAAGCTGTGGATTGACCGGATGGGCCTCTGATTGCCGGACGCCCAGCCGCACCACCCGCCCATGCCTGAGAATCCTTCCACCGGCCCAACCCCGCGCCGCAGCGGACGGCGCCGTCCCGGCAGGCTCGCCCCCGTCGTCGGCACTGCTCGCAAAATGCTGCAAAAAGCGCTCGCCGACGCCGGCTATCCCCGCCGTATCACCGTGGCATGCAGCGGCGGGCCCGACTCCCTGGCACTCGCCGCGGTGGCCGCCTACTTCGCCCGGCGCGGCCACGTTGACGGCCACCCGCTGGCCGTGGGCGCCGTGGTGGTGGACCACCAGCTGCAGGCAGGGTCCGCCCAGGTTGCCGCCCGCACCGCTGAAGCCCTGCGGGAGCTGGGCCTCGATCCTGTCGAAATCCGCACCGTCACGGTCTCGGCGGCCGGCATGGGCCCCGAAGCTGCGGCCCGCGAGGCCCGGCACGCCGCGCTGGAGGCTGCAGCGGACCAGCAGGGCGCCGGCGCCATCCTCCTGGGACACACCCTCGACGACCAGGCCGAACAGGTCCTGCTGGGCCTGGCCCGCGGCTCCGGAACGCGGTCCCTCGCCGGCATGCGGCCCGCCCGCGCAGGAACCGGACACAGCGTGCTGCTGCGCCCGTTCCTGGGGCTGCGCCGGGCAGATACGGAGGAGATCTGCGCCGTCGAGGAGCTGGAACCCTGGCACGACCCCACCAACACCGACCCTGCCTTCGCCCGCTCGCGCACCAGGGTGGAAGTGCTCCCGCACCTTGAGCAAAAGCTGGGTCCGGGAGTGGCCGAGTCCCTGGCCCGCACCGCCGCGATCCTGCAGCTGGACGCGGACTACCTCGAGGATGTGGCGGAAAGCACCTATGTCTCCCTCGTGGAGCGGGACGGCACGGACCTCAGCCTGCCGGAGGAGGCGCTGGGGGCTTTGGCCCCAGCCATCAGGTTCCGCGTGATTGCCAAGGCAGCGGCCGACGCCGGCGGCCAGCAGCCCGGCTACCAGCGCCTTTTGGCGGCGGAAGCGCTGCTGCGGCGGCAGGGTTCCGCAGGCCCGGTGGAGCTTCCGGGCGGCGTGAGCGTGTACCGGTTGTCGCTGGCGCAACTGGAACGGCCTGCCGGTGCCGGCAGCCCGGGAGGCGTCGCTTCCGTTCCCCGTGAACGGGCGCGCTGTGGGAAGCTAGTATTCCGGCCTCAAAAACCGCCCGAAAAATAGTCGCACCCCGCATCTAAACAGGAGCCATTGGTGGATTCAAACGACGTCCAGGCAGACCTCAAGCACGTTCTCTACACCAAGGAACAGATCCAGCAGCGGATCACCGAACTCGCCGCGCAGATCGACAAGGACTATGAAGGGCGCGAGATCCTCGTTGTCGGTGTCCTCAAGGGTGCCGTGATGGTCATGGCGGACCTGGCCAGGGCCCTGCACAGCCACGTGTCCATGGACTGGATGGCGGTGTCTTCCTACGGCTCCGGGACGCAGTCCTCCGGCGTGGTGCGGATCCTGAAGGACCTGGACACCGACCTGATGGGCAAGGACGTGCTGATCGTCGAGGACATCATCGATTCCGGCCTCACCTTGTCCTGGCTGAAGACCAACCTGGAATCCCGCGGCACCGCCTCGGTGGAGATCTGCACCGCCTTCCGCAAGCCCACCGCCGCCAAGGTGGAGATCGACGTCAAGTACGTTGGCTACGACATCCCCAACGAATTCGTGGTGGGCTACGGCCTGGACTACGCCGAAAAGTACCGCAACCTGGACTTCGTGGGCACCCTCGCCCCGCACGTCTACGAATAAGCTGCCCGCGACCGCAGCCGCTGCTGCCCGGGGCCACCACCGTGGGTAGCAGGAACGTTGGCATCAGGGACGTGGCCCGGGCGGCAGGGGTGTCCGCCACCACCGTCTCCCATGTCCTCAATGACGCGCCATACGCCCGCGTCAGCCCCGAAACCCGCGAAAAAGTGAAGTCGACGGCGGTCCGGCTGGGGTACGGGCCCAACCGGCTGGCTCGGGCCCTCCGCAGCCGCAAGTCAGGCGTGCTGGGCCTGGTCAGCGAGGATGTGGCCACCACGCCGCATGCCGGCCGCATCATCCTCGGCGCCGACGAGGCGGCCCGCGCCCGGGGCTACACCCTGATGATCATCAACACTGCGGGCTCGGCGGACCACGGCTCCCGTGAAGCCGACGTGGAGTCCCTGCTGGAGCGGCAGGTGGACGGCATCCTCTACGCCACCATGTACCACCGGTACCTTCAGGCGCCCGCCAACCTCGGCAAGGTCCCTTCGGTGCTGGTGGATGCCGTCACAGCGGATGACAGTTTTCCGGCAGTGGTCCCGGACGAGTGCGGCGGCGCGGCTGCCGCGGTGGAAGCCCTCCTTGCCGCGGGCCATACCCGTATCGGGTTCATCAACAACACCGAGGACGTTCCCTCCACCGTCCGGCGGCTCCAGGGTTTCCGGGACACGCTGACCCGCGCGGGCCTGGACGGTTCCTCCGCCCCCGTCGAGCCGGCGTCGTCCGATGCTGCCGGGGGATACGCTGCCGCCCGCAGGATGCTGGGAAGCGGCCACCCGCCGTCGGGCCTCTTCTGCTACAACGACCGCATGGCCATGGGCGCCTACCGCGCGGCCGCGGAACTGGGCCTCTCCATCCCGGGCGACCTGTCCGTCGTCGGCTTCGATGACCAGGAACTGATTGCCGCCAGCCTCCACCCCGGCCTGAGCACCGTGGCCCTGCCGCACTACGAAATGGGTGCGTGGGCGGCGGACCGGTTGATCGACGCCATCGAAGCCGACGCCATGGAAGCCGAATCCGGCGAAGCCCCCAGAACCGGCGCCGGCGCCCGCGGCGGAACATCCGGCCCGGTGCTCCTCGGCTGCCCGCTGGTAACCCGCGGGTCCGTCGCAGCGCCGCCGGAACGGCCCTGACCGGGGCATTCCCTGACTTCCGGGCCCGCTACGCCCACAGGGAACTTTTGCTTTTCGCTATGCGTGATGTACTCCGGACGGTGTATAGCTAGAAGCTGACGCAGCACCATCACGCGCGCAGACTACTCGCCGTGAAGCACTACCGGAAGGGACGGGGCGAGCCCCCGAACAGATGAAAGCTAAGAACTTCTTCAAAGGCCCGGGCATCTGGATCGTCGTTGTGGTCGGTCTGCTCCTGGTGGCTTTTGCAACGCTCGCCCCCGGCGGTGCAGCCCGGATCGACACGGACAAGGGCCTGGAGCTGCTTTCCAGCAACAAGGTGGAGCAGGCCAAGATCTTCGACGGCGAAAACCGCGTTGACCTCACGCTGAAGGACAACCTGCAGGTGAACGGGCAGGACAAAGGCAAGAGCGTGCAGTTCTTCTTCGTGGACGCCCGCGCGCAGGATGTGGTGAAGGCTGTCACCGACGCCAAGCCCGCCCAAGGCTTCACAGACCAGCCCATCGAGAGCAACTGGTTCTCCGGCCTGCTCTCGCTCCTGATCCCCGTGATCCTCCTGGGCGCCCTGTTCTGGTTCCTGATGACCCGGATGCAGGGCGGCGGCTCCAAGATCATGCAGTTCGGCAAGTCCAAGGCCAAGATGGTCAGCAAGGACATGCCGCAGGTGACCTTCGCCGATGTCGCAGGTTCCGACGAGGCAGTGGAGGAACTGCAGGAAATCAAGGAATTCCTGCAGGAGCCTGCAAAGTTCCAGGCCGTCGGCGCCAAGATCCCCAAGGGCGTGCTGCTCTACGGCCCGCCAGGCACCGGTAAGACGCTGCTGGCCCGCGCAGTGGCCGGTGAGGCAGGCGTCCCCTTCTTCTCCATCTCGGGCTCGGACTTCGTGGAAATGTTCGTCGGCGTCGGTGCCTCCCGCGTCCGCGACCTCTTTGAACAGGCCAAGGCCAACTCGCCCGCCATCATCTTCGTGGACGAGATCGACGCCGTGGGCCGGCACCGCGGCGCCGGCATTGGCGGCGGCAACGACGAACGCGAGCAGACCCTCAACCAGCTGCTGGTGGAGATGGACGGCTTCGACGTCAAGACCAACGTCATCCTGATCGCCGCCACCAACCGGCCCGACGTCCTGGACCCGGCACTGCTGCGTCCGGGCCGCTTCGACCGCCAGATCGGTGTGGAGGCCCCCGACCTGATCGGCCGCGACCAGATCCTCAAGGTCCACGCCAAGGGCAAGCCGATGGCTCCGGGCGTCGACCTCAAGGCCGTCGCCAAGAAGACGCCGGGTTACACCGGTGCGGACCTGGCGAACGTCCTCAACGAGGCCGCCCTGCTTACCGCCCGCTCCAACGCGAACCTGATTGATGACCGCGCCCTGGACGAGGCCATCGACCGCGTCATGGCCGGCCCGCAGAAGCGCAGCCGCGTCATGAAGGAACACGAGCGGAAGATCACCGCCTACCACGAGGGTGGGCACGCCCTGGTTGCCGCGGCCCTGCGGAACTCTGCTCCGGTCACCAAGATCACCATCCTCCCGCGCGGCCGGGCCCTGGGCTACACCATGGTGGTGCCGGACAACGACAAGTACTCCGTGACCCGCAACGAACTCCTGGACCAGATGGCGTACGCCATGGGCGGGCGCGTCGCCGAGGAGATCGTGTTCCACGATCCGTCCACCGGCGCCTCCAACGACATCGAAAAGGCCACTGGCACCGCCCGGAAGATGGTCACCGAATACGGCATGAGCGAACGGGTCGGCGCGGTCCGGCTGGGCCAGGGCGGCGGCGAGCCGTTCCTGGGCCGCGACGCCGGGCACGAGCGCAACTACTCGGACCAGATCGCGTACGTCGTGGATGAGGAAGTGCGCCGCCTGATTGAGCAGGCCCATGACGAAGCGTACGAAATCCTCACCGAAAACCGGGACATCCTGGACATCCTGGCCCTGGAACTGCTGGAGCGGGAAACCCTGAACCAGGCCGAGATCGCCGACATCTTCCGTGACGTCCGCAAGCGTGACTTCCGCGAGGTGTGGCTGTCCAAGGAAACCCGCCCCGTGCAGATGGCGGGTCCGGTGGAGAGCCGCCTGGAGCGGGCAGAACGCGAGGCCCAGGAGGAAGCAAAGAAGGCCCGGATGGACGAGCCGCTGGACGCCCAGCCGCCGCATTCCCAAGGTGTTGCGGAGGATGCGCCGTTTCATGGCGGCACCCCCGAATCGGGGCCCGGCACCCTTCGCGGCTAAGCTTTCCCTGTGACTTCCTTCGACGACGACGACGTTTCCGCCTCCGCCGATCACCTGGCGGCAGGCGGTCACCGGTCCTCAAAACATGAAAGAGTGGACCGGCCCCGGATCGAGGCGGCCGTCCGCGAGATCCTCCTCGCCATCGGCGAGGACCCGGACCGCGGCGGGCTCGTAGATACCCCCAAACGGGTTGCGAAGGCGTACGCCGAGGTGTTCGCCGGGCTGCACCACGACCCCGCCGAGGTCCTGTCCACCACCTTTGACCTGGACCACGAGGAACTCGTCCTGGTCAAGGACATTCCGTTCTATTCCACCTGCGAGCACCACCTGGTGCCATTCCACGGGGTGGCGCACGTTGGCTACATCCCGTCGCATGACGGCAAGGTCACCGGGTTGAGCAAGCTGGCCCGGCTGGTGGACATCTACGCCCGCCGCCCGCAGGTCCAGGAGCGGCTGACCACGGAGATCGTCGAAGCGATGGTCCGCTACCTCAAGCCCCGCGGGGCGATCGTCGTTGTCGAATGCGAGCACATGTGCATGTCGATGCGCGGCATCCGCAAGCCCGGAGCGAAGACCGTCACCAGTGCGGTCCGCGGGCAGCTGCATGACCCGGCCACCCGTGCCGAGGCCATGAGCCTCATCCTCGGAAGGTAACAAACCATGGATTCACTAGCCGCAGCCCCCGGAACGGGGCCCGCGACCTCTCCGCTGCCCATCCTCCGCAAGCCCCGCCCGGCGGCCCGCTTCGAGGACCTCCCCACCGGCCGCACACTGGTCATGGGGATCCTGAACGTCACCCCGGATTCCTTCAGTGACGGCGGAAAGCACCCCACCGCGGACACCGCCATCGCTGCCGGCCTGCGGATGTTGTACGCAGGGGCGGACATCATCGACGTCGGCGGGGAGTCCACCCGCCCCGGCGCCGAGGACGTCACGCCGGAGGAAGAGCAGCGGCGCGTCCTGCCGGTCATCGAAGCACTGGTGAAGGCCGGTGCGCTGGTCAGCATCGACACCACCCACGCCGCCACTGCGGCCGCCGCCCTGAAGGCCGGCGCCGCCATCATCAATGACGTCTCCGGGCTGACCATCGAACCGGAGATGGCGGAGCTCGTGGCAGCATCCAAGGTTCCCTACGTCCTCACGCACCGTCGCGGGGACGCCCGGACCATGAATTCACTCGCTGAGTACACGGACGTGGCAGGCGAGGTCGTGGCCGAGCTGGCGGGGGTGCGGGACAAGCTCTTCGCCGCAGGAGTCAGCCACGAGCAGATCATCGTGGACCCGGGCCTGGGGTTCGCCAAGAACGACGCCCACAACTGGGAGCTGCTGCAGAACCTGGACCAGCTGGACAGCCTGGGCCACCGGGTCCTGGTGGCGGCCTCCCGCAAGAGGTTCCTGGGCACGCTGCTCACCGTGGCCGGCAAGTCCGCCGCTCCGGAGGAACGGGACGGTGCCACGGCGGCAATCACCGCCATCAGCGCCTCGCGCGGCGCATGGGCAGTCCGCGTGCACGACGTCGGGCCAAGCCTTGACGCCGTCAAGGTCGCTGCCCGCATGGCAGCGGTACCCACGCCACAAGCCGTACCCAAGACGCACTAGGGCCGGGGGACCCCATGGACAGGATTACGCTGACGGGCGTGACCGCCGTCGGTCATCACGGCGTGTTTGATTTTGAGCGCCGCGAGGGCCAGCCTTTCGTGGTGGACGCGGTGCTCTATCTTGACTTCGCCGCAGCAGCGGAGTCAGACGACGTCCGGGACACCGCGCACTACGGCGAGGTGGCGCAGCGTATTACCGACTGGATCGCCGGGGAACCCCTGAACCTCATCGAGGCGTTGGCCGTGCGGATTGCCGAGAGCCTGCTTGACGAATTCCCGCTCCAGGCGGTGGACATCACCGTCCACAAACCCCAGGCTCCCATCGCAGTGCCTTTTGGCGACGTCGCCGTGACCGTCCACCGGAGCCGTGTCCCGGCCGACAACGGCCTGTCCGGGGAGCCGGTATGAACCGCGCCTACACCAAGGCCGTGCTGGCCTTGGGCAGCAACCTTGGCGAGCGGAATGAAACCCTGACCGAAGCCGTGGCCGACCTCGTGGATCCGCCGGAAGTCAGGCTCCTGGCTGTCTCCCCGATCGTCCAGACCAAAGCCGTGGGCGGCCCGTCCGGCCAGCCGGACTTCCTGAACATGGTGATTACCGTGGAGACCAGCCTGGGTGCGCAGGAACTGCTGGAGCACTGCCAGGCGGTGGAGAACAAGCACCTCCGCGTCCGCGATGTCCGCTGGGGGCCGCGGACGCTCGACGTCGACATCATCACCTATGGCGACCTGCACAGTGACGATCCGGCGCTGACGCTCCCGCATCCCCGTGCTGCCACCCGGGCCTTCGTCCTGTACCCGTGGTCGCTGATCGAACCCGCCGCCATGCTGGGCGGGGAACGGATCAGCGCCCTGGCGGTCCGTGCCCCGGACTTCGGCGACCTTGCGCCGTTCGACGGTTTCGGGGACTTCGACGGGATGCCGACGGCAGGAGCGGTGGAGCCGCGATGAAACCCATCAACCCGCTGCGCCTGATGCTGATCGGCGTCATCCTTGCCGTCGCGGGCTGGTCGGCGACCGTGGTCACCAGCCGCTACAGCATTGCCACTCCAGTCCTTCCCGCCACCGCGCTGGCCACCATGGGCGTCATCGTCATCATCACGCTGATCCTGGGCATCCGCGTCGTGCGGTGGCGCAACAGCCTCAAGCCCGGCAGCAAGGCAAAGAAGACCCAACTTGATCCGCTCCTGGCCGCAAGGACACTGATCCTCGCCCAGGCGTGCGCCTACGCCGGAACGGTCCTGCTGGGCTGGCACGCGGGCATCGTCCTGGACCAGTTGCGGATCTGGAGCCTGCGGAGCGACCAGGGCATCACCTGGCTTGCCTTGGCCATGGCCGGCGGCGGCCTGGTGATGATCGTGGTGGGGCTCGTGGTGGAACGGTTCTGCCGGATCCCTCCGGAGGACGGCGACACCACCAGCACCGACGGCAAGGGCCGCCCTGCCCGCGGCGAGGCTGCCGGGGAAGGCGAATATGCGTACCGAGGCGATTGACCCGCCCGGTATTTCCTGGCAGCGGGTGTCGCCACGGTACGTCACGGTCCGGCTGGCGGAGTGGGCCCTCGGCAACCTGGTTGCGGTGCTGGTCCTGTCCGCTCCGCTGGTGTTTGTCATCCTGGGCTGGTGGTCCTGGCCGCCTGTGTGGCTTGCCGTGACCGTCCCGGCCGCCATGCTGGTGCTGGCCTTGTGGCGGCTGGTGCTCATTCCGCGGCAGGTCCGGGCCATCGGTTACGCCGAGCGGGACGAGGACCTGCTGGTCAGGGGCGGCATCTTCTTCCAGCGCACCATGGCCGTGCCGTACGGCCGCATGCAGTACGTGGATATCGCCGTGGGGCCGGTGGAGCGCGCCCTGGGCCTGTGCACGCTGAAGCTCCACACCGCCTCGCCCGGCACCCATGCACGCATTCCCGGCCTGCCGGCCGCTGAGGGCGCCCGGCTCAGGGAAGAGCTGACGGCACGCGGCGAAGCCAGGCTGGCCGGGCTGTGACCGCTGACGGCCAGCTGCCGGCGGTGCCGCCCGCAGCGGCCGGCCGGGACACCGCAGCCGCGTCCGACGACGGCTGGCAGCGGGTGCACCCCGCGTCACCGTTTGTGAGGGGCTGGTTTGCCCTGGCCGCCATTGCGTTCTTCTTTGGGCGGGACATTTTTGAACGGGCCCTGCAGGGCCAGCCCGTTTTCGAGGAAGGCCTGGGGCGGCGCGCTCCGTGGCTCCTGGGCGGTGGCGCGGCCGTGCTGGTGGTGGCGGTGCTGGGGTTCGTACTGACCTGGTACTTCACCAAATACCAGGTGTCCGGCGGCTACGTCCGGGTCACCAGCGGCTTGCTGTTCCGCCAGCACCGGCAGGCGCGGCTGGACCGGGTGCAGGCCATCGACATCGTGCAGCCGCTGCTGGCCCGCATCTTCGGCCTGGCCGAACTCAAATTCGAGGTGGCCGACGCGGGGGAGTCCGCGGTGCGGCTCGCCTACCTCAGGATCGATGATGCGCGCCAACTGCGTGCCACCATCCTGGCCCGCGCGTCGGGTGCCGCAGCCGTCGCCGTGCCCGGGGCCGGCTTTTCCGGTGCCGGACAGCCGGCCCGGGCCGCAGCCGAGGAGCCGGAATTCCCGGTACTTGCCGTCCCGCCGTCGCGCCTGCTCGGTTCGCTGCTGCTGAGTGAGCAGAGCTTTTTCGTGGTGGTGGGCGGCGCCGCCTCCGTGGTGCTGTCCGCGGTGACGGACAACCGCGCCTTCTACTTCTACCTGGTGCCGGCGGTGCTGGGCCTGGCGGCCGGCTACTGGAATTTCTTCAACAGGGGCTACAACTTCACGGCGGCAGTCTCGCCGGACGGCATCCGGCTGAGGTACGGGCTGCTGGACACCCAGGCGCAGACCCTTCCGCCCGGCCGGATCCAGGCGGTAAAAGTGGCCCAGTCCCCGCTGTGGCGCCCGTTCGGCTGGTACCGGATGCAGGTGAACGTGGCCGGTTACGGGCAGTCCGGCAACGCCGTCGAGGGCAATACCCGGACCATCCTCCTGCCGGTGGGTAAACTTCCCGACGTCCTGGCCATGCTCTCCCTGGTGCTGCCGGACCCCGGTACTGACCAGCCCGCGGCCGTCTTTGCAGCCGGTTTGAACGGCAGGGATTCCGACGGCGGGTTCATCACCACGCCGCGGCGGGCCTGGCTGCTGGCACCCTTTGCGTGGCGCCGCAACGGCTTTGCCGCCACGGACACGGCCCTGTTGATCCGCTCCGGGCGGTGGTGGCGTGAGCTGGTGGTGGTTCCCCATCAGCGGACGCAGTCGCTGGCCCTGCAGCAGGGGCCCGTGGCGCGGCGGTTCCGGGTGGCGGACCTGGTGCTGCACACCACCGCCGGACCCGTCGCCCCGCGGCTGGCCCAGGCGGGTCTGGATGAGGCCCGGCAGCTCTTCAACGACCAGTCTGCGCGTGCCCGGCTGGCCCGGAAACGGCAAACCACGGAACAGTGGCTCCAGCAGGTTGCCCCGGCCGCGGGACCTATGACCACCAGCACCCCTTACCAAAAGGAGGGCCAGCAGCATGGCTAAACCCGGACGCCTCGGCGTCGGAATCATCGGCGCCGGAAAGGTGGGGGCCGTGCTGGGCGCGGCCCTGCGCGCAGCAGAGCACGCCGTCGTCGGGGTCTCGGCGGTCTCGGACGCAAGCCGGGAACGGGCTGAGGCCCTGCTGCCGGGCGTTCCCATCCTGGAGGTGCAGGACATCGTGGAGCGCGCCGAGCTGGTGCTGCTGGCCGTGCCCGACGACGCCCTGCCGGGCCTCGTGGAGGGACTGGCGAAGCTCGGCGCCTGGCAGCCCGGCCAGCTGGTGGCCCACACCTCCGGCCGGTTCGGCGTGGGCGTGCTGCACCCGGTGCGGTCCGCCGGTGCCGTGCCGCTGGCCCTGCATCCGGCCATGACGTTCACGGGCATGAGCCTGGACCTTACCCGGCTCCTGGACTGCACCTTTGGCGTGACCGCAGATGCCGCCATGCTGCCGATCGCCCAGGCCCTGGTGGTGGAGATGGGGGCGGAGCCGGTGGCCATCGCCGAAGCGGACAGGACCCTCTACCACGCCGCCTTGGCCCATGGTTCCAACCACCTGGTCACCCTGGTTGCCCAGGCATCCCAGTTGCTGCGCGAGGTGGGGGTGGAGCTGCCGGAGCGCATGCTCGGCCCGCTCCTGCGGGCAACGCTGGAAAACGCGCTGGCCTCCGGGGAATCCGCACTGACCGGCCCCGTGGCCCGCGGTGACGTGGGAACGGTCCGTGCCCACGCGGAAGCGCTGCGGGAGTTCGACGGCGGCGGGCACGGTGACGTGCTGGAAGCCTACCTGGCGATGGCCCGGGCCACAGCCCTGCGGGCAGAGGGCCGCGGACTGCTCAAACCCGACCAGCTGAAGGGGCTGCGCGAGGCCCTCGACCCGAAGGAAGACTGAATGTCCATTCAACTCGTCACCACCGTCGCAGGCCTGCACGCCGAGAGCGCCAGGCTCCTTGGCGCCAAGAAGGGTCTCTTTCAGGGGCTGGTACCCACCATGGGCGCACTCCATGACGGCCATGCCGCGCTGGCGCGCACCGCCGTCGAGCAGAACGACGTGGTGGTGGCGAGCATCTTCGTCAACCCCCTGCAGTTTGGCGACGCCGGGGACCTGGACCGCTACCCGCGGACGCTTGAGGCGGACCTTGCCCTGCTGGAGGAACAGGGCGTGGACCTGGCCTTCGCGCCATCCGTGGAGGAGGTCTATCCAAACGGGGAACCCCTGGTTCGGATCACCTCCGGCCGCCTTGGCGAAAAGTGGGAGGGTGCGTCGCGTCCGGGCCATTTCGACGGCGCGCTGACCGTGGTGGCGAAGCTGCTGCATTACGGCATGCCCGCTGCCGGTCTTCCGGCCGGGTCCGCGAACCCGGCTTTGCCCGGCGGACTGCCGGCGTACCGGGCGTACTTTGGACAGAAAGACGCCCAGCAGCTGGCCTTGGTGCGGCGGATGGCGGCGGACCTGAACTTCCCGGTGGAGATCGTTGGTGTGCCCACGGTGAGGTCTGCGGACGGGCTGGCGTTGTCCAGCCGCAACCGCTTCCTGTCCGCGGGCGAGCGGGAAGCCGCGTTGGTCCTGTCCCGGGCACTGCGGCTGCTGGAACAGCGCGCAAATGCCCACGAACCGCTGGACCTGGAATCGGCGCTGGCCCTGGTGGAGTCCCAGCCGCTGGTGGAACTGGACTACTTCGACGTGGTGGACCCCGGCACGCTTGAGCCGTTGGCGGAAAACTGCAGGGAGACCCCGTTCAGCGGCGACGCCCTGGCCCTCATCGCGGCCAAGGTGGGCCCGGTCCGCCTGATCGACAACATGCCGTTGAGTTCCTGAGCGCCGGCGGCTTGCAGCCCGGCGTCACATGGCCCGGGCTACCAGCCCGGCCTGTCCGGGCTGTTCATGAGCTGTTCGAGGAGCGCGCGCTCCGGGCGCCCGGGATTCCTGGCCACGCACCCGCGGAGCCGGTCCCGCACCCACTCTTCCCGCGGATCCTTGCTGCAGAGCACCTCATCGATAATCTCCTGCGCCTGCCACCGGAGCGATTCGATGGCGAACTGCCGGACGTCCTCGGGAGTGTCGCCGGACATCCACGGGTCCGGGTCCGAGGGGACGCCTTGGAACATTCGCTCTACTGTCATCGGGGCCTCCTTGCACCAGTCCGAAGTGGCCCGTGGGGTGGCCGCTGCGGCTACGAGAGCACTGCGCGTAGGTGAAACCTTACTGCCGGAAACCGGGTCCTGTCTGTACCCCAATCCCGCATACAGCCGCACCGCCAGAGTCGAAGGTCCCGGGAAGGAACCGCCACCACGGCGTCACGTGGATTCCAATATAGTCAGCTTGCTTATCACTTTCACCTTTCCTAGGGTGGAAGTTGTCAGGAATTCAACTCTGGAAGCGGATCCGGGCACCGCAGTGGTGCATGGTCCGCCTCAGGCAAGGAGGAGCTATGTCGGAGCACAACATCGCAGGCAAGAAGGTCGCATTCCTGCTGACTGACGGCGTGGAGCAGGTGGAGCTCACCAGTCCCTGGCAGGCCGTGAAGGACGCCGGCGGCGAGCCCACCCTTTTGGCGCCCAAGAGCGGCAAGCTGCAGGGCTACAACGGCACGGACAAGGGCGATACCTTCGACGTCGACCTCACGGTGGCGGAGGCAAATCCCTCCGATTATGACGCGCTGGTCCTTCCCGGCGGGGTTGTCAACGCGGACCACCTGCGGGTGGACAAGGACGCCCGGGCCTTCACGCGCAGCTTCTTTGAACAGCACAAGCCGGTGGCGTCCATCTGCCACGGGCCGTGGCTGCTGATTGATGCAGGAGTCATCAAGGGCCGGAACGTCACGTCCTACTTCACCCTTGAGACGGACCTGAAGAACGCCGGCGCCAACTGGTCGGACCAGGAAGTTGTGGTGGACCAAGGCCTGGTGACCAGCCGCAACCCGGATGACCTCCCGGCATTCAACAGCAAGCTGGTGGAGGAGATCTCGGAAGGCCGGCACGCGGGCCAGACAGCCTAAAGCCCCAACTGTTCCCTCAGGGTTTAGGGGAATTCCCGTGCCGGGGAATTACTCCAGCGGGTAGAGTGTTGGCATCTGCAGCGGCGCCGACCGCCCATCACTTTCAAGAACCCCTGAGGGAACACCCATGTCTACCGAAGTCTCTCCCAACGCCGGCGGCCAGTCCGTTCCCGCCGCAGGAACCGTCGCGGAACCCCGCACGGGCACCGGGCCCGCTGCGCCGGAGAAGATGTCCCGGGAGTCAGTGACCATCATCAGCACGCTGCTGGTGGCGACGTTCGTGGTGATCCTCAACGAGACCATCATGAACGTCGCCCTGCAGCGGCTCATGGTGGACCTCCGCGTGGACGCACCCACCGTCCAGTGGCTCTCCACCGGGTTCATGCTCACCATGGCCGTGGTCATCCCCACCACCGGTTTCATCCTGCAAAGCCTGTCCACCCGGGCCGTTTTCATGCTGGCCATGGGATTGTTTGCCGGCGGCACCGCACTTGCCGCCGTGGCCCCCGGATTCGAAGTCCTCCTGCTGGCACGCATCGTCCAGGCAGGCGGCACGGCCATCATGCTCCCGCTGCTGATGACCACCATCCTCACCCTGGTCCCGCTGGCCAGGCGCGGCGCGGTCATGGGCAACGTCAGCATCGCCATCTCGGTCGCCCCGGCCATGGGCCCCACTGTTTCCGGGCTGATCCTCGAACACTTCACCTGGCGCTTCATGTTCATGTTCGTGTTGCCGGTGGCGCTGGCGGCCCTGGCCATCGGCGCAAAATTCCTCACCAACGTGGGTGAGGCGGAGAAGACCAAGCTGGACTTCTCCTCCGTGCTCCTCACGGTCCCCGCGTTCGGCGGCCTTGTGTACGGACTCAGCCAAATCGGCGGCGGCCACGGCGGCCAGTCCGGTCCCGGCGCCGCAGCCATCGCCGCCCTGGTCATCGGCGTGGCCGCCCTCGCGGTTTTCATCCTCCGCCAGGTCCGCCTGCAGAAGGCCGCTGCGCCGCTGCTGGACTTGCGTGCGTTCAAATTCCGGATGTTCACCGTCTCGGTCCTGCTGATGGTGGTGGCCATGATGGCATTGTTCGGCGGGGTCATCCTGCTGCCGCTCTACCTGCAGGAAGTCCGGGGCCTGGGCTCGCTGGAAACCGGACTCGCGCTGCTCCCCGGCGGCCTGGCCATGGGGCTGCTCGGCCCGGTGATCGGCCGCGCGTTCGACAGGGTGGGCCCGTTGCCGCTCACCGTGACGGGATCCATCCTGATGGTGGTGACGCTCTGGCAGTTTTCAATGCTCGACGCCGGCACGGCGGTGTGGTGGATCATCACCCTGCACGTCGGGCTGAGTTTCGGCCTGGCCCTGCTGTTCACCCCGGCCTTCACCACCGGCCTGAACCCGCTGCCACCGCACCTCTACTCGCACGGCTCCGCGATCATGAGCACCACCCAGCAGGTGGCCGGCGCCGCCGGGACGGCGCTGCTCGTGTCCATCTTCGCCGTGGTGAGTGCGACGTCGGGGCTCGTCGCCGGGATGAGCGCCGCCTTCCTGACGGCAACCGTCATAGCCCTTGCCGCCGTCGTGCTGTCCGCCATGATGCGCAAGACCGAAGGCGCCGGACCGGGCCACGGCGCCCACTAGCCCAACCGGGCCGGGATCAACCGGCGAAGAAGTCGCTCAGTTCCTTGATCAGCTTGTCGGGGGCCTTGATGGCGCCGTCGTGGCCGAAGCCGGGCAGGATGGTGTAGCTGGAGCCGGAGAGGACGTCGTGAATCTGGCCGCACGCGATGCCGAAGTAGGCCGGGCTCTTTTCGCCCACCACAATCAGCGTCTCCAGGGGGAGCGCCTGGAACGGTTCGGCCGGCATGTCTGCGGCGATGATGGCCTTGATCTCGCGGACACCGGTGCGCATCAGTTCGCGTTGCTGCTTGCCCTCCGTGGTGCCCGCTGTCAGCTTGTTGGCCAGCGTCAGCATGGACAGCGGCATGCGCGAGGAGAACGTGCCGCCGGCCTCAAGGCCGCGCTGGATCACCGCGAGGGCCCGGTCGTCGTCTCCGGCAGCAACGGCGCGTTCGTACTCCACGATCCAGCTGGCCGTGACGCTGCCGTTCACCGAGACGGCGGGGTCGTAGACGGCCAGCCGTTCCACCGGCAGCGTCCGTGCCGCGTGCAGGGCAACCGCTCCGCCGAAGCTGTGGCCGAAGACGTCAGTGCTGGCGGTGTGCTTCATGACGGTGTCCAGGTCCCGGATGTCCACGTCCAGCGTGTAGTCCTCGGGCTGCGGGGACGATGAGCCGCGGCCGCGGCGGTTGAACGTGTGCACCGGCCGGCCCAGGGCGGCGCTCAGTTTCTGGGCAAATTTGGTGTAGTCCGCAGCCGTCACCATGGAGGGCGGCACCACCACCACGCCCGAACCAGCCGAAGCGAGTTCCGCGCCGGTGGAGAAGAGCTCCACAGTGCCGCCGTCGGGGGTCCTGATGTTCTCTCGCGTCATGTTCCGAGCCTAGCCGAGCAAGCCGGGTGCGGGCATCACTGGCCGGTGCGGCCAGGCTCAGGCGAGCCGTCCGATCAGCTCCCTGCTGGCTGCGCGGATGGCCGGGAGTTCCGCGCCGAGTCCACAAAGGATGAGCCCGGCATCCGCCGCCTGCAGGGCCGATTCTGTGTTTGCCGCACCGTCTGCGCGGAGGTAGATCAGCGATTCGACCAGGCGGAAGGTGAAGTCGCCGCCGTCCGGCCCGGAGGCGGTGGCAGACAGGCCGCTGCCAAGTTCCCCGTAGAGCCGCCGCAGTTCCTGCCGGTCGGCCAGGAACCGGGCAAAACGCGTGCTCCGGACCTCGGGCAGGTGGTAGAGGACGCCGAGGTTCCACCGTGCGCTGCACAGTTGCGTGCCGTCATACAGTGCGACGGCGTGCAGCCGGCTCCCGGCCGGGCTTTCGGTCCCTGTGCTGCCGGCGGGCAGCGCGGCCACGGCCCGGGCAAACTCCAGGCCGCCGGACACCGTTCCCTCGAGCAGGTCCTCAAGGATGTCGTCCTTGGTCTTGAAGTGGTGGTAGAGCGATGACTGCCGGATCCCGACCGCGTCCGCGATGGACCGGGTGGAGGTGCTGGCGAAACCCTGGGTGGTGAACAGTTCCGCCGCGGCATCGAGGATTTCGTCGCGGGCGGTGGCGCCTGGCCGTGATGGCTGTTGGTGGCGGGGGCGTCCCGGTCCGGCGTAAGTCACCGACTCATTCTTGCACCGCAGAGCGGGCTCGAAGGTGCCCTGCGGGAACGGTGAGGGGATGGAAATATCCCCGAAACAAGATGTCTATCCGCCTTTTACAGAGGGGAAACTGTTTGGGGACATCGCGCTGGAAAACTATCAAGTGACCGGTAATCCGCAGCCTTCGGCCGAGCGCTGCACTGCCGGAAGGCTTCGCCCCCAAGATCCCTTTCCAGCCCCGGAGATTCCCATGACATCCACCGTTCTTCCCACCGTCCACCAGGACGATGCAGACCTGACGTCCCTTGGCTACCAGCCCACCCTGCACCGAAAGCTCGGCCGCTACGCTTCCTTTGCCGCCGGTTTCTCCTTCGTCTCCATCCTCACCACCATCTTCCAGCTCTTCGCCTTCGGCTACTCCTTCGCTGGTCCCGCGTTCTTCTGGACCTGGCCGGTAGTGCTGGTGGGCCAGCTGCTCGTGGCCCTCAATTTTGCCGAACTCGCCGCCCGCTACCCGCTCTCCGGAGCCGTTTACCAGTGGGCGCGCCGCGTCGGCGGGGAGGCCGTGGGCTGGTTTGCCGGCTGGTTCATGGCCATCGCGCAGGTGGTCACCGCGGCAGCCGCAGCCATCGCCCTCCAGGTGGTCCTGCCCCAGCTGTGGGACGGATTCCAGGTGGTGGGTGGTGACCCCGCCCTCAACACCGTCACCGGGGCATCCAACGCGGTGATCCTGGGTGCCGTCCTGCTGGTGGCCACCACCATCATCAACTCCCTGGGCGTCAAGCTCATGGCGCACGTGAACTCCGTCGGTGTCACCTGCGAAATCGTCGGCGTCGCAGCCGTGATCCTCGCCCTCATCAGCGCCGCCCAGCGCGGTCCGGACGTGGTGGCGGACACCACCGTCCTTGAGGGCTCGGACCTCGGCGCCGTGGGAGCCTTCCTGGTCTCGGGGCTCATGGCCGCCTACGTCATGGTGGGCTTCAACTCCGCCGGGGAGCTCTCCGAGGAAACCAAGGACCCGCGCCGCACCGCACCGCGGACCATTCTCTCCGCCCTGCTCATCTCCGGCATTGGCGGCGCCCTGATGATCATCACCGCCCTGATGGCCGCCCCCAGCCTCGACGACGGCCGCCTCGCCACCGAAGGCCTGCCCTACGTCCTCACCGCTGTCCTGGGAACCTTCTGGGGAAAGGTCCTGCTGGTTGACGTTGCCATTGCCATCTTCGTCTGCACCTTGGCAATCCAGACCGCCGGTTCCCGGCTCGTATTCTCGATGGCCCGCGACGGCAAGCTCCCGGCGTCGGCCTTGCTCTCCTCCGTTCACCCCACCCGCGGGACGCCCATGTGGCCCTCGATCGTGATCGGCGCGCTGGCAGTTGCCGTGCTGGCCATCAACGTCGGCAACGCTGCCCTCTTCACCACCCTGTGCAGCGTCTGCATCGTGATGGTTTACATCGCCTACCTCCTGGTCACCGTCCCGCAGCTGATCAACCGCCTCCGCGGTGACTGGGCGCGGGTGGGCCAGACCATGCCTGCCGGCCTGTTCTCCCTGGGCCGTTGGGGCCTGCCGGTCAACATCCTCGCCGTCCTCTACGGAGGCCTCATGGTGGTCAACCTCGCCTGGCCCCGGCCCGAGGTGTACGACCCCTCCGGCGACAACGGGCTGCTCCTGTGGTCCGCACCGCTCATGGTCGCCGCCGTCCTCCTCCTGGGCGTCTGGGTCCGGCGCAGGAACCTCGCAGCCACCAAGGCCTGAGCCCTAAATTCCCATCGTTCCCGACAACAACCAGGACCTCGACCATGACACAGACCATCGAAACGGCCGCCGCCGGCACCGCCACCACGGCCGGCGCCCGCGCCCACGCCAGGGACCAGCACGGCAAGACCGCCGAAACCATGCGCTTCGTCCCGGCCGCCTCCGCGCCAGGGCGCCTCCTGTCCGGAATGCCCGACGACGCGTCCCCCACCTGGGCGGAGTCCCTCGCCTTTGGCCGCTACACCACCATGGCATTGGCCCGCGGCACCCGGATCCGGCTCACGGATACCGCCGGCGACGGCTGCGTCCACGCGCTCCTGTACCGGACTGGTGCCACCCACGAACGACTGAATGTCGCCGACACCGTCAAGGTCCCGTGGCAGGCCTATCCCGCTGCCGGGCACCCGCTGCTGTCCGACGCCGGCCGGCTGATGGCCACCATCGTGGCCGATACCTCCGCCCGGCATGATGCCCTGACGGGCGCCACCACGCTCACCGGCAACACCGCGAAATACGGTGCGGGAACAGTCCACAGCGCATCTCCGGCGGCGCGCGAACTGCTCACGCTGGGCGCCCTGAAGAACGGGATGGGTCCGCGGGACGTCGCTCCGTCGCTGTCCTTCTTCAAGGGCATCACCGTTGACCCGGCCGGCAGCATCACCTTCACCGGCAGCGCAGGCCCCGGTGCCGCCGTCGAACTCCTTCTCCACCTGGACGCCGTCCTGGTCCTGGCCAACACAGCGCACCCGCTGGACCCCCGCCGGGAGTTCACCGGAACTGCCGTGGACATCCTTGCCTGGCACGCGCCGCAGGACCTTCGCGAACTCGAAGCCGGCCGCCTGGTTGGCCCACTGGCCCCGGAACACCTGCAGGCCCTGCTCAATACCGAACACGATCTCACCGCAAGGAACGCCCGATGAACACCGCCATTGAGACCCGCCCGGACGCTGCAGGCACGGCACTTGCCCCCGGCACCCTGATCCTGGACGAATTTGTCGAAGCCCGCGGCCCCTGGTCGGCAGTGGTGGCAGCCGGCGACGTGCTGACCATCGTGGACCTGGAAGGCAACCAGGCCGTTGACTGCCTGCTCTACGCAGCCGGGGACACCACCGTGCGCTACTCGGCGGCAGCCACCATCGCCGCACAGCAGTCCATCGTCCTCACCACCGGTTCGGTCCTGCGCGCCGACACCGGTGCTGCCCTGATGACCGTTGTTGCGGACGAAGTGGGCGTGCACGACACCATTGGCGGCGCCTGCTCGCAGGAATCCAACACCCTGCGCTACGGCCAGCACACCCGCGAACAGCACGCCTGCGTGGAGAACTTCCTGATCGAGGGCTCCCGCTGGGGCCTGGGCAAACGGGACCTGGTGTCCAACATCAACTGGTTCATGAACGTCCCGGTGGACCCGGACGGCGCCCTGGGGATCGTGGACGGACTGTCCGCCCCCGGCAAGCGCGTTGCGCTGAAGGCGGAGGTGGACACCCTGGTGCTCGTCTCCAACTGCCCGCAAATCAACAACCCGTGCAACGGCTTCAACCCCACGCCCGTCCGCATGATCGTCACCCGGCCGGAGGCTGCACTGTGACCACCACAAAACTCTTCGACACCCTCCTGATCGCCAACCGCGGCGAAATCGCGTGCCGCATCATCGAATCTGCCAGGAAACTGGGGCTGCGCACCATCGCCGTCTTCTCCGAGGCCGACCGCGGCGCCAAGCACGTCCGGCTCGCCGACGAGGCTGTGCTGCTGGGGCCAGCGCCCGCCAAGGAGTCCTACCTCCGGGTGGAGGCGATCCTGGCCGCGGCAAAGGAAACCGGCGCCGGCGCCATCCACCCTGGTTACGGCTTCCTGTCCGAGGACGCGGCCTTCGCCGAGGCCGTGGAAGCCGCAGGTCTCGCCTTTGTTGGCCCCACCCCCGAACAGCTGCGGATCTTCGGAACCAAGCACACCGCGCGCGACGCCGCACGGGCGGCCGGGGTACCCATGATCGCCGGTTCCGGCCTGCTTGACGACGTGGACGCCGCCGTCGCGGCCTCCGCAACCATTGGGTTCCCGCTGATGCTCAAGGCCACCGGCGGTGGCGGCGGGATCGGCATGACGGTCTGCCGCACGGAGGCCGAGCTCGTGGACAGCTTCCCTCGCGTCGCCCGGCTTGCCGGTGCCAGCTTCGGCACCGCAGGGGTCTTCGCCGAACGGTATGTGGAGAACGCCCGCCACGTGGAGGTCCAGGTCTTTGGCGACGGCGAAGGCCGGGTGGTCAGCCTGGGCGACCGGGACTGCTCCCTCCAGCGCCGCCACCAGAAAGTCCTCGAGGAGGCTCCCGCTCCGGACCTGCCCGTCGATCTGCGCGAGGAACTGCACCGCAGCTCCCGCGCCCTCTGCGCCTCCCTTAACTACCGCTCCGCCGGCACAGTCGAGTTCGTCTACGACTCCGCCCGCAAGGAAGCCTCCTTCCTGGAAGTCAACGCCCGGCTCCAGGTGGAGCACCCCGTCACCGAGTCCGTCACGGGGGTGGACCTGGTGGAATGGATGCTCCGCCTCGCCCAGGCCGGCGCCGAAGCCCACACGGTGTTGGCGGACGTGCCCGATGCGTTGCCGGTATCCGGGCACGCGGTGGAGGCCCGCGTTTACGCAGAAGACCCGGCACGCGGCTTCCAGCCCAGCGCCGGAACCGTCACCAGCGCCGCCTACCCGGGGCCGGAGGAAGCGCGCGTGGATGCCTGGGTGGAGACCGGCACCGACGTCTCCACCAACTACGATCCCCTCCTGGGCAAAATCATCACCTCCGGCGCAAGCCGCACCGAGGCCTTCGACCGCCTCGCCGTTGCGCTGGGCAACACCCGGATCGATGGCATCGAGACCAACTTAGGGTTGCTCCGCGCCGTGAGCGGCATGAACGTGGTCCGCGCCGTCCGGCACTCCACCAGCACCCTGGACAACGTGGGAGACCCCGAACCGCGGATCACCGTGGAACGACCCGGGCTGCAGACCAGCGTGCAGGACTGGCCGGGACGCACCGGGCTCTGGCAGATCGGCGTTCCGCCCAGCGGCCCCATGGATGACCTCTCCTTCCGCCTGGGCAACACTGCGCTGGGCAACCCCGAAGGGGTCCCGGGCCTGGAATTCACCATGACTGGACCCAGCCTGGTGTTCACGCATGCCACCACCGTCTGCGTCACCGGCGCGGAGGTCACAGTGACCGTTGACGGCGTGGAGGTGCCCGCCTGGACCCCCGTGACCGTCCCGGCAGGCGGAACGCTCGACGTCGGCACGGCCACCGGCAAGGGCCTGCGCGGCTACATCCTGTTCCAGGGCGGCCTGGACATTCCCGCCTACCTGGGCAGCGCGTCAACCTTTACCCTGGGCCAGTTCGGCGGCCACGCCGGACGGGTTCTGCGCGCCGGCGACGTACTCCGCGCGGTCACGGTGGATGGGGTACCGGCCGCAGGCCAGGCTGCAGCGGTGCCCGCCGACAGCCGCCCCGTCCTCGTGTCCACCTGGGAACTGGCCGTGGCCGAGGGGCCGCACGGCGCCCCCGAGTTCTTCCAGCGCGAAGACATCGATGACCTGTATGCCGCGGAGTATGAGGTGCACTTCAATTCCGCCCGCACCGGCGTCCGTCTCATCGGCCCCAAACCCCGCTGGGCACGGACCGACGGCGGCGAGGCAGGCCTGCACCCGTCCAACATCCACGACACCGCCTACTCGGTGGGCGCCCTGGACTTTACCGGCGATACCCCCATCCTGCTTGGCCCGGACGGGCCCAGCCTGGGCGGGTTCGTCTGCCCCGTCACCGTCGTGACGGCCGAGCGCTGGAAGCTCGGCCAGCTCCGTCCGGGGGACAAGGTCCGGTTCGTGCCCATCAAAGCCAGCCAGGCGCCGTCGGCCGCGGACTTGGGACCCGGCCGCCAGCTGGTCCTCCCGGGCGACGCCGGCTGGTCCGGCAGTGCCGCCCTGAAGCTTCCGGCAGCGGCAGCGGCAACGCCGGGGCCGGTCCGCGGAGATGGCGACGACGGCGTCCTGGGCCGGGTGCCGGAAGGTTCCGGCCGGCCCGCGGTCACGTACCGCCGCTCCGGCGATGACAACCTGCTGGTGGAATACGGCGAGATGGTGCTCGACCTGGGCCTGCGTGCCCGGGTCCACGCCCTGCACCAGCACATCGAAGCGCTCCGGGTGCCCGGCATCGTTGACCTGACCCCGGGAATCCGCTCGCTGCAGATCAAGGTGGACCCGTCCGCCCTGTCCACCCGCCGGCTGCTGGGCCTGGTCCAGGAGGTCGAGGCAGCCCTGCCGGCGAGCTCCGAGCTGGTGGTTCCCAGCCGCACCGTCCGGCTGCCGCTGTCCTGGGACGACCCCGCCACCCGTGAGGCGATCGAACGCTATATGGCCGGCGTCCGGGATGATGCACCGTGGTGCCCGTGGAACATCGAGTTCATCCGCCGGATCAACGGCCTGGACTCCGTCAACGAGGTCTTCGACACCGTCTTCAATGCCGAATACCTGGTCCTGGGCCTGGGCGACGTGTACCTGGGTGCGCCTGTGGCCACGCCGCTGGATCCGCGGCACCGCCTGGTCACCACCAAGTACAACCCGGCGCGCACCTGGACCCCGGAGAACGCGGTGGGCATCGGCGGCGCGTACATGTGCATTTACGGGATGGAGGGCCCCGGGGGCTACCAGTTCGTGGGCCGCACCACCCAGGTGTGGTCCCGGTACGCCGATTCCGCTCCGTTCGAACCCGGATCGCCTTGGTTGCTCCGTTTCTTCGACCGGATTTCCTGGTACCCCGTCAGCCCGGAGGAACTCCTGGACCTGCGCGCCGACATGGCGGCCGGCCGCGGCCGCGGCGTGGAGATCGAGGACGGCACGTTCTCGCTCGCTGAGCACGAACAGTTCCTGGCCGAAAACCGCGCGTCCATCGAGGCGTTCCGGGACAAGCAGGGTGCGGCTTTCGCTGTGGAACGGCAGGCATGGGCTGACGCCGGCGAGTTCGACCGTGCCGACGCGCTCGCCGCCGTCGCCGCCCCCGCAGCAGATGACGTGGTGGTTCCGGACGGCGGGTCCCTGGTCTCCGCCCCGTTCGCCGCGAGCGTCTGGAAGGTGGATGTGGCCGAGGGCGACCGGGTGGCGAAGGGCCAGCCGCTGGTCTCACTGGAGGCCATGAAAATGGAGACAGTCCTGGAGGCGCCGTGCGACGGTGTGGTGCTCCGTGTCCTGCCCACGGCGGGTTCGCAGGTGGTTGCCGGGGAGGCAGTGGTTGTCCTCGGCGGCAGCGACCTTGCGCTGCTCGAGGTGGAGGACCTGGAACTGGAAGGGGCCACGGTATGAACCCGGCACCCGCAGGCGCCGCCACGCGGCGCGCCGAAGCAGCACTGGCCGCGGTTGACGCCGTGGACCGCCCGGAAATCTGGATAACGCTACGCGGCCGCGAGGACGTCCTGGCCGAAGCGGCAACCATCGACGCCGCCGTTGCCCGGGGTGCGCACCTGCCGCTGGCCGGACTGGTGCTGGCCGTCAAGAACAACGTTGACGTGGCCGGGATCCCCACCACGGCGGCCTGCCCCGGCTTCGCCTACGTGCCGGAGCAGGATGCCGAAGCCGTGGCGCGGCTCCGCGCCGCCGGTGCCCTGGTCCTCGGCGCCACCAACCTTGACCAGTTCGCCACCGGCCTGGTGGGAACGCGCAGCCCCTACGGCGCCGTCCGGGACTCCCGCCGGCCGGACCGGATCTCCGGCGGGTCCAGCTCCGGGTCCGCCGTGGCCGTGGCGCTGGGACTGGTGGACATCGCCATCGGCACCGACACGGCAGGATCCGGCCGGGTTCCCGCCGGGTTGCAGGGCATCGTGGGCATCAAGGCAACGCTGAACGTGGTCTCCACGGCAGGGGTGGTGCCGGCCTGCCGGTCCTGGGACGCCGTCACGATTTTCGCCCGGGACCTGGCCACGGCCGAGCTCGCCATGGGCATCATGGCCGGCGGTGCCCGGGCGTGGCCCGCGGACACAAAGCTCGCAGCGCCGTCCCGGCCCCGGGTGGCCTACCCCGCGAGCCTCCCGGCCCTGCCGCCTGAGTGGGCTGCGGAATTCCAGCGGCAGGTGGACCGCCTGCGGTCCAGCGGGGTGGATGCCGAAGCGATCGAGTTCGACGCGTTCCTCCAGGCAGCACGGCTGCTCTACGACGGAGCGCTGGTGGCCGAACGCCACGCTGCAGTGGGGGACTTCCTGGCAAAGCACGACGCCGGCACGGGCGGCCGTGCAGGCATCGATCCCACCGTGGAAGGCATCATCCGTGCCGCCGGCACGGTGTCCGCCTCCCGGTACGTCGCCGACACCGCCAGGCTGGAGGAATTGAAGGCCACCGCCATGGGCCGCCTCCAGGGCTTCGATGCCCTCCTGGTTCCGACGGCGCCGTTCCACCCCACCCTGGCAGAGGTTGCCGCGGATCCGGTGGGGGTGAACTCGTTGCTGGGCGCCTACACGAACTTCTGCAACCTGTTCGATCTTTGTGCCGTGGCTGTCCCGGCCGGCGGGGTGGACGGCGCCCAGTTCGGCGTCACGGTGGTGGGCCGGGCGTTCGATGACGCCGTGGCGGCGGACATCGCCCGCCGGCTGGAAACCACCCCAGCGCAGCCCGGACTCTTCGCGGCCGGGGCGGCGCCTGGTGCCGCAGGACTGGAGGCAGCCGCAGGAGCCGCCCGGCCGTCGTCGCCCATTCCCTGGCCGGTCGCCGCCGGCGCAACGGCCCTGCCGCTGGTGGTGGTGGGCGCGCACCGCAAGGGCCAGCCGCTGGCCCGCGAGCTTGAGGAACTCGGCGCCTTCTGGGACGGGCCCGTCCGCACCGCTGCGCGCTACCGGATGGTGGCACTGGACACGGTGCCGCCGAAGCCCGGCGTGTACCGGTCCGACGACGGCGCAGAGCTGGCCGGGGAGCGGTGGCTGCTGCCGCCCGCGGCCTTGGGGACGTTCCTGGCCGCCCTTCCCGAGCCAATGCTGCTCGGGTCGGTCCAGCTCCGTGACGGGACGGCCGCCGTCGGCTTCGCCTGTGACGCCGTGGCCGCCGCGGGCGGGGAGGACATCACCGTCTGGGGCGACTGGCTGGCTGACCGGAGCAAAGAACCGAAGCCGCGGACCGTGTGGCGGGACCTGGGGGAGGCTGCCTTGGCAGGCTTCAGCCGCGGGGAACGGGGATAGCTCCGGAGGAATCCGGGCGGGGCGGCCCGCCCGGATTACCGCCGGCGAAGTACGCCGAGACATCAGCCACGAGCTCCTTGACCGCCGCCGGAATGGAGCCGTGGAAGCATCTGGGTGAGAGCTGGTGGGTGCTGCCCGGAACGGCTGCGTGCAGCCGCTCCGCGGTCACCTTGTAGTAGTCGGGGCTCTTCCCGCCGGCCATGAAATGCGTGCCGGCCGGCAGCACGCTGAAGTCCCGCGCGTGGTCCTTTTCGTCGAAGGCCGCACGCAGCTCACCCACTCCGCTGGGCATCACCTCGCGGAACAACGTGTTCACCTTGGTCCGGGACAGCACGGCCATCAGGCCGGCCAGCACGGGAACCGGGATCCGTGCCATGACGGAGCCGGGACTGGTGGCCTTCTTCATGTACGCCAGGGCGCGGCCAACCCTGCCGTTGTTGACGGCGTCCTCGAACCCGTCCAGCCAGGCGGTGTCGATGCTGCCGTCGATGTTCACCGCGGCGTCGTACACCGCGAGTTTGTCCGGCACGTACCCGGTGCCAGTGAACTCCTGGACGGCGTTGAGCGCCGCCGCCCCGCCCAGGCTGTGGCCCAGAATGTTCCGGGCACCGGTGGCATCCATCACGGCCCGGACATCCGAAATTTCGGTGGCCATGGAGTAGCCAGGCGGCTGCTCGGAGGAGTTGCCCCGGCCGCGCCGGTCGTACACGTCCACCGCCCAGCCCTCGCCCAGCCCCTTCGCCAGTTCCACCGAGAAGGGGCGGTAGATCGAGGCGGTAAGGAACGCGCCGCCGATCACCACGACGCGCCGTTCTCCCGGCGCATCCGCGGTGCCGTAGCTGTAGACAGCCAGCCTGCCGCCGTCGTGCGTTGGAAGTACCCGTTCTTTCACCCGCCCATCCTAGGGGGCAAGCCTGCGGGCCAGCTGAAAGTCCGCGTGGCCAAATCCCGGTAAACTTGATGATTGTGACTTCCCAAAACACCCCCGCGCCCAAGAACGCCCCGGAGCCCCTCGACGCCAGCGAGCAGATGCGGATCCGCATGGAAAAGCGCGCCAAACTTCTTGAGCGCGGCGCGGAGGCGTACCCCGTGGGAGTGGAACGCACGCATTCCCTCGCCGAGATCCGGGAAAAGTACGCCCACCTCGAAGCGGACGACACCACCGGCGACACCGTGGGCGTCACCGGCCGGGTGGTCTTCGTCCGGAACACCGGCAAGCTCTGCTTCGCCACCCTGCAGGAGGGCGGCACCGACGGCAAGGGCACACGCCTGCAGGCCATGCTGAGCCTGGCCAACGTGGGGGAGGAAGCCCTCGCGGAATGGAAAGCCCTGGTGGACCTGGGCGACCATGTGTTCATCAAGGGCGAGGTCATTTCCTCCCGCCGCGGCGAACTCTCCGTCATGGCCGAATCCTGGTCCATGGCATCCAAGGCCCTCCGCCCGCTGCCCGTCCTGCACGCGGACCTGAACGAGGAAACCCGCGTCCGCCAGCGCTACGTGGACCTGATGGTCCGTGACGAAGCCCGCGAAATGGTCTACACCCGGGCCGCCATCACCCGCTCCATCCGCGAAACGCTGTTCCGCCACCGCTACGTGGAAGTGGAAACGCCCATCCTGCAGCTGGTCCACGGCGGCGCCCTGGCACGCCCGTTCGAGACCCACATGAACGCGTTCGACCAGAAGATGACCCTCCGGATCGCCACCGAGCTGTACCTCAAGCGGGCAGTGGTGGGCGGCATCGACCGCGTCTACGACATGGGCCGCGTGTTCCGCAACGAGGGCGTCGATTCCACCCACAGCCCCGAATTCACCACCCTTGAGTGCTACGAGGCCTGGGCTGACCAGTTCGTCATGGCCGAACGGATCAAGGAGATCATCCTTGACGCCGCGGACGCCGTGGGGGCCGGACGCGTGCTGCAGACCGAAGCGGGGGAGATCAACCTCGACGGCGACTGGGCCTGGCTGCCCGTCTACCCGGGGCTTTCCGAGGCGGTCGGGCAGGACATTACGCCGGACACCTCCGTGGACGTGCTCCGCGAGCTCGCGGCCAAGCACGAGGTCAAGGTTGATCCCAAGTGGGACGCCGAGAAGCTGGTGGTTGAGCTCTTCGGCGAAATCGTGGAGCCCACCCTGCTCAACCCCACCTTCGTGTACGACTACCCGCCCTCGGCCCAGCCGCTGGCCCGCCCGCACCGCGAGGACGGCCGGCTGATCGAGGCCTGGGACCTGATCATCGGCGGCATGGAACGCGGCACCGCGTTTTCCGAGCTGATCGACCCCGTCATCCAGCGCGAACGCCTCACCGAGCAGTCCCTACACGCGGCCGCCGGCGACGTCGAAGCCATGCAGCTGGACGAGGACTTCCTGCGCGCCCTTGAGTACGGCGCCCCGCCCATGGGCGGCATCGGCCTGGGCATCGACCGGCTGGTGATGCTGTTCACCGGAGCCGGTATCCGCGAAACCATCCTGTTCCCGCTGCTGAAGCCCGAAGGGCACTGACCATGGAATACGTAGCCGTCATTCTTCCCTCCCTGGTGGTGGGCCTGATTTTCTGGTTTGCCATGAAGGCGATCTTCAACGCGGACAAGGCCGAGCGCCAGGCCGAGGCCCGTGCCCAGGCCGAGGCGGATTCGATCCCGGCGCGGCCCGCCGACGGCCCCCGGCCGGAATCGCAATAGATTAAATCCCCGCCGACTTTCCGCCTTTATCCACCGGGAACCAAAAGGCGCTTTGACGCGTTGCCAACATAAGAGTCATACTTTTTAGGGAAACATCCTGCTTTTCTGAAAATCGAACTTTCCAGCAAGAGGAAGACTTTTAATGGCACAGAAAGTAAACATCATCCTCGTTGATGATCTGGATGGGGGATCCGCAGACGAGAATGTTAAGTTCGGCCTCGATGGGGTCAACTACGAGATTGACCTGTCGGCAGCCAATGCCGCTGAACTTCGGTCTTCACTGGAGAGGTTCATCAACGCTGCACGCAAGGCCACCGGAGGTCGCACCGCCCAGCGGGCCAAGGCTCCCACCGGCGGCCGCAGCCACGATTCGGCGCAAATCCGGCAATGGGCAAGGGATAACGGCTACACCGTTAACAGCCGCGGCCGAATTCAGGCTGAAATCCAGGAGGCCTACCAAAAGGCAAATTCCTAGCTACGGAGCCAACCTGGCTAAAAGCCCTGCTTCCCGCCTTGGGGAGGCAGGGCTTTTGTCTGCGGCACGTAATAAGGGTATGGGCGGAATTACTCCCGCAGCGCACCCGGGGATTCGCCGCGGCGCGATTCACGACGCAGCAGGCTGCCGGCAGCAAACTGCTCGGTGACATAGAACACGAAAGGCGGAATATCGCCTGTTTTCGCCAGCACTACCGCACATCCGACACTGGCAAGGCCAACCGCTGCCGCTTCCTTTTTCCGGTGCGGCAAGGTTGCCAGGGCGCCGGAGAGGGACCCGAGCGCGAGCACATGCAGCCACGCATAGGCGTAGAACGGCCATGCCGGGAAGCGGCGCGCCGCGAAGCGCTCCAGGTCCGATGCTCGCACTGCAAGCTCGGAGACGAACAGAGGCGCTCCGGCGGCAAGTGCGACCGCGGCTGTGCCGGCGAGTGCCCTGCTCCTTCCCGGCGGGAGGGCGAGGGCCAGCCGCGCAAACGCCGCGGGCATGGCAGCGGTTCCCGCCGCGGCGACATGTTGTCCCGCCACCCACCAGCGCTGCCCTTTACGGAGCATGTCCAGCCGCCGCGCAGCGTCGGGCTCAAGGTATACCCCCGGCACCGGGCTGATGCCGATCAGCCAAACCCCGCCCGCCGCGAGTGCAACCCCCGCCGGGCGCCTGACGCGTTCCAGGTCCACCTTCGGCATCTCCCGCCCTCCCTGTTGGTTCACGCTGCCCTCGTTGCTCCCGTTGAAGCGGCCAGGCCCGCTGTTATGGCCAAGAATGGCGCAACACCCGGCCGGGGACAAGGGTTCTTTGATGTACTCCTTTGACCGCTGATGCCCGGTGTCCCAGGTCCTTTGGAGGGGGCGCGGCATTATTCCGGCAAGACCCATGTTTCCCCTGTGGCGAACACGCTCCACAACTCCGGACCGGCCACGTAGCATCAAAGTACGTCGTAGCTAGGAGTGTGGCGAAATGTTTGAGCGATTTACGGACCGTGCCCGTCGCGTAGTTGTGCTTGCCCAAGAAGAGGCACGCATGCTGAACCACAATTACATCGGTACCGAACACATCCTCTTGGGTCTGATCCATGAGGGTGAGGGTGTTGCCGCTAAAGCTCTTGAGTCCTTGAGCATTTCGCTCGACGGCGTTCGCGAGCAGGTGCAGGAGATCATCGGACAGGGCCAGCAGGCTCCTTCCGGCCACATCCCCTTCACCCCCCGTGCCAAGAAGGTACTGGAGCTCTCGCTGCGCGAAGCCCTCCAGTTGGGCCACAACTACATCGGCACGGAGCACATCCTGCTCGGCCTCATCCGCGAGGGTGAGGGCGTCGCCGCCCAGGTGCTGGTCAAGCTCGGCGCAGACCTCAACCGGGTCCGCCAGCAGGTCATCCAGCTCCTCTCCGGCTACCAGGGCAAGGAAACCACCGGCGCAGGCGTCGGTGGCGGACAGCCCGAAGGCGCACCCGCCGGTTCCGTCGTCCTGGACCAGTTCGGCCGCAACCTGACCCAGGCTGCGCGCGAGAACAAGCTGGACCCCGTCATCGGCCGCGAGCAGGAAATGGAACGCGTCATGCAGGTCCTTTCCCGCCGCACCAAGAACAACCCTGTCCTCATTGGCGAGCCCGGCGTCGGCAAGACCGCCGTCGTCGAAGGCCTGGCCCAGGCGATCGTGCGCGGCGATGTCCCGGAGACCATCCGCGACAAGCAGCTTTACACACTCGACCTCGGCTCCCTGGTGGCAGGTTCCCGCTACCGCGGCGACTTCGAAGAGCGGCTCAAGAAGGTCCTCAAGGAGATCCGCACCCGTGGCGACATCATCCTGTTCATCGACGAGATCCACACCCTGGTGGGTGCCGGTGCCGCCGAAGGCGCCATCGATGCGGCCTCGATCCTGAAGCCCATGCTGGCCCGCGGCGAGCTGCAGACCATCGGTGCCACCACGCTGGACGAGTACCGCAAGCACATTGAGAAGGATGCCGCGCTGGAGCGCCGCTTCCAGCCGATCCAGGTCAAGGAACCCTCCGTGGCCCACGCCATCGAGATCCTCAAGGGCCTGCGCGACCGGTACGAGGCACACCACCGCGTCACCATCACCGACGGTGCCCTCGCCTCCGCCGCAAGCCTCGCCGAGCGCTACATCTCGGACCGCTTCCTGCCGGACAAGGCGATCGACCTGATCGACGAGGCCGGCGCCCGGTTGCGCATCCGCCGCATGACCGCTCCGCCGGAGCTCAAAGCCATGGACGAGCGCATCGCCAAGCTGAAGATGGAGAAGGAATCCGCCATCGACGCCCAGGACTTCGAAGGTGCAGCTTCGCTCCGTGACAAGGAGCAGAAGATGATCTCCGAGCGCGCGGAGAAGGAACGGCACTGGAAGTCCGGCGGCATGGACGACATCTCCGAGGTGGATGAGGACCTCATCGCCGAGGTGCTGGCCAACTCCACCGGCATCCCCGTCTTCAAGCTGACCGAGGAAGAGTCCTCGCGGCTGCTCAAGATGGAAGACGAACTGCACAAGCGCGTGGTGGGCCAGGACGAGGCCATCAAGGCGCTCTCCCAGGCCATCCGCCGCACCCGTGCAGGGCTCAAGGATCCCAAGCGCCCCGGTGGCTCGTTCATCTTTGCCGGCCCCACCGGCGTCGGCAAGACCGAGCTCGCCAAGGCACTCGCCGAGTTCCTGTTCGGTGAAGAGGACGCCCTCATCACCCTGGACATGTCCGAGTACTCCGAGAAGCACACCGTCTCGCGGCTCTTCGGTGCCCCTCCGGGCTACGTGGGCTACGAAGAGGGTGGCCAGCTGACCGAGAAGGTCCGCCGCCGTCCGTTCTCCGTGGTGCTGTTCGACGAAGTGGAAAAGGCCCACGCGGACCTCTTCAACTCGCTGCTGCAGATCCTGGAAGACGGCCGCCTGACCGACTCCCAGGGCCGCGTGGTGGACTTCAAGAACACCGTGATCATCATGACCACCAACCTGGGTACCCGGGACATCTCCAAGAGCGTCGCCACCGGCTTCCAGTCCGGCACCGACACGCAGACCGGCTACAACCGCATGCGTGCACGGGTCACGGAGGAACTCAAGCAGCACTTCCGCCCCGAGTTCCTGAACCGTGTTGACGACGTCGTGGTGTTCCCGCAGCTGACCCAGGACGAGATCATCGAGATCGTGGACCTGTTCGTCACCCGCCTGGAGAAGCGCCTCAAGGACAAGGACATGGGCATCGAGCTCACCAAGGCCGCCAAGGTGCTCCTGGCAACCCGCGGCTACGATCCCGCCATGGGTGCCCGGCCGCTGCGCCGCACCATCCAGCGCGAGATCGAGGACCAGCTCTCCGAGAAGATCCTCTTCGGCGAGATCCACCCCGGCGACATCGTCGTGGTGGATGTCGAGGGCGAAGGCGACGACGCGAAGTTCACCTTCGCCGGCAACGCCAAGCCGCGCATCCCGGAGATCGCCCCAAGCGTCTAACCTCCACAGCCAAAGCCCCGCCGCTCCCCTCGGAGCGGCGGGGCTTTCGCATTGTGATCAGCGGCACAAACCGTGTTGAATCGGGGCATGGCTAACTTGGAACCGGTGATCCCGGATGAGCAACCACTGACCCCCTTCCACGACCTCGACCACTACCTCTCCATCCCACGGGTAAGCGGCCTTGCCCTGAGCCCCGACGGTTCGCGGCTGGTCACCACCGTCAGCACCCTGAACGGCAAGGGCACCGAATTCGCCACGGCGCTGTGGGAGCTGGACCCGGCAGGACAAAAACACGCCCGCCGCATCACCCGCAGCGCCAAGGGCGAAGCGGGTGCCGCCTTCGCGGCCAACGGTGACGTGTACTTCACGTCCGCACGGCCGGACCCGGACAGCCCGGACGAGGAGCCGGTCAACGCGCTCTGGATGCTTCCCGCTGACGGCGGCGAAGCCCGGGTGGTCCTCAGCCGGCCCGGCGGCATCAGCCGCATCATGACGGCCAGGGACGCCGACGCAGCCTTTGTGACGGCAGAGGTCCTGGCCGGATCCGCCGACGAAGGCGACGACGCCGAGCGGCGCAAGTCCCGGAAGGACAAGAAGGTCTCGGCCATCCTGCACAGCGAATACCCGGTCCGCTACTGGGACGCGGACCTGGGGCCGGCCCAGCCGCGCATCTTTGCCGTCGAACCGGGGGAGGACACGGCTCCTGGCAAGCCCGCCACGGTTGACGCCACCGCACCCCTTGCCCTGCGCAACCTCACGCCCGACGCCGGGCCCCGGCTGCGCGAGGCGGAAACCGTGGTCAGCCCGGACGGGAAGACCATTTACAGCAGTTACACCAAGTCCCTCGCCAAGGCTGACAGTCGATCCATCCTCGTGGCCGTGGATGTGGCCTCGGGCAGCCTCAAGGTCCTGCTGGACCACGAAGGCATGAGCTACTTTCCGGGGCCCGTCAGCCCTGACGGCAGGACGCTCGTGGTGGTCAGCGAGTCCGACTCCACCCCGCACAAGGCGCCGGAGATCAAGCTGCACCTGCTCGACGTGTCCGGTGACGCCGCCGTCGACGACGCTTCCGGCCTGCAGCCCCTCGCCCATGACTGGGACCGCTGGGCCAAGCCCGCAGCCTGGCTTCCGGACGGCTCCGCCATCCTCGTCACGGCGGACGACGACGGCGCGTCGCCGGTTTTTCGGGTCAGCGTTCCGTCCGCTGCCGCCGAGGTGGGCGTCACAAGGGTGACGCAGGACTCCGCGGCGTACACCGACGTCGCCATCTCTCCGGAGGGACGCCACGCGTACGCCCTCCGGAGTTCCTATGCGTTCCCACCCGAGGCCGTGCGCATCGACCTGGCCACCGGCGAAACCACGCGCCTGCCCGCTCCGGCCGAACGCCCGGCCAGTCCCGGACGGCTGGAGCGCATCGCGGCCTCCGCTGCCGACGGTTCCCGCGTCCCCGCATACCTTGCGCTGCCGGAGGGTGCCTCTGCCGGGTCCCCGGCGCCGCTGCTGCTCTGGATCCACGGCGGTCCGCTGGGCTCCTGGAACGCCTGGACCTGGCGATGGAACCCCTGGCTCCTGGCGGCCAAGGGCTACGCCGTCCTGCTCCCCGACCCGGCCTTGTCCACCGGATATGGGCAATCGCACATCCAGCGCGGCTGGGGTTCCTGGGGGAAAGCGCCATTCACCGATCTCATGGCCGTCACGGACGCCGCCGTGGAGCGCCCGGATATTGACCCGGCGCGGACCGCCGCCATGGGAGGGTCTTTTGGTGGCTACATGGCCAACTGGGTTGCGGGCAACACGGACCGGTTCAAGGCCGTGGTGACCCACGCCAGCCTGTGGGCCCTGGACCAGTTCGGTCCCACCACGGATGCCTCGCAGTACTGGCTGAAGGAAATGACCGAGGAGATGGCACTGGAGAACTCCCCGCATCTCCACGCGGAAAACATCAGCACCCCCATGCTGGTGATCCATGGCGACAAGGACTACCGGGTGCCCATCAGCGAGGGCCTGCGCCTCTGGTATGAGCTGCTGTCCAAGTCCCGGCTGGCCGCGGACGACGACGGGCAGACGCCGCACCGGTTCCTCTACTTCCCGGACGAGAACCACTGGATCCTCAAGCCACAGCACGCCAAGGTCTGGTACCAGGTGGTGGAGTGGTTCCTGGCCAGGAACGTCCTGGGCCAAGAGACCGAGCTGCCGCCGGAACTCGGCCTCTAAATTCCCGGCCACCCCGACCTCGTAGGATGGCTTTGTGACTGACTCCTTCCACATCCGCCCTGCACGCACCAGCGACGTCCCGGCCATCAAGAAGCTCGTGGCGCCCCTGGCTGAGGAACGCATCCTGATGGCGAAGGAGACTGTGGCGTACTACGAGAGCCTGCAGGAGTTCAGGATCGCCGAGTCCAGTAACGGCGAAGTGATCGGCTGCGGGGCGTTGCACGTCATGTGGGAGGACCTTGCCGAAATCCGCACGCTCGCGGCCTCCGGGCAATGGCGGGGCAAGGGGGTGGGGCACGTCCTGGTGGAGAAGCTGTTGGAGGAAGCCCGGGCCCTTGGTGTGGCCCGGGTTTTCTGCCTGACGTTCGAGGTGGACTTCTTTAAGCGCCACGGATTCGAAGTGATGGCCGACCAGTCCGCCGTGGACCCCGAGGTGTACTCGGAGCTCCTGCGCTCCCATGACGAAGGCGTGGCGGAATTCCTGGACCTGGCCCGCGTCAAGCCGAATACCCTGGGCAACACACGGATGATCCGCATCCTCTGAACGCCGTCCCGGCAAGGAATCAATGACCCGTCCTTGCATTATTCGAATTGATGGATAAACTATCTGTGGCCGGGATATGGGGGGCCTCAGGAAAGGGACAGTCATTGGGGGCTGTCCCTTTGCTGCGTCCGGGGCAGGGGTGCGGGGAAAACCGGATCGAACGAACCTACCGCCACCGGCCACCCCGGTAGTAGGGTCAAAAAACACATCCTCCAGGAGCGCAGCCAGGAGCACCGCCATGAAGAAACTCATCAACGATCCCAAATCCGTCGTCGAGGAAGCCGTCCAGGGGTTTGGCCTGGCTTACGCCGACCTTGTCACGGTCAACAACGACCCCATCTACATCACGCGCAAGGATGCGCCCGTGGCCGGCAAGGTGGGGCTGGTTTCCGGCGGAGGCAGCGGCCACGAGCCGCTGCACGCCGGCTATGTGGGCAAAGGAATGCTCGACGCCGCCGTGCCGGGGGCGGTGTTCACCTCACCGACGCCTGACCAGATCCTTCCGGCCACCCTGGCCGTCAATTCCGGCGCCGGGGTGGTGCATATCGTCAAGAACTACACCGGTGACGTCCTGAACTTCGAAACCGCCGCCGAGCTCGCCGAGGCCGAAGGCGTCACCGTCCGCACCGTCCTGGTCAACGACGACGTCGCAGTGGAGGACTCGCTCTACACGGCCGGCCGACGCGGAGTGGGAGGCACCGTCCTGGTGGAAAAGCTCGCCGGGGCCGCGGCGGAACGCGGCGACGACCTCGACGCCGTGGCCGCCATTGGCGAGAGGGTCAATGCCAACGTCAGGACCATGGGCGTTGCGCTGTCCGCCTGCACCGTTCCCCACGCCGGCACCCCGAGCTTCGACCTTGCCGACGACGAGATCGAAATCGGCATCGGTATCCACGGCGAGCCAGGCCGGCACAAAATCCCGATGGAAAACGCAGACAGCATCACCAACCGCCTGCTGGAACCCGTCCTTGCCGACCTGCACATCAGCGCAGGGGACAAGGTGCTGCTGTTCGTCAACGGCATGGGCGGCACCCCGCTGAGCGAGCTCTACATCGTGTACCGGCGGGCCGTGCAGGTGCTTGCCGACGCCGGGGCCACGGTGGAGCGCTCGCTGGTGGGCAACTACATCACCGCCCTGGAGATGCAGGGCTGCTCCATCTCGGTGCTCCGGCTCGATGACGAGCTTACGGAACTGTGGGACGCCCCCGTCCACACCGCTGCCCTGCGCTGGGGCGTCTAACCATGGGGCTGGACGCGAACTGGGCCGTGAAATGGCTGACCCTCTGCGCGCAGGCCATGGCCGAGCACCGGGTGGAACTGATCGAACTGGACCGGGCCATCGGGGACTCGGACCACGGCGAGAACATGGACCGCGGCTTCCAGGCGGTCCTGGCCAAGCTCGGCGAATCCATGCCGGAGACACCCGGCGCGGCCTTGAAGATGACGGCAATGACCCTGATGTCCAAGGTTGGCGGTGCTGCCGGCCCGCTCTACGGTACCGCTTTCCTGCGCGCCGCCACGGCGGTGGGCGATGCTGCCGAGATCGATCCCTCCGCCTGGGCCGATGCACTGGCAGCCGCCCGGGACGGGATCGTGGCGCGCGGGAAGGCGGAGCCAGGGGACAAGACGATGGTGGACGCGTGGACACCCGCGGTTGACGCTGCGCGGGCGGCTGCGGACGGCGGCAGCGCAGGCCTCCTTGGCGTCCTCGTGGCGGCAGCGGAAGCTGCCGAGGCCGGTGCCGTTGCCACGGATCCGCTGATTGCCCGCAAGGGCCGCGCCAGCTACCTCGGCGAACGCAGTGCCGGGCACCGGGATCCCGGCGCTGTTTCCAGCGCCCTGATCCTGCGCGCGGCAGTCGGGGCTGCCGCGTGACCGTAAGCATCGTGGTGGTGTCCCACAGCGCAAAGATTGCCGATGGCGCCACGGAACTTGCCGCCCAGATGGCACCTGGTGTGGTGCTCCTGGCCGCCGGAGGCACCGACGACGGCAGGATCGGCACCAGCCTGGAAAAGGTCCTCGCCGCCCTGGAGCAGGCCGGCGGGGACGGGACAGTGGTCCTCACGGATTTGGGGTCGGCCGTGATGACCGCCGAATCGGCTCTCGAGTTCCTGGGAGATCCCGAAGGCGTCCTGCTCGCAGATGCGCCCCTGGTGGAGGGCCTGGTGGCCGCGGCGGTGGCTGCGCAGGGCGGGGCTGACGCGCAGGCAGTCAAGCGTGCTGCGGAGGCGGCGTTCGGCTCGGCCCGCCAGCCGGCGCCGGACTCCGGCCAGGCCGCCGAAGAGGGCCCGGGCGCCGGCGCACCACCGGACTGCACCGGTGACTTCGAGCTGGTAAACCAGGCCGGCATGCACGCCCGGCCGGCGGCGAAAATGGCCGGCGGCCTATCCTCCCTCGACGCGGAAGTGACCATCAACGGGGTGGACGGCGCCTCCATGACGGGCCTGATGACCCTGGGCGCAGGCAAGGGTTCGGTCCTGCATGTGGAGGCCTGGGGCGCGGATGCCGAACGGGCCGTGAGCTACGTGGGCGCCTTGGTGCAGTCCGGCTTCGGTGAACCGTGACGTTCCAATCCGTGGCTTCGCGGTGTGTTCCGGAGGCCTGCGCGCTTTCCTGGGAATAAGCTCGATGCCATGGAACGGCCGCCTGCAGAGAACCCACCGGATATTGAAGTGCTGGACGGCCAGATATCCGTGGAGGAGCTGCTCGCGGAACTCGGGTTCGAATGGACCGCTGAGCCGGTGGACGGCGGTGTGGTGACCGGAACGTCGGGAGGCGAACCTTTCAGCCAGCCGGCTCTCTTCTAGCCCCGGCTCAGGTCCGCGGGTGCAGCCCCGAGCTGTCCAGCGTGACGGATGCTGACACGACCTTGCCGCATTCCTTACCGAAGGGATACGCCGCCTGCGGGTGGAATTCCAGGGTCCGCACGGGCAGGGCGGAGCCGTCTGTGGCGGCGCCGGAGGCCGTGATGGACATGGGTGATTCGGTCAGGGTTTCCAGCATGAGCATCCCCACTGCGGTGCCGTCGGGCGAGGCCGTGGCGGAACAGATCCCACCAGCGCAGCCTTGGTCAACGGATGCGCTGCCGGGGCGCAGTTCAAGTTCCCCCTCCTTGCACGTACCGTCCTGGCAGGCGCGAAGATGCAGCTTGCCGACCCGCGGAGCGTAGTCGGCGCTGACTGTGACGGAGACGGCGGTGGCCTGCGCGATGGCGGGGCACGCGCTGGGGGTGGATCCGCACGCCGGCAGGGACACCGCGGCGGTGATCAAAACCAACAGGAGTCCGGGCCTGCCCATACTTTCAGGCTACGTCCCGGGGCGGGACTACAGGGCGGTTCGTCCCGGATTAGCGGCAACATCGTTACCCGCCCCGCGGTCACCCGAACGGGAAGATTCCGATGAACCAGAACAGGGCGATCGCGAAGACCGCGAAGAACGGGACCAGGCAGCCGAGGGCGGCACGTGACGATGAGGAAACCTGGAACGACTCGTTGGGATTCGCCGGGTTGTACGCCACCTCCACGAGGGATCCCGGGACGGGCTGCTCGGCAAGGGAGACCTCGGACTTGCCCATGAAGAGGGTGCCCTGCGGATCCGTGAACTGGTAGGTGGGGTAGTGGCGGAGGTTCCGGTTGGAGCCGCCCACGCCGCTGGTCCAGCCGGTGGTGCTGCCGGTTACTGTGGCCTGCGTCTTGGGCCAGGCCGCCGTCCGTTGGTCCTGCTGCCTGGTTTTGCGCACGGAGCGCACCAGCGCGGCGATGGCGGCGGCAACGAACAGTGCCCACACGATGTACAGAATGATCTTCATGGCTTCCCCCGGTTCCGGTCACCAAGAAGTATGCCATCCCCGTCCCGCACTCCGGGCGGCTCAGGCCGGGAGCCGGTAGCCGCCGTCGTGCATTTCTGCCAGGCCGTCCGCGAGCAGCCCGGCAAGCGCCCGTTCCAGCTGTTCGGGCGCGGAGTTGAGCCGGTGCAGGGCGGCCAGCGGCACGCCGACGCCTTCCGGGGCGAAGCCGAGGTCGGCGGGTTCGCGTTGGAACATCTCCGGCGGCACGGGCGCATCGGCCAGCCGCAGGACGGCCAGGACGGCGCCGCGGACCTGCCGGTCGGTGCCGTGCCAGGCCTGGCCTTTGGGCACGTACGACGGCGGCGGCTCACCCGCCGCTAGCCAGGCACAGGAGTCCTTCACCGGGCACGCGGCACACTTGGGTGCCCGGGCCGTGCACACCAGCGCTCCCAGCTCCATGACCGCAGCGTTCCAGCGCACGGAGGTGTCGTCGTCGTCCGGCAGCAGTGCCGCGGCCAGGCGCATCTCCGCCGCGGTCAGCGCGGGGGCGGGAAGGGCGACGCCGGAGATCAGCCGGGCGTGCACCCGGCGGATGTTGGTATCCACCACCGTTTCCCGGCGGCCGTAGGCGAAGGCGGCCACCGCCGCAGCCGTATAGCTGCCCACCCCGGGAAGTGCCAACAGGGCCGCGTACGTGTCCGGGACCTTGCCGCCATGGTCCTGCACAATGGCCGTGGCCGCGGCGTGCAGCCGGAGTGCCCGCCTGGGGTAGCCCAGCCGGCCCCAGGACCGCACGGCTTCGCCCGCGGGTTCGCCGGCCAGGCCGGCCGGGGTGGGCCAGCGCTTGAGCCATTCGTGCCAGACGGGAAGCACCCGCACCACGGGGGTCTGCTGCAGCATGATCTCGCTGACCAGTACGCCCCAGGGGGAGCAGTCAGGCTCCCGCCAGGGGAGGTCGCGGGCGATGCCGGCGAACCAGCCGTTGATCCGGTGATGGAGCCGCTGCAGGCGGTCCGGGCCGGGCACGGCCGGGGTGGTGGCGATGGTTTGAGTGTCGATTCCAACACTGTAGTTGATCGTTTCCGGCCCGCTGAAAACCGGTTGTGACCAGAGCGATGGCGGCCCGGCGGCGTGGTGGCGGTGCAGAACCAGAGGCGTTCCATAGCCTAGGAGGATGGGCAGGCAAGGCAATTCATCAGCACGCGGCACGGCATCCGGTTCCAGCAGCGTCCGGAAGCCGAGCCCGGCCGTGTACCGTCGCCGCCGGCTGGCAGCCGGCGGTGCCCTGCTCCTGGTGATCGCCCTGGTGCTGGGCGGCCTCGCCCTGGCGGGGGCCTTCAAGGGCGGCTCGCAGCAGGCCTCCTCGACCCAACCTTCCACCGCTGATCCGGCGGCTTCCCGGACGCCGTCCGCCACGGCGTCCGCGACGCCCTCCGCAACGCCGTCGCCTACTGCCGCAGCCACACCCACGTGCAACCAGAACCTGGTGACCGTGACGGCGTCCACGGACAAGGCCGCCTATGGTCCCGGCGAAAACCCGATGCTCACGCTGAAGGTCACCAACGGCGGAACCGTGCCCTGCGAGGTCAATATCGGAACCTCGCAAATGGAGTTCCTGGTCACCAGCGGCTCGGACCGGATCTTCTCCTCCAAGGACTGCCAGGCGTCAAGCGAGGACCTGGAGAAGGTCATTGCCCCCGGCGCCAGCGAAACCGCCAACTTCCCTTGGGGCCGGAACCGCAGCGCCGATGGCTGCAAGCCCGTCTCGGCAGCACCCGGCGGTGGCGGGGCGTACTACATCTTCACCGCGAAACTCGGCTCGCGGGCCAGCCCGAAGGCCGTGTTCCAGCTGAACTGAGCCCACTGGGAAACCTCCGTGGTTTCCCGGCGCGCGGGAGCTCGATTCGTGTTTAGAGGAAGCGGTCCAGGAGGCTTGCTTCGGCCATCCGGCTCAGTCCTTCGCGGACCGTGCGGGCGCGCTGGTCGCCGATGCCGTCCACGGTCATCAGGTCATCGATGGTGGCGGCCATCAGGAACTGCAGGCCACCGAAATGGTCCACCAGGCGGTCCGCCACGGCCTTGGGGACTGCCTTCAGGCCGGACAGCAGCCGGTAGCCGCGCGGCTGCACGACGGCATCGAGATTGGCCTCGCCGCCGGCGAATCCCACGATCGCCGAAATCTTGCCCAGGTCGATCAATTCCGTTGGCCCCAGGTTCACCAGTTCACTGACGGCCTTCTCGATGTCCTCCGCGGAGGCGTTGGGGCTGGCGTAGTCGCGGATGATCACGTCGCTGCCGGGGCCCCGGCCCACCGTGAGTTCGTCGAGCTGGAGGGACAGAAGCCGGCCGTCCTCGCCGAGTTCCAGGACATACTGGGAGATTTCCTCGGAGATGCGGCGGACCATTTCCTGCCGCTGCAAGGTCACGGCCACGTCCCGCACCGTCACCATCGCCTCGATTTCCAGGGCCGAAAGGGAGCTGGTGACTTGGTCCAGCCGGGCGCGGTAGCGCTCAAGGGTGGCAAGGGCCTGGTTGGCGCGGGCCAGGACGTTTTCGGAGCCTTCCAGGACGTGCCGGAGGCCATTGACGTAGAGGGCGATGATCTGCATGGACTGGCTCACGGAGATCACCGGGACGCCGGTCTGTTTGGCCACCCGCTCGGCCGTGCGGTGGCGGGTTCCGGATTCCTGCGTCTCGATGCTTGAGTCCGGGACCAGCTGGACGGCGGCCCGCAGGATGTTGCCGGCGTCCTTGTCGCAGATGATGGCGCCGTCCATCTTGGCCAGCTCGCGCAGCCGGGTGGGCGAGAACTCGATCCCGATATCGAAACCGCCGGAGCAGATGGAGTCGATGGTCCGGTCGGAGCCCAGGACGATCAGCGCACCGGTACGCCCGCGGAGGATGCGTTCCAGGCCGTCGCGGAGGGGCGTTCCGGGGGCTACCCTGCCCAGAGTGGCCCGCAGCGATTCTTCGGGGCTCCGCGCCATGGTGTTTCCCTTCAAAGGTGCGGACCGCCGGCCGCGGGAATGCCGGCATCCGCAGTTGGCCGGCAGGATCAAAAAGTGCGCTGATTCCCGCAAGCTCAATGATAGGGGTAAGAAACGCCACTTCCGCACGGGCAAGCCCCAAAGTGCCTCATTAGGGGGTGCTTGGAACAGGAGGGAAAGTGGGCGCTGCGGACGGTCCCGGGAGGGCACTTTGCCCTGCGTTGGCCCTGGCTCCGGGCCCTGTTCAGGAGGACCCGTTGGCCAGGGGCGTCACGGTCCTGGTGCTCCCGTCCCAAAGCCTGGCGCCGGTGCACCGGCCCTCGATGCGCAGGTCCAGCAGGTCCATCGCTGTTCCGAGTTGGGGCCCGGCGATGCGCCGGGCAATGGTGACGTGCGGCGTCCAGGCTCCGGGACGCGTCAGTGGAAGCGCCCCGGACACGTCCCGGTGCAGCGCGCGGTGCAGGTCCAAGAGGGCGGGATCCAGCAGGACCGAGCGGGCCAGGACGTACTTCCCCGTACCCGCAGGGAAAATGATTGCCCCGGAGAACGTCACGTCCAGGGGCAGCTGGTCCCAGGGTCCATCCGGACCGGCCTCCAGCTCTGCGCCTGCAGCCAGCGTGATGTGCGGGCTGTTGCTGGGGGAGGTGTGCGCCGCCAGGCTGGGGAGGCCGGCAGCCGCAAGCCGTGCCCAGTCGGCCCTGACCAGGGAATCGGTGGGGTCATCGAAGACCAGCTCGATGCTGCGCATGAACACATCATGCCGTTCCCGCGGCACGATGGTGGGAACGTCAGCGTTTACGTTCCCTGAGCATCCGCTCCAGGTCGCGGCTGACTTTGGAGAGGGAGGCTGCCCGGAGCGCCTTGTGTTCGGCGGCCGACTGGACACCGCGCTTCCGCGCCGCCCCGGGGTGCCTGGCGGGAGCCGGGTCGGCAGTTCCGGTGGTGGCCAGGCCTGCGACGAGGTTGTTGCCGAGGTTTGTTGCCAGCGGATCGAAGAAAAGGTTGCCGGAGAAGGTGGGACCGTGCATCATCCGCCCAAGCTAGCCGGTACGCATTTCGTGGCCTTGAACGTCCGGTTTCGCACTCGTTAAGCGGAACGGCTCCCGTTTGCGGCCCTGCGATAAACTTGTACTTTGGCCGCTTGCCAATGACATTCCCCGCCCTTGAGTCGCAGCGCACTACCCGACAGGCCCCTGGGCAGCCACAACCGCAGCGAAAGTAGCACCGTGTCCCAAGATGTCCTGACCCCCGCCCGGATCTCCGAGATTCACAAGGAAGCGGGCCGCCGCAGGACCTTCGCCGTCATTTCCCACCCGGACGCCGGTAAGTCCACGCTCACCGAAGCGCTGGCCCTGCACGCAAAGGTGATCGGCACGGCCGGCGCCTCAAGCGGCAAGGCCAACCGCCGGGAAACGGTCTCGGACTGGATGCAGATGGAAAAGGACCGCGGTATCTCCATCAGCTCTGCGGCGCTGCAGTTCTCCTATCGGGACACCGTCATCAACCTGCTGGACACCCCCGGCCACGCCGACTTCTCCGAGGACACCTACCGGGTGCTCGCCGCCGTCGACTGTGCCGTGATGCTGGTGGACGCCGCCAAGGGCCTGGAAACCCAGACCATGAAGCTCTTCGAGGTCTGCAAGCAGCGCAACCTGCCCATCATCACCGTCATCAACAAGTGGGACCGCCCGGGCCTGGACGCCCTGGCCCTGATGGATGAAATCACCGAACGCACCGGCCTGCAGCCCATGCCGCTGACCTGGGCCGTGGGCATCTCGGGCGATTTCCGCGGCGTCTGGGACCTCCGCAACGACCGCTTTGCCCGGTTCCAGCGGAACAATGCCGGCGCCCAGATCGCCATCACGGAATACTTCACCCCGGAGGAAGCCGCCGAAAACCAGGGCAGCAACTGGTCCGACGCCGTGGATGAGGCCGGACTGGTCATCGAGTCCAACCTTGAGTTCGACGTCGATGCCTTCCACGCCGGCAAGGCCACCCCCATCCTGTTCAGTTCGGCCGCACTCAACTTCGGTGTCAAGGAACTGCTGGACGCCCTGGTGGATTTCGCTCCGCCCGCAGCTCCCCGGCCGGACATCGACGGCAACCCCCGAGCGGTGGAAGCGCCGTTCTCCGGCTTCGTGTTCAAGGTCCAGGCCGGCATGAACAAGGCGCACCGGGACCACGTGGCCTTTATCCGCGTCTGCTCCGGCGTCTTTGAGCGCGGGATGGTGGTCACCCAGACCCGCACCGGAAAATCATTCGCCACCAAGTACGCACAGCAGGTTTTCGGCCGCGAACGCGAGGTCATCGACGAGGCCTACCCCGGCGATGTGGTTGGCTTGGTCAACGCTTCCTCGCTGCGGGTGGGAGACAGCCTGTTCCTTGACGAAGCAGTGGAATACCCGGCCATCCCGCTGTTCGCCCCGGAACACTTCCAGGTGGCACGGTCCAAGGACCCCAGCAAGTTCAAGCAGTTCCGCCGCGGCATCGAACAGCTCGAGCATGAGGGCGTCATCCAGCTCCTCCGCTCCGACCTCCGCGGCGACCAGGCACCGGTGCTCGCCGCCGTCGGACCCATGCAGTTCGAGGTGGTGGAGGACCGCATGGCGCACGACTTCAGCGCTCCCATGCGCCTGGAGCGCCTGCCGTACTCCCTGGCCCGGATTTCGACGGCGGACGCTATGCCTGCCCTGGCCAACGTTCCGGGCGCGGAGGTGCTCCTGCGGTCCGACGGCGAATACCTCGCATTGTTCAATGACGTTTGGGCGCTGCGGCGGATCGAGAAGAACCATCCGGACCTGACGCTGCTGCCCATCGGCACGCACAACCCGGCGAAGTAGGGCGGCTCCGATGCCTGACATGCCTGTCCAACCACGCGTCCTGGTCACCGGCGCCGGAACCATCAACCCGCTCGGTTCCACCGTGAAGGAAACCTGGGAGGCGCTGCTGGACGGGCGCTCAGGGATTGCGGAGCTGACCCAGGACTGGGCGGAGCAGTTGCCGGTCAAGATCGCCGGGCAGGTCACGGCGGACCTTTCGGAGCACCTGGGCACCCGTGAAATGAAACGGATGGACCGCTGCGGCCAGCTGGCCCTGGTCGCGGCGCGGGAAGCCTGGACCCAAGCGGGCACCCCGGACGTGGACCCGGAGCGGTTCGCCGTGGTGATCGGCTCCGCCTACGGCGGCCTTGGCTCCACCCTCGAGCAGGACCGCGCGCTGGGACGCTCCGGCCCGCGCAAGGTGTCCCCGCACACCCTCACCCGCCTCATGGTCAACGGCCCCGCCGCGTGGGTGTCCATCGACCTTGGTGCCCGTGGCGGCGCCCGGACGCCCGTGAGCGCCTGCGCGTCAGGGGCTGAGGCGATTGTGCAGGCTGCCGAAATGATCCGCTCGGGTGCCGCCGACGTCGTGATTGCCGGCGGGGTGGACGCCTCGGTGAACGATCTGGTGATCAGCGGCTTTTCGCAGATCCGTGCCCTGTCCACGCGCACCGGCGATCCGCAGCGCGCCTCCCGCCCGTTCGACGGCGGCAGGGACGGCTTTGTGCTGGCAGAAGGCGCCGCAGTGGTGGTGCTGGAAAGTGAGGCACACGCACGTGCGCGCGGTGCCGCCGTGCTGGGTGCCGTGGCCGGCGGGGCCGTGACCTCCGACGCCAACGACATCGTGGCCGCGGACCCCGCCATGCAGCGCCGGGTCATGCAGAAGGCGCTTGACTCGGCCGGGATGCAGCCGGCGGACATCGGGTTCATCCATGCGCATGCCACCTCCACTCCCGTTGGTGACCGGCTGGAAGGCCAGGCCATCAACGCCGTCTTCGGCGCCGACGTGCCGGTCACCTCCAACAAGGGGCACACCGGCCACCTGCTGGGCGGTGCCGGGTCCCTGGCCGCCGTCGTGGTCCTCGAAGCCCTGCGGACCGGCCAGGTGCCGGGAACGCTTAACGTGGAGGAGCAGGACCCCGACGTGGACCTCAACGTCATCACCGAAGGCACCCACCGCCTTCCGCCGGGATTTGCCCCGGCAGGGCTGGTGAATGCCTTCGGTTTTGGCGGCCACAGCGTGGCCTTGGTGATAACGGGCGCGTAAGTTACGCGCCCAGCGCGGCTTCCGCTTCGGCGGGGGCGACCTCGCCGTCGATCCGCCGGTTCAGGTGCCAGGGGTTGGCGTCCTGCAACGCCTCGGGGAGCAGTTCCTGGGGCAGGTCCTGGTAGGCCACCGGGCGCAGGAAGCGGTTGATGGCCAGCGTTCCCACCGACGTGGTGCGGGTGTCCGACGTGGCCGGGAAGGGGCCGCCGTGGACCATGGCGTGGCCAACTTCCACCCCGGTGGGCCAGCCGTTGACGATGATGCGTCCCACTTTTTGTTCGAGGACGGGGATCAGCCGTGCCGCCGTCGGGTAGTCCGGTTCGGTGAGCTGCAGGGATGCGGTGAGCTGGCCCTCTATCCGGGAGGCAGCCTGCAGCAGGTCTTCGATGCTCTTGTAGCGGATCACCAGGGACGCCGCACCGAAGATTTCCTGGTGCAGGATGGGGTTGCCGGTGAACTGGTCCACGCCGGTGCCGTAGATGGCCGGTGCCGGGGCGTTTTCGGTGGTGCCGGGAGAGCCCTGGCCAATCAGTTCGACGCCGGCGGCCGAGCTGAGCGCTTCGGTTCCGGTGTTCCAGGACGCGGCGATGCCTTCGGTGAGCATGGTCTGGCCGGTACTGGCGGCGATGGCGCGTCCGACGGCGGCGGCTAGTTTGTCTCCCGGCTCGCCTGCGGGGGCGAACAGCAGGCCGGGGGAGGTGCACAGCTGGCCTGAGCTGCCCGTGACGGAGGCGACGTATTGCCGGGCCAGGGCGTCGATGCTGTCGGGGCTGCCGGCGAGGGCGCCCTCGAAAACGAACACCGGGTTCAGGGAGGACATTTCCGCGTAGACCGGGATGGGTTCCGGGCGCGCGGCGGCGGTGCGCATCAGGGCGAGGCCGGCGGTCTGGGACCCGGTGAAGCCGACAGCCTTGATGGCGGGGTCGGCGACCAGTGCCTGGCCGATGCTGGAGCCGGGACCGTAGATCAGGGAGAAGACGCCGGGATGCAGTCCTGCTTCCTTGACGGCTTTGCTGACGGCCTGGCCCACGAGTTCGCTGGTGCCGGGGTGGGCGTTGTGGGCCTTGAAGACGACCGGGCAGCCTGCGGCGAGGGCCGAGGCAGTGTCTCCGCCCGCCGTCGAGAAGGCGAGCGGGAAGTTGCTGGCGCCGAACACGGCCACCGGGCCGAGCGGTATCTGGCGCTGGCGGATGTCTGCGCGGGGGAGCGGTGTGCGGTCGGGGAGGGCGGGGTCGATCCGGACGCCGCGGAAGTCGCCCTGGCGGACCACGCCGGCGAACAGGCGCAGCTGGCCGGTGGTGCGGGCACGCTCACCGGTGAGCCGGGCTGCGGGCAGGCCGGATTCCTGCCCGGCGCGGGTGATGAGTTCATCCCCGATGGCGTCGATGTTGTCCGCGATGGCTTCCAGGAACGCGGCGTGGGTTTCCGGGTCCAGGGCGCGAAAGGACGGGAACGCTTCGGCGGCTGCGGCCGTTGCGGCCTTGAGCTGTTCCGCGGTGAGCAGGGAATAGGCCGGTTCCAGGGCCTTATTGGTGGCCGGATCGAAGCCGTTGGTGGTCTTGCCGTCGCCGGCAACCGGCCGGCCGGCGATGAGTGAATGTCCGGTGAGGTTCATGGGTTCCTCCTGTGGTGGGAGTGGTGCTGTTTGTCTCTCAGGAAACGGTGGCGATCAGGGCTTTGAGGTCCGCGAGGTCCTGCGGAGCCAGGTTCTGCAGCGGCGTGCGCACCGGCCCTGCCGACCGGCCGATGGCGTCCAGGCCGCCCTTCACGATGGACACCGAGTAGCCTTTCACACGGTCGCGGATGTCCAGGTAGGGGATCACGAACTCGTTGAGCTTCTTGTTGACGGCGGCGCGGTCGTTGTTGCGGACGTCCTGGTAGAAATCCAGCGCGAACTGCGGGACGAAGTTGTACATGGCGCTCGAGTAGGTGCTCATCCCCAGCTGCAGCAGGGGCAGGGCGAACGTTTCCGCCGTGGGCAGGCCGCCCAGGTAGAAGAGCCGGTCACCGAGCTTGGCGTAGACGCGGGCGTCATGTTCCAGGTCTCCCACGCCGTCCTTGAACCCGATCAGGTTCTGGTGCCGTTCGGCCAGGGTCGCCACGGTGGTGTCCTTGTAGATGGCGTTGGCGCGGTTGTAGATGATGACGCCGAGCGAGGTTGCGCGGCAGACGGCACTGACGTGCCCGGCCAGCCCTTCCTGGTCTGCTTCGGTCAGGTAGGGCGGCAGCAGCAGGATGCCTTCTGCGCCGGCGGCTTCTGCCGCCTTGGCGTTTTCGATGGCTTGGGCGGTGGACCCGCCGGCCGATGCCAGCACGGGGACCCGGGCTCCCACTTCGTCGACGGCGGTGCGCACCACCCGTTCCGATTCGGCCGGGGTGAGGGAGAAGCCTTCGCCGGTGCCGCCGGCAGCGAACAGGCCGGCCACCGGGAAGCTTGCCTGCCACGCCAGGTGCTTGCGGTAGTTCTCCTCGTCGAACGCCAAGGTTGCATCGAACGAGGTGACGGGAAAGGACAGCAGTCCTTCCTTGAGGGTGTCCGCCAGTTCCTGGGGTGTGTACCGTGCCATGGGGTCCTCCGGTGTGTTGCCGCGGGCGGCGGGTCTGGGTGGTTTTCTCCAGCCTAGGGACCGTTATTGATGCCTGTCCAAGTGCTTTTTTGGATGCTTTGATACCTTTGAGGCATGGATGAATGAATCCGCGTGCCTTGTGCCGGACCCGGGAAGCGCCGTTATTCCGTGGCGAATTTCAGGTCCCGGAGCAGGCGGGAGAGCGCGGGGTTGGTGATCCGCCGGTTCCACAGGGCGTGCAGTTCCACTGGCTCGCGGCTCCCGCCCGCCAGTGGCAGGAAGCCGACGCCGTCTATGCCCAGCGTGGTGGCCGAGTGGGGAACGAAGGCCAGTCCGCGCTTTGCGGCCACCAGCGAAACCATGGTGAGGATCTGGCTGACCGTATGCACCACGTTGGCGTGCCGGACGGGGAACATGCGGATGACGAGGTCGTAGAAGTATCGGGCCTGGGTGGGGGAATGCATGATCAGTGGCTCGTCGTTGAGGTCGTCCGCGGTGACCGGCCGGTCCAGGAGTGCGAGCCGGTGACCTTCCGGTACGGCAAGCACCATGGATTCCCGGTAAAGCAGGCGCGAGTCAAAGGTGGCCTGGTCGAAGGGCGGGCGGGCGAGGCCCAGGTCCAGTTCGCCGGTCAGCAGCCCCGCAAGTTGCTCGCCGGTGACCAGTTCCTGCAGCTCGATATCGACGTCGGGGATGACGCGTGACAGCTCGTCCAGCACGGGGCCAAGAATGCTGAAGCCGCTGGCTGCCGTGAAACCGATCCGCAGCACGCCCGAGCGTCCGGACGCGATCCGGCGGGCCGTTGCAGGTGCGCGTTCGGCCAGCGCCATGAGCCGTCGGGCCTCGTCCAGGAACGTCCGGCCGGCGGAGGTGAGCTCCACCTTGCGGTTGTCCCGCTCCAGCAGCTCGGCCCCGACGATCTTCTCCAGCTTTTGGATCTGCCGGCTCAGGGGAGGCTGCGTCATGTTCAGCCGCTCGGCAGCCCTGCCGAAGTGCAGCTCCTCCGCTACGGCGATGAAGCCGGCCAGTTGGTCGAACGTGAACATGATGCCCTCCGGGTATCAAAAGGTAACGACTTAGCTTAGCCGGGCATCGTAATGTCAGTGGCCGCCGTCAGGGCCGGGCCAAGGAACAGCTGCAAGTTCCTGCCTAAGCCGGTGAAAGGTCCTGGAGCAGCGCGTCCAGGACGGGCAGCTGGCCCTTCACGAGTTTGAGCCGGGCCTCTTGCTCCGGGAACCAGTGGGCGTCGTCGATCTCGGGGTAGTGCTGGATCTTTCCCGATCCCTTGGGCCATTCAAGGGGGAAGGTGTTGCTGCGGATGGCTTCCGGTGAAAACCCGGCCTCGGCTGCGAAGACGGTAATGATTTTTCCCGACGACTGCCGGAATTCACCCAACAGGCGGTATTCGGCGTCAGGGGCGGGGACGCCCATTTCCTCGGCGAATTCGCGCTGCGCCGCGGCCAGTGCATCCTCGCCGTCGGAGTACTCCCCTTTGGGGATGGACCAGGCATGGGCGTCCTTACTGCTCCAGAACGGGCCGCCCATGTGGGCGATCCACACCTGCAGCCCATCGCCGGGGCCGGCCGCGTGGCCCTGAGGCCGCTGGTACAGCAGGATGCCTGCACTTCGAACCGGCATTTGGGTTCCTTCCCGGCTGTTGTTGACGACGCTCAATCGCCGTCCGCCGTTAACGTGGTATTCACGGCCCTGCTTTAGGTTATTCCTTCAGGCACTCTGCTCGAAGGGACCCGGTCATGGCCAATATTGCTGAGGTTTTGGGACGGCTCACGCCGGAGGAAGTTGCTGAACTCCGCAGCCTGGGTCCGCAGGGCCACCTGCCGCGGCACCTGGTGGAAGCGCTGGACCGTGCCGCCGGGGGAACGGGATCCGGCCGCGGCTACTACGTGGCAAACGGCAACGTCAGCTCAACCGGCGGGCCCCTTATGGTGCTGCGCAGTGACGTCTCGAACTGGTTGACCGGCTCCGGTTCCTGATCGCCGCCCCGGGCGGCTCATGATTCCGGCAGGATGAAAGTGGCGCTGGTGCCCGAACCGGGTTCGCTGGCCAGGCTGATCGATCCGCCGTGGCCTTCCACGATGGTCTTGCTGACCGGCAATCCCAAGCCTGCCCCCGGTATGGCAGTGGACCGCGAGCGCGCGGAGCGGAAGAACTTGGTAAATGCCTGCTCCTGCTCTTCTTCGCTCATGCCCACGCCGGTGTCCGTGATGGAACAAACCAGCCCGGCCTCGGTCCTGGCAGCGGTGGCTGTGATGAGCCCACCGTCCGGGGAGTATTTGACGGCGTTGGACAGCAGGTTGTGCAGGACCTGGCTGATCCTGGCCGGGTCTGCGCGCACGGGGAGCGGCTGTTCCACCTCGAGCTTCACCTGCAGGCCGTTCCCGGCCGCGCGGGGCAGTGCGGCGTCAACCGCGCGGCTCACCAGCTGGGCAAGGTCCGTCTCCTCCAGGGACAGCTCCACGCGTTCGGAGGCCACGGCAATGAGGTCGTTGACCAGGCCCATCAGGTGGTCAGCGTTGCGCCGGACCACCAGCAGTTCTGCGCGGATGTCGTCGTGGCCAGGCTCGTCGAGGACCAGTTCGAGGTAGCCGAGGATTGAGGTCAGGGGAGTCCGCAGCTCGTGCGAAACGGTGGCCACGAAGTCGTCCTTGGCAGCCAGGGCGCTGATCAGGTCGGTTACGTCCGCGAAAGTGATGACCCCGCCGGCTTCCTGGCCGCCGGCAGCAGGAAAGCCATGTGAGCTCACTGAATAGGCGCGCTGGCCGTCCGCCGGCCCGGCCCAGTAGAGCTCGTCCATGAACACTTCCCCGGCGGCGGCGCGCTCAGCAGGACGTGAACCGGCCGGAACAGGCGTGGTGCGGTCTGCCGCCAGCAACTGGGTATGTCCGCCGCCCACTGCAACAAGGCCGGCCAGCGCAGGATCGGACTGCAGGGTCTTGTTCGTCAGCACCGTGTTGCCGTTGCGGTCCACCACCCACACGCCGACGCCCACGGCGCCGAGCACTGCATCAAGCAGGTTCTGGCGCCGGACGCTTTCGTCCAGCGTCCGGCCAAGGTGATACTCGCTGTCCATCAGCTTGGTCCGGTGCCGGCGGATGGTGGTGGCCACCACGTGCGCGGTTACGGCCATAACGGACATGACCAGGGGCAGGATGAGGACACGGATCATCGAGCCGGCCACAGGCGGCGACCCCAGTGCTGCTGCCGGGACCACGGTGCTGAGGACGGTCCCGGCAATGGCGAGGGCGGGCATGTACGGCCGGACCTGGGCCGAGAGCCAAATGACGGGGAATACCAGCATCAGGCTCAGGACACTGAACGGCGGCCCGCCGGCCTCGCGGGTAAAGCCGATGGCGAGGCAGTCAAGAAGCGGGATGACGGCGAATGCTCCGGACGGGAGCCGTCCCCACGGGACGGCGACGCACGCTGCGGCGATCGCCAGGTGGAACAGCAAAGCGTTCAGGAACCTGCTGTCCGTGAGGGTCCACGGGCTGAACACGGCGGCCGCCACCACCACCAGTGCCACGGTCAGGCTGACGGGCAGTTGGCTGGCCATCACCCGTTGCCGGGCGCTCAGCCCACCGAAGAGCCCGTCAAGCCGGTCCGACACCACTGGTTCGGGCAGCGCAATGCGCGCCAGGCCGGGCACATCGGTGGTGCCCTGCGGTTCCCGGATTACCACGCTGCCCCCAGCACAGAAATGTCATGCCTCCGTTTGCAAGAAGGTCCTGCAGCCACAGTACCCGGGTGAATGCAGGTTCTCACGGTGGGCGGCGGGTTTATTGGCATGCGGTCACCCGATCAAAAGGCTCAGCGCCTCCGTCAGGTGTTCCACTTCCCGCACCGAGAAACCGGCGGGCACGGGACCGGGCCCCGTGTGGCTGGCGGGGACCACAGCGTGCGTGAATCCCAACCGGTGGGCCTCCTGGATGCGCTGGTTGATCCCCGGTACCGGACGGACTTCGCCGGCCAGCCCCACCTCGCCAAAAGCAATCAGCCGGATGGGCAGCGGTTTGCGGGCCTTCGCCGATGCTACTGCGAGGGCCACGGCGAGGTCCGTGGCCGGTTCGCTGAGCTTGACGCCGCCAACGGTGGCGACGTAGGAATCGTCCTTGTGCAGCATGGTTCCCGCTCGCTGCTGCAGTACCGCCAGCAGCATTGACACCCGTGAACTGTCCAGGCCGCTGGTGGCCCGGCGCGGCTGCGCGTTGGGACTTTCGGCCAGGAGTGATTGAACCTCGGCGAGCAGGGGACGGCGCCCCTCCATGGTGACCGTGATGCAAGTGCCCGAAACAGGGTCCTTGGTGCGGCTGACGAACAGCCCGCTGGGATCGGCGAGGCCCTCGATTCCGTTTTCGTTGAGGTCGAAGCAGCCCACGTCATCGGTGGGTCCGTAGCGGTTCTTCACGGCGCGCAGCATCCGCAGCCGGGAGTGCCGCTCGCCCTCGAACTGGCACACCACATCCACCAGGTGTTCCAGGAGCCGCGGCCCGGCGATCGAACCGTCTTTGGTGACATGCCCCACCAGCAAAGTGGTCATGTTCCGCCGCTTGGCCGCGGCAATGATCGATGCCGCCACCTCGCGCACCTGGGAAACGCCGCCGGCACTGCCATCAACGTCCGCACTGCTGAGGGTCTGCACGGAGTCCACGATCAGCAGCCGCGGTTCAATTTGTTCCACCTGGCCCAGTGCCTGGCCCAAGTCTGTCTCCGCGGACAAGTAGAGGGACTCCGCGACGGCGTCGATCCGCTCCGCGCGCAGCTTCACCTGGGCTGCCGACTCCTCCCCGGTGACGTAGAGGACGTCCTGGGCTGTCCGGGCGAACTTGGCCGCCACGTCCAGGAGCAGCGTCGACTTGCCCACGCCGGGTTCACCCGCCAGCAGGATCACCGCGCCGGGAACCAGCCCGCCGCCCAGGACGCGGTCCAGCTCGTCCACGCCGGTGGGCAGGAACGCCGCCGTAGTGGCGTCAACATCCGCGATACGACGCGCCGGTTCCAGCACCGTTGTGGCGGCCGTGGTCCGGGCCACCGCGGTGCCCGTTTCCTCGACGGTGCCCCACGCCTGGCACTCGCCGCAGCGGCCCACCCATTTGGCGGTGGTCCAGCCGCATTCGGCGCATTTATAGGCGGGCGCCTTTGATGCCCGGGAAGTCTTTGTTGCCATGGGTTCAACCCTAGCGGCGGCCACTGACATCAGCGTCGACGCGGCCTTCGTCCTTACGCGCTCCCGGACCTCGCAAGCCCGGCCGGGGAACCCTGCGGCCATGGGCCCAGGCTTAGCCGCCGGTTCTTACAGCGCGGGCAGGATGTCCCGTGCCTCGGCCGCGTCCATGCCTGTTGCTTCCAGCAGGTCCACCATGAGGGGGCGGAACAGCATGACCACCGTTTCGCCCTCCAGCCGCTGGACCTCCAACAGCTTCGGGTGCAGCCGCAGCGCTATCTCACTGAGGTCGCGCCGGGCCGTGCGCAGGTGGGCGCGCCGGACGCCGTCGTGCGTTTCCGCCAGGCCCAGCGAGAGCTCATCAATGGCGGCAGCCGTCTCCTGGAGCACCCCGGCTATGCTGTCCGTTGCCTCGTCCGAGAGGGCGGTGTGGTTGATGGCGCTGGTCAGCCGCCGCGCGAAGACGCGGCTGTTCCGCAGCGCCAGGTCGATGAAGTCCAGCGACTGCGTCAGCCGTTCCAGCTCGTCGCGGTGCCGCCGGTAGGCCGGCGCCAGCGTGGCCACTTCCCCTGACGCCCGAAGGGACTGCCGCATGGCATCCACCAGGGGCTGGCAGTTCCTGCCGCGGATCAGCGCGTGCCACGCCTGCGTGGAATCGCTGTTCGCCAGCGCACCTGCGCATTCACGCAGGACCTCGGCCAGTTCATGCAGCAGTTTCTGGACGTCGCGGCGCGGCTCACGGCGGGGGTCCTTGGGCACCAGGATGGTTACCAGCAGCGCGCACAGGCCCCCCACCACGGCGTCGATACTCCGGGTGAACGGGCCCCCGGACGGTGCCGGCAGCAGCACCACCAGCAGCGACTGGAGTGCCAACTGGGTGGTGAAGATGTTTCCGCTGTCCAGGAACCGGGCCAGCAGGATGGAGAAGAGAAGCACGACGGCGGCCACCCAGATTTCGCCGCCCAGCCAGTGCAGGAGCAGGTCGCCCACGGCGATGCCGATGGTGCAGCCCAGGCCCACCTCCATCACCCTGCGCAGCCGCGGCTCCCGGGAAAACCCGAGCGCGATCAGCGAGGACGTGGCGGCGAACAGGGGCCCGGAATGGCCCAGGACGTACTCCGCGAAAGCGTAGGCGCCCACGGCGCAGATGGTCATCTGGATGGCTGGGACGAAGGAGTTGCGGCTGCGGATCAGCCCGGTCCGGATGCGGGTGCGCAGGAACCGCCGGCCTGCTGAGAGTCCTGCTGGGATGGCCATGCGGTCAAGTCTATTCAGTGCCCGTCCGCTGCCGGGCACGGCTCCACTACGGCTGCGGATGTGATCTGCGCAATGGTGACCCGGCATTTGTCAGCCAATATCCCGCCGTCGTTAATCATCCGTTCACTTTGGACAGCCCATCCCGTTACCTGCGGCCCATAACTTTCTTGAAGGTACACAACGTACGCATCGCGCAGCAGGGTTCTCCGTCCCTGTCCCGCACCTGAATAACCCTGGAAGGGGTACATCTAGTGAAGGCACTTCGCTTCGGCCGCCACGCGGCTATCGCTGTTATCGCTGCGGGCGCACTCGCGCTGTCCGCCTGCGGTTCAGACAACGCCACGGGCACCGCGCCTGCCGGCAACCAGGCTTCGTCCGGCACCAAGGTCACCGGCACGCTGACCGGCATCGGTTCCTCTGCGCAGGGTGCGGCCATGGACGCATGGAAGACGAACTTCGCCTCCGCCAACTCCGGCGCCAGCGTGCAGTACTCCCCGGACGGTTCCGGTGCCGGCCGCAAGGCAATCCTCGACGGCTCGGCCCAGTTCGCCGGTTCGGATGCCTACCTGAAGGATGACGAATACGCCTCCTCCAAGTCCGTGTGCGGCCCCGACGGCGCCATCAACGTCCCCGTCTACATCTCCCCGATCGCCGTGGCCTTCAACGTTCCCGGTGTCACCGACCTGAAGCTGGACGCCACCACCGTCGCCAAGATCTTCCGCGGCCAGATCGCCAAGTGGAACGACCCCGCGATCGCTGCCCTCAACGCGGGCGTCTCGCTGCCCGACCTCAAGGTCACCCCGGTGAACCGCTCGGACGACTCCGGCACCACCCAGAACTTCACGGACTACCTGTCCGCCGCAGCCTCCGACGTCTGGACGGACAAGGCCGCCGGTGTCTGGCCCGCCAGCCTCCAGGGCGAGAACGCCAAGGGCACCTCCGGCGTGGTCAAGACCGTGACGGACACCCCCGGCGCCGTGACCTACGCCGACGACTCCGCCGTGAGCGGCAAGTTGGGCGTTGCACAGATCAAGGTGGGCGATTCCTTCACCAAGATCTCCGCCGATGCCGCCGCCAAGGCAGTGGACGCCGGCAAGCCCGTTGACGGCCGCGCCGCGAACGACCTCTCCATCAAGCTGGACCGCAAGACCACCATCGCCGGCGCCTACCCGATCGTCCTGGTGTCCTTCCACGTCCTGTGCACCACGTACGACAAGCAGGAGACCGTTGACCTGGTCAAGGCTTTCGAGCACTACGTAGTTTCCGCTGAGGGCCAGAAGGCCGCCGCGGACTCGGCCAAGTCCGCTCCGCTGTCCTCCGACCTCGCAGCCAAGGCCGCCAAGGCCATCGACTCGATCAAGGTCAAGTCCTAACCATCGCCGCAAAACCGGGTTCCCCGCCTGCCGGAAGGCAGTGCGGGGAACTTGGCTTTGCACCCTGCTTCCTTAATCCAGCAACGAATCGAAGGGCCGTCGAATGACCGCCACCTCCCTGACCAGTTCACAGGGCGCCGGACGCACCGGGGACAAAGTCTTCTCCGGGGCCGCACTGGCCGCCGGCTGCCTGATCCTCGCCGTCCTCTTCGGCGTCGCACTCTTCCTGGTGGTCCAGGCAATTCCCGCGCTGACCGCTCCCGCCGACAAGATCCAGGGCGGACAGGGCTTCTTCGCCTACATCTGGCCCATTGTCATTGGGACCCTGATCGCCGCCGTCATCGCGCTGGTGATCGCCACCCCGGTGGCCATCGGAGTAGCCCTCTTCATCTCGCACTTCGCGCCGCGCCGGCTCGCCTCCGGACTCGGTTACGTCGTGGACCTGCTCGCCGCCATCCCCTCCGTGGTCTATGGCGCCTGGGGCGCAGCGTTCCTGGCCAAGCAGATCTCTCCCGCCTACGGATGGCTCGCGGAGAACATGGGCTGGCTTCCCATCTTCCAGGGCCCCGCCTCCACCACCGGCAAGACCATCCTCACTGCGGGCATCGTCCTGTCTGTCATGGTCCTGCCCATCATCACCTCGCTGTCCCGGGAGATTTTCCTGCAGACCCCCAAGCTGCACGAGGAGGCCGCACTGGCGCTCGGTGCCACCCGCTGGGAAATGATCAAGATGGCCGTGCTGCCCTTCGCCCGCCCGGGCATCATCAGCGCAATCATGCTGGGTTTGGGCCGCGCACTGGGCGAAACCATGGCCGTTGCCCTGGTCCTGTCCTCCGGCGCCCTGACCGCCAGCCTGATCCAGTCCGGCAACCAGACCATCGCGGCCGAGATCGCCCTGAACTTCCCGGAAGCCAGCGGCATCAAGGTCAGCACCCTGATCGCCGCCGGCCTGGTCCTGTTCGTCATCACCCTGGCCGTGAACATGATCGCCCGCTGGGTCATCACCCGGCACAAAGAATTCTCGGGAGCCAACTAAATGACCTCCACGCTTACCCCGGTCCGCAGCAAGCGGTCCGCGCTCACCAAGGGCCAGCTGCCCAAATACGCCCCCTACGCCGTCCTTGCCGCGGCGTTGATCGTCGGCGCAGCCATCCTTGCCCTGATCGGCTTCAATGCGTTCGGGTGGGGAGTGGTCTCGGCCTTGCTCTTCGCCATCGGCCTGGTGTCCTGGAGCGCAGCGGTGGAAGGTTCCCGCAGGGCCAAGGACAAGCTGGCCACCTGCCTGGTGGTTGGCTCATTCCTGGTGGCCCTCCTGCCGCTCGTTTCGGTGATCTGGACGGTACTGGTGAACGGCATTCCGGGACTCCTGGATCCCGGCTTCCTCACCACCTCCATGAACGGCGTCACGGGCGCGTTCGACAACAAGGCCGTGGAGGGTGGCGGCCCGGTCATGGGCGGCATCTACCACGCGATCCTGGGCACCGTACAGATCACCCTGCTGGCCACCGTCATCTCCGTACCCGTGGGGCTGCTCACGGCCATCTACCTGGTGGAGTATGGCCACGATGGCCGCCTGGCCAAGGCCATCACGTTCTTCGTGGACGTCATGACCGGCATCCCCTCCATCGTGGCCGGCCTCTTTGCCGCCGCATTCTTCTTCGTGGTGGTGGGCCCGGGGACCAAGACCGGTGCCGTGGCCGCCGTCGCCCTTTCTGTCCTGATGATCCCCGTGGTGGTCCGCTCGAGCGAGGAAATGCTCAAGATTGTCCCCAACGAACTGCGCGAGGCCGCCTACGCCCTGGGCGTGCGCAAGTGGCGGACCATCCTCAAGGTGGTCATCCCGACGGCGATTTCCGGCATCGCGTCCGGCGTCACCCTGGCGATCGCCCGGGTCATCGGCGAGACGGCACCCATCCTGGTCACCGCGGGCTTTGCCACGAGCATCAACTCCAATGTTTTCGGCGGGTGGATGGCATCACTGCCCACGTTCATCTACACCCAGATCCTGAACCCCACCTCGCCATCGAACCCGGATCCGTCCTCGCAGCGGGCCTGGGGCGCGGCGTTGGTGCTGATCATCCTGGTCATGGTCCTGAACCTGGCGGCCCGCCTGATCGCCAGGATCTTCGCCCCCAAGACCGGCCGGTAACCAGGCCGCCGGCCCGGCCTTCCGTCCCACCGTGGCGGATCCTAGACTTCAACCCATACCCAGTAAGTGAAGGAACACCATGTCTAAGCGCATCGACGTCAAGGACCTGAACGTGTATTACGGCGATTTCCTCGCCGTGGAGGACGTCAGCATCAACATCGAGGCCAAGTCCGTCACCGCGTTCATCGGCCCCTCCGGCTGTGGCAAGTCCACGTTCCTGCGGACCTTGAACCGCATGCACGAGGTCATCCCCGGCGCCCGCGTGGAAGGCGAGGTGCTGCTGGACGGCGACAACCTCTACGGCCCCGGCGTGGACCCTGTGACGGTCCGTTCCCAGATTGGAATGGTTTTCCAGCGGCCCAACCCGTTCCCCACCATGTCCATCCGCGACAACGTGCTGGCCGGCGTCAAGCTGAACAACAAGAAGATCTCCAAGGGCGAGGCCGATGTCCTGGTGGAGCGCTCGCTCAAAGGCGCCAACCTCTGGAACGAGGTCAAGGACAGGCTCGAAAAGCCTGGCTCCGGCCTCTCCGGCGGCCAGCAGCAGCGCCTCTGCATCGCCCGCGCCATCGCCGTGGAGCCGCAGGTGATCCTGATGGACGAGCCCTGCTCCGCCCTGGACCCGATTTCCACCCTGGCCATTGAAGACCTCATCAATGAGCTCAAGGACCAGTACACCGTGGTGATCGTGACCCACAACATGCAGCAGGCCGCCCGCGTCTCCGATAAGACGGCCTTCTTCAACATCGCCGGGACGGGCAAGCCGGGCAAGCTGATCGAGTACGGTGACACCCACACCATCTTCAGCAACCCGGTGCAGAAGGCCACCGAAGACTACGTCTCGGGACGCTTCGGGTAGGCAGCTGCTCGGTGGTGGCGAACTCCGACAGCATTTAGTACGCTGAACTAGATACTTTTGAAACTAGTAGTAAGCCAGCTTTAGGAGTTTTGCCATGACGCAGACGGCCAGCAACCCCGGCCCCCAGCTTACGGTTTCCGTACCCGCTGCGGGCGCACCGGCGAAGCCCGCCGTGCACGTGCAGGACTTTGACGCGGCCGCCGGACTCGCCGCCACCCTTGGGGGTGGGCCGCTCGTCCCGCAAATCGACCCGGAGGCAATAGCGGCGGCCGGGGATGCGGAGGATGTGCTCACGGAGGTGTGGCGGACCAGTTCCTACCTCGAGGGCAAGCAGTGGGAGTTGGACAGCGCCCTCGAAGCGCTGCGCCAGGCGGTCCGGAAGGCTTCTTCTGCGGGTGTCGCCCGGGATGAACTTTGCACGGCGGCGAACCTGTCTGCCGAAGAGCTGGCCGCGATCCTGCTGGGCCCTGAAGCAGCACCCGCTGCCATCTAGGGCCACGCACTTCTTCGGTTCCCGGCTACCTGGCCAGCGGTGACAGCGCCAGCGCCAGCACGAAGGCCAAGGCGCAGGTGGCTACCGGCGTCAGGACCCAGAGCCAGATGATCCTGATGACCAGCTTCCGGTTGGTCACGGAAAAGTGCTGGTTCTCGCCCGCGCCCAGGGTGCCCGCCGTGACGGTGTGGGTGGTGGACAGCGGCCAGTGCAACCCGATGGCGCCCACGAAGAGCATCAGCGCGCTGAAGGTCTGCGCCACGGAGCCGCGCAGGGGATCGATCCGGGTGATCTTGTAGCCGATGGTGTACGAGATCCGCCATCCTCCGAACAACGTCCCGGCTGTCATCATCACCGCCGACAGCAAGGCCACCCAGATGGGGATCCCGCCGTCGGCGTACCCTGCCGCAAGCAGGGCCAGCAACAGCACGGCACTGACCCGCTGCCCGTCCTGCAGGCCGTGGCCGAAAGCCACCGCGCCGGCGGCAATCGCCTGCGCCCTCCGGAACCGCTGGTTCACCACGTTGGGTTGGGTGTAGCGCGCTCCCCAGGTGGCCGGATAGACCAGCAGGAAGGATCCGCTGTAGGCCACGAGCGGGGAAAGCACCAGCGGGAGGACCACCTGGAACAGCAGCGACTGGTCCACGCCCGCCACCCCAGGGCCTCCCACCGCAAGGCTGGCCAGTCCCGCCCCTGCGAGTCCCCCCACCAGGGCATGGGTGGAGGAGGCGGGGATGCCGCGGCGCCACATCAGCAGGCCCCAGGCGCAGGCGCTGGCCAGGCCGGCCACCAGGATGGCGAGGCCGCCCGGGCCGGCCGGGAGATTGATCCAGGTCCGGCTGGCTGCAACGGCAAGCATTGCGCTCAGCAGGGCGCCCACGAAGTTGAAAAACGCAGCCAGGAGCACGGCCACGCTGGGCGTGAGTGCGCGGTTCCGCACGGCGAGGGCAACCGAGGTGGAGGCATCACGGAAGCCGTTCAGGAAGGCAAACGCTGCGGCCAGCAGGACCACCCCAGCAAAGATGGCTGCGGCCACGTCAGGATTCCTTGACGATGATGCTGCCTACCTGGGTGGCCACCCGCCGCATGTCCTTGGTGACCTCCACCAGCTGGTTGGCGATGTCCCGGTTGCGCGAGTACTGCGCCCACTTCATGTCGGCGATCATGTCGGCAACCCACACCCGGTGGGTGCGTTCGGCGCGTTTTGCAAGGCGCAGGATCTCGATCCAGTAATCCTCGAGGTCATCCAGGTCATTGAGCCGGCGCATGGCATCAACCGTCAGCTCCGCCTGCCGGCTGATGATCTCCAGCTGGTCGGCCGCCCGCTTGGGCAGGCGGTCCAGCTTGTACAGGGCCACCAGTTCCGCGGCCGCGTCCATCTTCTCCATGGCCTCGTTGAGGTAGCGGGACAGGGCGTACATGTCCTCGCGGGGGAGGGGGTTCACGAAGCTGGAGCGCATGTGCGTCAGCAGCGCGAAATGCAGCTCGGCGGACTTGGCCTCGAGGTTGTGCATGTGATCTACGAGCTTGCCGTGTTCGTCCACGGGTACGCCAAGGATTTCGGCCAGGGTTGCGCTGGCCAGCACGATCTGTTGTGCCATCTGCGATAGGAGGTTCAGCCCTGCGGGCTCCTGGGGAAAAAGGCGCAGCTTCACGTGTTTACCGGTCTCCGGGGACTGTTCAAGGCGGGCGTTGCTGCCGTGTGACTTGACGCCGACGCGCAACTGTCGCCTACTCTACCGGCCCGAAAGAGTGTGCCTTGAATTGGCTGCCGGGACGAGGGCAGAAAAATGGTGCCGAACCGGATACGCCTCTCGGCGGTAGGCCGCTCTAGGCGGCTAATTGTTGAAGCCCGGGGGTTTCGCGGCTCGGCACCGGCTTCAGTCTTCTACTTCGCCCCGCCCAAGTCAATCTTGACAGCCGGCCGTTGGCGGGTGCGGAAAATATCGGGGCGGCGCCTAATCGAGTTCGCCCAGGCGCCACGCGTTGGCGGCGTGTTCCAGGTCTTCGGCGGTCTTGACCAGCTGGTGCGAGTTGCGGGTCAGCTTGCTGGCGTGGGCCTCATTGGCGTGCTCGGCGCCGTCCGCGAGCGTGGCCTGGCCGAGGGCCACCACCCGGCAGAAAGCTGCCGAGCGTTCCAGCGCGACGTCGAAATCGCCGTCGAACGCGCCTGAGAGGATGGCGTCCGCCATGGTGCGCATTTCATCAGCGCCCGGCGGCTCGGCGGCACCGGCCACCACGTTGGACACCTGTGCCGTGTCCCGGCCGGCCCGGAAGTAGACAGATATCCGCTCGGGGTCACGGACGGTGGCGGCACGGAGCGCGTAGAGCCGCCAGAGCGCACCGGGCAGGGAGCGGGCCGGGCTTTCGGCCCACATCTCGGCAATGGCATCCAGGCCTTGCTCGTCGGCGAGCTTCACCAGGCGTTCGGTAATGACGGGATCGTCGCTGTCCCGGCCATGGCGGACCAGCGCCTGCGCGGCAAGGTGGGCGGCCTCCGAGACGCGGGCGGGATCGGCGCCGCCGGCGAACGGCTCGAAATCCATCGGGGCGAACGGCTTTGGTTTGTGGTGCCGGTTGCTGCCGCCGTAGGGGCTGGTTCCTGCTTGCTCGCTCATGCCCCCACGCTACTCCTGTGCCGCAGCGGAAATCGAGCGTCGTCGCGTTCGCCCGGTCCCCGCAGAAAGTGCCTTTGGCCCCGGACAAGCGCACGACGGCGGCTCCCGGACCAGGTGCGAAAGACGCCGGAACCATGGGTTAGAGTATTAACGTCCAGAAATGGATTGGGCCGGGCGGAACGACACAGCGTGTCTGACCGACCGGCAGGGGCCTTTAGCTCAGTTGGTAGAGCATCGGACTTTTAATCCGTGGGTCGTGGGTTCGAGCCCCACAGGGCCCACCCGCAGAAGGTTTTGAAGGTCCGCCGTGAGGCGGGCCTTTTCCTTTTAAGCCTGGGATTCAGGCTCGCACGACTATCCCGTTGCGCGGTATCCCGCCACGGAACGAGATGGGAACGCCGGAAGCCCGGCCGGGGTCCTTCCCGCAACCGCCCGGCCTGGGTGGCGGCGTGAAGTCGATGGCGCAGCTGGTGCCAAATCGCGGTGTCCCGTGGCTGGGGACGCGGTTTGCGGGGGAGTTCTGCACCAGCCATGAGCCGCTGAACGGATACTCCAGCTCCACCGCTGCTCCAGGGCCCCAGTGTCTGCCGTGTTCGGCGTTCAGCTGGCGGGATCGTATTGGAAGGCCCGCACTTCCTGGGCGCAGCGGCAGGCGGTGGCGATCTTGGAGGCCCAGTGAAGGGCGGCGTCGTACGTGGGCAACTCCAGTATTGTGTAGCCGCCCTCGATCTGCGCTGTCTGGGGGTAGGTGCCCTCGCGCACTGCTCCGTCGCCGCTGACCATCACGGGAGGGACGCTCTCGTCGATGCCCCCGCCAAACACCCAAACACCGGCTTCCTTTGCCTCCTGGACCACCGCATGGGCCGCGTCGGCAACTTCCTGCAGCCCGCCGTCGGGGACGTCCATGACGCCACTGGGGAACGAGATCAGGTACTTGGTCATTGGGCAGGCTCCTTCTTTGCAGGCGCGGATCACCCTCATCCTTCCCACCACCAGGGGGCCGCGCAAGGATTTGTTCCCACCGCTGGCGCTGCAAAACAGGCTGCCGCCGCGGCCGAAAGGCACAATAGGCACATGGCAAATACCAGCAAGGGCCGGATGCCGCGCCTGGAAGACGTGGCCAGGGTAGCCGGCGTCTCCCACCAGACCGTTTCCCGGGTGGTGAACAACCACCCCAACGTCAGCAAGGCGACGCGGGAAAAGGTGGAGGCGGCCATTGCCGAACTGGGGTACCGGCGCAATACCGCTGCCCGGAGCCTGGTCACCCGGCGCTCGCAGACCATCGGCGTGCTGGCCAGCGAACTCTCGCAGTACGGCCCTGCCAATACCCTCCTGGGCGTCGAGCAGGCAGCACGCAACGCCGGCTACTTCGTCAGTATCGCCGCGCTGCGGGAAGTCAGCAGGGACGCCATATCCAACGCGGTGGGCCATTTCATGGACCAGGCCGTGGACGGTATCGCCGTGCTGGTACCGCATTCGGACACCCTGGCCGTGCTGGAACAGATGAACCTTCCCGTGCCCGTGGTGGCTGTGGGCTCCGCCGGCAGTGCCTCGGTGAGCGGCGCGATGGTGGACCAGCGCGCGGGAGCCAGGCTCGCCGTCGAACATCTCATCAAGGAAGGCCACCGGCAGATCGGGCACATCGCGGGCCCGCCGGACTGGACTGACGGCGCCGAGCGTGCGGAGGGCTGGCGCGCCGCGCTCCGGGAGGCCGGGCTGGAGGAGTCCCTGCTGGTGGAAGGGGACTGGAGCGCAGGCAGCGGCTACGCGATCGGCCGCAAGCTGGCGTCCGGGCGCACCGCGACGGCCATCTTCGTGGGCAACGACCAGATGGCTTTGGGCCTGCTGCGCGCCTTCACGGAAGCGGGGATCAAAGTGCCCGACGACGTCTCCGTGGTGGGCTTCGACGACCAGCCGGAAGCGGGGTACTTCACCCCGCCGCTGACCACCGTCCGGCAGGACTTCGAGGAACTCGGACGGCGCTGCATGGACATCATGCTCAAGGAAATCGAGTCCGGCGCCGCTGTCAGTTCAACTGTGGTCCCGCCCGAGCTCGTGGTGCGGGCCAGCACCGCCGCCCCCGCGTAGGCGGGGAGCGCGCAGAACCAAAAAAACTCCATGAATCTGCATCCAAATCCGGGGTTGGGCCGGTAGTAGGAGTGTCAGCAGAAAATGCCCGCCAGCCGGGCCGTTCAAGGAGATGGACATGCGCAAAACATTCTTCGCCGCAGGCGCCGGTGCAGCAGCCATTGCAGCCGCAATCGCTCTGGCCGGTCCCGCCCAGGCAGCCGACGGGGACGCCCAGCTTTCCGTGCTGCACGGGGTCCCCGGACTGACCGTTGACGTCTGGGTCAACGGAAACCGTACCCTTGATGACTTCACCCCGGGAACCCTTGCCGGGCCGCTCGCGCTTCCGGCCGGCAGCTACGAAATTGCGATCACCGCGGCCGATGCCGCCGACGCGTCCGCACCCGCCATTGGTCCCGTAAGCGTCAACCTTGCGGCCAACGGGAACTACACTGCCGCGGCCCACCTGGGTGCGGATGGCAAGCCGACAGCCAGCCTCTTCACCAATGATGTGTCCCAGATCCCGGCCGGAAAAGGCAAACTGACAGTCAGGCATGCCGCCGCCGCCCCAGCCGTCGATGTGCTGGCCGGCGCCACCCCCGTGATCACCAACTTGGCCAACCCGAACGAGAAGACACTCACCCTCGATCCGGGCACCGTCCCGGCCGCAGTGGCCGCCACGGGCACCACCACTCCGGTGATAGGCCCGGCGGACGTGGCGGTGGCCGAGGGAACACACACCATCGTTTATGCCTGGGGGAGCCTGGCTGACCAGAACCTGAAACTTGCCGTGCAAACCATCGAGGGCCTGCATTCGGCGCCGGGCTCGGTGCCGGGTGCGCTTAACGGTTCGGCGAGTTCCGGCGGAGCGGGTGCTGCCGTAGCCACGGCCGGATTCGGACTGGCAGCACTGGCCCTCCTCGCGGGCGCGGTAGGCGCGGCCCGCACGGTCCGTGCCCGGAGGGCGGGGCAGTAGCCTCGCGGAATCCGCGAAGGACGTAAGCGCAAGGGGCCCGGCCCGTCAAGGACGGGCCCCTTGGGCTGGTCCTGCCAAGGGCAACAAGCACCGTGGAAGGGAGGCGTTAGGAATGACGGCAAGCTCGACGACGGCACCGGACTGCCGCCGGCGCCATGCGGCAGGTGGCGGGGCCGCCGCGCTGGTGGCTGCCGCGCTGGTTCTGTCCGGCTGCGGTTTGGGCAGCTCCGGAGGAGCCGGCAACCCAGGGGGAGAAGCGGTCCCCCCGATGGCAACTATGTCGCCAGGGACCGGTTCTCCCGGTCCGGCGCTCTCCGGACAAGAGCCCACTCCCACCGGTCCCGGCGGAACTGCGGTTCCCGTCCGCCCGGTTGTTCCTCCTGCCGGGGGTATCCCGGTCCGGCCCGCCACTGCGCCTGCAGCTCCGGCCGTGTCCGCGCCCACCTCCTTGACCGTGGCGGGCACGGCCATCGATATGCCGGTGGTGCCCGGGGGAGTTTCCGCAGAGGGAGTGATGGAAATTCCTGAGGCCTTCAACCGGGCGTCGTGGTACAAATTCGGTCCGGCCCCCGGCGCGGCGGAAGGAACCGCCGTCATTGCCGGCCATATCGACACCACCTCGGACCGGGCGCCGTTTTCGGCATTGAAGTCCCTCGCTGCCGGGACCGTCATCCGGGTGGGCCGGGACGGAGCCCCGCCGGTTACCTACCGGGTGGTGGGAGTGGAAATGATGGCCAAGGATAAATTCGATAGCGGCGCCCTGTTCCGCCGGTCCGGCCCGCACGAACTCAAGCTGGTCACCTGTGGCGGCAGGTGGCTGGACGAGCGGATGGACTACAGCGACAATGTGATTGTCACCGCGGTTCCTGCATGATCGGTGGCCAATCGCTTGACTCGTGCACCGAAGCCGGGAAGGAGTTGCCTGTGACGCTTCCCGGGCAGGCCTCCCGCGGGTGGGACGACACGCTGACCGATTCTTTCCTGGCCGGGGACGAGAACGCGCTGGCAGCGGCCTACCGCGAGTTCGCGCCCCTGGTGCAAACCTTGGCCCTGCGCTCCCTTCCGGACCGTGCGGCCGCCGACGACGTGACCCAGGAGGTCTTTATCCGGGCCTGGCGTTCACGGAACACCTTCAACCCCCAGGTGGCCAGGCTTCCGGCATGGATCGTCGGAATCACGCGCAACGCCATTACCGACGCCCATTCGGCGGCGGCCCGGGAAGCGCGCAAGGCCTTCGCCGCGGCCGGGGCCGGCATGGGGGACGATGCCGGAACCGGCACGGAGGCGGCGGAAATGCTGGCGGACCGGTTGCTTCTGGACGGGGAGTTGGAGAGGCTCGGCGAGCCGCAGGGGTCCATCATGAAGCTGGCCTTCTACGAGGACCTGACGCACGAGCAGATCTCACGAAAGCTCGGGCTCCCGCTTGGTACGGTCAAGAGCCACATCCGCCGGAGCCTGTCGCATCTACGCAGCAGATTGGAGGTAGACCATGCCGCATCTTGATCCGGAACAGTTGAGCCTCCTGGCACTCTATGAGGGGCGGGAGGATCCGGAGGGCCGCGATCACCTTGCGGCCTGCCCCGAGTGCGCGAATGACTTTGCCGCCCTTCGCCGCACGGTGGATGCCGTGAAGGCATCCCCCGACGTCGGCCGCCTGGCCGTGCCCGGGCCCCAGGTATGGGCTGGAATCCATCGGGAGCTGGGCCTTTCCGAATCACTGCGGGAGGATCCGCTCGCCGTGAAGGAGCCAGCGGAGGGCCCGGTGGCGTCAGGGGTGGCCGCGCCGCCAGCGCCGGCGCCGCCGTCGAACGTCATCCGGCTCGGTGGCCGGGCCGGGGGCGGCAGGACCAAGGCCGCGTGGTGGCACCGCCCCGGCCCGTTGCTGGCAACGGCGGCTGCTGCTGCGCTGGTGGTTTCCGGTGCCATCTGGGCGTTGAACCGTCCGCCCGGGCCCCAGGAACTTGCTGCTGCCCGGCTGGCGCCGCTGGCCCAGCACTCAGCGTCAGGGTCGGCGAAGGTCGTGACGGGTCCAGACGGCTCCCGCAAGCTGGAAATCAGCTTGGACAAGGATGAAGCCAAGGGCTACCAGGAGGTGTGGCTGATCGCCCCGGACCTGACCCGGCTGGTCAGCCTGGGCGTCATGAACTCCACGTCCGGAACCTTTCAGGTGCCCACCGGCCTGGACCTCTCCCAGTACCCGGTGGTGGATGTGTCGGACGAGCCAATGGATGGCAACCCCGCACACTCCAGCGTGAGCATCGCCAGGGGCACGTTGACGTCCTGACCCACTGGTGAAAAGCAGGGATCACAACATGTCAGCGGCCGAAGTGCGGCTGCGGCGCCCCCTCCGGAAGCCGCTCCAGGATGCCCTCCGCCACCTTGCGGACCTTGATGTTCCGGTGGCTCGATGCTTTTGCGAGGATGGCGAACGCCTCCTCGTAGGAGCACCTGTTTTGGGCCATGATCACCCCGCAGGCGACGTTGATGGACGTCCTGCTGTCCAGGGCAGAGTGGAGGTCGGTCGCGAGGGACCGGGCAGTGTGCAGGTCGATGGCCATGTGAAGGCTCCTGGCGGCCAGGGTGGCGAACCCGCGGGCCTCGGCGATGACCTGGAGCGGAAAGGCTTTCGCATCCGGTGCGAAAAAAGCAAGGGCCGCGGTCATCCGGCCGGGGTCGGCCTCGGCGGGAAATATCTCCGCCGCAGGGACCCCGGCGTCCAGCTGGAGCCTTACTGCCAGGGCGCTGCCGTATCCGGCGGACTGCAGCCGCCCGGAATACTGCCGCCAGCGGAAGTCACCGTTCCGTTGAAGCACCGCCACCGGATGGCCTCCCGACAAGACATCGGTCACCGGCCCCTCCGCGGACCCGCGTTCCCAGCCGAGCAGGCGGAGGACCTCTTCGGAGGTGCCGGACAGCGCCGGACTCCGCTTGGGCTGCTGCAGCACCAGGCCGCAACCCACCTCAATCCCCGCCGTCCTGGCGATGTGCCCGGCGGATGCGGCCACCAGCAGGTCCAGGGAGTCGGCGAGGGTTTGGGCGCCGCTGACCAGGTCCAACAGGAGGGCTGGATTACGGTGGCCGTCGGGTCCTGGAGAGGCAGGCGCAACCGTGGCAGCACTGCCCCCGCCGGGGCCGCGTGAGGTTGGAGGGCCGGCGACGGCTGGGGGAGAGCCCTTGGTCTCAAAGAGCTCCTCGTCGCCGGCCCCGCTTACTACCCGGGCCCTGCGGGCCGGGAAACCTGTTCGTGGGTGTGGTGCATTCATTGCCATTCCCACACCCCCCTAGTGAGTCAAGTACCGAAAGCGGAAGTGGTATTGCCTCTGGGAAGAATTTAGTGGCCAGGAAGCGCCCGGTGAATGCGTAGCTGGTACCTGTTTTTGGGATGGGGCAGTACTTGGAATCCTGCTCCTGCGATGCCTTCGGGCCATTGCCGCAGGTGGGACCCTGCCCCGCCGGGCGCATGTGGGGAGAGGGGAAACACCACGGACTTCCCCGTTTCCTTGACTCGCCGGACAGAACCGCAAAGAATGTTTCTATAACGTTGTAAATAATCTGACACAAGGATGTTTTCGTGACCCCAACAGAATCCACCCCGGCAACGATCACCCTCGATCCCGCCTACACCGTGGGCCCCGTCCGGCGGCGCACCTTTGGCGCTTTCGTTGAGCACCTCGGGCGCTGTGTGTACACCGGAATCTTCGAGCCGGACCACCCCGATGCCGACGAGGACGGCTTCCGGAAGGATGTACTTGAGCTCACCCGTGAACTGGGCGTCTCCACGGTGCGGTACCCCGGCGGCAACTTCGTCTCCGGATACCGTTGGGAGGACGGCGTGGGACCGGTGGACCAGCGGCCCGTCCGGCTGGATTTGGCCTGGCACTCCACCGACCCCAACTCCGTAGGCGTGGACGAGTTCGCCAAGTGGTCCGCGAAGGCAGGCGTAGAGCCCATGATGGCCGTCAACCTGGGCACCCGCGGCGTCCAGGAGGCCCTTGACCTGCTGGAGTACTGCAACATCGACGGCGGCACCGCCCTCTCAGAGCAACGACGCGCCAACGGTGCCGCCACCGGCTACGGCATCAGGATGTGGTGCCTGGGCAACGAAATGGACGGCCCCTGGCAGATCGGGCACAAGAACGCCCAGGAGTACGGCAGGCTGGCCGCGGACACCGCCCGCGGAATGCGCATGATCGATCCCGGCCTGGAACTCGTGGCCTGCGGCAGCTCCGGCCCCACGATGCCCACGTTCGGTGAGTGGGAGCGTGTGGTCCTGACCGAAACCTACGACGTGGTGGACCTGGTCTCCGCGCACCAGTACTTCGAAGACTCCGGCGACCTCCAGGAACACCTCGCCGCCGGGCACAAGATGGAAGCCTTCATCCGCGACATCGTCAGCCACATCGACCACGTGAAGTCCGTCCGAAAGTCCACCAAACAGGTCAACATCTCCTTCGACGAATGGAACGTCTGGCACATGAGCCGCGGCGAATCCAAAGTCCCCAGCGGAAACGACTGGCCCGTGGCCCCCGTCCTGTTGGAGGACACCTACACGGTGGCCGACGCCGTGGTGGTGGGGGACCTGCTGGTCACGCTGCTCCGGAACACGGACCGCGTCCACTCGGCAAGCCTCGCGCAACTGGTGAACGTCATCGCCCCCATCATGACCGAACCCGGCGGCCGGTCCTGGAAGCAGACCACCTTCCACCCGTTCGCCCTGACCTCCCGGCACGCGTCCGGCACGGTCCTGCAACTCGCCGTCGAATCCCCCCTTGTCAGCGGAGGTACGACGGCCGACTTCGCCGCCCTGTCCGCCGTCGCCACCTACGACGCGGCAAAGGGCGAGGCGGTGGTGTTCGCCGTCAACCGCTCGGCCGCCGGGGCACTGACCCTTGACGCCGCCGTCGGGGGACTGGGCAACGTCCGGGTCATCGAGGCGCTGACCTACTCCAACAAGGACCCCTACTGGCAGGCCACGGCCGACGATTCCAGCTCCGTCCTGCCGGCGGAGAACGTCACGGCCAAGGCCGACGGCGGACACCTGACAGCCGAGCTCCCGGCCGTGTCCTGGTCCATGATCCGGCTCGCCGTGGAGGCCTGACCGGGCCGCGTGCCAGGGCGGAGGCGTCCCCATGACGACGACGGCCCGCAGGTGGGAGGATGGACGGCATGGAACTGCACATCACGGGCGATCCCGCCGCGGACAAGTTGTTGAGTGAGGACGCCTTCGCCCTGCTGACCGGCATGCTGCTGGACCAGCAGGTCACCATGGAATCGGCCTTCGCCGGACCGGAAAAGATCAGGACCCGGATGGGCACCCTGACGCCCGAGGCCATCGCCGGGCACGACCCCGCGGAATTCGTGGAGATCTTCAAGGAACGGCCCGCCGTCCACCGCTTCCCCGGATCCATGGCCGGCAGGGTGCAGGCGCTCGCCGAGGCTGTCCGGGACCACTGGGACGGCGACGCCGCAGCCATCTGGACCAAGGGCTCACCCGACGGTGCAGAGGTGTTGAAGCGGCTCAAGGCGCTGCCCGGCTTCGGTGAGCAAAAAGCAAAGATCTTCCTGGCCCTGCTGGGCAAGCAGCGGGGCCTTGACGCGCCCGGCTGGCGGGAAGCGGCCGGCCATTACGGGGAAGAGGGCTCCTACCTGTCCGTGGCGGACATCGTGGACCCGGAATCCCTGGCCAAGGTGCGGGCCAGCAAGCAAGCGGCCAAGGCGGCGGCGAAGGCAGGAAAAGAACGTTAATGGCAGTCACCATGAACGACGTCGCCCGCGCGGCCGGCGTTTCGCTCAAAACGGTCTCGAACGTCCTGAACGACTACGAGTTCATCCGCCCGGCCACCAAGCAGCGTGTGCAGGACGCCATTGCTGAACTGGGGTATGAGGCCAACCTCACCGCCCGAAGCCTGCGCTCGGGCAAGACGTCCATGCTGGGCCTGGTGCTCTCCGACCTCTCGGCGCCCTATTACGCGGAACTGGCGTCCAGGCTGATGAAGGCCGCATCGCGCCGCGGCTACCGGGTGCTGGTGGAGCAGTCCGGCGCTGAGGCTTCCGTTGAACTCAGCGCCCTGCACGGGACGTTCCGGCAGCTCACCGACGGGCTGCTCTTCACCCCGCTGGTGCTGGACGCCGACGCCATCGCCGGCCGCGCCGGCACCAAACCCCTGGTGATGCTCGGCGAGCACATCATGGACCCCCGCTTCGACCTGGTCACCATGAAGAACGAGGAAGCCGCGGCTGCGCTGACCACCCACCTGCTGCAGGCCGGCCGCCGTCGCATCGCCGTCATCGGCGCCCACCCGGAGGAGTCCACCGGGACCGCGGGACTGCGCATGAACGGGTACCGGAAGGCGCTGGAACAGGCGGGCGTCCAATTCGACGCCGACCTGGTGGCCCCCGCCGAATGGCGCCGCGATACAGGTGCCGCCGCCGTGGCGGGACTGATGGCCTCGGGCGTGCAGTTCGACGCCGTTTTCGGCCTGAACGACGTCCTGGCATTGGGCGCCATGCACGAATTGTTGATCAGGGGCGTCAACGTGCCGGGGGACGTGGCGGTCGCGGGCTTTGACGACATCGACGAGGCCCGTTTCGCGTCCCCGTCCCTGACCACCATCTCCCCAGGCATGGATGAGATCGCGGAGCGTTCGATCAGCCTGCTGCTGGACCGGATCGGCGGGCGCGAAACATCCGGGCAGGGCGTGCACATGGAATCAGGGTTCGAGCTGAAGATCCGGGAATCCGCACCCTAGCGTTCCGTCCGGATGATGGACCTGAAACGTGGCGGAAACGTGACCGGCCTAGGCTGGCTGGCAGCACGCCCCAGGCCGTCGAAGGGAACCCCATGCATCTGATGCCGCGTGAGCAGGAAAAGCTCCTGATCGTAGTGGCCGCGGACCTCGCCCGCCGCCGCCAGGGGCGGGGACTCAAGCTCAACTACCCCGAAGCCGTGGCCATCATCAGCTACGAACTGATCGAAGGTGCCCGGGACGGCAGGACCGTGGCCGAGCTCATGAGCTACGGCACCACCCTGCTGGGCCGTGACGACGTCATGGAAGGGGTGCCCGAGATGATCCATGACGTGCAGGTCGAGGCCACGTTCCCCGACGGCACCAAGCTGGTCACCGTCCACAACCCGATCCGCTAAGGAGCGCCGCAATGATCCCAGGCGAGTACATCCTCCGGCCCGAGCCCGTGACGGCGAACCCCGGCCGGGAGTCCATCGACGTTGCGGTGACCAACACCGGTGACCGGCCCGTCCAGGTGGGCTCCCACTTCCACTTCGCCGAGGCCAACGCCGCCCTGTCCTTCGACCGGGAGGCGGCCTACGGCCGGCGCCTGGACATTCCGGCCGGAACAGCCGCCCGGTTCGAACCCGGCGACTCCCGCAGCGTACGGCTGATCGAACTGGCCGGCGCACGCGAGGTCTACGGACTCAGCAACGCCGTCAACGGAAAGCTCGACGGCGGCACCCGCCTGGACGGGGGCGCAAAGTGAGCTTCGAGATTCCACGCCGGCAGTACGCGGACCTCTACGGCCCCACCGCCGGGGACAAGATCCGCCTGGCGGACACCGACCTGTTCCTCGAGATCGAAAAAGACTTCACCGCCTACGGCGAGGAAGTGGTGTTCGGCGGCGGCAAGGTCATCCGCGACGGCATGGGCCAGAACGGCCAGGCCACCAGGGACGGGAACGTCCAGGGCGCAGACATCCCCGACACCGTCATCACCAACGCCGTCATCCTTGACTACACCGGCATCTACAAAGCGGACGTGGCCATCAGGGACGGGCACATCTTCAGGATCGGCAAGGCGGGCAACCCGCAGATCACCGACGGCGTGGACATCGTCATCGGGGCCAGCACTGAAATCATCGCCGGGGAACGGAAAATCCTTACCGCCGGCGGCATCGACACCCACATCCACTTCATCTCCCCGGATCAGGTGCCCACGGCCCTGGCCAGCGGCGTGACCACCATGATCGGCGGCGGCACCGGCCCGGCTGAAGGCACCAAGGCCACCACCGTGACGCCCGGAAAGTGGCACATCCAGCGGATGCTGCAGGCAGCCGAAGGGCTGCCCATGAACATCGGCCTGTTCGGGAAAGGCCACGCGTCCGCCGTCGAACCCCTCGCCGAGCAGATCCGAGCCGGCGCCATCGGCCTGAAAGTCCACGAGGACTGGGGATCCACCACCTCCTCGATAGACACCTCGCTCACCGTCGCCGACGAATACGACGTCCAGGTGGCCATCCACACCGACACCCTGAACGAGTGCGGGTTCGTGGAGGACACCATCCGGGCCATCAACGGGCGCGTGATCCACACCTTCCACACCGAAGGCGCCGGCGGCGGCCACGCGCCGGACATCATCAAGATCGCCGGCATGCCCAACGTCCTGCCCGCCTCCACCAACCCCACCCTGCCCTACACCCGCAACACGATCGAAGAGCACCTGGACATGCTCATGGTGTGCCACCACCTCAACCCGGACATCCCCGAGGACGTGGCCTTCGCGGACTCCCGCATCCGGGCCGAGACCATCGCCGCCGAGGACGTCCTGCAGGACCTGGGCATTTTTTCCATTACCTCCTCCGACTCGCAGGCCATGGGCCGGGTGGGTGAGGTCATCACCCGCACCTGGCAGGTGGCGGACAAGATGAAGAAGCAGCGCGGCGCCCTGGACGAGGGCGACGGCGGGACCGGCCCGGGCAGCCACGGCTCGCCAGGCAGCGACAACTTCCGGCTCAAGCGCTACGTGGCCAAGTACACGATCAACCCGGCCATCGCCCAGGGCATCGCGGACTCGGTGGGCTCGGTGGAGGTGGGCAAATTCGCCGACCTCGTGCTCTGGGACCCGGCCTTCTTTGGGGTCAAACCTGAGCTGGTGCTCAAGGGCGGCCAGATTGCCTACGCCCTGATGGGAGACGCGAACGCTTCCATCCCCACACCGCAGCCACGCACCATGCGGCCCATGTTCGCCACGTTCGGCAAGGCGGTGCAGCAGTCCTCCATCACCTTCCTGTCCCAGGCAGCGATCGACGCCGGCGTGCCCGGGGAATTGGGGCTGGAGAAGGTCATCCGGCCCGTTTCCGGCATCCGCAACCTCACCAAAGCCGACCTCAAATACAACGACGCAACCCCGGACATCCAGGTGGACCCGGAAACCTACCAGGTGACGGTCGACGGCGCGGACGTCACCTGCGAACCCTCCGACGTCCTGCCCATGGCGCAGCGCTACTTCCTGTTCTAGAGCCCGGAGAAACCCCATGATCATCGACAAAGTCCTCGGCAACCTGCACGACCTCCCGGACCCCGAAACCTACGCCGGACTGCACCGGGAAAAGGTGGTGCTTCCCAGCTCCCAGCTGGTCAAGCGCATCCAGCGCGCCACCACGGACCACGGCAAGGAGATCGGCATCCGACTGTCCGCCGGCTCCGGGGACCTCCGCGACGGCGACATCCTCCACGTGGAAGAGGCCAACATGATCGTGGTGTCCGTGCTGCCCACCGACGTCCTGGTCATCGCACCCCGCACCATCCACGAAATGGGCGTCACCGCACACTCCCTCGGCAACAGGCACCTCCAGGCACAGTTCTTCGACGCGTCCTCCGAGTACGGGGCCGATGTCATGGTGTGCGCCTACGACCACACCGTCGAGGACTACCTCCGCCACAACTCGGTGCCCTACACCTGCCAGGAACGCGTCATGCCTGTGCCTTTCCGCCATGCTGAACACTCGCACTAGTACCAGCGGCACCTTGGGTGCGGTGGCGGGTGAAGGGGGCTGTGCCCGCTTCGCGGTGCCCACCACGCCGCAGCCCCCTTCACCCGCCACCGCCAGTGTCGGCAGCTATCAGCTGGCGCTGCAGCAGCTCACTGACTCTGCGCTTCCTACTGGGGCGTTTGCCCACTCGCTTGGGTTCGAGACCTATGTCGACGCCGGGGTGGTCGCTGATGAGGCTTCTTTTGGGGTGTGGCTGTCCGCTTTTGTGTCGCAGCAGCTGACTTACTCGGATGGGCTGGCGATTCGGTTCCTTTATGAAGGGGCTGATGTGGGGGAGCTGGATTCTCTTCTTTCTGCTTCTCTCCTGCCGCGGCAGGTTCGGGGGGCGAGCGTCAAAATGGGGCTCCGGCTGCTGGAGATCGGGGCTGAGGTGTTTCCTTCACCTGCGCTGGGACTGTACCGGGACCTGGTGGGTGACGGCCGGGCCGCAGGGCACCAGCCGCTCGCGTTCGCCGTCGTCGCCCGCTCCCTGGACGTTCCGCTCCAGGAGGCGCTCGCCGCCTACCTTTTCGCCACCGTCACCTCGCTGACGCAGAACGCCGTGCGCGCCATTCCGCTGGGCCAGAACGCCGGGCAGCGGGTGCTGCGGGCAGCGCACGACGACGTCGCTGCCGCCATCGACACGATCGCGCACCTCACGCCGGACGACCTTGGGGCCGTCAGCCCCGGCCTGGAAATCTCGCAAATGAGGCACGAACGCCAACGTGCCCGCATGTTCATGAGCTGACCGTGCTTGAAAATACTGTGCTTTTGAGTCAAAGGAGGACACATGTCTGAACCCATCAAGATCGGCATCGGCGGACCCGTGGGAGCTGGCAAGACCCAGCTCGTGGAGCGGCTCACCCGGCACATGAGCGGGGAAATCTCCATGGCCGCCATCACCAACGACATCTACACCATCGAGGACGCCAAAATCCTTGCCGCCAACGGCATCCTCCCCGTGGACCGGATCATCGGCGTCGAAACCGGCGGCTGCCCGCACACCGCCATCCGCGAAGACACCTCCATGAACACCGCCGCCATCGAGGAACTCAAAACCCGCCACCCCGACCTGCAAGTCATCTTCGTCGAATCCGGCGGCGACAACCTTTCCGCCACCTTCAGCCCCGAACTCGTCGACTTCTCCATCTACATCATCGACGTGGCCCAAGGCGAAAAGATCCCCCGCAAAGCCGGCCAGGGCATGATCAAGTCCGACCTCTTCATCATCAACAAAACCGACCTCGCACCCCACGTCGGTGCGGACCTGGCCGTCATGGAGCGGGATTCCAAGGAATTCCGAGGCAACAAACCGTTTTGCTTCACCAACCTGAAAACTGACGAGGGCCTGGACAAGGTCATCGACTGGATCCGGCACGACGTCCTGATGCTCGATCTGGCGCACTAGACATGGCACTCGTGGACTTGCCCGAAGGTGACGTACGCGCTGAGGCGGCGAGGCCGGATTTTGGGGCCGCGGCGTGGCGGGCACCGCGAAGCGGGCACGGCCCCAAATCCGGCGAAGCCGCCGGACCCAGCCACGGACAGTCACCTATGGGGCGGCTTGAGCTGGGCGTCACTTTGCGGGGCGGCCGGTCCCTTGCCACGCATCAGTACCACCAGGGTGCCTTGAGGGTACTCCGCCCGCACTATCTTGATGACTCCGGGCAGGTTTGCTACGTCGTGGTGAACCCTGGCGGGGCTTATCTTGGGGCGGATCTTTTCGTGTTGGATGTGGAGGTCGGGGAGGGGGCTGACCTGCTGTTGACCACCCAATCCGCTACCAAGATATATCGGACTCCCGGGTCCTTTGCCGAGCAGCGGATGGTGGTGCGGCTGGGGGAGGCGGCGCGGCTGGAATTCATGCCGGACCAGCTCATCGCCTACCGCGAGGCCAGCTACCGGCAGCGGACCTCCGTGACCCTGCGGCCGTCGTCGTCCTTGGTCATGGCTGAGGTGGTCACTCCCGGCTGGTCGCCGGACGGTTCGGCTTTCCAATACCGGGAAGTGCGCCTGCGCAACGAAATCCGCATCGAATCCGACGGCGGAACCCACCTGCTGGCGCTGGACAACCTGCTGATCCGGCCACCGCTGCACGACGTCACCGGGCTCGGATTCATGGAAGGCCACAGCCACCTCGGGTCCCTGGTGGTGGTGGATGCGAGGGTGGACCAAGCGCTCGCCGATGACCTGCACGGGCTCACCGCCGGCCGCGAAGCGCTGACCGGCATCTCACTGACCCGCCCAGTTGCGGGGACTTCCGGGCTGGTTCTGCGGAGCCTCTCCAACAGCACCGACGAACTGAACCGCCTGCTCCGGTCCTGCACCGACTTCCTGCGCAGCCGCTGGTACGGCCAGGGTCCGCTGGACCTGAGGAAGCACTGATGACCAACATCGCCGCCCTCTACCGGGACCGGGACTTCCTGCCGCTCCGGGCCCGCGCGCTGTTCACTTTCGGCGCGGTGGCCGCCATGCACGCCGCCGCCGTCGTCCTCCTGCTCGCCGGCACGGCCGGCGGCGGCAGCCAACCGCTGACCTGGGGCGTGTTCCTCACCGCCTACCTGGCCGGCGTGAAGCACAGCTACGACTGGGACCACCTGGCAGCCATCGACAACTCCACCCGCAAGTTCGTGGCGCAGCGTCAAGACCCGGTCAGCGTTGGCTTCGCCTTCAGCCTGGGGCACAGCTCCGTGGTGACCCTCGCCGGGGTGCTGGTCATCGCGGGGGCATCCCTGGTGGGCGGACTGATGCAGGACGGTTCGGCCGGCAACCTGGTCCTGGGCCTGATCGGCAGCGGCGTATCCGGCCTGTTCCTGCTGGCCATGGGACTGTTCAACGGCTCCGCCTTCGTCCGTTCCGCCGGCGCCTACCGCCGCGCCCGCAACGGCGCCGCCGTCGAGCCCCGGGACCTGGAACCGCAGGGCGCGGTGGCGCGGCTGCTGGCCCGGCCGCTGTCCAGGGTGCGCCGGCCGCGGAACATCTACGTGATCGGGTTCCTGTTCGGCCTGGGCTTTGACACTGCCACCACCATCGGGCTGCTGATGATGACGACGGCGGCCTCGCTGGCCGGAGTGCCCCCGTTCGCCCTGCTTGCGCTGCCGGTCGCCTTCGCCGCCGCGATGACACTCTGCGACTCGGTGAACGGCATGGCCATGCTGCGGATGTACCGCTCCGCGCTGGACGACCCCCGGCGGAAGCTCGGTTTCAACGCCGTGGTCACGGGCATCTCGGCCGTGTCCGCCCTGTTCATTGCCGTGATCACGCTCGGCGGATTCCTGCACGCCGCGTTGGCCCTTGACGACCCCGTGACGGGGTGGCTCGGATCGATCGACCTGGGCGACGCCGGCCTGCTGCTGGTGGCCCTGCTGCTGGCCGTATGGGCCGGCGCGGCGCTGAAGGGCAAGGCGTTCCGGACCAAGTGACGGGGCGCGGTACCACCGGCACCGCGCCCCGCCAGGTCCGGACCTTAACGGACAGAATCAGCAACGGACGGAATCAGCCGGTCAGCCGAAATCGGCCACGTAGCTGGGAACCCCCACGGCGTCGGTTGAGACCGGTGCCCCCGTGTCGTTGACCACGTGATCGAGCGTGCCTGCGCCGAGGTTCACCGTCAAAAGGCTGTGCAGCTTCACGCCCGGCGTTACCGGCACCTCAAAGCCCCTCGTTGCGTGGATGCTGGGGTCGACGTTGGTGTAAACGTAGCTGCCGCCGCCCCAGAGCTCGTGGGCCTTGACGGAGTCTGCCACCTTGTAGCCTGCCCAGCCCAGGACCCCGTCGTGCTGCCACGCGGCCTGGTTGGGGGCGTCGTAGGGCAGCTCGTTCTGGAAGAAGACCGTGCGCCCGCTTTCTCCATTCCAGATGACGTTGTACTGCTGGTAGTGCTCCACGAACAGGCCCGTGGCCGTGACGTTGTTGCCGTTGACGATCACACCGTTCGCACCGGTGTTGGTGGTCCAGCCGACGCCGTTCCCATGGTCGGCGCGCCAGGCCCAGATGTGGTCCAGAAGGACGTTGTCGCTGTTGACTTCCAGGCTGACCGAGGCTTTGCCGCTATGCGGTCCACCGACGCGGAAGAACACATCATGGAGCGTGGTGGGGTTTGCCGGATCGGTGTGCACGGATGAGCTGGACGGCCCATTGCCCTTCCCGATGCGCATCAGGGCGGGCGAATTCACCTCGCCGGCGTCCACCGTGACGGCGGCGATGTCCACTCCGGGGACATCTGCCACCGTCAGGGGAACTGAGCCGTTGACGGCGGTGAGGGTTGCCATCCCGAGTCCCAGGACCACGGTTCCGGCCCGCTTGACCTCGATGCTCCGGTCAACGTCGTAGACCCCCGGGGTCAGGAGCAGGTTCTTTCCCCGGGCCAACTGGGAGTTGATGGCCTGCGCCGAATCGGCGGGCGTCGCGACGTAGAAGTCGGTCAAGGGGATGCTGCGGCCCGCGGTGGGGCCGTTCTCCCACGAGGTCCCGGCCGCGTCCCGGCGGATGGCCGGTACGAAGACGCTGTACTGGCCGGCCGGATCCACGGTCAGGTAGGGCTTCTCGCGGCTGACGGGAGTGCTGTCCAAGGTGGTGTACGGCGGGTTCGGAAAGGAATCGGCAGGTGCCCCGTTAGCCCCGGAGAACACCTGGTTCCAGACTCCGTTGGACCAACTCCCGATGCTGCTGTTGCGGACCAGGTACTGCTGCTGGGAGCCATTGATGACGGCGCCCGTCTTTGAATCTGCGATGAAACCGCCGCTGGCGTACTGTGGACCGGCCGTGCAGTAGTCCATCAGGGAGAGGTTGCCGCCGGTGATGTTGACCCGGCGCATGGGGGAGGCCTGGGAGGCGGCCCAGAAGTTGGCGGAGCTCCGGCAGCCCTCAAGGCCCGTGACGTTGATGGTGAGGTTGGACAAGGAGCGCCAGAAGTTGTTGAGCGCGATGCAGTTGTCAGCGGCCAGGCACCGGTTGTAGACGTCCACGTGCCCGTTGATGGTGACGTCGGTGGGGGCAGCGCCCAGGCCCGCAACCTCGGTGGAATACCCCACCTGGATGATCAGCGGCTCTTGGGGCGTGCCGTAGGTGCCGGGCTTGAAGAGCAGGGAATAGCGTTTGCTCCCCATTTCGTCGTCCACCTGCTGCGCCGCAATGGTATCCACCCTGGCCTGGATCTGGGCCACCGGCATGCCGGGATCGAAAACGTAGGTGTTGGGTCCGAAGGGGTGTCCTGCAGCCGGTGCTGGGGCTGGGGGCACTGGCGACGCCGGTGCCTGGGCTGCCGGGCCCAGGGCCGGTGCTGCGGCCTGCGCGGGTGCTGCCCCGCCGGCGGCGAAGAGACCCATGAGCAAGGCGGCGGCGGCCGCAATCGTCCCGGCCCGGTGCAGGCGCGGTAACAATACGGGGTTGGCTGTATCAGGGCGTGGGGCTAGCGGCATTGCTGGTCCTGTCGGTGATGGGGTGGACGGCCAGGGCAACTGGGGCAGCCGGGCCGAGTGGTGGGAGCGCTCCCGTCGGGGAAGCGTAGCATTGCGTTTTTGCCCAGGCAAGGCTTTTCGGGAGCGCTCCCACGCACCCTCGGTGTCGTATTGTCGGTGGAATGAACGCAAACTCCAGCCGCCCGGGCACGCCAGGAGCAGGGCGGCCCAGTCCCACGCTGGAGGACCTGGCGTCGGCCGCCGGGGTATCCCGTTCCACCGCATCCCGCGCCATCAACGGCGGGTCCAAGGTGAGTGCGCACGCCCAGGCCGCCGTCGATGCCGCAATCGTGGCGTTGGGCTACACACCGAACCGCGCTGCACGGAGCTTGGTCACCCGGCGCGCCGGTTCGGTGGCGCTGGTCATCCCTGAACCTGACGCCCGGGTCATGATGGACCCCTACTTCGCTGCCGTGATCACGGGCGTCAATGAAGCACTGCGCGGCACCGACCTGCAGTTGGTGCTCCTGATGTCCCGGGCCGGGGACGACTCCGCCCGGACCCTCCGCTACCTGCGCGGCGGGCACGTGGACGGTGCCATCGTGGTGTCCCACCACCGCGCCGATGACTGGGTGGAGACCTTGGGTGCCACGGGGCTGCCCACCGTCTTCATCGGCAGGCCCTGGGACACGGGAGCGGGAATCCCCTACGTGGACCTGGACAACTTCGAGGGCGGCCGGCTGGCAGCCCGGCACCTGGCGTCCTTGGGCCGCAGCACGCTGGCAAGTGTTGCCGGGCCCACCGACATGACGGCCGCCGTCGACCGCCTTGACGGCTGGCTGCAGGGACTCAAGGACGCGGGCCTGCAGCCCGGGCCCGTCATCCACGGGGACTTTACGACGACGGGAGGCGCCGCCGCGGCCGGGCGCCTGCTGGCCCAGGCGCCCGGAGTGGACGGGATTTTCGCCGCCTCCGACCTCATGGCCCTCGGCGTCGTGGATGCCCTTCGGGGCACGGGCCGGCGGGTACCGGAGGATGTGGCAGTGGTGGGCTTCGACAACCACGCCATCCAGGCATCAAACGGCTTGGGACTCACTACAGTGGCGCACCCCATGGTGGACATGGCTTCTGCGGCAGGACAACTCCTGGTCAGCGCGATCGGATCCCCCGGGGAGCACATGGACCCGGTGGTCTATCCGGCGGAACTGGTGGTGCGCGCCAGTACGGTTCCCTGACCGCCCCGGCGCGCCTCCCAGCAAAGGCCGGAGCTACGCCGCGAGCTTTCCCTTGGCTTTGCGGTGCGGCCGGTGCGCGGTGGCGGCCAAGCGCGAGTGCGCCCCGGCGAGGACTTCGCTGCCATCGGGTACGGTGCTGTCCGTGACCAGGTGGGCGCCGTGCTCCACCAGGACGCCGGAGCCGATCCTGGAATGGCTGCCAATATGGACCCGGTTGCCAATGACTGTGCCACGACCGATGCGCACACCGTCGCCGATCACCGTCCGGTCACCGATCCTTGCGTCACGGTCAATCCAGCTGCCGTGCCCGATCCTGCAGCCCGCACCCACCTGCGCACCGTGCTCCACGTAGGTCATGGGGCCGATCCGTGCGCTCTCGGCCACCTTCGCTCCTGGAGCGATGAGGCCGCCGCCGTTGTCGTGGCGGGCATACCGGGTGATCTTCCCGGCGTCGTCCTCAACTGACACAAACTTTGCGGTCATACCGTCCCTCGTTAACGCTGCGGCACTCTACCGCACAGTAGGTTAACGGCCGGGAGCTTTCGAGGATTCCCAAACGGGCCCAGACGGCGCGGTTTTTGGTGCCGCCGACGGGCTATGCCACCAGGTTGGCGGCCGCGGTGTCCATGTGTTCCAGGATGGTCTTCCGGGCCAGCGCGGCGTCGCCGGTATCAATGGCGGCGACGATGTCCTTGTGCCGGTCCACGCTCATGTTGCGGACGCCTTTTTCCAGGCCGGCGAACATGATGGACATCCGGATGGAGCCCTCCAGGGACTCCCAGGAGTGGAGGAGCGTTTCGTTGCCGGTGAGCCGGCACAGCGTGCGGTGGAATTCAAGGTCGGATTCGATCCGTTCCTCCAGGGTGCCGCTGGCTGCGGCATCCATGGCGTCAATGGCCTTGTGCAGCGAGTCGGTGACCTGTTGCCGGTCGGGCAGTTCGCACAGGGTCCGGGCCGCGAGGGACTCCAAGGCGGCGCGGACGGAGTAGATGTCCCGGATTTCCTTTTCGTCCAGGTGGCGGACGGACAGCCTGCCGCGGGGCCCAGCGGAGAGCAGGCCCTCCTGTTCAAGCTGGCGGAGGGCTTCGCGCAGGGTGCCGCGGCTGATCTGCAACATCTCGGACAGTTCGGTTTCCACCAAGTGGCGCCCGGGTTCCAGCTCTCCGCTGGTGATGGCGGTCCGCAGCGCCGAGAGCGCCTGCTCGCGGAGGCTCTTCTTTTCCAGTCCCAGCAACGGGGCGGTCAGTCCGGCCATGGCTTCTGTCCTCAATGTCATAAGTCGACTGTCTACAGTCGGGAGTAGTTTCGATAGTACGGCAGAATGCACGGCACCGGCTTGGGACCGGTGCCGTGCATTTTCATGGGGTGGCTTGCCTTTAGCCGAGTTCGGCCAGGACCTTGGCGACGATGCGGTCCGTGGCCAGGCCGTAGCGGTCGTGCAGGGTGGGCAGGGCGCCGGCATCGAGGAACTGGTCCGGTAGTGCCACGGGCACCACGCGCTTGCCCAGGCCCGCGGTGACCACGGCGGAGGCGACGGTTTCGAACAGTCCACCCACCACGGAATGGTTTTCCAGCGTGACGGCGAGGCGGCCGGTATTGATCTCCGCGAGGACGGTTTCGGCGTCGAACGGTTTGATGGTGGGGGTGTGTACGACGGCGACGTCCACGTTGTGGGCCGCCAGCGCCTTGGCTGCCTGGAGGGCGCGCATGGTCATCAGGCCGGAGGAGATGAACACGACGTCGTTGCCGCCACGCAGCACCTTGGCCTTGCCCAGCTCGAAGGTGTAGCCGTACTCGTCAAGGACGGTGGGCACGTTGCCGCGCAGCAGTCGCAGGTAGGTGGGCCCCTCGCTCGCTGCGAGCTGCGGCACCGCCTGCTCGATGTCCACCGAGTCGCAGGGGTCCACGATGGTCAGGTTGGGCATGCCGCGGAAGATCGCCATGTCCTCGGTGGCCTGGTGGCTGGGCCCGTACCCGGTGGTGAGGCCGGGCAGGCCGCCCACGATGTTGACGTTCAGGTTTGGTTCGGCAGCGTCCAGGCACAGGAAGTCGTAGGCGCGGCGGGCCGCGAACACCGAATAGGTGGACGCGAACGGGACCAGCCCGGTTTCGGCCAGGCCGGCCGCGGCGCCGAAGAGCAACTGCTCTGCCATGCCCATCTGGAAGAACCGTTCCGGGAAGGCCTGGGCGAAGATGTACATGTCCGTGTATTTGCCCAGGTCCGCGGTCAGGCCCACGATCCTGTCGTTCTCCTGCGCGGCCTTGACCAGGGCGTGCCCGAACGGCGCGGAGGACGTCTTCTGGCCGGGGTCCGCGAAGGAGGCGATCATCGCCGAGGTCTTCAGCTTGGGCTTGGCGGGCGTGGCCGTCGTCGTGGTGGTGCTCATGCTGAAGCCTTTCCTTCATATCCGGCGGTGAGCTGCTCGCGGCAGACCTGCCATTCGTGTTCTTCGATGCGCATGAAGTGCGCTTTTTCGCGCTCCTCCAGCAGGGGAACGCCGCGGCCCACCTTGGTGTCGCACAGGATCACGGAGGGACGCCCGACTGCGGCGGCCTGGGCGGCTGCGTTGTCGAACGCTGCCAGCAGCGCGCCGACGTCGTTCCCGTCCACGCGCTGGGTGTACCAGCCGAACGATTCCCACTTTTCGGTGACCGGCTCGGTGCGGAGCACGGTGTCGGTCTTGCCGTCGGCCTGCAGGGCATTGATGTCCACCATGGCGGTGAGGTTGCCCAGCTGGTGGTGGTGCGCGCCCATGGCGGCCTCCCAGGTGGCGCCCTCATCGAGTTCGCCGTCGGAGAGGAAGTTGAACACCCGGGCGTTGGAGCCCTGGTAGCGGAGGCCCAGGGCCATGCCGACGGCGATGGTCAGCCCGTGGCCCAGGGAGCCGCCGGAGATTTCCATGCCGGGGGTGTAGGTGGACATCCCGGACATCGGCAGCCGCGAGTCATCCGAACCATAGGTTTCCAGCTCCTGGACCGGGACGATGCCGGCCTCGGCGAGGGCGGCGTAGTGGCCGATCGCGTAGTGGCCGGTGGAAAGCAGGAACCGGTCGCGGGCCTCCCAGTGCGGGTCCTCCGCCCTGAACCGCAGCTGGTCCCCGTAGACGGTGGCCAGCATGTCCGCGGCGCCCAGGGCCTGCCCCACGTAGCCCTGGCCCTGGACTTCGCCCATGTTCAGGGCGTGGTGCCGGATGCGGTACGCGGCGGCGCTGATCTTGTCCACCCGCTCCGGGGTCACCCCAGCCTGATATGTCTGTCCCTGCGGGGCGGCGTCCTGGACGGTTTCTGTAGGCATTGCGTGCTCCGTGATTCTCTGGTGCGTGGTGGTCATTCAGGCGTTGACCGTGTTGGGGGTGCTTTTGGTGGCTTCGTCTGCGAGCTGCCGTTCCCGCTTGCCCCAGGTTTCCCGGGTGGCGACCGCGGCCCATAGGCCGATCAGGGCGTAGGCGCCGAAGAGCAGCGCCGGGCCCATCCAGCCGAAGCTGACGAACAGCAAGGTGGTGATGAACGGTGTGAAGCCGGACACCATGGCGGAGATCTGGTAGGCCAGGCTGGCGCCGGAGGCGCGGGTCTTGGCCTGGAAGAGCTCGGGGAACCAGGCGCCCTGGGCACCGGCCAGAGAGTTCTGGCAGACCGCGTAGGAGATCACGATGGTGAGGATGATGGCGATGAACAGGCCGGTGTTGACCAGCAGGAACATGGGGATCGCGAACAGTGCGGCGAAGGCCGTGGACCAGACATAGAGGGGACGGCGGCCGATGCGGTCCGTCAGTGCCGCCCAGGCCTGGGTGGCGAAGATGCCGATGGCGGAGGCGATGCAGAGGGCGACGAGGGTTTGGGTCTTGTCCGCCAAGTGCTGGCTGTTGAGGTAGGAAATCATGTAGGTGATGGATACGGCGTAACCGGCGGTCTCGGCGATGCGCAGGCCGATGCCCTTGACGATGTTGCGCCAGTCCGTCTTGAGGACCTCGACGATGGGTGCCTTGACGATGGTGCCGCTGTCCTTGACCTCGTCGAAAACGGGGGACTCGGGAACCTTGGACCGGATGACCAGGCCGACGGCGACCAGCACGATGCTGGCCAGGAACGGGATGCGCCAGGCAAGTTCACCGCCGAGGCCGGCGCTTGCGAGGAACGTCAGGTTGGCCAGCAGCAGGCCCACCGGGAAGCCGGCCTGGACAATGCCGGTGTACTTGCCCTTGGTCTTCCACGGCGCATGCTCGTAGCTCATCAGGATGGCGCCGCCCCACTCCGCGCCGAAGGCCAGGCCCTGGACGATGCGGACGAAGACCAGCAGTGCCGGAGCCAACAGGCCGACGGCGGCGTAGGTGGGGAGCAGGCCGATGGCGAAGGTGGCCAGGCCCATCAGGATCAGCGAGGAGACCAGGACGGGCTTGCGGCCCACCTTGTCGCCCAGGTGCCCGCCGATGATGCCGCCCAGCGGACGGGCCGCAAAGCCGACGCCCAAGGTGGCGAAGGAGGCGAGGGTCCCCGTGACGGGATCGCTGCCGGGGAAGAAGGCGGTGCCGAAATACAGTGCGGCAGCGGTGCCGAAGCCGATGAAGTCATACGTCTCGATGACGGCCCCCACGCCGGATCCGATGGCAACTCGGCGGGCGTCCTTGGTGCCGTGGACCGGGCCGCGCATGGTCAGAGCATCTTTGCTCATGGTGGTTCCCTTTCGAAAAGCGGCTGTGGAAGGTCCGCCGCTGTCGACTGTTAACAAATTGGTACGACCCAGTGTGACGCACCTCATCTTCACTGTCAACAGTCGACTTTCAGAGTTGACTGTTGACAGTTAACGCCAGTACTGTGGTGCCCATCACTACCGCTCGGCACGATTCAAAGGATCAATGATGTTCCATTCCAGACTTGGGTGCTCATCCATCAGCTTCCGGCACCAGGACCTGGGCACTGCCCTGGGCACCATGAAGGGTCTGGGATTCGAAGAGATCGATCTGGGCGCCCTGCCCGGGGTCTGCGACCACGTCCCCTACGAACTTGACGAGGCCGCCGTGGCGGCGGTGTCGCAGGAAGTCATCGCTTCCGGTCTGCGGGTCCGCTCAGTGAACGGCGACATAGGGGACTTGAACGCAGTCCTCGACTCCAATGGACAGGACGCCAGGCGGCGCCACCTGGACGCCCTGCTCACCCTCACTGCCAACATCGGGGCCAACGCCCTGGTGCTGCCCTGCGGCGCCCTCGATCACAACCCGGTCCGGAGCGTCGAGGAAGACCTGGACCTCATTGCCGGGCAGCTCGCGGCTGCGGCCCGGCGCGCTGCAGGGTTCGGCGTCGAACTCTGGACCGAGTCCCTGCACTTCCTGCGGTTCTGCTGGAACCTGGAACGTGCGGGACTGCTGGCCGAACGGCTGGCCGGATCCGGCGTCGGAATCGTCATGGACTTCAGCCACATCACCGCCGCCGGCGAGGACATCCAGGACTATCTGGACGTTCATGCGGGACGCATCAGCCACGTCCACCTGCGCGACGCCGTGCCCGGGAACATCAACCTCAGCATCGGCAACGGTAACGCCGACTTCGCCGGGGGCCTGAAGCGTCTCGCGGCCGACGGCTACGCCGGCCACTTCTCGCTCGAACTGGAAACCCGGGACGTCACCCATGACGAACGCCCGGCCGCCGCCGCCAAGGCTGCAAGCTTCATCACCGACCTCATCTGACCTGCACACACCCCAAGGAGCACCACCATGACCGCCATCCAGCGCACCGCCGTCCTCACCGGAGCAACTTCGGACCGGGGCATCGGCATCACCAGCGCCCGCCGTTACGCCCGTGAGGGCTGGGGCATCGCCATCCTGGACCTCGACGGCGAGAAGTCCGCCAAGGTCGCAGCCGAAATCGGCAACGAATTCAATGTCCCCGCGTTCGGCCACGAGATCGACGTCGCCAACGAAGCCTCCGTCACCGCCGCCCAGGCCGCCGTCGCCGCCGAAGTGGCAGCCGGCAACCTCCCGCCCGTCGGCGCCCTGGCCAACATCGCCGGCATCACCTCCCCGGTGCCATTCCTGGAAACCACCCTCGAGCTGTGGCACAAGGTCATGGACGTCAACGCCACCGGCACCTACCTGGTGACCAAGGCCTTCCTGCCCGCCATGATCGACAACGGCTGGGGCCGGATCGTCAACATGTCCTCCGTCTCCGCCCAGCGCGGCGGCGGCGTCTTCGGCAAGGTTCCCTACTCCGCTGCCAAGGCCGCCATCCTGGGCTTCACCAAGGCCCTGGCCCGTGAACTCGGCACCACCGGCGTCACCGTCAATGCCATCACTCCGGGTGCGGTGGACACCAACATCCGCGTGGGCAGCACCGAGGAACAGGAAGCAGCCATCAACGCCGGCATCCCGCTGGGCCGCAACGCCACCACCGAAGAAGTGGCCTCCGTGATCACCTTCCTGTCCTCCGAGGACTCCGCCTACCTCACCGGCACCACCATCGACATCAACGGCGGCAGCCACATCCACTAGCCGGCCCCGGCGCCAGCCAGAAAGCTCCCTCCATGACAAAGATCTTCAACGACCCTTCCGACTTCGCCGAGGAAGCCCTCGCCGGGTTCTGCGACGTCCACTCGGACCTGGTCCGGCAGGTTCCCGGCGGTGCCGTCCGCCGCTTCCGGCCGGCACAACCCAAGGTGGCAGTCCTGGCCGGCGGCGGCTCGGGCCACTACCCGGCCTTCGCCGGGCTGATCGGTGCCGGCTTCGCCGATGGCGCGGTGGTGGGCAACATCTTCACCTCGCCGTCGGCGCAGCAGGCCTACTCGGTGGCCAAGGCCGCCGAGTCCGGTGCCGGCGTCGTCTTCACCTACGGCAACTACGCCGGCGACGTGATGAACTTCGGCATGGCCAGCGAGCGCCTTGCCGCCGAGGGCATCGCGGTGGAGAACGTCCTGGTCACTGACGACATCGCCAGCGCCCCGCCGTCGGAATCAGCGAAACGCCGCGGCATCGCCGGTGACTTCACGGTGTTCAAGGTCATGGGCGCCGCCGCCGAGAACGGCGCGGACCTGGCCGAGGTGGTCCGCCTGGGCCGCAAGGCCAACGACCTGACGCGGACCATCGGCAGCGCGTTTGCCGGCTGCACCTTCCCGGGCGCCGAATCGCCCCTGTTCACCCTGCCCGAAGGGCAGATGGGCCTGGGCCTGGGCATCCACGGCGAACCCGGCCTGCACGACACCGACCTGCCTTCGGCCAAGGACCTCGGGCAGGAACTGGTGTCCCGGGTGCTCGCCGAAACGCCACCGCACGCCGGCAGCAGCATCGCCGTCATCCTCAACGGCCTCGGCTCCACCAAGCATGAGGAGCTGTTCGTGCTTTGGGGGACCGTGGCGCCGCTGCTGCGTGCCGCCGGCTACACGCTGGTGATGCCCGAGGTGGGCGAGCTGGTGACCAGCCTGGACATGGCCGGCGTCTCGCTGACAGTCACCTGGCTTGATGAGGAACTTGAGCCGCTGTGGGTTGCCCCGGCAGAGACTCCCGCGTACCGCCGCGGCAGCGCTGCCCGGGAAACCGGGGCCCGGGGCGTCGAGGAAACGGCCGAGGGCGGCGCGGCCGCTGCGGCGTTCGTCGCCACGGACGCCTCCCGCGAGTACGCCGCCGCCTGCGTAGCGGCCATTGATGCCGCCCGTTCGTCCCTGCACGACGCCGAAGAGCGGCTGGGCCGCATGGATGCGATTGCCGGCGACGGCGACCACGGCCGGGGCATGGTCCGCGGCGTCGACGCGGCCGCCGCAGCCGCCTCCGCCGCCCTGGGCCACGGCGCCGGTGCCGGTGATGTGCTGGCTGCCGCCGGGGACGCCTGGGCGGACAAGGCAGGGGGCACCTCCGGCGTCCTGTGGGGAGCGGCGCTGCGTGCCTTTGGCGAGACGCTGGGCAACTCCTCGGCCCCTGAACCGCGCGCGCTGGCAGCAGCCGTGACCGCATTCGCTGACCGGATCATCCAGTTGGGCAAGGCCGAAACAGGCGACAAGACCATGGTGGATGCCCTGCTGCCCTTCGCCTCCGCCTTTAGCCGCGCAGTGGCCGAGGGCGTGGAAACGGGCCGTGCATGGCAGGAAGCCGCGCAGGAATCCGCTGCTGCGGCGGAAGGCACCGCGGATCTCCTTCCCCTTAAGGGCCGGGCCCGGCCCCTTGCGGAAAAGAGCCTGGGCACGGCGGATCCCGGCGCCACATCGCTGGCCATGGTCTTCGCCGTCATGGGGCCGCACTTCACCGCCGCCGGGGCCGAAGCCGGCGCCACCACCATTGCGGCGACGGCCGCTGAGTCCTGACAAGGGAAGGAAACACCATGGGGCTGCGGCTCATTGTCGGCGCGGACGAAGCGGGCGTGGACTACAAGGACAAGGTCCTCGCGGACCTGAAGAACGATCCGCGCGTCAGCGAGGTCATCGACATCGGCGTCAACCGGAGCGACGCGCCGGACGATTTCACCCGGCCCTACCCCTACGTGGGCATTGCCGCCGGAGAGATGATCCGGGACGGCGCCGCTGACCGGGCCATCCTGTTCTGCGGCACCGGAATCGGCGTCGCCATCGCCGCCAACAAGGTCGAAGGCATCCGCGCCACCGCCGCCCACGACTCCTTCTCCGTGGAACGCTCCATCTTGTCGAACGACTGCCAAGTCCTCACCATGGGACAGCGGGTGGTGGGCATCGAACTCGCCCGCCGCCTCGCCAGGGAATGGATCGGCTACACGTTCGACCCGGCGTCGGCCTCGGCCGGCAAAGTGAAGGTGCTCACCGACTTCGAGTCCTGCTGACAGGCCCTGCCCCGGAGCTGGGCGGGGCCACGGCGCAGAATGGCCGCCGCTCCCCGCCCTGGTCCTCCTAGACTGGGATGATGATCACAGTCACCGGAAGTGTGGAAACCAACCTGTCCGCGGAGAAGGCCTTTGCTTTCCTCAGCGAGTTCGAGAACACCAGCAAATGGGACCCCAACACCCCTGTCATGGACAAGATCACGCCGGGGCCGGTGGCCGTGGGGCACAAGTACCACGCCGAATCCGAGTTTCGCGGCAAACGCCAGGCCCTGACCTACGAGGTCATCGAGCTCTCGGAAAACCACATCAAGCTCCGGGGCGAGAACAAGACCGTCACCTCGTACGACTCCATCGACGTCCGGGCCAGCGGCACAGGTTCTGTGGTCACGTACACGGCCGAGTTCAGCATCAACGGGCCGGCCAAGATCATCCAGCCGCTGCTTAAACCGGCCTTCAACTCACTGCGGGACCCCGCCCTGAACGGCATCCGGGACACGCTTAACTCGCTGGCAGCGGGCTGACAGCCTCAAAAAACGCCCGGAGCGCACCGCGCGGGTCGGCCTCGAGGCGCGTCTCGTCGTCGAACACCATGGTGCTGCGTCCGTGCCCGTACTCGGGCCACGCCAGCTGGGCCGTGTCCGGTGACCCCGTCCGCGCAAAAGCTGCCCAGGCCCCGCTCATGGCGCCGCTGAGCCGGCGTGGTGCGCTGCCGCGGGTGAGGAAAGCCGCCGCCGGTGCGTCCAGGTGCCGGAAGACGAACGGGATTTCCAGGGCATGGCAGGCCCCGAGCTTGCCGCCCATGGCCGGGCTGCGCCATGTGAACAGGTAGGCGAAGCTCTTCCCGGCGGCGCCCGCCGCGCGCCGTGCCGCCAGGAGCCGGTTGCTGGGCTGCCGGTACAGGGAATCGGCAATGGCGGATTCCAGGAGTTCCTTGCCTGCCGGTTCACGCTGCAGCACCTCCTCCAGCGCGGCCGCGTATCCGCCGGCATGGGCGGCAGGAATCCCGGACGCGGCAAGGACGGCGGCGGCACGCTCCGGGTATCCGGGGTCGGCCGGCGAGGGCGGGCGCATCTCCACCGCAAACGATCCCTCGTTGAGGTTGGTTCCGATCAGCAGGTCGACGCCGCTGTTCACCCCGTTCCGGACCGCGTCGAGCGGCGGCGCCGGCAATGACGGCGTCCCCACTGTCGGCTGGAAGGGGAGCGGGACTGCGTAGGACTGCGCGGCGAAACGCTTCTCAAGGCCTTTTTGCGCTGCCAGCAGCTGCTCCACCGGGAGGGTGAGGAGTTCCGCTGCAGACGAGGGGGCCAGGCCGCACAGGTCAAGGAATGCCGCGCTGATCCGCGCGGACTCCTCCGGTTGGCGGAAGCGCTCGGCCGTTCCGCTTTGCATGATGGCCCGGCGGAACAGCCCTTCCGACGCCGGCATCCCCAGCAGGGTGCCAATCGCCGCGGCTCCTGCCGACTCGCCAAAAATGGTCACGTTCCCCGGGTCGCCGCCGAAGGCGCCAATGTTGCGGCGGACCCAGCGAAGGGCCTCCAGCTGGTCCAGCAATGCAACGTTGGACGAGTCGACGTACCCGTCCCCCAGCAGGTCCGCCAGGTGCAGGAAGCCCAGCGCGCCGAGTCTGTAATTGATGGACACCACCACCGCGCCCGCCGCGGCGGCGAGCCTGGCGCCGTCGTACATGGCATCGCTGTTGGCGCCCAGCAGGTACGCACCGCCATGGATCCAAACCATCACCGGCAGCGCCTGGCCGCCGGTTTCCGGCACCCAGACGTTCAGGTTCAGGCAGCCGTCCTCGCTCCACCTCCGCGGCACGGCACCTGGAGGTGCCGGGGATTCGGGGTTTTGCGGTGCCGCAGGCCCGGCGGCGGTGCAGTCCAGCACCCCGTCCCACGACTCCAGCGGCACGGGCGGACGGAAGCGGTTCACGCCCGACGCCGGCCCGGCGTACGGGATGCCAAGGAACCGGTGGACAGTGGTCCCGTCAGTTACGAGGGAGGTGCCGCGAAGGGAACCGCCGGGGGTGGAGAGGAGGGTCATGGTTGACAGGTTACGTCGCCGGGGCGCCACACGGCGCCCCCGGACCTGCTCAGCTTTGCGGGCCTCCCGACGGGGAGTCCTTCCGGGTGTTCCGGAGGATCAGGGCGGAACTGCTCAGTGGTGCCCGGAGCGGCAGGCCCTTGGCAGTGCAGTGCTCATTGACGGCCAACGACAGGGCGTCCCGTTCCTTCGCCGACAGGGTGGCTTCGCCGGCGCAGTACGCACGGATGAGTTGTTCCGAGGCGTCGCCGCCTAGCCCCACGAATTCGAGCCACAGCTGCGAGATATCCAGCCGGTGCTCCTTGATGACGGCCCCCGTCAGGGCTTGCTGGTCCACGGCATCCATTGTCCCGTCCTAGCCTTTGGTACACCTGTTCCACTGGACTTCGGAGCGGGACCCGGGATGGATGGGTGAAGTGGAGAAGAATCTTTTCCTGTAAGAATGGGCCCATGCCCCTGCGCTCCTACCCGATCCGGCGCCTGGCAGAGGACCCCTTGAACGTCCTTGACCGCGTACGCTGGCCGGCCGTCCTGCCGCCGGTGGCCCAAGTCCTCGACCAAGGCCTCGACCTGGGGCCGGCCACCATCCTGGTGGGTGAGAACGGCTCGGGTAAATCCACGCTGGTGGAAGGCATCGCGCTCGCCTACGGGCTGTCCCCGGAGGGCGGGTCCACGGGCGCCAGGCACACCACCCGGCCTACTGAGTCCGTCCTCGGCGACCATTTGCAGCTGGTCCGGAACCCGGGCGCCACCCGGCGGGGCTACTTTCTCCGGGCCGAGACAATGCACGGGCTGTACACCTACCTGGAGGAGAATCCCAGCACGTTCACGCCGGACATCCCGTTCCATGACATGTCCCATGGCGAGTCCTTCCTGCAGTTGGCAGCCGACCGGTTCCGCGGAGCCGGACTCTGGGTCCTTGACGAACCGGAATCCGCACTGTCCTTTTCGGGCTGCCTGAGCCTCCTGTCCGTCCTGAAGGAACTGTTGGCCGGCGGCCAGTCCCAGGTGATCATGTCCACCCATTCGCCGCTGCTGGCCGCCTTGCCCGGCGCGACCATCCTGGAAGCGGGGCCTTGGGGTTTGCGGTCCCGGTCCTGGGCGGAGCTGGAGCTCGTGGCGAACTGGCAACGGTTCATGGACTCGCCCGAACGCTACCTCCGCCACCTCTAGCTGCCGGAGGACCTTCGCCCCTAGGCAGGAAAAGGCTCCAAGCGGTCAACTTGATTGTCCGGAACAGGCAGCAATATCAGGAGGCAGGGACCATGGGCGCGTGCGATGTCTGCGGCAGCAGCGAGGGCCGCATGTTTACCGTCAGTATGGGAAACCAGACCGGCACGTTCGACAGCTTTGAGTGTGCAATCCACATGATGGCTCCCGCCTGTGAGCACTGCGGCTGCCGGATCCTGGGCCATCCGGTGGAAAGCGAAGCAGGCATCTACTGCTGCCTCCACTGTGCCAAGGAAGCGGGAAATCCGCACCAGGCCCCCAAAGCCGAGCACTCCACCGTGGCCGTTCCGGCCCAGGGCGCCGCCGCCGGCCAGGGCTGACCCGGCTGGAAGCCTGGAACGGAAAAGGGGAGCCATGGCCGGTAACGGAAAGTACAAGATCGTGGTGGGAACGGACGGATCGGAACAGTCACGGGCAGCCATGGACTGGGCCGTGCAGGAAGCCAGGCTGCGGCACGGTGAGGTGCAGGCCGTAACCGCCTGGAACTTCCCCTACGTCAGCGACGCACTGGGCACCGCCTGGGACTATGAAATCTTCGAGAAGGACGCGCAGGCGATCCTGGAGGCGGAGCTGGAACGCGTCAAGGACCAGGACGTTGCCATCACCGGCCGCGTCGTGGAGGGGAACCCGGCTTCGGCGCTCATCGAGGCGTCCAAAGATGCCAACCTTATAGTGGTGGGCTCCCGCGGCCACGGCGGATTCACCGGCATGATGCTTGGCTCCGTTTCGCACCAGACCATCCACCACGCACACTGCCCGGTGCTGGTTATTCGCGAACCGGCCGTTGATTAGCGGTGCCGGTACGGCGGCTACCGGGAAAAGTCGGGATCCAGCACCGGACGGTTTCGCGGTAGCGCTGGAATTCCTGGCCAAAACGCTTCGAGAGGTCTGCTTCTTCCAATGGCCTGACGGCATAGTTCCACACCAGTGAGCCCAGCACCGCATAGCCAACCACCAGCCACGACTGCAGGATGAGCCCGACGGCGGCCCCCTGCACAATGCCCGCCACCGCCATCGGATTGCGGATCCAGCGGTACGGCCCGGCAACCACCGGGCGGTTTGCCATCACGGACGGCAACGGTGTCCCGTCCCCGAGGGTGGACATCACGGCGGCAGACCAGATCCCCAAAGCGCTCGCAAGGATGAGGATGGCGACGCCGGCCGGGACGGCAACGGCAGGGATGTCCAGGCCCAACCCCCAGCGCTGCTCGAGAAAGGCCAGGCAGGCCGGTACCAGCCCGAGGAAGAAACCCCAGAACACGACAATCTGTCCGAACGTGGCGGCAACATGGACTCTTGCCTTGGTGCGTTTCGGGGCCGGACGGAACGCAAAAGGGCCCCGGACAATCCACGCCGTGGGGATGCGGCCTAACAGCACCAGGCACAGTCCGGCAACCGACCCCGCAGTGGCGGCGCCCATGGCCAGCACACCGAGGCCCGCCTGGGTGCTCACCGTGGCATAGACGGCCAGGGCGACGGCAACAACGGTGGTCCACACGGTGCCGGCAAACGCTGCGGACCGCACTCCGCAGGCTGCGGCCGCAGAGGCAAGGACAAACAGCGGAACGTCGAATACGGCAACAAGGAACGGGTCCAGGCCTCCCAGCGTTGCCCGGCGCACCGCCGGGTCCAGGAATACCGCAATCCACCACAAACACCCGGCCACAGCTTGAACGGCAAAGTACGCCCTGCCCCACTGGCCTGACCGCGGCACAGATCCCCCCGAATCTCTAGCAGGCACAAGGACTGAGCGGCCTGGTCTGTCTTTTCGGAGGCAGCGTTCCGGTGAATGAAAGCTGCGTCCTCCGCCATCCGCCTGGCGGCAAGACTTGCTCCTGAGACTACCCGTTGTGCCGGGATCCGCGTCCATGCCGGCGCCTGGCTGACCCGGACCCAAGAGAATGGACCAGGATGGACATGATCCGCGTTGCAACCCGCTGCAGGGTGATTATCGACAACGACTGGGCCGGTGATCCCGACGGGCTGGTGGCCCTGGCTCACCATGCGCTGTCCCCCGCCAACCGGATTGTCGCCGTCACGAGCTCGCTGACCAACCCCATGTTCGGCCCGACCGCCGGCATGGCACAGCGGGGCTCGGAGCTGGCGGGCAGCCTGCTCCAGGCCCTGACTTTGGCGGACCTCGCCGACGTATGTTCCGGACCGGACACCACCTTCACCGGGAAGCGGCGAGGGAATCCAGCCGCGCAGGCCATCGTGGAGGCGGCCGCAACCGGTGGGGACCTCCCGTTAATCCTCGTCTGCGCCGGCCCCCTCACGAACGTGGCTGATGCACTCCTGCTGGATCCGGGCCTCGCCTCCGCCCTCACGCTGGCGTGGGTGGGCGGGGCTGCCAGGAACGAGGAAGAATACAACTATTTCACGGACCCGGCAGCCGCGGACTTCGTGCAGTTCGGACCGCTGTGGTGCCTGGGAGACAGCGCACCTTTGGCAGTCACCGGATTGGACGGCGCCACGAGCACTTTCACGGAGACGGGAACCGTGCCGCAGCGGCGGACCTACACTTCAGTGGATTCGAGGCTTGTCGTGGCGGACCTGGTCGCAAGGCTGCGCATGCTTGGGTAGGCGCAACGCGAAAGGCAAATGGTCCGGGCTTCCCGTGGAAACCCGGACCATTGCCCTTGGTGCTAGGCGGGCTGCGGTGCCCCGGCCCGGGCGTGCTCCCTGGCCAGGTTCCCCAACCAGCGTGCGCTCTCCTTGGGGGTCCGTTCCTGGGTGGAGCGGTCGACGGCGATCAGGCCGAACTTGGGCCCGTAGCCGAAGATCCACTCGAAGTTGTCGAACGCGGTCCAGGCGATGTACCCGCGGACATCGATGCCGTCCGCGAGGCAGGAAGCTACGCCGTCGACGGCCGTCCGCAGGTACGCTACCCGCTGCGTGTCATCCTCGGTGGCCAGGCCGTTCTCGGTGACGATCACCGGGATGCCGGCGATCCTGTTGGCCTCGCGGATGGTGGCCTCCAGCGCCTGGGGATAGATTTCCTCGCCCATCTGGTTGGTGGGCACACCCTCCGGCGCCGGGGCATGGCCGTCCGGGCCGTACACGGTGCGGCCGTAGGTTTGGATGCCCACGAAGTCGTCGCCGCGGGAGGCTTCGAGGAAGCGTTCGTTGACGTCGCGGCGTACCTGGTCTGCAATCCCTTCGCCACCGGGCAGCGCCTGGATATCGGAGTTTGCGAGGGTCCACCCCACCTGGAGGTCCGGGCGGCGGGCCTTGATGGCCTTGGTGGCGGCCCGGTGCGCGGCAACCTTAACCTCGAAACCGGCTTCGGTGGAGCAGAACTGGAACGGCGCGAGGGTGGCGGCCTCCACGCCCAGGCGCTCGGCGGCGGCGGCCCAGATGGGCACCATGCCGCGGTTCTCGGGGGCTTCCCCGCCGATGCCGAATGACTCCAGCAGCCAAGGGAGGTTGGGCTCGTTCAGGGTGCAGGCGACGCCGATCAGGTCACCGAGGTGGGCCATGACCCGGTCGCAGTAGCGTGCGAAGAGTTCGGGTGTCCGGCTGCCCTCCCAGCCGCCGATCCGGAGGAGCCACAGCGGTGACGTGAAGTGGTGGAACGTGACCACGGGGGTGAGTCCGTGTTCATGGCAGGCTTCCAGCACCCGCTTGTAGTGGTCCAGCGCAGCCACCGAAAACTGGCCTTCCTCCGGCTCGATCCGGGCCCATTCCATGGAGAAACGGTAGCTGGTAAAACCGAGGCCGGCGATCAGTGCGATGTCCTCGCCGTAACGGTGGTAATGGTCCACGGCATCCCCGGACGGCTCCGCGAAAATCGTTTCGGGAAGGTGCTCCAGGAACCAAGTATCGCTGTTGACGTTGTTGCCTTCCACCTGGTGGCCGGCGGTGGCCACGCCCCAAAGGAAGTCGCGGGGGAACGGGTTGGTCATGGGGTTCCTTTCGTGATGGACGCGTGCAGGCGTCCGAGGCTTCGCTGCCTTCCATCCATCCTTCCGCCCGGCGTGACCGCCGCCACAATACTTTTTCAATCAATGACATTGTCATGTTTGGCGCCTGTGGCCCCGGCTGATTCTTGAAGGGAGCCGGCGAGCAGCCAGCCCCCACATCCGTTCCTCCGTCATCACATCAGAATGCAAAGGCGCACTACATGAAACTTCCGAACTCCACCGCCCGTGCGAGCTCCGCCGTTCTGGCCGGTGCCCTGCTGATGGGTTCCTTGGCCGCCTGCGGCGGCGGGTCCAGCCAGGCCGCCGCAAAGGCTGATACCAGCAGCCTCACCCTGGCCATCGACAGTGACTCAGCCTCCTTCGGTTTCGACCCGTTGCGCGTCTCCGCAGCCCAGCGCCAGTTCTTCGAAGGCCTCTACGACAGCCTGATGACCCTTCAGCCGGACGGTTCCGCAGGTCCGGGCCTGGCCAAGGACTTCAGCTACAACGCGGACAACACCGTCCTGACGCTGAACCTCAAGGATGACGTCACGTTCACCGACGGCTCCAAACTGGATGCCGCCCTGGTCAAGGCCAACCTGGACCGCCGCTCCGATCCCGCGCTGAGCGCCTACTCCGCCGTCGCCAAGGGCGGCGCCCAGGAAATCACCTCCGTGGACGTGGTCAGCCCCACCCAGGTGGCCCTGACCTTCGCCAAGCCGCAGCCCGGATTCGAGAAGAACCTGGCCTCCACCACCGGCATGATCGTGGGCAAGAACGGTGTCGCCGACACCTCCAGCCTCGCGGCGACCCCTGACGGTTCCGGCCCGTACACCCTTGACCCCTCCACGGTGAAGGGCAACAAATACGTCCTGGTGAAGAACGACAAGAGCGCTGACGCTTCCAAGTACGCCTACAAGAAGGTGGTCTTCAGCGTTGTCCTGGACCCGCAGGCCCGCGCCAACGCCCTGGTCTCCGGCCAGGCCGACGTGGCCATGCTGACCTCGAACACCGTTGACTTCGCGAAGTCCAAGGGCGTCGGCGTTTCGCAGATCGGCGGCACCGTCAACACCATGATCTCCTTCGACAAGATCGGCAAGACCGCCCCGGCGTTCGCCCAGGAGAAGGTCCGCCAGGCCATCCAGTACGCCATCAACCGCCAGGCCCTGGTGGACGCCTTGCACAAGGGCGACATCCCCGCCTGGAACGCCCTCCCCAAGGATTCGGCCGGCTTCACCAAGGACCTCGAAACCAAGTTCGCGTACAACCCGGACAAGGCCAAGAGCCTGCTGGCCGAGGCCGGCTACCCCAACGGCTTCGAGTTCACCATCATCGCCGGCGCACAGACCCAGACGGACCTGCAGGCAGTCCAGAAGGACCTCGCCGCCGTCGGCATCACCATGAACGTAAAGATGGCCGCCTCCACCGACGAAGCTTTCGCCGCCGTCGCCACCACGCCCCTGGGCTACGCTCCCTTGAACTGGGACAACCCCGTCGGCGTGATGTACGGCGCCATCCTCAACGGATTCACCAACGTCCAAAAGGCCACCGATGACCAGCTCAGCGCCGCCACCGGCGAGCTGGCCGCAGCGAAGGACGACGCCGCCGTGAAGGCCGCCGCCACGAAGCTGAACACCCGGCTGGTGGAATCCGGTTGGATGATCCCGCTGTACGAGTCACTTACGAACCAGGGCTACAACACCAAGAAGGTGGCGCAGGTGAAGTTCGCCGGCACCAACGCCTACCCGCTCCTCTCGTCCTACACGCCGGCCAGCTGATACCCGCACCGTCCCGGGCGGCCCTTGTCCACCAGGGCAAGGGCCGCCCGGGGAGGGCCTGACCGATGGAGGTCACCATGGCACTATTCATTACCAAGCGCCTGCTGATGGCGCTGGCCACCGTGCTGGTGGTTGCGGTCCTGGCATTCCTGCTGGTGCACGCAATGCCGGGCAGCCCCGGGGCCGTGTCCCTCGGCGCCGGCGCCTCCCAGCAGGCGATCGACGAGGTCAACCAGCGGATGGGCTGGAACGACCCGCTGCCGGCGCAGTTCTTCACCTGGCTTGGTTCCGCGGTCCAGGGCGACCTGGGCGTCTCGCTCATCGACGGCCGCTCGGTCAGCGCCGACCTCGCCAGCCGGCTGCCCGTCACCGCCTCGCTGGCTGCCGGCGCCACCATCCTCAGCGCGGTCCTTGGCATCGGTCTGGGCGTCACCGCAGCGGTCCGCGGCGGCGTCGTGGACCGGATCATTGGCGGAGTGGCAGGCATGGCCGTTGCCCTGCCCGCTTTCTGGATCGGCATCATCTTCGTCTACCTGCTGGCAGTCCAGTCCTCCGTCTTCCCGGCAACCGGTTATGTCCCCTTCGAATCCTCCCCACAGGACTGGGCCCTGTCCTTGGCGTTGCCCGTGATCACCCTGGCGGTGGGCGGAGGGGCATTCATCGCCCGGCAGACCCGTGCCTCCATGCTCGAAGCCCTGCAGCAGGAACACATCCGCACGCTGCGTGCCACGGCCACACCCACCTGGAAAATCCTCTACGTCCATGCCCTGCGCTATGCCAGCCTCCCGATTGTGGCCGGCATCGCCCTGCAGTTCATCCAGCTGTTCGGCGGTTCGGTCATCGCGGAGCAACTGTTCGCCATGCCCGGCCTGGGCCAGGCAGTCCAGAACTCCGTCAGCACCCACGACGCCCCGTCCGTGCAGGGCGTGGTGGTGATCGCCACCGTGGTGGTGGTCGCCGTGAACCTGGTGCTGGAACTCGCCACCAAGTTCCTCGACCCGAAGTTGCGTGCCTCATGATTCCCAACGTTGCCCCCGCGCCCGCAGACCAAGCACAGCCGACGACGGCCGCGGACCTTCGCAAGACACGTCGCCAGGGCGCGCCGAAGAAGTTCACCGGCAGCAAGCTGTTCGGCTCGCCGGGGAGCATCGCAGGGGTGGCCTGGCTGGCCGTCCTCGTGGCCGCCTCCCTGACTGCCCCGCTGTGGCTGCCGTTCAAGACCGAGGACCAGGACTTCACCGCCGTGCTCTCCGGCCCAACCGCCGCGCACTGGCTTGGCACGGATGAACTGGGCCGTGACCTCCTGAGCCGGATCTTCGCCTCAGCAGCCGGTACCCTCGGAACGTCAATGATCACGGTGATTGTCGCCGTCGGACTCGGAACGCTCCTTGCGATGCTGGCCGCAGCCGCCGGCGAAAGGATGGAGAACGCGGTCAGCCGCATCACCGAGATCATGATGTCGCTGCCCGGCACCGTGATCATCCTGGCCGTGATCGGTGCCGTGGGAACCAATATTCCGATGATCATGGGAATCCTGGGCGTCCTGATCTCGGCCGGTATCTACCGGGTGATGCTCGGGCAGGCCAAATCCCTTCAGTCGCAGCTGTACGTGGATGCCGCCAAAGTGGACGGTGTCAGTACCGCCGGCATCAGCCTGCGCCATGTGCTGCCCGGCCTGACCAACACCATCGTCGTCCAGGCGGCGCTGATCTTCGCCGTCGGCATGCTGATCCAGGCAGGCCTGGCGTTCATCGGATTCGGGCCGCCCATCCCGCAGCCCAGCTGGGGCGGAATGATCCAAGGCGCCTCCCAGCACGTCTATGACGCACCCTGGATGATGGTGCCCACCGGCGCCGTACTTGCCCTGACCGTCCTGTCGGCCAACGCCATCGGCAACGCCCTCGGCAAGGCGCCCAACGCCACCGCCTCACATCTGCCTTCCGCCGCCGCCCGGCGCCAGCGCGCCAAGGCAGTCGCCACCATCGCTTCAGCAGCCCCCGCTCCCGTCACGCAGGATGGCGTGGCGAAGGGGACGCTCAGCGTCCGCAACCTCTCCGTCGGCGTCGACAGTACCGGTGCGGGCAGCGGCGTCCGCCTGGTCACCGATGTCTCCTTCGACGTCGAACAAGGCACGGTCCTGGGGCTGGTGGGGGAGTCCGGCTGCGGCAAGACGATGACCGCGCTGTCCCTCCTGGGGCTGCTGCCGTCCGGGGTCTCCGTCACGGGCGGCCACATCCTCTGGAACGGCAGGAACCTTGCCGCCACCACGGACAAAGCCATGGAAACCGTCCGCGGCCGGGACATCGCCCTGATCAGCCAGGAACCCATGCGCGCCCTGGATCCCATGTTCACGGTGGGCTACCAGCTCACCGCCACCATCCGGCGGCTCCGCGGCATGGGCAAGGCGGAGGCCCGGGAGGAAGCCCGGAACCTTCTGGAGAAGGTGGGGATCGTGGATGCTGCACGCATCCTGAAGACCTATCCGCACCAGATCAGCGGCGGCATGGCCCAGCGCGTGGCCATCGCCCTGGCGCTCGCCGGGCGGCCGAAACTGCTGGTGGCTGACGAACCGACCACCGCCCTGGACGTCACGGTGCAGGCCGAAATCCTGTCCCTGCTGCGTGCCCTGGTGACGGACACCGGCATGTCCGTGGTGATGGTGACGCACGACCTCGGCGTGGTGGCGGACATCTGTGACCAGGTTGCCGTCATGTACGCCGGCCAGGTGGTGGAGAACGGCAGGACGGACAGCATCCTGGACAATCCCCGGCACCCCTACACCCTGGCTTTGCTTGCCGCAGACCCGCACGCCAACCATGCAAACGACATGCCGGAACGCCTCGCCACGATTCAAGGGCAGGTACCCCAGCCCAAGGACTGGCCCACCGGGTGCCGGTTCGCCGCCCGCTGCCAGTTCGCCGGGTCCGCCTGCCTGGAACCGGTCCCGCTGCTGTCCTCGGGTGCCGGTACAGGCGTGGTGCGGTGCGTCAAAGCGGACCAGCTCGCCGTCGAGGGCATGGACTGGCTGGCCACGGACGTACCCGCCGCCCGCGCCCTGGAGATCACCCCCACACAGAATCCGCGCAGTTTGCAGACCATCGTCGAAAAGGACCTGGCATGAGCACCGCAGTCACCGAACGCCGCGATTCCACGCCGCCTTCCGCCGCAACTCCCATGCTGGAGGTCAAGGACCTGGTGGTCCGCTACGGCCGGGGCCGGAAGGCCGCCGCGGCTCCTGCCGCCGTCGACCATGTCAGCTTCAGCATCGCACCCGGGGAGACTGTGGGACTGGTGGGGGAGTCCGGATCCGGAAAGTCCACCATCGGCAAGGCAATCCTGGGCCTGCAAAAGGTGTCCGGCGGCACCATCACCTATCAGGGCAAGGACATCACCTCCGCCGGCGCCGCGGAGCGCCGGGACCTGGGCGGGGAACTGCGTGCCGTCTTCCAGGACCCCAACTCATCGCTGAACCCGCGGAACACCATCGGCACGTCCCTGGCCGAACCGCTGCGCCTGCGAGGGGTTTCAGCGGCAGAGGCTCGTGCCAAGGCCGGGGACATGCTGGAACGCGTGGGCCTGCCGCGGGACGCCGTGGACCGGTACCCCAGCCAGTTCTCCGGCGGCCAGCGCCAGCGCATTTCCGTGGCGCGTGCCCTGATCTGCGATCCCCAGCTGGTGGTCTGCGACGAAGCCGTCAGCGCCCTTGACCTTTCCACCCAGGCGCAGGTGCTCAACCTCCTGGCCGACCTCCGCGACGAGCGGGGCCTGAGCTACCTGTTCATCGCCCACGACATCGCCGTGGTGCAATTCCTGGCCCAGCGCGTGGTGGTGCTGTACCGCGGGCAGGTGATGGAAAGCGGACCTGCCGCGGCCGTCACCGAAAACCCGAGGCACCCCTTCACCCAGGCGCTCGTGGCCGCTTCCCCGGTGCCGCGTCCGGCGGAGCAGGCGGCGCGCCGCGAGGCCCGCGAATCACTGGGTGTTCGCACCGGGGCGGCTGCGGTGCCCGCACCCGGCGGCTGCCCCTTCCGGCTCCGCTGCCCCCTGGCCACCGACCTGTGCGCCGCCGAGCGGCCGGCGCTGCGACGGGTGGGGACGGCCGACGTCGCCTGCCACTACGCCTGAACCTCCAGTCACCGAAGGGGACGCCACCCCTCGCTGCAAAGACAACCTTCAACACAGAAGTGGAGCCCTGATGACAGAGCAACGACAGCGGCCAGGCAGATCCAGCGACAGGATTGTCATGCTGGGAGTCAACGGCGGTCCCGTCGTGGGTCCCGACGAAGCCAAACCCGCCTTGGCACTGGTGGTCAATGACGCGGTGTATCTGGTGGACTGCGGGCTTGATACGTCACGACAGCTCGTCAGGGCCGGACTGGGATTCGCGGGCATTCGCCACGTGTTCATCACGCACCACCACCTGGACCACACTTCCGGGCTGCCGGGACTCCTGCTGCACGGGTGGACAGCACGGCCACCCCTGCCCGCCGTGAATCTCTGGGGCCCACCAGGGACCAAGCAGAAAGCAACGAACCTCCTCGCCGGCTTTGAGGACGACATCGCTCTGTTCGAGTCCGGCGGCGGCTTCGGTGCCTTCACGGCACCTGATGGCCATGACGTAGAGATCCCCCGGGACGGGAGCATCGTCCCTGTCATGGAGGACGCCAACGTCGGTGTTGATGCCACCCGGGTGTTCCACGGTCCGGAAGTGGCGAACGCCTACGCCTACCGGTTTACGGTCAAGAGCACAGGCAAGGTGGTGGTCTTTTCGGGTGACACGGCCGCCCATGACGCTAATCTTGCCGCCATCGCCAAGGGGTGTGATGTGCTCGTCCATGAAACGCAGGACAACAGCGCCATTGAGCGCATCGCAGCCGGGCTTCCCCACCCCCGTGGAGAGCAGCTGAAAAAGCATCTTTTCGAGGCACACTCCAGCGTCCTCGACCTGCCTGCTGTCGCCCATGCAGCGCGAGCCAAGAAGCTGGTCTTCAGCCACTACACGCCTGTTGCGCAACCGCCGTCCACCTGGCTTGCGATGGCGGTTCCAGCGGCCGAAGCCGTTAGCTACGAGGGAGAGATCATCGCCCCGAATGCACTGGACGTTATACCCCTCTAGCCCACCGCCAGGCTGTCACTGCCTGCACACCTGCAACCCGCTACACAGAACGGACCCCTTCTTCCATGACTTCCACTCCCTGGCTCGCCGCCATGATTTCGCCCGAGCAGGACTTCGACGGCGCCCCGCTGCTCCGCAAGGAATTTGCGCTCGAGGAGGGCCACGGCGGCGTGGCGAGGGCGACGCTGCGGGCCACTGCCTTCGGCGTCTATGAGGCGTTCATCAACGGCTCACCGGTGGCGGACGACGTCCTGAGCCCGGGCTGGAGCTCCTACGAGTGGCGGCTCCGCTACCGCAGCTACGACGTCACGTCCCTGGTGGCCCCCACCAGCGTGCTGGGGGTGGAACTGGGCAACGGCTGGTACCGCGGCCGGCTGGCCTGGCACGGCATGTCCAACCTCTACGGCAGTGAACTGGGGTTCTTCGGGCAGCTGGACATCGAGTTCGAGGACGGCCACGTCCAGTCGATCGCGTCGGACACCACCTGGCAGGCAGGCCCCTCCGCCACCACCTTCAACGACCTCTACGACGGGCAGACCATCGACGCGCGCCTTTATCAGAAGGGCTGGGCGGAGCCCGGCTATGTGCCCGGCGCTGGCTGGACGGGCGTGCGTGAACTGGCGTTCGACGGCGGCCGGCTCGCTCAGCCTGTCGGCCCGCCGGTGGTGCGTGCCGGCGTCATCCGTCCCGTGGAAATCTTCACCTCACCCGGCGGCCGGACACTGGTGGACTTCGGCCAGAACCTGGTGGGCTGGCTCCGGTTCACCGTTCGGGGCGAGGCCGGGCAGGCCATCACCGTCCGGCACGCCGAGGTGCTGGAAAACGGCGAACTCGGCGTCCGGCCCCTGCGGTCCGCGAAGGTCACGGACACGTTCATCCTCTCCGGCGGGGAAGACGTCTTTGAACCCACCAAGACCTTCCACGGCTTCCGCTACGCCGAAATCGCCGGCTGGCCGGGAACGCTGACCGCGGATGACGTCGAGGCCGTGGTGGTCCACTCCGACCTCGAGCGCACCGGCACCTTCGAATGCTCCAACGAACTCGTCAACCAGCTGCACCGCAACATCGTCTGGGGCCTCCGCGGGAACTTCCTGGACCTGCCCACCGACTGCCCGCAGCGCGATGAGCGCCTGGGCTGGACCGGCGACATAGCGGTCTTCGCCCCCACCGCCGCCTACCTGTACGACGTCAAGGGCTTCCTGCAGGACTGGCTGCTGGACCTCTCCGCCGAGCAAAAAGCGGCAAACGGCCTGGTACCCATCACCGTGCCCGATGCCCTGAAGTACTGCCCGCAACCGCCGGAATTCCCGGCCCCGGAATCCTCGGCGGTCTGGAGCGAAGCCTCCGTGTGGGTGCCGTGGGCACTCTGGGAGGCCTACGGGGACATCAGCGTGCTGCGGAACCAGTATGAGTCAATGGCCTCGCACACCCGCCGGGTGGAGGGGCTGCTCTCGCCCACCGGCCTGTGGGACTCCGGCTTCCAGTTCGGCGACTGGCTGGACCCGGACGCCGCGCCGGACCAGCCATGGGCGGCCAAGGCGGACACCGGCGTGGTGGCCACCGCCTGCATGTACCGCACCGCGCGCCTCACAGCGCAGGCTGCCGGGCTGCTGGGCAAGCACGACGACGAAGCGTACTTCGAGGCGCTCGCCGCCCGGGTGCGGACCGCCTTCGCTGAACACTACGTGACAGCCGGCGGCAGCATCCGCAGCGACTGCACCACCGTCTACGCGCTGGCCATCGCCTTCGGCATCCTGCCCACCCCGGAGCTGCGGGAATTCGCCGGGAACCGCCTGGCCGAACTCGTCAGGGCCAACAACTACCGCGTGTCCACCGGGTTCGCCGGCACCCCGTTCATCACCCACGCGCTGACGGACACCGGCCACGTGGACGAGGCCTACCGGCTGCTGCTTGAGGAGGGCTGCCCGTCCTGGCTGTACCCGGTGACGATGGGCGCCACCACGGTCTGGGAACGCTGGGATTCCATGCTCCCGGACGGCACCATCAACCCCGGTGAAATGACCAGCTTCAACCACTACGCCCTGGGCGCGGTGGCCGACTGGATGCACAAAGCCATCGGCGGCATCCGGCCGCTGGAACCCGGTTACGCCCGGGTGCTCATCGCCCCGCAGCCGGGGGAAGGGATCAGCTGGGCCAAAACCGCCCTGAAAACCCCGCACGGCGAGGTCCGGGTGGAATGGGTGCTCGACGGCGGTGCGTTCCGTCTGGAGGCGGCCGTCCCTGCCGGGGCGGCGGCCGACGTCGTGCTTCCGGACGGATCCCGGCACGCCATGGAGGGCGGGACGCGCCGCTTTGACTGCCCTGTTGCGGTGCGGGAACCGTCGGTGGCCCGCTGATGGGGGCCGCTGCCCGGGCGGAACCTGCCCTGCGCCTCGACGCCATCAGGATGCGGGACCCGTTCATCCTGGAGTCCGCTCCCGGCGGGTTCGTCCTGTTCGGGACCAGCGATGAAAATGTGTGGGGCGGACCGGCCACCGGCTTTGACTGCTACACCAGCGAGGACCTGGAACATTGGGATGGACCTTTTGCCGCCTTCCGGCCGCCGGCGGATTTCTGGGCGGACATCCAGTTCTGGGCTCCGGAGGTGTATTCGCTGGACGGGCGGTTCTTCATGTTTGCCACGCTCGCAACATCGTCCCGGGCCCGCCCTCGGGGCGTTGTGGTGCTCGTTGCCGATGCGGCGATCGGCCCTTACCGGCCGTGGAGCGACGGACCGGTCACCCCGGCCGCGCAGCCCTGCCTGGATGGAACACTCTACGTTGACGACGCCGGCGCCCGGTGGCTGGTCTACAGCCGCGGGGCGGAAGGGACGCAGGAGGAACCGGGGACCGCCGACGGCCACATGTGCGCGGTCCGCTTGGCCCATGATCTTCGCGCGGCCGTTGGTGAGCCGGTCCTGCTGTTCACGGCCTCCTCGGCCCCCTGGGCCAGGCCGCTGCGTCTCCCGGACGGTGCAGAACCTCCGCCGGCACTGAACCTTGCCAAGGACCCGCTGTTTACCGACGGGCCGTTCCTCCTCCGTTCACCACAAGGGTCACTGCTGATGCTGTGGTCCAGCCACGGCGAAGCCGGTTATGCCATGGGTATCGCCGAGTCAGCAGGGGGAACGCTGATGGGGCCATGGGTGCAGCAGGATGAACCCCTGTGGCCGGGCAACGGCGGGCATGGCATGGTCCTCCGCACCTCCGGCGGGCGCGACTACCTGGTCTTTCACGGGCCGAACGACACACCGAACGAACGGGTCCGGCTCACAGCTGCAAGAATCGACGGAAACAGCCTCCGCCTGTATCAGTGAGGTGCAGTGGAGGCGCTGATCTGCAACGATGTGGCACAAGACCATTCCCAGGAGGACTCATGCCGTACACCGTGGATTTCAAGAACGTGTCCACCGTTGGTTTGGAATCGTCGCCCGTTGCCGACGCGCTGGCCGGGCTGCGGGCCAACGAGGCACGTTACTACAAGAACAAATACGACCACGACTTCACCGTGGTCCCCGCGGACGAGGCGCCGGAAACGGTTGATTATGTCCACAACATCCTCTCCACCGAGCGGAACCTGGTGATCTCGTCCAAACCGCTCGAGGTGTCCTCCTTCGAAGTGGACGGGCTGCGGATGACGTACGTGTTCTATGAGTCCGGGCTGTCCATCAACGTCATGTACGGCATTGCGGAAGGCGGCAAGCGGGCGGTCGGGTTCAAACTCTCGGACGGCATGGACGTTCCGGAGGAACTGGCGTCCAGCTTCAAGTTCGCCCGCCAGAAGTCCAAGCTTGCGGGCACCATCCGCGGCTCCTACTTCGTCATCAAGGGCGAGTACTGAGCGCTGAAGCGGGGGCATCGCCTGGATCCGCGGGGCCGGTTGAAGCGCCGGGCACCGATCCCGCCCACGTGCTCTGGTACCGGGGCCCGGCGGAACGGTTCGTCGAGTCCCTGCCGGTAGGCAACGGACTCGCAGGGGCCACGGTTCGCGGCCTGGTGGGTGGCGAGCGCCTCCAACTCAATGAAGGTTCGGCGTGGTCCGGGCCAACCAGCCGGTCCGCACCGGCACTGGACCCATCCGCCGGACCGGCCACGCTCCACGCTGTCCGTTCGGCGGTGGATGCCGGGGATGTGCGGCGGGCGGAAGAGCTGCTGCTGGCATTCCAGGGCACTCATTCGCAGGCATACCTGCCGTTCGCTGTCCTGGCCGTGGACGTTGCCGGGTCCGCCGCAGCTGTTGACGGTGGGCCCGCCCGGTGGCTCGACCTCAGGACCGGTACCGCGGGGCACCGATACGTGGTTGACGGCGCCGAGGTCCGGCACCGGACCTTCGCCTCCCACCCGGACGCCGTCATCATCCACGAGATCACCGCCGACGCTCCCATCACCGTCCGGATCGCGTTGCACCCCGACGGCATCCGGCCCCTTGGACAGGACGCCGCAGAGCATGAGTGGGGGAACGAGCTCCGCCTGCGGGTGCTGCTGCCCAGCGACGTGGCGCCCGCCTTTGAGCGGACTGCCGAGCATATCCATTACGACGGCGACTCCCGCGCCGGAGCAGTCCATGCCGGCATCGCCACGGACGGGGCTGCGGACCTCACCACGGGGGTCCTCGCGGTCACGGGCGCACGTTCCGTGCGGCTGGCCATTGCCACCGGAACGGTGCTGGCCCGTCCGCACGCCGGCCGGCACGCGAACACCGCCGGTTCCCCTGGCGACCTTGCCGTGCTCCTCACCGGCCGGGTGGCGCGGGCCCTCCAGGACTCCGCGGAGGCCGTGCTGGAACGCCACCTGGCCGACCACGCCGGGCTTTACGGCAGGGTCCGCCTGGGTCTCGGCCCGGACGCCGGCGCAGGCTCCGGTCCGGGGAAGCCAACGGACCAGCGCATCCGCGACTTCGAAGTGGACAAGACCGATACCGCACTGATCTCCCTCCTGTTCCACTACGGCCGGTACCTGTTGATTGCCTCCTCCCGCGCCGGTGGGTTCCCGGCCAACCTCCAAGGCATCTGGAACGAGGAACTGCCGCCACCGTGGAGCAGCAACTACACCGTGAACATCAACACGGAAATGAACTATTGGCCGGCACTGCCCGCCAACCTCGCCGAATGCCACGAACCACTGCTGCAGCTGGTGGACACGCTTGCCCGCACCGGCCCGGCCGCTGCCGCCCTGTACGGTGCGCGGGGATGGGCGGTCCACCACAACACGGATCCCTGGGGCTACCCGTTTGCCGCCGGCGCCGGCGAAGGCGACTCCATGTGGGCCAGCTGGGCCATGGGAGGCACCTGGCTGGTCCAGTCAGCCTGGCAGCACTACGCCTACACCGGGGATGCCGGCCGGTTGCGGGCTTCCTGGCCGGCCATCGAAGGGGCATGCCTCTTCGCACTGGACTGGATCATTGGGGATACGGAGACCGGAACGCACACGTCACCGTCCACCTCTCCCGAGAACCAGTACGTCGCCCCGGACGGTGAGCCGGCGTCGGTGAGCCGGTCCTCCACCATGGATGTTTCCCTCCTCCGCGGGCTCCTCGATGCGGCACGGCACGCCGCCGCAGCCTTGGCGGAGGACCCACCTTGGCTGGCGGACCTCGCGGACAAGGTGCACGCCCTTCCCGGGCCGGCCATCGGTGACCGGGGAGAAATCCGGGAATGGTCCTTTCCGGCCACTGAGCATGCACCGGACCACCGGCACACCTCCCACCTGGCGGCCGTCTATCCCCTGCGGCAGTGGAACCCGGAGGCCACGCCGGAGCTCGCCTCCGCCGCTGCCAGGACCCTGGAACTCCGCGGCCCCGAGTCCACCGGCTGGGCCATGGCCTGGCGCATCGCCCTTTGGGCCCGGCTTGGCAACGCGGCAAAAGCTGAGGAGAGCCTGAACCTGGCACTCCGGGCGGCGGGGGAGGGCTTCGACGGGCGCGGCGGGGTCTATCCCAACCTCTTCACCGCCCACCCGCCGTTCCAGATCGATGCGAACTTCGGTGCCACCGCCGGCATCGCCGAGATGCTGCTCCAGTCGGACCCGGCCGCCATCCGGCTGCTGCCGGCACTGCCGGAATCATGGCGCGAGGGATCGGTGACCGGCATGCGGGCGGTGGGTGGAATCGAGGTGGACATCCGCTGGTCCGGGGGCGTCCTGGACAGCGCCGTGCTGCGGTCTGCCGCGCCTGTCCACCGGGAGGTCAGCTGGAACGGCCACCGGACCACCGTGCGCCTGTCCGGCATCCAGGATGTTGAGCTCCGCCGCGGCAACTTCGCGTAGCGGCCCGCGCCGCCGGCCCGGAACGCGTTTCAACGAATGAAATAAGGCCACACGCTGGGCCGGGCGAGGCGAAAGGATGGCTGGATGCACTCCAACCCCATCCTTCCCGGCTTCAACCCGGACCCGACCATTGTCAGTACCCCGGACGGCTACTACGTGGTGACGTCATCGTTCGAATACCTCCCCGGACTGCCGGTTTATCACAGCCAGGACCTGCAAAGCTGGGAGCTGATCGGGCATGTGGCCACGAGTGAGGAGCAGGTCCACGTTGCCAACGTCCCGACGCCCGGAGGGGTCTGGGCGCCGACGCTCCGGTACCGGGACGGCGTGTTCCACCTGATCGTTTCGGTCTTCCTCGGGGGCCGCGGCTGCGTGCTGTTCACTGCCACAGACCCCGCCGGCCCCTGGAGCGACGGGATTGTCACCGACGCGGTGGACGGCATTGACCCGGACCTCGCCTGGGATGAGGACGGAACCGCGTACGTGACCTTCGCCCGGCACCCGGACGCGATCCAGCAGGTCCGCGTGGACCTGGAGACCGGGACGGCCCTGGAGGAGCCCAGGCCGCTCTGGCAGGGCAGCGGACTCTACTCGCCTGAGGGTCCGCACCTCTACCGGCGCGGCCACTGGTGGTACCTGCTGGCGGCCGAGGGCGGGACGGACAGGGGCCATGCCGTCACCGTGGCCCGTTCGCGCCAGCCGGACGGACCCTTCGAGGCGGCGCCGCACAACCCCATCCTCACCGCGGCCGGTACGGGCTCGCCCATCCAGAACACCGGGCACGCAGACCTGGTGGAGCTTCCCGACGGCGGCACCGCCATGGTGCTGCTGGGCGTCCGTCCGGTGGGCCTCACCCAGGCGTTTTCCCCGCTGGGCCGCGAAACCTTCCTGACCACGGTGGACTGGGTTGACGGCTGGCCGTACGCGAGCCTGCCGGTGCCGTCCGCTGTCCTGCCGGAACGGGCCGGGTATGACTTCACCGCGGGTGCCGGCCTGGACCACCTGCACTGGATTGGAGTCCGGCGGACACCATCGGACTTCACCACGCCAACGGACGGCGGGCTGGTCATCAGTGGAGACGGGAACACCCTTGACGCGCCCCAGCCCGCCTTCGTCGGGCAGCGTCAGCGCCACCTCGGCATCGAAGTGCGGGCCGTCCTGGACGTCACCGGCGGGAGCGGCGGCATCGCCGTGCGCAATGCGGAGGACAACTGGTTCGGCGTTGAAGCCGGCAGCAGCAGCGCAGGTGTGACGGTCACCGCGCGGGCCGTCGTCGCAGGCTTTGACCGTACTTGGGAGGCAACGCTCCCGCACGGTGACGTTGAACTGGCGATCCTGGCCGAGCCGCCGTCGCGCGATTTCACGGCCGGGGCCGTGGGCGGCGACAGGATCCGCCTCCTCGCCCGGCCTGCGGCACCTGATGCTGCCCCGGATGGCCGTGCCGGCGAGGTGCTGCTCACCGAACTGGACGGCAGGCACTGGGCGTTTGAAACCGCCAAGGCGTTTACCGGGCGGGCCTTCGGCGCCTACGCCGTGGAAGGAGACGTCGTGGTTCGCCGCCTGGACTATTGCGGCAAGGACTGAGGCGGCCAGGACTGACGCGGCCGTTACCCCTGGGAGTGCGTCCTGACGTCCGCGCTTGCCTGTGCTTGGAAGCCGAGGTTGCGGGACACCGCCCTGGCGGCGGCGCGGACCGCCGGGGCCAGGACGTTCGGCGGCGTGGAGCCGTCCGGAACCACGATGGACAGGGACGCCACCACGGCACCCTGGGCGTCGAAGATGGGCGATGCCACGGACACGGTCCGGGAGGGCAGGCTGCGGCGGATCATGGCGATGCCGGTCCGCCGCACATCGGACAAGGTCCGGCGCAGCTGGCCCTCGGGCATCTCGGATACGCCGGGTTCGATCTCCGGCGGCCGCTTCAGGATGGTTTCCTGGAACTGCTGGTCCGCTCCGGCCAGGAGCACCAGGCCGATGGCCGTGGACCGGAGCGGTGCCCGGCCGCCCACCCGGTACGCCACCTCGGTGGCGTCCTTCGCGGACAGCCGCTCGATCAGCACCGCCTGCTCGTTGTCCCGCACCGCCAGCAGGACGTGGTGCCGGGTGACCTCGAAGAGGTCCTCAAGGTAGGGGAGCGCGATCTCCCGCACCCCGTGCCCGCGCGGCGACAGGGACGCGACCTCCCACAGCCGGACCCCCACCACATAGCGGCCGTCGTCCAGCCGTTCCAATGCACCCCACGCCACCAGCCGGGCGATCAGCCGCAGCGCCGTGGGCGCCGGCATCTCCGCGTACCGGGCCAACTCGGACAGGGTCAGTGCCCGGCGCCGGTCCGAGAAGACGGCGAGCAGGCTCAGCGCCCGGTCAATGACCGGTTCGCCCTGTTTCGGCCGCTTGCCGCGGGCCGGCGGGGTATCCGTTTCCGGGGTGGCAGTCATGGCAGTGGTTCCTCGCGCCGTGGATCGTTGCGGTGGCCCGCAGTGAGCTGAACCACAATACTATTCCAACCATTGAAAGCACCCTGTGGGGGACCGGTGGCGGCATACGAAGCTGGAACTCCCAGCAACAGCACTCCAGGAGTCCCGCCGCATGACCGCCCCCACCCGGCTTCGGGCCGAACACCTGTCCGAGGCGATGGGCCTGACCATCCGCGAACCCCGGCTCAGCTGGACACCGCCCGCCGGAGCCGTCCGCCAGGCCGCCTACCGGATCACCGCCGGCAACGGCTGGGATACCGGCAGGGTGGATTCGGCTGAAAGCGGCGGCATCCCCTACAGCGGCCCCGCGCTGGACTCCCGCAGCCGGTTCGAGTGGCGGGCCCGCACCTGGAACATCGACCCCGCCGGCACCGAAACGGCCAGCGGCTGGTCCGAACCGATGTCCGTAGAGCTCGGCCTCCTGCACGCCTCCGACTGGACGGCGCAGTGGATCGGGCCCGGCGATGAGGACGTCCCCGCCCCCGGGGAGCGGCCCGGCTGGGCCCTCACAAAAACCTTCACCCTGCAGACCGCCCCGGAGCAGGCCCGCGCCTACGCCACTGCCCACGGCATCTACGAGCTCTTCATCAACGGCCGCCGCGTCGGAGACCAGCAGCTCACTCCCGGCTCCACCAGCTACAACACCACCCTCCAGGTCCAGGCCCACGACGTCACCGGCCTGCTCCGCGAAGGCGTCAACACCATCCGCGCCGTCCTCACCGACGGCTGGTACCGCGGCAGCTTCGGCTACACGCGCGACGCCGACATGTACGGCACGCACACGGCCCTCCTGGCGCAGCTCGAGCTGGAGTCCGGGGCGGGCAGGCAGGTCATCGGCACGGACGCGACGTGGCAGGTGACCGCTACGGAGATCACCAGCGCGGACCTCATGGCAGGCCAGCGCGTCGATTTTCGAACGAACGACGCCGGCCGCGCACCTTCCGGAGGCGCGACGCCAGGGCCACGTCCCGCCGTCGTCCGTCCCGGCAGCGTGGACGCCCTGTCCGGACCCCTCGCCCCGCCCACCCGGGTCACCCGGGAACTCACCCCCGTTTCCATCACGCGCCTTCCAAGCGGCAGCCAGGTGGTGGACTTCGGCCAGAACATCCACGGCTGGATCCGCCTCACCCAGCTGGGGGCGCCGGGCGACATCGTCACGCTGGAATACGCCGAGGCGCTCGGCGGTGACGGCGACGTCACCCGGGACCACCTGCGCCCGCATGATTTCCGCTCACCTGGGGCGTTCCTCGACGCCGGCCAGGTGGACACGGTCATCTCCTCCGGCGCGCCCGGCGAGGTCTTCGAACCCCGCCACACCACCCATGGCTTCCAGTACGTGTCCGTGCAGGGCCTTCGCCGGGACCTGCATCCCGAGGACGTCACCGGCTGCCTGGTCCGGACGGACCTGGAACGCATCGGCACCTTCCGGTGCAGCGACGAGCGGCTGAACACGCTCCACGACATCGCGGAATGGAGCTTCCTGGGAAACTCCTGCGAAGTCCCTACCGATTGTCCCCAGCGCGAGAAAGCCGGCTGGACCGGAGACTGGCAGCTGTTCGTCCCCGCCGCCGCCTACCTGTACGACGTCACCGGGTTCTCCCGCAAGTGGCTGCGGGACGTCCGGGCGGACCAATGGGAGAACGGCGTCATCGCCAACATTTCACCGTCGGCCGGCCCCGCCGTCACCTCGGCCGACTTCATGGGCTTCACCAACGGCTCCGCCGGCTGGGGCGACGCAATCGTCATGGTGCCGTGGGAGCTCTACCTGGCCACCGGTGACGCCTCGATCCTGGCCGAAAACTTTGACGCGATGAAGCGCTGGCTCGGCTTCGTCCGGACCTCCGCCGAAACCCAGCGGCACCCCGCCAGGGCCGCCGCGCACCCCACCCCGGCACCGCACGAACAATACCTGTGGGACACGGGCTTCCATTTCGGCGAATGGATGGAACCGGACGGTCCCGAGCCGGACCTCTTCGCCGCCCGCAGCGCCGACAACGGCATCGTGGCCACCGCCTACTACCGCCACACCACGGACCTGATGGCACGCATCGCCAGCGTTTTGGGGCGCCACGACGAGGCGGCCGAGCTGGCAGAACTCTCGGGCCGGATCCGGGACGCCTGGGAAACGGAATACCTCGGACCGGACGGCCACGTCACCCAACCGAGCCAGGCCAACTGCGTCCGCGCCCTGGCCTTCGGCCTGGTCGGCCCCGACCGCCGTGCCGGGGTCACCGCGCAGCTGGCGGAGCTGATCCGGGACGCCGGCACGCACCTGGGCACGGGCTTCCTGGCCACGCCCTACCTGCTCCCCGCCCTTGCCGACAACGGTGAACTGGACCTGGCCTACAAGCTGCTCATGCAGGACACTGAACCGTCCTGGCTGGCCATTGTGGACCGCGGCGCCACCACCGTGTGGGAGCTGTGGAACGGTATCGACGCCGCCGGCACCGCACACCAGTCCCTCAACCACTACAGCAAGGGTGCCGTGGTGACCTTCCTGCACCGGTATACGGCCGGGCTGCGCCAGGCACCGGGAAGCGCCGGCTGGGAACGGATCATCATCGAGCCACGCCCCGGCGCCGGGCTGGCCTCCGCCTCCACGTCCCACCTGGGGCCGCGCGGCCTGATCCAGGTGGAGTGGGCCGTGGCGGAGGGGGCAGCGTCCCCGGGGAAACAGCACGACGCCGGGCTGACGCTCACTGCCACGATCCCCGCCGGCACCACCGCGGAGGTGCTGCTGCCCGGCGAACCGGCCGTCGTCGTCGGGCCGGGAACCCATACTTTCGTTGCCGCCACCGGTGGGGACGCTGCCAAACCCGAACTGATAAGGAGCACACTATGACAGTGGAAGACGCTACCGGCATACTCGACCCCGCCCGTCCTGACGTTTCCCGGCCGGGCGCCAGGGACGTTCCGGCGTTCCCCGTCTTTGACGCGCCCGGAACACCGGAGCAGGTCTCGGACGTGTCCGCCGTGCACCGGGAAATCACGTATGCCCGGGCCATGGGGTTCCGGCCGCTGAAGCTGGACATCTGGCTGCCGCGCCAGGCGTCCGGCCCCACGCCGCTGGTGCTCTGGGTGCACGGTGGCGCCTTCCAGCTGGGCGACCGCCGGGAACTGCCGCCCACGTTCGCACCCAACTCGGTGTTCCGGCTGCTCAACGAGGCCGGCATCGCCTGTGCCACCGCTGACTACCGGCACTCCCTTGAGGCACCCTTCCCCGCCCAGCTCCACGACCTCAAAGCCGCCGTCCGGTACCTGCGCGAATTTGCCGCAGAGCTGAACGTCGACCCGGACCGGTTCGGCGCCTGGGGTGAATCTGCCGGCGGCCACCTGGTGGCCCTCCTTGGACTGACCGGCAACCACGGCGGCCTTGAAGGCGGACTTGGTGCGCAAGGGCACTCCAGTGGCGTCAGCGCCGTCGTCGACTTTTACGGTGTTTCCTCGCTGGTGGACATCCCTCCCATGTCCATGCCTGAGGGCCTTTTTCCCGCTGCCCTGACCGCGGCGGTGCCGCCGGGCATGTCCCTGCAGCCTGAGTACATGCTGGTGGGCGGCTCGGATGATCCGGAGCTGCTGGCTGCGGCCAGCCCGGTCAGCTACGTGGACGCCGGCGCCGCACCGTTCCTCCTGGTCCACGGTGACTCCGACGGGCTGGTGCCGCATTCGCAGACCGACCTGCTGGCCGCCGCGCTCGCCGAGGCGGGGGTGGAGCATGAGGTGGTGACCATCGAGGGCGCCGACCACTGCTTCTTCGGCGCTGAGGACAGGATGGCGGACATCCTCGACTCTGCCGTCCGCTACTTCTCCAGGAAGCTGGGCACGCCATGACACCACGGACAGAGCCGACGGCGGTTGCCGCGGAGGCTCCCACGGCCGGCGGCCCGGGGGGAACCGCCGACGGTTTCGCCGAATACCTTGCCAGCCCTGAAGGCCCGCGGTTCCTGAATCCTGACGCCGTCCGGACGCCTGGCCCCGACGTCCCCATCCACACGGTCACTGCGGACGGGCGGCACGGGCCGGTGGCGCTTCGGATCTACGGCGAAGCATCCGGAACCGGCAGCCCGGCCCTGGTGTGGCTGCACGGCGGCGGTTTCGTCAGCGGCAGCGTGGACATTCCCGAATCTGATTACCTGGCCCGGGTGCTTGCGGACCGGGGGACGCCGGTGCTGTCCGTTGACTACCGGCTGGCACGGGACGGGGTCTCCTACCCCATTCCGCATGACGATGCCCTGACCGGATGGTTCTGGGCGCGGAAGAACGCCGCAGCCCTGGGGCTGGATCCGGACCTGCTCTGTTTGGGCGGTGCCGGTGCCGGCGGCAACCTGGCCGTGGGCGCCGCGCTCTACCTGATTGACGCGGGCAAGCCGCTGCCGGCCAAGCTCCTGCTGGCCTACCCCTTCCTTCATGCCGAACTCCCGCCGCCGGCCGGCGGCCTGGACGAGGCGGTCATGGCCGGCCTGCCCCGGCATTTACGGTTCACCCTGGAGGACTGCATCCGCACGGCGGAGAACTACGTGGGCGGACCTGTCAGCATGGCGCCGTCCTATGCGATGCCCGGGTATGCCGATCCCGCTGGGCTTCCGCCCACAGCGCTCCTGGCCTGCGAATACGACGACGCCCGCGGCTCGACCGAGCTTTTTGCTTCCTCGTTGGAGCGGGCCGGGGTTCCGGTGTCTCCCTTCCTGGCCCGGGGTGCCGTCCACGGCCACCTCAACCACACGGCGGGGCTTCCCGAGGGGCAGCCCGCCCTGGACTTCCTGGCCCGGGAACTGGCGGCGGTTCGGGCGGCATAGGCGGTGAGGTCCTACGCCCTGACCCGGAAATTCACGGGGGAGGAGTTCCGGCGGCAGGCCGGGGTCCTCCCAGGGGAACGCCCGCCACGCGTCAATGACCCCGGTCCGCAGCCAGAAGGCCTCTTCGCCGCTGAGCTGGTGCGGGTCCAGGGGACCGGGCCGTAGGTATCGACGTATGGCGTGTACTGCCGGCGGACGTCGCCAGGATCCCACGCCTCAAGCAGCGGCCGGCCGCGCAGAGCGGCGGACCCAGATCTAAAGATGGGTGGCGACGCCAGAGCGTAGGGCGACGGCAACTATGCCGGCTTCGAGAAGGTCACGATCCCTCTCGATGACTGGCAATCAAAGTGGCTTTCATTTTCCGAAGTCGTCTGCACACGCTGCCCCGAAAGTACGGGACGCGTGCAGACGGGTATGGAAATCGGAGTGTTCAAAGTCCCCTGCACGAGGCGTCACTTTGGTCGAGAGTCTTCTCCACGGAAGCTCCAAGGCCGTGACCTCACTGCCGGGAAGCGATCACGTTCGCCACCGCCATGCCTTCACGGGTCCGGGCGCGAACAAAGTCGGATTCAAATTCCGCGACCATGCCAGGGACGTTGAACAGCAGCTTTCCAGCCGGGTCATGGGGATCGTAGATGCTGCCTCCGATGTTGAGGATTACGCCCTTGCGTGTGAGTTCGTCGGCAATATCCCTTGCGTCCGGCAGGGACCTTGCCAACCGGTCAAGTTTGGTGACAACGAAGGTGTCGCCGTTGCGGCACTCCGCCAGGTCCTTTTTCAGGCCGGGCCGGTCACGCTTAGTGCCGGCAAATCCGTGGTCGGCGTGGACCATGTCGACGTCGGCTCCCAGGCCGTGGAGGGCATGACGCTGGGCGGTGAGGTCCTGGTTGCTGGTCGAGCAGCGGGCATTACCGATGAGCATGCTTCGGGCTGTAGCGCATAAGGCCCCTTCACCGGGCATTAATTCGGGCGGGGTATACGGGAATCCGGACTTGGCGGATGCACGCGGATTTGGAAAGAGTCGATGGGCAGCGCCGGCACGTCCGGGGGACGACCGGCTTACGGGCGCTTGGGTCGCCTCGGAACCCGGGGTCGTTTGACCCCTCTTACGAAAACAGCGATCAGTTCCTAAAGCCTGCACATAGGGAGCATTGTCTTAAGGCGAGAAGTCGGTGAAGATTGCGTTCAGTAAGCGGGTGAAGCCGTGGAGCCAGACAGACTTCCCTACAAGTTAGGAGAATGCACTTGAGTGGTTTACGGACAACCGTGATAGTCGGAGTCTCAATCAGCTTTGCTGCGTCGGCACTATTGGTGGCATTCGGCGTCTATTTCTTGGCAATCGGAAGTGGTGTGCTTGGCATCGCCATGATCGGAGGGGCCTTAGTCTCACTCGTAGGTGGAATAGGAGTCCTTCGTGGCTTTCGCCCAATAATTGGCAAATCACAAGACGAGTCGGCTGAACCTTAGAGGAACGCCCCCTGTCAGCGCGTCACGGAGCTCAGATCACTCTTCGTCCTGGTGATCGCCTGAGTCCCGGTGCAAGAGAAGGTCACCTACGGCCTCGAGAGCGCCCTGAACTACAGCCACGATGACTTCCACGAGGACCGACATGCTCCACGATACGTCTTTTCTCGCGGCCTGTTGGAGGAGCGGCTGCCCATATATCGATCCGCTACCGGGCGCGTGTCCTTACTGGTGGGAATTCGTCCCAGCCGGCAGCTCGCCGGACAGCAACCGCCAGGTCAACGGCCGGAGTGTCGGACGAATCGAGTACCAGGTCATCTATGTCTGCAACTTCAAGAATGTTTGCGAGTTCACCGACTCGGTCCAGATGCCAGATCAGGCCAGCAGGATCGTCACGATGACGGAAGCACAGACGTGATTCCAGCACCTCGGAACGAGCCACAAGACGGCACACAAACATCCCCTCAGAACGGAGTGCGTCAATGTAGCGCGGGATCTCGGCCTCTGACTCGATAACCCCTGCGATGATGAATCGCTTTGCGCCCGCAGCCCGGTAGTTGGTCGCAAGGCTTTGAAGATTGAGTAGTTCAAGTTCATGGTTGAACCGATCGGAACTTGGCGCGGGGCGTAGCCTGCGAATTCCATCCAGATCGATGACCGCGTGAGCTTCCCCTTCCGCCGCGCTAAGCGCATCCGCGAGGCTCGACTTTCCGACGCCGACGGTTCCATTCACGAAGATCGAATCCATGACCCGATCCTCTCAGGAACCACAAAGGATCTCCTTCTGACACCACATTCGGCTAAGGATCCACTATCGGCCGCGTAGTCTCCGGTGGACCATCCCTAATCGGGCTGGCGTCCGCTGGTCCACCATCTAGAGAGCCGGCACACTGTGAAACGCCATCCAATGACATTCTGTGCAGGCGAGTCCCGATCAAAGTGAAGCTTTGTGCAGAGGACTTCGGAAACCAGATGTCCATACTCGACTGCACAACTCCCGGAATATCAAGGCGGTTCGTGCAGACGAGTTCGGAAAATGACAACGTGTCATTTTCCGAAGTCGTCTGCACAAATTTCCAAACTCGTCCGCACAGCCACAGCAGGGTCCCGTAAGGGGATCCTTCATCGGACGTATGGAACTCTGCCAGTTCTCACGGCGTTTCGAACCCGAGCGCCGCTTTGGAGCAATTCGGATTCTTATCAGCGAGAGCCAACGACGGCGTATTCGCCGTTCAGTTCGTTCGCCAAGCGTTCGATGTTCCGCGTCGAGGGTTGGCCCGTTGCCATTTGGCCAAAATCGACAACCATCCAATTGATGCCCTGCACGAGATGTATCTTGCCCTGATGTGAGTCAGACAAGAGCTGGTAGCTTTCCTGAAGGGCATTCTGGTCCGGGTAGAGGTCCAACTGAACATTCTCGAAGCACAGTTTCTGTGCTGACGTCAGCGGGACGCCATCACCCATAGGAACAACTGGCTCACCAGCAGGATCAGATTCACAGCCCAAGATGCCATCTACAGCAGTGTAGGCCTCATCAATGGAGCTGAAGGTGTTTACATTCCCGGGCGATGGCTGGTCCAGGGGCGCGCAGCCCGTAAGCGGGATTACCGCCAAAAGAGCCGCAAATGCAATGTCTTGCAAACGTACACGCATCATCCTTTTACCCCCCCGGTTACGACGGAACTATTCCACATGGGCGCGAGCAGGGCGAGGTCTTGAACAGCCCGGTAGAGGATCCCCTAACGGGTGCGTCAGGTGCAGTGTTTCGGCACCGTAGATCTGCTTAGTGCCGCACTGGATAGCCGAGCGTTTCTGCAGCTTCAAGGACCTCATGCGGCCATTGAGCCAGAAACGACCACGGCATATTTTCTTCGCCAAGGAAGTTCACTTCGACCCAAGGGGCGAGGGCCCTTGGGCGGCCCATGTACACTTCTCGGATTGCGGAGCGCTCGAGTCGCCAAGGGCCGAAGAAGCGGGCCAACCAGCGAAACCTCATCCTGAATTCGAGATGTGATGTGTCGAGCGTCAGAACGACCCAAGGCCCAAGAACCCGCGTCATCACCCCGGGCCTGGTTAGGCCGCCCTTGAACACATAAGCCATTTGAACACTCTAGTTGAGGCGCCGGTACGACCATGATCCACATCAGATAGTCAGCACTATCGAGATCCGGTAGACCATCCCTGAGTGGGCTTGAGCGCCTCAGTTGTCAGGGTCACGTTGCGAATCCAACTCCTTGCGTTCGCGCCTGGCAGTAATGCCGAAAGGTACGACGACTCCAAGCAGCACCAATGCCAGCAGGATTGTTGTCGGCCAGAACCCCAACCAAGGTCGAATGAACCCTGATGCAACAAGCGCCCCCGTGAATGCCCAGAGGTTTGCTTTAGCAAATCGCTTCATCTTTGGCGGAAGGTCTTTGTACGCATCGGAACCGGCCATGGCTCACGATAGCGACTGAGCAGGAACACCGCCAAGGGCAGTTGTCTCGAAATCCAGTCATACCGGGACGGCTGGATTTCGACAGTGCGGGTCCCGTGACGGCACTAGGGAATTGCTCTAAATCCGGAAGGTTAACCGGGCGTTGGCGGAAGACAGGGTCAGAGGGGATGAAAGGTCGAGGCCTTGGCTCAAGCTATAGGCTACGTCGACGATCCCCAGAAACAGGCCTGACGCTGAACTGCTCTGGATCATCGGTGTGGAGGTACCATGAGCGTCGGAGAGCGTAAGCGGTTCGTCGGCGATTGCCGGGAAGACAGCGCTGGTGTGATGTCTTCCCGGTCTCATCTCTGCCGAACGCACGCGTATAAGGACGTGCTCGTCGGTCGTCTCGACAGTTTGCACCGTAAAGTGGATCCCGCTCTGGCTTACAACCTTCGGCATGCTGGCGAACATGCTCGAATCTTATGTCCACGACACCTGAGGGTCGATCAGGAGCTGCACAACGTGCGGTGAGGGATCGGCTTACGCAACTGCCGTTGAGCTCCTGCGCGAGTACCAGAGCGATAACAATAGGGCTATACCCCAAAGGAAGAACAGGGGATCCCACAACCATGCGTGGCCAATCATCGCGTTGAGGTCATACCCACCTGCAGGCCGAACCACACCTCCAAGAACTGCACCGCTGACTAACGTGTTCACGCCCCCGTAGACGACAAGGAGCAGTCCGCCGGCCCAGCTCACGGCACGCCAGAACCTCTGCCGGGGCATTCGTCCATGCGCGACGGCCACGGGGATAGTCGCTGCCAGCAACTTCACTACCGCAACAACTCCGAGCCATAGTCCTGCCTCGAGGGGGGCCTCGACGGACAGCTGGACTGCCCATTGACCAACCGTGGCTAAGAGCCACTGCCCACCCAGGGCCCAGTACAAGCTGAACCCGGCATGCACAGTACCGGCTATGCAGGCCAGCCACACCAAAGATCGGCTACAGGACAGTTTCCTTTCAGGCGTCACCTGGAGCACTGTAGCCAATGGCCGAAGATCGTTTCAGACGGGGCCACCGATTGCCGATCCTTCACCTCTCCCAGTACGACTCACGGATGAGTTCTGCGGCTTTAGTCGTGTTCAGCGTGCAGTGTTGCATCTGCATCGGTCTCAACCCATCGGGTGAAGGTGGTCGTGAGGTTAGCCCGAGTGGGTGAGGCACAATATGGGCCGACCTCGGCACTTGCTGTTTCATCCAGAGGAGCAACGCGGATCAGCCGGAAAGACTCATCCCCGGCGCGCGCCCTGATGGTGACGGCGTTACCCGCCCTGCTCAGCCGCACTGTGATTTCCCGATTGATCCACTCAGGGACAGGTGCCACCGACCAGTCGGAGACCCCATGGGTTACGACGGCCCCAACCTGTGGGACCCCGTCGGACACCTCCACACCGGCCTTGATCCAAGAAGTTTCCGAAACGTGGAGATAGATCCCGGCCTGGTCGAACTGCTCGGTGTAATCCAGAAGGAATGAAACCTCCACAGCCCCCTCAGCGGGCAGCGGCGCCAACAGGGCATGCGCGCTGTCATGGACGAAGCCGTACGAGGTGTGCCTCCACGCGTCACTGTTCTCGGCTGCGGTTACCCGCAGAGTCCGACCATCCGCGACGACACGCACGGGCGGGTTCCGCCACCTTCCCCGGTCCCAGGAATCGAGTGCTTCCTTTATCACCTGTGTCACGTCAGATCCCCTAAGTCGATCGTTCAGTCCGTACGCCTTATTCAAGCAGTGGCAGACCCAACACGACGGCGGTTGCCCGTTGATCGATCCCTCACCGGACAACTCACGACGCCGTTTCGCCCTCCGCAAGAGTTTGCAATGAGGGGGTCGGCCCGCCCGTCTGCTCCGGCACGTCGCTTCGTGCTTGACCGTCCTGAACGAACGTGATCTGAATTTGGCTTCCCCGCGATAGGACCGATCCCGCCGGAGGATCTTGGGAGGTCACCCAGAATAGCCCTGGCCACGTGCGCGAGCGAAGGCCTGGACCATCAGGGTCCCCAGCTGCGAGACCGAACCCAAGGTTCGCCGCAGTCTCCTGTGCGATATTTACAGGCTGCCCAACCAGATCGGGAACATTTAGCATCTGGCGTTCGACCACCCCGGCATCTCCTTTGCGCCCGAAAACTGGTACGGCAAACTGAACCGTCTATTCATCAGATTAGCGCCGCCCACGCTGGTCCGGTGCGTCCCGTAAGGGATCCCTTACCGAACGCTCTGCAACTCGCGTCTTGGTGTAACGCTAGGAACACTCAGTGACAAGGTGCTCCTTCCGGGCGAACAGCTTCCTTCTCAGTGGGGGAGCTGGCGCGGATGACCCACTGGATTTCCCGCTCGCGGCGCTCAAGTCCATGGACCGCAAAGCCATCGAACACTAAACCGTCGGTAGGGTTGGCCCATGGCACACCTTGTCGAGCACCTTGAACAGTATCTGGGGACCATTGCCGTGGGGTGGTCCAAGGATGCAGACGGCCACCCGCAGCATGCGCAGGTCATCAGGCTCGTTGACGGGCCGATAGAGGGTGTGACCTCGTATTCGACTCTGGGTCTCAGCCGGTACCCGCTGGCCGTGCCGGGTAAGGCGTCCGTCCGGATGGAGCTCCTGATAATGGTCCGAAGCGGCCACTTTGAGCGCTTCGTCCCGTCGATCTTGCAGCAGCTCGTGGATGGTGTGATCCACCAGGGGCGGGCGCCTCTGCGGGGTGAGGTCATCGGCCCGTGGGGGCCGCTGGATCCAGACACCGGCCTTGAAGCCTTCTACTTCGGTATTCCCGTCTACCAGCCGAAAGCGTTCGCGACATGTGAGGACCCCGAGGGGCCGATCGTCATCTCTTGGCTCATGCCGCTCTACCCTGCCGAAGCTGGCTTTGTTTCGACGCATGGCTGGCCGGCCTTGGAAGACCTCTTGGCCGAACACGACCCGGACCTGACGGACTGGCGCCGACCTTCGCTGCCAGTCCACACCTTATAGATGGTCGCCGCGGCCGGTACAGAATCCTTCTACGGGCGCTCCGATTACTGCCCCGGCGTCCTCCGTCTAATTCTGCGAGTACATGCTCAATGGGGGGTTGCTACCAAGAAAGACGGCTAGCGCTCCCGCTGAGATCAGCGCGATGAGCCCTGCCGTGACAAGCCCGAGCATCACCCCTGGCGGCGTGTAGCCTCTTTCGTTCAGCGCGATGAAAGCGACCGTTACGAGCGCGGCGAATACGATTAGGCAGCCGATCACCGCGCCAATCCACCTTCGAATTGATGAGTCCGCTCTATTTCCGAGGGCGCGGCGGACCAGTTCCAGCCCAATCACGGCAATGACTTGCCAACACAGGACCGCGCAGACACCCCAGAGGATTGCCTGGCCAGCGAGAGGACCCACTTCAGGGAAAAGGGAGACCGTCCGCTCCACCGCCGCCGGCCACACCCACACCTGCACCACGACGGACAAGAGAAGTAAGGCCACCAGCGCGACAACCAGTGCGAATAAGATTCCCCGGCTAAAAAACAGGCTCGGCTGAACGGTGCGTTCTTTTACGTTCCCCATGGCCAAAGCGTAACCCTCCGCTTTGAGATGGCGCAGCCACTCGGGAATGGAATCAAATGATGCCACGCCGCCTTCCTCAACCGTCCCATAAGACGATCCCCTTACGGACGTCTGCGCGACGAGATGGTGCTTTTGATGATTAGGGACGGCGCCGGTAAATTGACTTGCGTTCGCTGGCCCCGTGGGTAGGCTCGCGGCATATCACGAGGTCGGTCTGACTAAGCAAAGCTCGGTCCGGGCTCAGCACCGAGGGGGAAATCAATGAGCAGTCCCGCATTGCCAGTACTAATTGCCGGAGTATTTTTCCTCATCTGGGCGGCAATCTTTCTCATGTGGGTCCCCGCTGACATGCTCCGTCTGGCCACTGGCATTATCTTCGTGCCAATCGGCCTGGCACTGATCGTCAAGTACTTCATCGGCCGCCGACCCGCGAAACGCGAGCACAAGATGACCCCGGCCGATGACCACTAGGACCCGAGCGCTCCGTAGCTTGGCCGTCTACGCGGCCGGGTTCTTGCCGTTCGCTCTTTTTTGGCGTTCCATCGGCTTCGTGCCGTCCGTGCTAATCGGCGTCATTGCCGTGTTGGTGGTCGCTTTTGTGTTTCGCCGGCACGATCAAAAATCCCGCGCAGCCCGCGAGCTCGACCACTCCACCGAACGGGGAAAATGATGGCCGCCGGACGATGGGCATTTCTCATGCTTGCCGTAGTGCTCCTGCTCGTCTCCGCAACAGTTGCCCTGCAGGGATCTGCGGGCCTGTGGTTCACCGCAGTGGCCATGGGAATCGCGATTTTCTCTACCCTGCGCTCAGGACTCAAGGAACGTCGCCAAAACCAAAGCGACTCGGCGTCAGAAAGGTAGGGCAGGGGCTGTGTGAGTTCCCGTGGGCAGTCAGGACCCGCGGGTCGAGATCGAGGCCAGATCTGGGGGCCTCGGGTGCTCAGCCACCCCGACAAACGTCCGTTAGACGATCCTTCAGCGGACGCTCGGATGACGTGTAGTGCATAGGCCGTGACAAGGCGCATCTGCCGTAGGGACCCGGCGTTTGACGGGAGGCGTCAGGGGATTCTGAGTCGTCCGAAAACTCGTCGAAGCAACGTCGGGGTCGTGGTAGCCACAGGGGGACGACGAGAATTACAGAAATTCAGGCAGCGACCTACTCCGCCGCGCCCCACAGGGCCTTACGCAAAAGCCGCTTCAGTTCCTGGGACTCACCGTCGGTCAGTCCGGCCAGCTGGTGAAGTTCCGCGGCGTCCAGGGCTGCCCGGGCCTTGGTATGCATCCTGCGGCCCTCGGCCGTGGAGACGATGATCTTGGCGCGCCGGTCCTGCTTCCCCTGCGCCCTTTCCACCAGGCCGCGGCGCTCAAGGTCGTCCACCAGGGTGACCACCTGGCTCGGGTCCAGGCTGAGGAAGTCCGCCAGTTCCCGCTGCGTGGGCTCCAGCCCGCTGCACGCCAGCGTCAGGACCGAGAAGGATCGCTCCCGCAGGCCAAAGTCAGCCAGGGCCTTGTTGTTCAGCACCGAGCCGGCGGCGTGCAGTTTGGCCAGCAGCAGGCCCACATCACTGCCGATCCTCGCTGCCGCAAGGCGGGGGGTCTGAACTTCGGTGCCCAAGGTGGCCATCACAACTCCGGTGTAAAAAACAATCGTTGACTTTTTCAATGATCCGTAATTTCATTGATCCCAACAAGGATCTCACACCGCAGTGGGACCACCCCAACGGCTTCGGCCGGCGCATGCGAAGGAGCAGGCCAATGAGCTTGAACGGCAAGGTTGCAATCGTCACCGGCAGCGGGCAGGGCCTTGGCCTTGCCTACGCACGGGAACTGGCCCGCCAGGGCGCCGCCGTCGTCATCAACGACGTGAACGCCGAGACTGCCGCCCAGGCTGTGGCGCAGATCGAGGCCGACGGCGGCCGGGCCGCCGCGGTGGTGGTTCCGGTAGGGGCGACCGACGCCGCCAAGGCGCTGGTGGCCGGAGCCGTCGACACGTTCGGCCGGCTGGACATCCTGGTCACCAACGCCGGAATCCTGCGGGACAAGTCCCTGCTGAAGATGACGGACGAGGACTTCGACCTGGTCATCAACGTCCACCTCAAGGGCACCTTCACCTGCGTCCGGGAGGCCTTCGCGTACTTCAAGGAAAACACCGTGCAGGGCCGCATCATCACCATCGGGTCGCCCACCGGGCAGCGCGGCAACTTCGGCCAGACCAACTACGCCGCCGCCAAGGCCGGCATCGTGGGCATGGTCCGCACCTGGGCGCTGGAAATGAAGAAGGCAGGCGTCACGGTCAACAGCGTCATTCCCGTGGCTGCCACCGCCATGACCAAGACCGTCCCCTACTTCCAGAAGGCAGTGGAGGCGGACGAGCGCGGCGAGGCCATGCCGTCCTTCTTCCGCCATGACCTGGGTTTTGGAACGGCCGACGACGTCGCCGGGCTGGTTGCCTTCCTCGCCTCCGACGAGGCCGCCGGCATCACCGGCCAGGCCATCGGAGCCGGCGGTGACCGGCTGCAGGTCTGGACCCACCCGGAGGCAGCCACCACCGAATACCGCAAGGGCGGCTGGACCTACCAGGCGCTGCAGGAAAACTCCGGCCAGCTGTTCACCCCGGAAACGCTGCAGAGCTACGGCGAGGAATTCCTGCCCCTGCCGGAGGACCTCCAGCCCGAGCCGGCGCAGGCCCGCTGATCATGGCAACGGACCGCTACGAGCTGGGCGTCGACGCCAGCACGCTCGACGCCATCGACATGCACGTCCACCTCGAGGTGGACAGCTGCGGCCACGGCTCCCTGCCCGAGGAACTGACCGAAGCCTCCGCCAAATACTTCAAGGCCGAGGACCGCACCCCCTCCCTGGACCGCATCGCCGAGGTGTACCGCGAACTGAACATGGCCGCCGTCGTCTTCACCGTGGACGCCCGCACCCAGCTCAAGCACGAGCCCAACAGCATCCCGGAGCTCATCGCCGGCGCCGCCCGGAACAACGACGTCCTGATCCCGTTCGGCAGCGTCGATCCACGCACCGGCGAAGACGCCATCGCCGGAGCAAAGCACCAGGCCGTTGAACTCGGCGCCCGCGGCTTCAAGTTCCACCCGTCCCTGCAGGGTTTCGACCCGTCCAACGAACGCTTCTACCCGCTGTGGGAGACCCTCCAGGAACTGGGCCTGCCGGCCATCTTCCACACCGGCCAAAACGGCATGGGAGCGGGCCTGCCCGGCGGGTACGGTATCAAGCTCGCCTACTCCAACCCGTTGCTGCTGGACGCCGTGGCCGCGGACTTCCCGGGCCTGCAGATCATCATGGCCCACCCCTCGGTGCCGTGGCAGGACGAGGCAAACTCGATCGCCACGCACAAGGCCAACGTGTTCATCGACCTCTCCGGCTGGTCGCCCAAGTACTTTCCGGAGTCCCTGGTGAAGGCTTCCAATTCCTACCTGCAGGACAAAGTGCTGTTCGGCACCGACTTCCCGCTGATCACCCCGCAGAAATGGCTCGGTGCCTTCGCGGGCCTGCCCCTTAAGGACGAGGTCCGGCCCAAGATCCTCAAGGACAACGCGGTGCGCCTCCTCGGGCTGGGTGGCTGAGATGGGCACCAGCGGCACGACGACGGCTGCGGGCGTGGGTGCCCGGCTCTACGAGGCAGCGGACTGGTACGACGCCGAGTCCCTGCTCACACAGGACGAGCGCCGGGTCCTGGCCCGGCTGCGGGAGTTCCTGGACCGGGAAGCAAAACCCCTGCTGGCTGAGTACTGGGAGCGCGGCGAATTTCCGGAGCAGCTCGCCCGGCCGCTGATCGACCTGGACCTGATGGAACCTGCGGAACTCACCAAAGACGGGCCCGCGCGCGGAATCTACCAGGGCTTCCGGATCTTCGAACTTGCCCGCACTGATGCCTCGCTGGCCACCTGGTACACCGCCCAGGCCGGCCTGTTCCGCACCGCCATCCGGGTGGGCGCCTCGGCGGAGCAGCAGCGCGAGTGGATGCCCCGGGTCATCGACTTCTCGCTCAAGGGCGTCTTCTCCCTGACCGAGCCCGAGCATGGATCGGACATCGCCGGCGGCCTCTCCACCACCGCACGCCGTGAAGGGGACGGCTGGATCCTTGACGGCGCCAAGCGCTGGATCGGTGGCGCCGCCACCGCGGACGTCCTGGCCGTCTTCGCCAGGGATGCAGCCGACGGGCAGGTCAAGGCCTTCCTCGTGGACCGGGAGGCCGACGGGGTCACGCTGGAGAAGATCCACGGGAAGACGGCCCTGCGGATGATGCAGAACGCCCACATCACATTGGAAGGCGTCCGTGTTCACGAGTCCATGCGGCTGCACAACGTGGACTCGTTCAGGGACGTCGCGGCGATGCTCCGGGCCATGCGCTCGGACGTCGCCTGGATCGCCACCGGAATAGCCGCAGGTGCCTTCGAGGCAGCCCTCGCCTACGTCAACGAACGCCGTCAGTTCGGACGCACCCTGGGTTCCTTCCAGCTGGTCCAGGAGAAACTGGCCCGCATGCTGGGGAACGTCACGGCCAGCCTGTCCCTGGTGGTCAGGCTCACCGAGCAGCAGGCCAAAGGCACCTACCGCGACCAGGACTCGGCCCTGGCCAAGATGCAGACATGCCTGTTCATGCGCGACACCGTAGCGCTGGCCCGGGAAGTGGTGGGCGGAAACGGCATCACCCTCGCCGCTGACGTCGCGCGTTTCCACGCCGACGCCGAGGCCGTCTACTCCTACGAGGGCACCCACGAGATCAACGCCCTCATCATCGGCCGCGCCCTCACGGGCCAAAGCGCCTTCACCCGCTGAACCACTTCTTCCCCACCCAACCAACAACTCCCAGGAGGCAACGATGCCCAATCTCGTCGTCGATTTCGACACCCTGCTCACCCTGTCCGGCAAGGACCTCGGGACCACCGACTACCGCCAGATCACCCAGGACCAGATCAACCAGTTCGCGGACGCCACCGACGACCAGCAGTGGATCCACACCGACCCCGAACGCGCCAAAGACGGCCCGTTCGGCGCCCCCATCGCGCACGGCTTCCTCACCCTGTCGCTGATCATCCCGTTCTGGGGAGAGCTGTTCGACGTCGACGGCGTCACCACCAAGGTCAACTACGGCCTGGACAAGGTCCGCTTCACCTCCCCGGTGAAGGTCGGCTCCAAGGTCCGCATGCAGGCCACCATCGCCGACGTCACCGAGGTCAAGGGCGGCGCCCAGATCAAGGTCAACGCCACCATCGAGATCGAAGGCCAGGAACGGCCCGCCGTCGTCGCCGAATTCCTGGCCCGCTTCTACAAGTAAGCCGCTTCAACCAGTAACAGCAGTTCCAAAACCCAGGCTGCGCCCTCCGGCGCCGCCGCCTCAGGCAACCCCAAAAACCCCACATTCCTCCGTCTTTAGGAACAGCCATGTCCGGACACACCACGCTCGCACCCGCGGGCACGGCCGCCAAGCGCAAGGAAGCGCGCACGGTCATCCTGTCCAGCTATCTGGGCAGCACCATCGAGTTCTACGACTTCCTGCTGTACGCCACGGCCGCAGCCGTGGCCTTCCCCAAGGTCTTCTTCGCCGGCACGGACGAATGGGTGGGCGTGGTGGCGGCCTACGCCACCTTCGCCGCCGGATACGTGGCCAGGCCGCTGGGCGGCATCATCTTCGGCCACTTCGGTGACAAGGTGGGCCGCAAGGGGATGCTGATCATCTCGATGGCCATGATGGGCATCGCCTCCACCCTCATCGGCCTGATTCCCGGCGCCGGCGTCATCGGGCCGTGGGGCGCCGTGATCCTGGTGCTGCTGCGGGTCTGCCAAGGTATCGCCGTCGGCGGTGAATGGGGCGGCGCCGCCCTCATGGCACTGGAGCACGCGGACCCGAAACGGCGCGGCTTCGCGGCGTCGTTCGTCAACGCCGGCGCGCCTACCGGCGCCGTGCTGGGCACCCTGGTGATGGGTGCCTTCTCAGCCCTTCCGCAGGACGCTTTCCTTGCCTGGGGCTGGCGGGTGCCGTTCCTGCTGTCCTTTGTGCTCCTGATCGTGGGCATGTTCGTCCGCCTCCGGGTCTCGGAAAGCCCCATTTTCGCCGAAGCGGTGGCCAAGGAGGAGGCCCAGGCCGGCACCAAGCGCAAGATCCCGCTCCTTGAGGTGCTGCGCCGGCCCAAAGCGCTGATCATGATCATGTTCGCCGGCGCCGCCGGGTTCGGCCTGCAGGTGGTGCTGCCCACCTTCTCGGTCACCTATGCCGTCTCCAAGGGCGCACCCCAGCAAGGTGTGCTGTACGCGTTCGCCGGGGCCTCGGCCATCTCCATCGTCTTCGTCCTCCTGGGCGGCCGCCTGTCAGACCGGTTCGGCCGCCGGCCCGTGATGATCGCCGGCCTGGCCCTGTTCATCGCCTACCTGTTCCCGATGTTCGGCATGCTGGGCTCCGGCAATGTCGGCTTGGTCTTCGTGGCATTTACCGTGGCGCTGGTCCTGCACTCATCCCTGTACGGGCCGCTGGCAGCGTTCGTGTCCGAACAGTTCGGCACCACGTCCCGCTACACCGGTGCCGCGGTGGGGTACCAGCTGGCCACCCTCATCGGCGCAGGGTTCACCCCGGGCATCATCGCCGGTCTCTATAAGGATTCCGGCCAGAGCATCGTTCCGGTGGTGGTGTTCCTGTCCGTCATGGCCCTCGTATCGATTGTCTTCATCGCCCTGACGCGGGAATCTAAGAACAACGACCTCACCACGGTCCGTTAGGAGAACCATGGACAACAACGGAGTTGGATCCTGGCTGCAGCGCCGCCGGCACAAATCAGGTTCCAAGGCAGCCCTCATTTCCGGAACCAGCACCCTTGGCTACGAGGAACTGGCCGAGCGGGCCGACCGCCTGGCCAACGCACTCCGGGGCCGCGGAGTGGTCAAGGGGGACCGGGTGGCGTACCTGGGCGAGAACCACCCGTCCTTCGTGGAGACCTTCTTCGCCTGCGGCCTGCTGGGCGCCATCTTCGTCCCGCTCAACACCCGGCTGGCTCCGCCTGAACTTCAGTTCCAGCTGGAGGATTCCGGGGCCCGGCTCCTGGTCAACGCGGCCGCCCTGGAACCGTCCGCGTCCGCCGCGGCGGAGGGGACAGGGGTCACCCATCGCCTGGTAATGGCGGCCGACGGCGGGACGGAACCTTCCGCCGGCACCTCACCCGCCGCCGTCGTTCCCTGTGAGGTGGCACCCTACGAAGAGGCGCTGCAGGCGGCGGCGCCGGACCACCCCGACGTGCCGGTGGGGCACGATGACGGGGCAATGATCCTCTACACCTCGGGGACCACCGGGAAACCCAAGGGTGCGCTCCTGACCCACGGGAACATCACGTGGAACTGCATCAACACCATCGTGGACATGGACCTGAACCGCAACGACGTGGCACTGATGATCTCGCCGTTGTTCCATGTGGCATCGCTGGACATGGGCCTGCTGCCGATGCTCCTGAAGGGCGCCACCGTGGTGCTGGCGGCCAAGTTCGATCCCGCCAGGGTCCTGGAACTCATCCAGGAGCACAAGGTGACCACCCTCAACGGCGTGCCCACCACGTTCCAGCTGCTCTGCGAGCACCCGGGCTGGGAAGGGGCGGACCTCAGCTCCCTGGACAAGCTCACCTGTGGCGGCTCCGCCATCCCGCGCCGGGTGCTGGATGCGTACGAGGACCGCGGCATCGGCTTCACCAGCTGCTATGGCATGACCGAAACAGCGCCGGGCGCCACCATGCTTCCCGTCGACAGGTCCAGGGACAAGGCCGGCTCGGCAGGCCTGCCGCACTTCTTCACCGTCGTCCGGATCGCCGATCCCATGGGCGGCGCCGTGGCTCCCGGGGAGGTGGGGGAGATCCAGATCTCCGGCCCCAATGTGATCAAGGAATACTGGAACCGGCCAGAGGCCACCGCCGCAAGCTACGCGGACGGGGCCTGGTTCCGCTCCGGTGATATGGGCTACCGGGACCAGGAAGGCTTCCTGTTCGTCTCGGACCGGCTCAAGGACATGATCATCTCCGGCGGTGAAAACATCTACCCGGCCGAGGTGGAGGCTGTCATCGCCGAGCACAGCGCCGTGGGCAGCGTGGCCGTTATCGGTGTCCCGGACGAGAAATGGGGCGAGGTGCCGCAGGCGATCGTGACCCTGCGGGAGGGCGAATCGCTGACGGAGGAGCAGCTGCGGAGCTTCCTCGACGGCCGGCTGGCCCGGTACAAGATCCCCAAGTCCCTGGTGGTGGTGGCCGAGATGCCCCGCACAGCCAGCGGGAAGATCCGCAAGATGGAGCTCCGCAAACAGCTCTGACGGGTGAACGTCCTGGCGCGGCAGGGCTCCGCCGTTGTTACCCTTCCCGGTCATCAATTGGCGGAGCCCGGCCGGCCGGTGTAACCATGATTGGATGCTTGAGGCAACTAAACCCCAGAATTCCCCGGACGGGGCACCCGCCAACCCTGCGCTGGAAGCGGAAAGCCGGATCGCCCGCATCGCGGTGACGGTGTTCCCGCTCCTGGTGGTGGCCGCAGGCATCGCCGGCTTCCTGCTCCCCGGAGTCTTCAAGCCCATGGGACAGGGCGTGCCCTACCTGCTGGGCATCATCATGTTCTGCATGGGCCTGACCCTGACCCCGCCGGATTTCGCGGCGGTGGCCAAGCGGCCGTGGGCGGTGGCGCTGGGAATCGTGGCGCACTACGTCATCATGCCCGGTGCCGGCTGGCTCATCGCCGGAGCCCTCAACCTCAACCCCGAACTCGCTGTCGGCGTCATCCTGGTGGGCTGCGCACCCTCCGGAACCGCTTCCAACGTGATGGCGTTCCTGGCCAAGGGCGACGTTGCCCTCTCGGTCGCCGTCGCCTCCGTTTCAACCCTGATCGCCCCGATCGTCACGCCGCTGCTGGTCCTGTTCCTGGCCGGCTCGTACCTGCAGATCGACGCCGCCGGCATGGTGCTGGACATCGTCAAGACGGTGCTCCTGCCCGTGGTCGCCGGACTGCTGGCCCGGCTGTTCCTCAAGAAGCTCGTCGCCAAGGTGCTGCCGGCGCTGCCCTGGGCCTCCGCCGTCGTGATCTCCCTGATCGTGGCCATCGTGATGGCCGGCAGCGCCAACAAGATCCTCGACGCCGGGGCCATCGTGTTCCTTGCCGTGGTGCTCCACAACGGTTTCGGCCTGGGCCTGGGCTACCTGGCCGGCAAGCTGGGCCGCCTGGACGACAAGGCCCGCCGTGCCCTGGCGTTCGAAGTGGGGATGCAGAACTCCGGCCTTGCATCGACGCTGGCCATCGCGCACTTCACCCCGCTCGCTGCACTCCCGTCCGCCGTCTTCTCCCTGTGGCACAACATCTCCGGCGCCATCGTTGCGGCGTGGCTGGCCAGGCGTCCGTTGAAGGACCAGGCACCGGCGCAGGAAACACGCTGACCGAATCGTCCGGGTCAACCCCGGGCTCCTGCCAGTCACCGTTCGGTCCTCAGCGAACCAGTTTCATTCAGTGAAACCACCCGCGCATCCGGACCCGCCCATGCCCCACAGTTGAGTCCATGAACGCGGACCACCCTGGTCCGGCGCCCGGCAACGCCGGGACAGAGGCAACAGGACAGAAACGGCGCGGCACACATGGAGTCAACGATGACGGCACTGCGGATCCTCCGGGGGATCGAGTTCGGCCGGCCACAAAACGCGGACCCGCTGCTGCTGGACCTTTACGTTCCGGCGGCGGCGCCTGCGGGAGGCGGGGGCAGCCGCCAGGCCGGCCTGCCCGCCGTGGTCCATTTCCACGGCGGCGGCTGGCGGACGGGGGAGCGGTCCTCCCTGGGCCCTGGCGTGGACGGTTTCCGCCTCAGCCCCATTGAGCAGCTCGCGGCCGCCGGCTTCGTGGTGGCCTCGGCCGACTACCGCCTGACGGACACCGCCACCTTCCCGGCGCAGCTGCTGGACGCCAAAGCAGCCGTCCGCTGGCTCCGGGCCCACGCTGTTGAGTACGGGGTGGACCCGGACCGGATCTACGCCTGGGGTGACTCCGCCGGCGGCCATCTGGCCAGCCTCCTCGGCCTGACGTCAGGAAGCGCGGAATTTGTGGACCCGGCCCGTAGCCCCGACGCTGACGGGGACAGCCAGGTGGCCGGCGTCGTGGCCTGGTACCCGCCCACTGACCTTGCGACCATGGGGTCCCAGGCGCGGCCTGATGCCGTTGCACGCGCCGACGACCCCGCCTCCCGCGAATCCCTGCTGATCGGTGCCCAGCCGGCGGACGCCCCCGCCAAAGCACGCGCCGCCAGTCCCGCCACCTACGTGCACCCGGACGCGCCGCCGTTCCTGCTGATCCATGGCACGGCCGACCGCTTCGTTCCCGTGGAACAGTCCACCGCCTTCGCCGCTGCGCTGGAAGCCGCCGGAAACGTCGTCCACCTCCTCCTGCTGGAGGACGCGGACCACATGTGGCAGCTCCCGGACCGCAGCACCACGGCCGCGGAACAGGCCACCGCCGCCACCATTGATTTCCTTTGCCGGCAGGCAAAGCAGCACTGATTTCCCCACTTCCTTCGGTGCGCCATGCGCCCGGAACACACCTGAAAGGCCCCCCCATGCAGTTCATCGGCATCACCCACCACGGCGAACCCTGGGCAGCCGCCCTCGCCGGTTCCCGCGTCCTCCCGCTCGTACCCGTCCCCGGATTCTGGGCCGACGCCGAGGGCTGGCAGGACAAGGCCGCGGGCCTGGTTGCCGGCGCGGTGGGCAGTGAAGCGTCCGACGCCGGCGCCTGGCTGGAGCGCGGCAGCGTCACCGAGGTGCCGCTGGTCCCCGCCTCGGCCCGGATTATCTGCGTCGGGCTGAACTACAAGGCACACGTTGCCGAAGGCAGCTTCAAGGACCAGGAACTGCCACCGTACCCCACCCTGTTTGCCCGCTGGACGGCGTCCCTGTCCGTGGGCAACGTCCCGGTTCCCGTCCCGGCCGGCGAGGCGGGACTGGACTGGGAGGGCGAAGTGGCCGCCTACATCGGCCGCCGGGTCGAGTCAGTGGACGAATCCGCCGCCGGCGACGCCGTCTTTGGCTACTCCACGTTCAACGACATCACCTCCCGCAGGGCCCAGAAGCTCACCTCGCAGTGGACCCTGGGCAAGAACGGCGATTTCAGCGGGCCGCTGGGTCCCCTGGTCAGCCGCGATGAGGTGGGGGACCTCCGCGAAGGCCTGCAGGTCCGCACCCGCGTCAACGGCATCGAGGCCCAGAACGGCAACACCCGGGACATGATCTTCTCCGTCCCCGCCATCATTGCCCTCATCAGCCAGACGTTCACGCTGCACCCCGGCGACGTCATCGCCACCGGCACCCCCGACGGCGTTGGCTATGCCCGCACCCCGCAGTGGCTCCTCCAGCCCGGCGACACCGTGGAAGTGGAGATCGAGAAGCTTGGCACACTGACCACACCGGTGGGGGACCTTTCCCTGCGGAGCCGTGCCTGATGACCGCATCCCATCACGCTGCAGACCTTCCGGCGGAGGTGCAGGTCCTCATCGCCGGCGGCGGCCCCAGCGGGCTCTTCCTGGCATTGGACCTCGCCTCCCGCGGCATCGCCAGCACCGTCATCGAACCCCGCACCGCCGTGGACCACACCAGGCCGCGGGCCAAGACCACCAACGCCCGCACCATGACCCACCTGCGTCGGCTTGGGCTCGCGGACCTGCTTCGGGACGCGGCGCCGCTGCCGGTGGACCACGGGCAGGACGTGATCTTCTGCACCGGGCTCACCGGCTCCGCCGCCCACGAACTGCGCCGGTTCCGCAACGCCTTCCAACTGGTCCCCGGCCGGTACGGCCCGCAACCCGAGTGCGGCCAGCAGGTGCCGCAGCCGGTCCTTGAGGAAGTCCTCCGCAACGCCGCAACGGACAACCCCCTGGTCACCTTCGTCACCGGGTGGTCTGTCACCGATGCCGGCCCCGCCGGCGGCGATGCCACCGGGCCGCACGCCGTCGTCGTCACCGATGCGGTGGGCACCTCCCGCACGCTGTGGGCACAATACCTGATCGGAGCCGACGGCGGGTCCTCCACCGTCCGCCGCAGCCTGGGGCTGCGGCTGGAAGGCGGCTCCGCGGCCTTGTCCAACGTCAGCATCCTGTTCCGCTCGCACTCCCTGGCATCCGCCATCGCACTGGACCCGGCCGTCCAGTACTGGGTGGTGGGGTCCGAAACCTCCGGCATGGTGGGGCCCATGGACCTGGAAGGCACCTGGTGGGCGATCGTCCAGGGCGTGGATCCCGCCGTCAACGTCACCACGGAAGATGCCGCCGCGATGGTCCGCTCCCTCGTGGGCGCGGAGGTGGACATTGACGTGGTGGCCACCGACCCGTGGACCGCCCGGATGCTGCTGGCCCCGGAGTACAGCCACGGCAGCATCTTCCTGGTGGGCGACGCCGCACACCTGAACCCACCGTGGGGCGGCCACGGCTTCAACACCTGCATCGGCGACGCCGCCAACCTGGCCTGGAAGCTCGCCGCCGCCATCAACGGATGGGCCGGCCCCGGACTCCTGCCCAGCTATGGGGAGGAGCGCCGCCCGGTGGCCGCCCGCACCATCCGGGACGCCGCCGAAAACGGCAAGGCCCTGGCGTACCACTTTGCGGACACCCACCTCGCGGCCCCAGGGGCACGGGGCGACGCGGCGCGGCGGGCCGCCAATGCGGCACTGGCCATAAAGCAGAGCGAGTTCGACTCACTGGGCCTGGTGCTCGGCTATTCGTACGCGGACTCAACCCTGGTGGTGCCGGACGCCCTGCCAGCCCCCGCCGAGGACCCCATCCACTACCTTCCCTCAGCCACCCCCGGCGCCCTGCTGCCGCACGCCTGGCTGGCGGACGGCACCTCCCTGTACAGCCACTTGGGAATCGGCTTCACGCTGCTGGCCGACGCCGGCGCGCTGGCCGGGGTGCCGGCGGCGGAAGCCTTCCAGCCGGTGCTGGCGGCGGCTGCCCGCACCGGCTGCCCGGTGACCATCGCCGTCGTCGGACCAGCCGACGACGGCACGCACCTTTCGCAGGTATGGGGTGCCGGCACCCTGCTGGTCCGCCCGGACCAGCACGTGGCGTGGCGGGGCAATTCCGCCGCGGCCGCAGGCGCCGCCTTGTCCGTGGCGGCCGGCTGGTCGCCCACTTCCCTCGAGACCACCAGGAGCATCCGTGCAGACGCCGTCCTTCCGTGACTACCTGTTCTCCCCGGACCACCCGCGCGTCGCTGGGATCCGCGGACTGGACGCCCGCGCGTACGCGGAAGCCGCCAAGACCGATTCGTTCGCCGGGCCCATGATCGAAGGGTGGCAGCAACTCTACCCGCAGCCCTTCAACGGGATCACCAGCGACGGCGTCCGGCGGGAAGGCCTGTACCCGCTCGCACCGGCGCGGCCCGGCGAAGAAGCGCCCACCGCGCAGATGGTGGCGGCAGCCCGCAAGCTCCTGGGCACCCTGGACGCTGACCGGGCCCGGAAGCTCAGCCACGCCGTGGACGCCCCCGAATGGCAGAGCTGGGCCAACCCGGAGTTCATGCAGCACGACACCGGCCTCCGGCTCGATGAACTGGAACCCGCGGTGCGCGACGCCGTGCTTGGCGTGGTGGAAGCCAGCCTGAGCGCCGAAGGGTTCGAACTGGTGCGGAACCTGATGCGCATCAACGGCTTCCTGGGCGACCTGGTGGAGCTACCGCTGCTGATGAACGAGTTCAGCTACAACTTCGCCCTCTACGGCGGGCCGTCAGAAACCGAACCGTGGGGGTGGCAGCTCTTTGGCCACCATGCGGCGCTGAACTGCCTGGTAGCAGGCACCCAGCTGGTCATCTCGCCGGTGTTCATGGGCGCCGAGCCGGACATGATCGACGCCGGCCCGCACCGGGGCGTCAAAGTATTCAAGGAGCGCATCGCCCTGGCCCGGGAACTGATGCGCGCCCTGCCCGCGGAGCTGCGATCCCGCGCCGTTGTGTACGGGGCAATGGTGGACCCTGCCATGCCGGAAGGCCGCCTCCACCCCGGGGACGAACGGCACCTGGGCGGCTGTTTCCAGGACAACCGGGTGATCCCGTACGAGGGCATCCGGGTTGCTGATATGCCCTCCGGGGCGCGCGCCTTGCTGGACGCGGTGGTGGACGATTTCACCGCGTACCTCCCGGAAGGCCCGCGAGCAGCCCGCCGCCGCGAAATCCGCGAGCACTACGGCGAGACATACTTTAGCTGGATCGGCGGCTGGGAAGGCGGGGAGGCGTTCTATTTCCGGCTGCAGAGCCCCGTGGTGGTCCTGGAGCTGGACCACCACACCGGCGTGTTCCTCAGCAACGAGGAGCCTGCCCCTTTCCACATGCACACCGTGGTCCGCACGCCCAACGGCAACGACTACGGCCGGGAACTCGTCAGGCAAACCACCCGGTGACACAGGGAAGGCCCGGATTTCCTTTCGGAAGTCCGGGCCTTCTGTGGTGCGGCTTAGGGGATGTCCAGGGCTGCGCGGCGCTGCGGCGGGGGACTCACCACGGTCAGGTCCATCTCGGCCTGGGCGCGGCCGAAGCCTTCCATGTCCATGTACGGTTCGCCGCCTTCGGTGTAGATGTAGTCCTCCGTGGGCTTGTTGAAGTACTCAAAGAACCCGTTGAACACCGAGGGCGTCAGGAAACCCACCATCTGGGTGTTGTGGGCATCGAGCGCGAACGAGTGGACGGTTCCGGCGGGGGCATGCACAAAGTCGCCCTTGGTCAGGAGCATCTCGCGGCCGTTGGCGTAGAGCCACATCCGGCCTTCGGTGCAGAGGAAGTTCTCCGTGTGCTGCGAGTGGAAGTGCAGCGGAATGTAGGGGGATTTGGCGCCCTTGGTGTGCACGGCGAAGTAGTTGGAGCCGGTGTTGGCGGGCCGGGACAGGTAGGTGAACATCGTCTGGTAGCTGGCCAGCCGCTCCCCCTCGCCGGCGCTAAGGAAGTAGGGGCTCTGCGTGGGCGGCAGGCCGGCGTCGTGCTTGAAGGACGGCGCCACGCGCTCAACGTCGGGGAACGTGATGCCGAACTCGGCGCCCACCTCGGCCTGCTCCTGCAGGTTGGCCTTGTGTCCGGGCCTGGCCGGCGGGACGTGTGAATCGATGGGGGTGCCGACCCGCTCGTAGTAGGCTTCGCCGCCGCCGGGAGTCATCCAGTTCAGGAACCGGGTGTAGTGGCTCGCCATCCGGTAGGCGTGCGGAGTGTTCGGGGGGATGACCACCGAGTCGCCCGGCGTGAGGATCCGGCTCTCGCCAGGCAGCCAGACGTGCAGGATTCCATCGAACACGTAGAGCGTCTTGTGCTCGATGCTGTGGCTGACAAAGGGGGATTCGGCTCCCATGCCGCCGGAAACGTAGGCTGCGCTGAAGATCCCTCCGGTATCGGCGGCGCGGGCGATGACTGTCACCAGCTGGCCGTTGATCTCGTAGCGTGCGCCCTCACCGGACGCCATGTAATACGGGACTGCCTCGCCGGGCAGCGCGTTGGCCACCGGGAGTTGCTTGTTCATTTCCTCAACGCTGAGGGACATGGTTTCCTTCTTTCCAGTCGGCCGGCCCTTGCCGGAGCGTGACCTACATCATGGCTTCCACACGCTCCGTCCACGAGCCCGGATTCCAATGGTTGGAATCCGAACCTGGCCGGCCTGCCTGCCGGCTATCCCTCACATTCCTTGCAGTACTTCTTGCCGTCCTTTTCCCGGGCCAGCTGGCTGCGGTGGTGGACCAGGAAGCAGGACATGCAGGTGAACTCATCGGCCTGCACCGGGACCACCTGGATAAGGAGTTCCTCGTTGGAAAGATCCGCGCCGGGCAGCTCGAAGCTGTCCGCGAGGTCCGTCTCGTCCATGTCGGGACTGGCCTCCCGGCGGCCGGACTTATCGGACTTCAGCTCCTCCAAAGCGACGTTCGGCTCTTCCTCGGGAGTAACCCGCGGAGCGTCGTAGTCAACTGACATGTGGTGTTTTCTCCTGTCGAGCTTCAATTGTCCAGATTGTTCTGGACAGATCGACAACGCAGGGGCGCGTCAACAAATTCCCTGCCCGCTACGTTGGCCCGTCCGTTGCCGTCCGGGCGCCGTTCACGCGAAATCCGTACCGGCCAGGCGCACGCACGCCTCCCACAACCGCCGCCTGGCTTCCGGGTCCGATCCCATGCCCGGGGTGGGAAGCTGTTTCCGCTTCGCCCACAACTTTCCGGTCACGGCTGCAGCCTCGGGCGAGGTTGCCAGCCACAGCGGTGTGTCCGCGGCCCGTTCCGCCGATTTGCCCAGCGTGTTGGTCAGCCGGCGCAACGGACCGCCCACGTCCTGCAGCAGCCCCGTATTCCGCACCAGTCCCGGGTGCACCGCATTGGCCACCACGCCCGTGCCGCGCAGCCGTTCGGCGAACTCCTGCGTCAGCAGGATCCGGGCCAGCATGGTGGGTGGCGTGGAACGGAGGAAACTGTATTTGCCCGTGGCGGTCTGCAGGTCATCGAACGGGAGCCTGACGTTGCCGTATTTGGAAGCGATATTGATGATGCGTGACGGCAGGGCAGCTGTGGCACCCTTCTTAAGGGCATCCAGGAGGAGTCCGGTCACCAGGAAATAGGACACAACGTTCGTGGCAAAGGTGAGCTCCAGCCCTTCCGCGGTTTCCTGGCGTTCCTTCCGGAATACGCCGGCGGTGTTCACCAGGACGTCCACCCGCTCGTGACGGGATTTCAGCTCGGCCATGGCCTCACGGATGGACGATTGCAGCGACAGGTCACAGGCCAGGGGCTCCAGCTCCGCGGCCGGGACGCGCGTCCGGATATCCGCCATGGCCGCCAGGGCGCGGGCGCGGCTGCGGGCCACCACCACGACGGCGGCCCCGTCGCGGGCAAGGCCGGCAGCAACCGCCCGTCCAATACCGCCGGCCGCCCCGGTCACCACCGCAATCCGCCCGTCCAACCGTGCCATCGCCATCGCCTCCACATCGCCAGCACTATCCCAGCACTTATTGGGGCGGCGGGCCAGGGTCTTCCGGACTGGAACCAGGGTACGCGGGTATTTGTGGTGCGGCGGCCCCGGCAACAGGAAGACCCCTTAGTGGTTGGCTGTTGGTGCCGTCACTAAGAGGTCTTCACTTGTTCACAACGGAATCAACGTTGTGGGACGCACAGCGAGTCCGTGATCATCTCAAGGGAGATAACCTGTCATCCCGTTATTCGGCTAACCGGCGAGGCCCCGGGCAGCTGAGGTTGGGGACATGGCCGCGGCCGTGAGGACGGACGTTTCCCGTTCGCTCTGCTGCACCTCGTCGAGCTCCTTGAGGGTGTACTTTTTGGTCTCCTTGGCGGTCAGGGCTGAGGCTCCTGCCAGGACCATGAACCCGAGCGCGACCATGGACGGTCCGACCCAATCTTTCAGGTCGGGGCCAGCGAGTGCTGTCGAGAGAACGGGGCCGATGACGCCCGAGATGGCAAAGCCGACCTGGGTCCCAAGGGCGAGTCCGGAGACGCGCAGCCGGCCGGGGAACATCTCTGCGAAGAATGACGGCCAGGACGCGTTCACCATCGAGTAGAAAAGGGAGTAGTTGATGATGCCAAACAGGAAGATCAGCGACCAGTTGCCGGTCGTGATTGACCACAGATAGGGCGCCATCGTGACGCCCACGCCGCCCGTTGCGATGAGGAACATCGTCTTGCGGCCGATCTTGTCCACAAGGAATCCAGCCAGGGGTGTGATGCCGAGCGCGATCACGGCCGAGACGGTAGTCGTCAGGAGCATGGTCGGCTTATCCAGCTTGTATCCGGCGGTACCGAATGCCACCGAGAAGGTCTGCATCATGTAGCTGGTGCCCGCGATGAGGGCACAGAACACGATCCGCAGCACAGCACGCCAGTGGAAGCGCAGAAGATGCCGGAGGGGAGCAGCGTTCACCTTGGCGGCCTGGGCCTTTACGAACTCCGGCGGCTCCTCGATGTGGCGGCGGATCAGGTAGGCAGCGACGACGACGAGGGCGGAGGCCCAGAACGGCAGCCGCCAACCCCAGCTCAGCAACTGCTCCGAGGGCATGGCGGCGATCGGGATGAACACCAGCAGGGTGAGCAGCGTGCCGGAGGAGGAACCCAAGGTGGTGAAGCTCGCGAGGAACCCGCGCCGGCCTTCGGAAGCATGCTCCAGGCTCATGGTGATGGCACTGGGCTGCTCACCGGAAAGGCACAGTCCTTGGATGACGCGGATCAGCACGAGCAAGATCGGAGCAAGAGGACCGATTTGGGCGTACGTGGGCAGGCACCCGATCAGGAAGGTGCAGCCGCCGATGCCGAACAGTGTGATCATCATGACGAACTTGCGGCCGCGACGATCGCCCAGCGGTCCCAGGATGAGGGCGCCGAGGGGGCGTACCGCGTAGCCGACCGCGAAGGTGATCATGGCGAGCAGCACGCTGAGGCCCTGGGGAAGATCGGGTGAAAAGAAGAGCACGTTCAAAACCAACGCCGACGAGGTGCCATACACCGCGAAGTCGTAGTACTCCAACGTCGTGCCGATCCAGGCCGCGATTGCGGCCTTGACCGGGGTCTTCCTGGGAAGTGTGGTTTCTGTCATTTCGTCTCCGTGGGTGATGGGTGAACACCGGTTGCCGCTAAACCTGGGCTCTCGGAAAGAGATCTTGAATGGAATGTCCTGTTGGTCCTGCTGTGAGCTCTCTCGCAAATCGTGTTGACGGCTTTGCGGACCGGCCTCAAACATCAAGTTAACGTTTGCGGTATGGGTCACACAAAGTCGGCTTTTATGTACCTACATAGCGATTCGTTATGGCTTGGAGTCGACGAGCCGGAGACCTTGGACAACACGGAAGCCCGCCGTGGAATGGGGATGGGAGAGCGGAAGGCCCGCCGGGCCCCCGGCCGGGGATCAGGCGGGACGATTACTGCGGCTGGGCTACACGCAAGCCGACGCCCCTGGTCATTTTGCGGATTTCGTCGGACTTGAGCCCGCTTGCCCCGGCAAGTTGGTAGTCGTCGAGGAGCCGGGATTTTCTGGCCAAAGCCAGTACCCGCGTTCGTTCGTCTTCCGCTGCACTCCGGGCGCCCTCGGCTGCCGCAAGCTCCGACGCCAATCCCGCAATGAGATGAAGATGCCCGCTTCGGGTTTGGCCGGACGGGTACAGTTCGCCGCGTGCCAGGGCGGCAGACCGGATACTGGCTGCAGGCTGTCCGGCGGCCTTCGCAACCGCGGCAACCTTTACGCCATCGCACACGGCCTGGGCAAGGCAATCACCCAACTCGGCGGTGAGGGCACGTACCCTGCTGGACCGAAGTGCGAGGGTCGTCCTCAGCTGGGCCAGCACGGCCAAGGCTTGCTGGGCTCGGGCCGTGGCGGGGTCCGGCTGCGGGACGCCGCGGTACCGGTACGCTGCCACGCCGGCCGCACCCGTTCCGGTGCCGGCTGTACGCGGAGGTATCCGATCGTGAGTTTTTCTGCCGGGCACCTCTGCTCCTTGTCTCCGTTTGAGTTTGCATGCCGCGCGGCCTCCCGCCGGCAGGCGTACCTCTCCTGCGGTTCGGCCCATCGCATTGAAGGCGTCGCGGGAGGTAGCGGCGCGTTGCGTTCGGTGGGCCCGTGATCCACCCTGCAGGCTACGCCCCAGGCGAGCCGGCAGGGCAATACCGAAAGTGCGTGGAGCAATAGGCGAAAGTTCTAAGTGCTCCGTCATAAGGGCTGCTTATCTGTCCACGCACTTTAGGTCTTATCCAAGGGGGCGGCTCCTTCCCTAGGCTCAAATGAACCACCCCCATCCGTACCGGAAGCCTGGAAGACACCATGCCTGAATTCGTGCCCGCATCACGCGTAACCCGTATCAAATCCTCACCCAGCGTTGCCGCGGCGGCCCGTGTCCGGGAGCTCAAGGCCGAGGGCCGCCGGATCCTGGACCTGACGGTCGGCGAGCCGGATTTCGACACGCCGCAGCACATCAAGGACGCTGCCGTCGCGGCCATCGACCGTGGTGAAACCAAGTACACATCGGTCACCGGGACGCCCGAACTGCAAAAGGCCATCCTGCAGGCGCTGCACCGCAAAACCGGGCAGCACTACACCGCCGGCGAAATCACCATCGGGGGAGGCGGCAAGCAGGTCATCTTCACCGCGTTCATGGCCACCCTCGATCCGGGCGACGAGGTCGTCATTCCCGCGCCGTACTGGGTCTCCTACCCGGACATGGTGCTCGCCAACGAAGGCACCCCCGTCATCGTTTCCTGTGGTGAGGACACCGGTTTCAAACTAACCCCTGAGGCACTGGCAGGCGCACTGACGGAGCGCACCAAGTGGGTCATCCTCAACACGCCCTCCAACCCCACAGGAGCGGTGTACTCCCGCGAAGAACTGGCAGGCCTGGCCGCCGTCCTCAAGGACCACCCTGGCGTTTATGTCCTCACTGACGAGATCTACGACGAGATCCACTTCGGCGAAGAGCCCATTACGGGTCTCGTGGCCGTTGCCCCTGAGCTTAAGGGCCGTGTGCTGGTCACCAACGGGGTGTCCAAGGCCTATGCGATGACCGGATGGCGGCTGGGTTACGCCGGCGGACCGGCGCCCCTGGTGGCTGCCATCAACAAGCTGCAGTCCCAGATGTCCTCCTGCCCGTCCTCGATCAGCCAGGCGGCTGCCGCCGCGGCACTCACCGGAGACCACGCATTCGTCCGCGAAAGCGTGGAGGCGTACCGCGAACGGCGTGATGCGGCAGTCTCCGGGCTGAACGCGGTCAACGGCCTGCAGTGCGCGACGCCGGAAGGCGCCTTTTACGCGTACGTCAACTGCGCCGGGGTCATGGGCAAGACGACGCCCGATGGCAGGCAGATCAGCAACGACGAGGACTTCACGCTGTACCTGCTGGAAGCGGCGTCAGTTGCCGTCATCCAGGGATCGGCGTACGGACTAAGCCCCTACTTCCGGATTTCCTATGCCACCGGGCTGCCGGTGATCGACGATGCCATCGCTGCCATCGAAAAGGCCGTCAGGGCGCTGGCCTGACCCAACCACTACTCTGCCCACGCTTTCTACAAAACAGGAGCACCTCATGATCCACGTCAAAACGAAATTCGACCGCCCTTCCGAAGATGCCGTTCAGCGACTTTCCAAGTTCTCCTCTGCCACAGTGCATGAAGCACAGGGCCGCAAAGGTGCCCTGAGTTCGAAGATCAAGCCGATTGACCGCAGCATGTCCTTCTGTGGCCCCGCCGTCACCGTGGTCTGTGCACCGCGGGACAATCTGATGCTTCAGGTGGCCATTCACTACGCCCGGAAGGGTGACGTTGTCCTGGTGGCAGCCGGTGAGTACGAGGAAGCCGGGACATTCGGCGACGTGTTGGGCAACGCCATGAAGGCGAAAGGCCTGGCGGGTATGGTCACGGATTCAGGTGTCCGCGACACCAAGGACCTGATTGAACTCGGATTGCCGGTGTTCTCCGGCAGTGTCTGCATCAAGGGGACCGTCAAGGAAACCATTGGCCCGATCAACCATCCCCTGGTGTTCGGCGACGAGATTGTCTACCCGGGCGATGTCCTGCTGGGTGATGCCGACGGCGTGGTGGTGGTCCGCAAGGATGAGATCGAGGAAGTCATCAAGCTGTCGCAGGCACGCGTGGACGCTGAGGACGACCTCATCCGCCGCTATAAGGAAGGCGGCACCACCATCGAGTTGTGCAAACTGACCGACGTGCTGAAGGCCAAAGGCCTGCTGGTGGAGGACGCCGAATTGGAGCCTGCGCTGTAGCTCCACCCCCATTGATGGGGTTAAAGCAGAGAGGCCCGGCGTTCCTTTCGGAACGCCGGGCCTTCTTGGCCGCCGGCGGTGCGGTGGTTCACGCCACCTCAGTTCATCCCCGGAAGAAGGTACGCAGGCGGCCCCACCTGGGAGTCGTCCAGGTACCACATGGTGGATCCCCGCTTGCCCGGCGGCATCATGCTGCCCTCGAAGACAAATACCGGATCCGAGGCTGCGCCGTCTTCGGCCCGCCAGAAGCCATTAGTGGGGCAATGCGAACCGGTGCTGGCCTTGAGCTGGATCCGTCGTTCAGAGGAATTCCGGTATTGCAGGCTGGTGATTTTTTTCATGCTGGGCTCCAAGGGAATCATTTGTGCCGGGTAAACGCCGTTGGCGAACCTTTATGGCTTTTATCCTAGGACGCAGTAAATTCCATGGATAAGACTAATGGAGCGTGACCTGATAAGGGCCGCTTATGACGCATCCGCGGCGGCGGAGGGTTTTTCGCTGGAAAGCGGCTGGTATTTGCTGCGCAGCATTTCCTGGAGCATTTCCTTCAGTACCAGCAGTACGGCGGAACCGGCCTCGGAGAGCGGTTCGTGGTCCGGAGTGCACAGCGCGATCTTGCACTGCAATGCAGGCCCGGTGATCCGCAGGACCCGGAAGTCCTCCTCGTGGAACAGTGCATCCGCGGCCGACTTGGGCAGGATGGTCGCACCCAGGTCGCTGCGCAGCAACCTGGTCAGGGACGGCACCGATTCCACTTCCCCCACCAGGTGCAGCGTGAGGCCCTTGCTGTCGAAGCCCGCCTCCACCACCTGGCGCAGGGTGTGGATCCGTTCGGGCAGGAACAGGCCCAGGGTGGCCGCCGCTTCCAGGGCGATGGTGCCGGCCCCTGGGTCCACCGGAAGCTCCCGCGCGGCGTTGACCACCAGGTACAGGTCCTCGACGATGAGGGTGGTGAACTGCACGCCCCGGATGGGCCCCGGTTCATAGATGAGGGCCATGTCCAGCCGCCCGTTCTTGATGGCCTCGCTGAGCACGCCGCCGTAAATCTCGGTCAGGTGCAGCACGATGTCTGGGTAGCGCCGTCCTACTTCGCGGATAATCCGCGGAGTGAGGCTTGAGGCCATGCTGTAGGGAGCGATTGCTATGGAGACGCGGCCTGAAGGTGCAGCTCCTGAAGCTGCCACATCGATCCTGGCCTGCTCCACCTGCCGCAGGATGGTCTGCGCATGCCGGTACAGGGTATGGCCGGCCGCCGTGGGCTCCACGCCCTGCTTGCTCCGGATCAGGAGCCGCTGCTTCAGCTCCGTTTCCAGGGCCGACACCTGCTGGCTCAGCGCCGGCTGGGCGACGTGGAGGGCGGCGGCCGCCTTCGTGATGCTTCCTGAGTCGACGATCTTCACGAAGTACGCCAGCTTCCGGGTGTCCATAGCGCTCCTCTTTTCCAGCCGGGGACGGCACAGCCTGCGGGGTCATACGTTGGCGCTATGGCGGGACAGGCAATACGTCTTTGTGTGATCCGAGTCTCGGGCATAGGTTAATTGCAGATGACTTTCCAATGACCAGAGCATTCTATCCCCACCCAAGCCATCACCGGTTTTGATGCCGGCATATGTTTTGTGCATAAGCAGGGAAACAATTTGCTGGAAAGCCCAGTCTTGGTGTCACTAAACATGGGCCGGTTGAATTTTTTGGGTCGCCAATGGCGCCTCAAAAGGTCATAACTGTTCCCTATAGCGTGATACCGCATTCGTCTTTGTGTGGCTCCAATCCCGATGCCACACTGATTTACACCCGCAGCACCAGCAGAGGAAGGCCCGCAATGCCCACAGTCGATCTCGTAGCGGATCTTGGTGAAGGTTTTGGCGCCTACTCGATCGGTGACGACAAAGCCCTGCTGGACATCGTGTCCAGCGCCAACATCGCCTGCGGCTTCCACGCAGGGGACCCTGACATCATGGACGCCACCGTGGCTGAATGTGTCAGGACGGGAGTCGGCATCGGCGCCCACCCGAGCTTCCCGGATCTTCGCGGCTTCGGCCGCCGCGCCATGGACCTCACGGCTGACGAAGTCCGCAACGACGTCATCTACCAGCTGGGTGCCCTGTCGGCGTTTGCCGCCTACCACGGCGGTACCGTCTCCCACCTGGCTCCCCACGGCCGCCTGGGCAACCTGGTGGCCACCCGTGCGGACTACGCCCGGGCTGTGGCAGATGCTGCCGCCCGGGTGGACCCGAAGCTGATCATCCTGGCGCAGGACGGTGAACTCGCCACTGCGGCGGCGGAGCGCGGCCTGCGGGTGGCCATCGTTGGCATCGCGGACCGCGCCTACCAGGATGACGGGACTCTGGTGCCGCGCAGCCGGCCCGGCGCCGTGATCCACGACCCCTCCGCCATTGTCCGGCGCACCGTGCGGATGGTGACCGAAGGACTCATCGAAACAGTCTCCGGCAGCCACATCGCCATCCATGCCGACACGGTGCTGCTCCACGGCGACAACCCGGGCGCCGTCGAACTTGCCCGCCTGGTCCGCAGCGAACTGGTCGCCGCAGGCGTCACCATCGCCCCGTTGGCACAGGTGCTCGCCGCAAAGCAAAAGGTTTCCTGACCATGGCCGCCGCAACGACAACCAGCCGGACAATGCTGGACATCTACGAGTCGGGCGACGCCGCCCTGCGTGTGGTGGCACAGTCCGGCGACGCAGAAACCAACTGGGCCACGGTCCACTCCCTGGCCGGCTGGCTGGCCAGCGTCGGCGTCGACGGCATCCATGGCGCCGTTCCCACGTACGACTCCGTCCTGGTGGAATTCGATCCCTACCTCACCTCCGCCCGCCAGGTCAGGGCGTTCATCCTCCTGGGGATGCGCCAGCTGGACTTTGTGGGCACCACCCTGCGCGAGCCGCGCCGCTTCGAGGTACCCGTCGTGTACGGGGGCAGCTACGGGCCGGACCTGGAAAGCGTGGCAGAGCACCAGGGCCTGGATGTCCAGGACGTGATCGCCCGGCACACGGCCAAGACCTACGTCATCCGCTGCCTCGGAGCGCCGGCAGGCTCGCCCATGATGGACGGACCAGACTTCCCGGTCCCCGTCCCCAGGCTCAAGGACCCGCGGCTCTCCGTACCCGCCGGTGCAGTCTCCGTGGCCGGACGCCAGGCCGTGATCGCGCCCGCCGTCGCACCAGGAGGCTGGTGTGTCATCGGCCAGACCCCCCTGACGGTCCTGGACGCAGCACGCGAACCACTGGTGCCCTACGTCCCCGGCGATGAACTGCGCTTCTACCGCATTCCAGCGGAGGACTTCGAAAAGTACGAGGGGCAGTTCCTGGAGGCCCGGCCATGACCGGGGCACTGATCGTCCTCCAGCCCGGACACTCTGTCGTCACCGACCTTGGCCGGACAAAGGGTCCTGCATTCGGACTTCCCGTCAACGGGGCCCTGGACCAGTTCTCGGCCAAGGCCGCGAACATCCTGGCCGGCAACGGGGACAACGATCCGCTACTGGAACTCACCGCCCTGGACTTCAGGATGCGCGCCACCACGGACCTGCTGATCGCCGTGACCGGCGCCCCGCTGGACCTCTCGGTGGGCGGCCGCGACTGCCCCCAATGGGAGCCCGTCTCCGTCCGGGCCGGCGAAACAGTGACGGTCCGCGGAATCCGCACCGGTCTCCGGGCCTACATCGCCGTCCGCGGATCCTTCACCGTCCCCACGCTGCTGGGCAGTTGCGCACCGGACACGGTGGTGGGCTTCGGACTGAAACTTGTTGAAGGCACCATGCTTGCAACGCAAAAGACCACCGCACCCATCACCCAGCCGCACTTCGGCCTGCCCCTGTTCCGGCTGGGGCTGGCAAAGCCGGAATTCACCACCCACCCGGTCATCGACGTCACCGACGGACCGGACGTAGCCGAATTCGGCGACACCGCAGACCTGCTTTTCACCACGCAGTACACCGTGAGCCCCCGAAGCAACCACATCGGACTCCGGCTCGGCGGCGCACTGCCCGAACGCCAGCTCACCTCCGAGGTCCTCTCCCGCGGTGTCCCGGTGGGGGCCATCGAGGTTCCGTCCCGGGACGAACTGCTGGTCCTGCACCGGGGACGCGGCGTTACGGCGGGCTATCCGGTCCTGGGGGTCGTCACGAGCCGCTCCCTGGATGTCCTGGCGCAATCCAGGCCTGGACACACCGTCACCTTCAGAAAGACAACCGTGGCTGAAGCAACAGCCATGCACCGCGCAGCCTGCCTGGACCTGGACAGACTCCGGAACACCGTGAACACGGTCTTCGGACTAATCGGGGTCCGCGCCGGCCAGCGCTGGCACGAACTCAGCCCGGCGTCAGGAGCCTGAACATCATGAATGCCCGTCCAGCCGCCCAGGACCGCACCCACAAACTGCCGCGCGATCCCTAACCCCTGCCAACCGGGGGGGGCCACAACGTCCAGTCCATTGCCGGACCTAAAAGCCCCGCCACCTACCACTTTTGGAGTCCCTGTGCCTTTTTCCGACTACACCACAGCCCTCGTCACCGGAGCGTCCACCGGCATGGGCGCGGCCATCGCCGAGCGTCTCGCCAAGCGCGGACTGACCGTCCACGCGGTGGCCCGCAACGAGGAACGCCTCGCCGAACTGGCCGACCGCACGGGAGCAGTCCCGCATGTGGTGGACCTGACCGACACCGCCGCCCTGGCCGGCGTCGTCCGCGACCTCAAGGTGGACGTCCTGGTCAACTGCGCCGGCGTCTCCCGGACAGGCAACATCCTGGACTCCTCCGAGCAGGACATCGACGAACTCATCGACGTCAACCTCCGCGGCCTGCTGCAGCTCACGCGGCTGGTGCTGCCCGGCATGGTGGAACGGGATTTGGGCCATGTGGTCAACATCAGTTCGATCGCCGGGCTCTACAACTTCTACGGCCACACCGCCTACCACGCCACCAAGGCCGCGGTGCACCAGATTTCCCGGCAGTTGCGCAACGACACGGTCGGCAAGCGCATCCGCGTCACCGAAATCTGCCCCGGCCGGGTGGAAACCGAAATCTTCGGCCGCAACCTGGGCGGCAGCCCCGAGGCCATGGAAGAAGCCTGGCAGACCTACTACGAGGGCTACGAATCACTCACCACGGACGACATCGTCAATGCCCTTGATTACGCCATCGAAACCCCGCGCCACGTCAACGTTGGCATGCTTGAACTCATGCCCACCTTCCAGGTCCCGGGTGGCCTCACCTTCGACCGCCGCGACGCATAACGATCCCCGCAGCACCTTCCCACCAACCGATAGGCCTTCAACGATGCAGCACGTACAAACCGTCAGTTTCCCCGAACCCCAGCTCCTGGCGGAATTGTCCCCGCTCCCGGAGGGACTGACGGGAGTGGTTTGGGACATGCAAGGGGCCCCTGACGAGGCCCACGGAAGCATCGACGGGGTCATCCTGCCGTACCTCAATGCCGGCGCCGTGCTGGGTTCCCTTGGCAGCGTCCCGGACCTGAAGTTCGTGCAAACACAGTCAACAGGGTTCGACGGCGTCCGCGAGGCAGCAGGTCCGGCCGCCGGGGTGGCAAACGCCTCGGGCGTCCATGCGGCTGCCACCGCGGAGCTGGCCGTTGGCCTTATCCTCGCCAAACTGCGGGGCATTGACCAAGCTGTCCGGGACCAGCAGGTGGAGAACTGGGCCCCGCAACGGCGGCAGTCCCTGGCCGACAGGCGCGTCCTGCTGCTGGGCATCGGCGGAATCGGGAAGGAGCTGGCCCGCCGCCTGGAGCCCTTCGAAGTCACACTGACCCGGGTGGGAAGCGCCGCACGGACCGATGCGGACGGCCAGGTCCACGGTCCTGATGAACTCGCAGCGCTCGCCGCCGGCCACGACATCCTGGTCTCCGTCCTTCCCCTCACCGAGGCGACCCACCACCTGGTGGGAGCCGAGGTCCTGGCCGCCCTGCCGGACGGCGCCCTGGTGGTCAATGTCGGACGCGGCGCCGTGATCGACACCGACGCCCTCACGGCTGAAGTGGTGTCCGGCCGCCTGCACTGCGCCATCGACGTCGTCGATCCCGAACCGCTGCCCGCCGGCCACCCGCTCTGGTCGTCGGAGAACGCCCTCATCACTCCGCATGTTGGCGGCAACGCGTCAGCGTTCGAGCCGCGGATCCTCAAACTCCTGAAACGGCAGCTTGAGGCCCTCGCCGCCGGCGAAACCCCGGTCAACCTGGTGCAGCAGGGACCGTTCGCATGAGCTCCCTGTTTGACCTCACCGGCCGCGTCGCATTGGTCACCGGCTCCAGCCGCGGCATCGGTTCCTCGCTCGCCCGGGCGTTGGCCGACGCCGGTGCCACGGTGGTGCTGAACGGCGTCAACCCGGAGCGGCTCAAGGAAGCCGAAGCCGCGCTCGCCGCCGACTTTCCGGCCGGCCGCATCGCAAGCATCGCGTTTGACGTTACCGACGGTGATGCGGCAGCCCGGGGTATCGCGTGGGTCGAAGAGCATGTGGGTCCGTTGGAGATTCTGGTGAACAATGCCGGGATCCAGCACCGGGTGCCGATGCTGGATCTTGAGGTGGCGGATTGGGAGCGGGTGATTTCCACGGACCTGACCAGTGCGTTCCTGGTGGGGCGGGAAGCGGCCCGGCACATGATTCCGCGGGGCCGGGGCAAGATCATCAATATCTGTTCGGTGCAGACGGACCTGGCCCGCCCCACGATTGCCCCGTATGTTGCGGCCAAGGGCGGGCTGCGGAACCTGACCCGGGCCATGACGGCCGAGTGGGCCGCGTCCGGTCTGCAGGTCAACGGGATCGCGCCGGGGTATATCCATACGGAGATGACGCAGAACCTGGTGGATGACGAACAGTTCAATACCTGGATCCTGGGCCGCACCCCGGCCCGCCGCTGGGGCACGCCGGCGGATCTGGCCGGGCCGGTGGTCTGGTTGGCTTCGGACGGGTCGGATTTCGTGAACGGGCAGACCATTTTCATCGACGGCGGAATGACGGTGGTGGTCTGATGCCCGCGAACACACCCGTCCAGCCAGGGGCCCACATGCTGCCCGGCTCCGGGCCGGCCGTGGTGGCCCACGCCGCGGGGGACCTCCGGGTCGATGAGGTCCCGCTGGCCCGGCCGGCGGATGACCAGGCCGTCGTTGAGGTCTTGTACGGCGGGATCTGCGGGTCGGACCTGCATTACTGGCTGCACGGTGCGGCCGGGGAATCCATCCTGAAGGCGCCCCTGGTGCTGGGCCACGAAATCTCCGGTGTGGTGGTCCGCGCCGCCGCCAACGGCCAGGGGCCGCAGCCCGGAACCGCCGTCGCCGTCCACCCCGCCACCCCGGGTCCGGGCGCGGCCAGGTATCCCGCGGACCGGCCCAACCTCTCACCCGGGTGCACGTACCTGGGCAGCGCCGCCCGCTACCCGCACACCGACGGCGCCTTCAGCCGGTACGTGAACCTGCCCGTCCGGATGCTGCGGGCCCTGCCCGAGGGCATCGACCTGCGCACGGCCGCCCTGGTCGAACCCGCGTCCGTGGCCTGGCACGCGGTCTCCCGGGCCGGGGACGTGGCCGGGAAGACCGCGCTGGTGATCGGGTCCGGCCCCATCGGTGCCCTCGCTGTCGCGGTCCTCAAACGCGCTGGAGCCGCGCACATCACCGCTGTGGACCTCCATCCCAAACCCCTGGAGATCGCCCGGGCCGTCGGCGCGGACCAGGTCATCAACGCCGCAGACACCGAAACGATCGCCGCCGTGGAGGCCGATGTCGTGATCGAATCCTCCGGCAACCACCACGGACTGGCCTCCGCCATCCGCGGCGCGGTCCGCGGCGGGACCGTGGTCATGGTGGGGCTGCTGCCCACCGGCATGCAACCGCTACCCATCTCGCTGGCCATCACCCGCGAACTGGACCTCAAAGGCTCCTTCCGCTTCAACGACGAAATCGACCAGGTCATCGCGGCGCTTGCCGACAGGTCCCTGCACATCAACCCCGTCATCACCCACCAATACCCCGTGGAGGACGCCCTGCACGCCTTCGAAATCGCCAAAGACTCCACCAACTCCGGCAAAGTCCTCCTCAGCTTCGCCGGGAACGGGGAGGGGCGGTGAGCGCCCCGTTGCCTCCCCTGGTGGTGATGGGCGTGTCCGGTTCGGGGAAATCCACCATGGGCTCCCTGCTGAGCCTGCGCCTGGACATGCCGTTCTTCGATGGCGACGATTTCCATCCGGCCGCCAACAAGCAGAAAATGGGCGCCGGCATACCGCTCACGGACGCTGACAGGGAGCCCTGGCTTGGCACGTTGGGGGAGTTGCTTGCAGGAAAGGCCGACGGCGTCACGACAGTCCCGCCGATCGTCGCCTGCTCAGCGTTGAAGCGCCGGTACCGGGACCTGCTGCGCAGCGCTGCGCCGGATGTTGTGTTCATCCACCTGACCGGAAGCACAGGCACCATTGGCGCGCGGATGGAAGCCCGCGCCCATGAGTTCATGCCGCGGACCCTGCTGGAATCCCAGTTCGCAGCCTTGGAGGAACTGGACCAGGATGAGGCCCACGTCCTGGCCGATATCACCGTGCCCCCGGAGCTCCTGGTGGAACGGCTGGCCACGGAGCTCCAAGCCCTGTCCGCACGGGCGGTCCGCACCGCCTGATCCACAAACGGGTATCCCGCGTGGCGGTGGCGGTAGGTAGACTGGTCTACCTACCGCCACCGCAAGGAGCCCCATGCCTATGCCAAGCACCCAGGCGACCAGCCGGCGTCCCGCCCGGGAACTGCTGCTCGACGCCGCCGCCCGCCTCTTCTATGCCCGCGGCATTGCAGCAACCGGGATCGACACGATCACTGCCGAGGCGGGCGTTGCCAAAAAAAGCCTCTACAACAACTTCACGTCCAAAGCGGACCTCGTGGCCGCCTACCTGGAATCACGGCATGAGGAGTGGCTAGGGCTTTACCGGACGCGGCTGGAAAAGGCCGGGACCCCGGCGGAGCGGGCACTGGCGGTCTTCGACGCCTACCTGGACCACGCACATGCCGCCTACCGGCACGGATTCCGCGGCTGCGGGCTGCTCAACGCGGCGGCTGAACTGCCCGCAGGGGATCCGGGGCGGACTGCAGTGCGGCTCCACAAGGAGGAAGTCCAGGATCTCCTGGCCCGGCACGTCACGGACCTGTTGCCCGGGAGGGAGGGCCAGGCGCCCGCCGTTGCCGCCCACTTGGCGTTCCTCCTCGAGGGTGCCATGGCCAGGGCAGGCCTGGAGGGCGGCGACCCGCCGCTGCGGCAGGCCCGGGCCATCGCCGCGCAACTGTTGGACGCGCTGTGAACTCCTCCCCACGCCGCCCGGCGCCGCCATGGGGAGCGTTGTCCGTGGTGGCGGCGTCCGTCCTCTGGGGGACCACCGGGACAGCAGCCACCTTCGCGCCGGATGTAAGTCCCCTGGCCATCGGCGCGGTGGCCATGGGGGCGGGCGGGTTGCTGCAGGCTCTGTACGCCGCACGGCACATTGCCAGCCGGCCGGCCGGCCTGTTCCGGCGGTGGAGACTGGTGTTGTTGGGGGCGGCAGCGGTGGCTGTCTATCCCTTGGCCTTCTACAGCTCAATGCACCTCTCCGGCGTGGCCGTGGGAACTGTGGTCTCCATCGGCTCGGCCCCCATCGCGGCGGCCCTCATCGAGCGGGCGGCGGACAGGAATCCACTGCGCCGGCGGTGGATTGCCGGGGCAATGCTCGGAGTGGGTGGAGCGGCGCTCCTTTCCTTTGCCGGGCATGGCCCTGCCGGGCCCGCCGCCACGGATTCCTGGACCACCACGGCGGGAGTGGCCCTGGGACTGCTGGCCGGCAGCACGTACGCCCTGTATTCCTGGGCAGCCCACCGCCTGATCGGGGACGGTGTCACACCCAGGGCGGCCATGGGCACGGTCTTTGGCCTGGGCGGGCTCTTCCTGATGCCGGTCCTTGCCCTGACGGGCGGCCCACTCCTGGCCTCCTGGTCCACGGTCGGCGTCGGCGCCTACATGGCGGTGGTGCCGATGTTCGCCGGCTATCTCCTGTTCGGCTGGGGCCTTGCCCGGGTGGGGGCGAGCACGGCCACCGGCATCTCGCTGCTCGAAACGGTGGTTGCCGCCGTACTGGCGGTATTCGTAGTGGGTGAACGGCTTCCGGCGCTCGGCTGGCTTGGCGCCGCCGCGGTCCTGGCCAGCCTGTTCATCCTGGCGCCGCGCACCCGGGCCGTACCAGGGCCGGCAGCAATCCCGGGTCCGCGCTCACCAGCGGCGCCGTCAGGCGGTGGGCTGCCGCCGCGCGCTCCTGTTCAACCCGATGGGGCCCAGCAACAGGCAGGCGCCCAGCCCCAGCAGCAGGATTCCTAGCACCACCGCGCCCGGCGCCGGCAGACCTGCCCCCGCCAGGATCAACACCAGGCCGATGACCGCCACCGCCAATCCCGGGAGGAGAGCTGTGGGGAAACGGCGCGCTGGATAGCCGGACAGCAGTTCCATGGCCAGATGGGGATCGTCCGCGATCAGCCCCAGTTCCAGCTCCTTGAGCAGGCGTCGCTCCTCATCGGACATTGGCATGGCAGCCCCTGTATTCCCTGGGAGGCGGTTTCGCTATCGACCGTAGAAGTCTTCTACCGCTTAGTCAATAGTTTCCCCGGCGGCCCGCCCCGCCCGCCCCGCCGTCCCGCCCGCCGGTGTCGTTCGACGCCGGGCCGTGACGGTGCTGCCGGACGGTGACCGTGCTGCCGCGCCCGTGGGCCCGCTACCGGCGTCGTAATTCGGCGAACTCGATGGACGGGACAATTGCCCCGGCGTCCCGCTCCACGAAGTTGGTCCCCGGCGGAACCAGATCGTCGATGGCGTCCAGGACCGTCTCGCCCAACTGGACATCCGCGGCGCGGAGGTATGCCTGGAGGTGTTCCTCGCTGCGCGGGCCGATGATTACGCTGCTGATCGCGGGGTGGGTCAGGGCGAAGCCGACGGCCAGGTCCACCAGGGGCATCTCCAGCTTGTCCGCCAGCCGGGCCAGGGAATCCGCTGCCAGCAGCTTCCGCTCGCTGGAGGGCCCGGAAATGTCGTACCGCCCCGGCAGCGTGTGCACCCGGGTGGGCGGCTTCCCCGAGTCAAGGACGAAGCTGCCGGAAAGCCAGCCGCCGGCCAAGGGTCCGTACGCCAGCACGCCCAGCCCGTACTGCTGGGCGATGGGCAGCACGTCGCGTTCGTTGCCGCGGACCAGCATTGAATAGGGAACCTGGTTGCCCAGCGGCGGAATCAGGTGGTTGGTGGTTGCCAGCCACTGCGCTTCGACGAGCTGCGCCGGGGTAAACACCGACGTGCCGTAGTAGAGGATCTTGCCCTGGCGGATGAGGTCGTTGAGGGTGGTGATGGTTTCCAGGACGTCGGTGTTGTAGTCCGGCCGGTGCGCCTGGTACAGGTCGATGCGGTCCGTCTGCAGCCGGCGGAGGCTGCCCTCGACGGCCTGGGTGATCCAGCGGCGGGAGTTGCCCGAGTGCGCCGGATTGGGGCTCATCTGGCCGTGGAACTTGGTGGCCAGGAAGACGTCATCCCGCCGGCCGCGCAGTGCCCTCCCCACCACCTGTTCGGACTCGCCCTGAGAATAGACATCGGCGGTGTCCACCGCCGTGATGCCGGCATCAAGCGCCGCGTGGATGATGCGGATGGCCTCATCCGCGCCGGTGGGGGCGCCCGGCGGCCCACCGGTTCCTTCGCCAAAGTTCATGGTGCCAAGGGTGAGCGGGCTGATAGGGGTGCCTGACCGTCCGAACACCCGCAGTTCGCTAAGGCTCATCTCCGGTCTCCTCCATATAGTTGCCGCGCCGTGGATCGTCATGACGCTACACAGATTCCCCGGACGGCCGCAGAATTCCGCCTTAGTCCTTCTCTTTTCGTCGCATGGAGTAACCGGAGCGCCGCAGGATGACGTTTTGTGGCGGCCGCCGCCATCCGCGGCCCGGGTTTCGCCCCGGCTGCCCCCTGCAATAATCTGAACCAACGGTTGTGCACTGGGGTGTCAGCTCCCGGGGCAACAGGCAGCACTGTAAGTTCGGGACCATCACAGACGAGGCGGACACCCATGACGGCTTCAGACCAGCAGCACGCACCACGGCCAAACATGCCCGCAGACCCTCCCGCCGCCCAGGCGCCGGTGGATCCGCACCTGCTCCAGCAGTTGGCGGATGCGCACGGGGTGGGCACGTCCTTCCAAGGCTGGGACGGGCTCCCGCACTCCGTGGCCGCGCCAACGCTGATCAAGGTGCTCGCCGCCCTGGGTGTGCAGGCCCACACGAACCAGCACATCGAAGCTGCCCTGGCGGAAGCGGAACTGGCGCCATGGCGGCGGATGCTGCCGCCCGCCGTCGTCATCAAGCAGGGTGAGCCCGCCCAGGTTCCGGTCCATGTCCGGGACGGCGCAACGGCCCGGCTGACGGTCGCCCTCGAAGGCGGCGCAGGCTCACTCGAGGCGGCCCAGGAGGACGTCTGGGTCCAGCCCCGGGACGTCGACGGCATCCCCACCGGACGCGCCACCTTTTCCCTGCCGCCGGATCTCCCGCTGGGCTGGCATACCCTGCACGCCGACTCCGAGGGCGCCACGGCCACTGCCACGCTGGTGGTGACGCCGGCGCGCCTGGACACGGCGGCGCCCCTGATGGAGCGGCGCGGCTGGGGCCTGGCCACGCAGTTGTATTCGGTCCGGTCCAAGCGCTCGTGGGGCATCGGCGATTTCGCGGACCTGGCGGACCTGGCGGCGATCAGTGGCGGGCGCGGCGCCGATTATGTGCTGGTCAATCCCCTGCATGCGGCGGAACCGGTGCCACCCATCCAGCCCTCGCCCTATTCCCCGTCCACGCGGCGGTTCTTCAACCCGCTCTACATCCGTATTGAGGCGGTCCCCGAGCTTGCCTACTTGCGGCCGCGGAAACGGGCGGCGCTGGAAAAGCTGCACGAGGAAGTCGCCGGGCTGAACAGGGACGGGGCCCGGCTGCACCGCGATGCCGTCTACGCGGCGAAGCTGCAGGCGCTGGAAATGCTGTACCACACCCGGCGCTCGCCGGCCCGGCAGGCGGCGTTCGACGAGTTCTGCCGTATCTCCGGCAGCGGCCTGGACGACTTTGCCCTCTGGTCCGCCATCAGGGAGGACCTCGCGCCGGACGATCCGCTCTGGACAGACCCGGCCTGCGCCATCGGAACCCGCGAGGCGGAGGCACTGCGGGAGAAATTGGCGGACCGGATCGGTTTCCACCGCTGGCTTCAGTGGATCTGCGACGAACAGTTGGAAGAAGCGCAGCAGGCAGCCTTGCGCTCCGGAATGCGGCTGGGAGTGGTGCACGACCTCGCCGTAGGGGTTGACCACAGCAGTGCCGACGCGTGGACGCTGCGCGGCGTGCTGGCGCCGGCCACCAGCGTGGGCGCGCCGCCGGACATGTACAACCAGCAGGGCCAGGATTGGGGCCAGCCGCCATGGCACCCCACCCGGCTTGCAGAAACCGGCTACGAGCCGTTCCGCAACATGCTCGCCACCGTGCTCAGGCACGCCGGCGGCATCCGCGTTGACCACATCCTGGGCCTGTTCCGGTTGTGGTGGATCCCTGCCGGCAACGCGCCGGGGGACGGCGCCTACGTCCGGTATGACCATGAGGCCCTGATCGGCATCCTCGCCCTCGAAGCGCACCGCGCCGGTGCCGTGGTGATCGGGGAGGACCTCGGAACCTTTGAACCGTGGGTGCGTGACTACCTCGCTGCCCGCGGCATCCTGGGCACGTCCATCCTGTGGTTCGAGTACGACGGCGACTCCCCGCTAGCGCCCGAAAAGTACCGGACGCAGGCACTCGCCAGCGTCAACACGCACGACCTCCCGCCCACCGCCGGCTACCTCGCAGGTGACCACGTGGCGTTGCGGAGCCGTCTTGGCCTGCTGGAGCGCTCCGAGGAGGACGAGCGGGCCGAACACAATGCGTCGCTGGAAAAGATGTTCGCCCTGCTGCGCGAACGCGGTTATCTCACCGAGGCGAACACCACCGGACCGGGCGAACCCGGTGCCGAGGCGAACACCATCGAGGCGCTGCACCTTCTGCTGGCCCAGGCGCCCTCGGTGCTGCTCGGCGTGGCCCTGGTGGATGCGGTGGGGGAGCGGCGGGTCCAGAACCAGCCCGGGACCACCGAAGCGCTGTACCCCAACTGGCAGGTGCCTTTGGGCGGCCCCGACGGCAAACCGGTGTTCCTGGACGACCTTCCGGCCAACAAGAGGTTCAACTCGCTGCTCGCGGTGGTGGACGGGGCCCTGCGCGGATCCTGACTGGTGTTCATTGACGAAGGGCCCCGCCGCTGGGTGAACTGCCCGGGAAGCGGCGGGGCCCTTCGGTGTTGCCGGCGAACGCTAGCCGGCGGTCATCACATGGGTGAAGTGGTCGTAGCGGAAGGTGACCGGGCCGCCGTCGTGCTTAAACACGATGTTGGCGCCAGGCGTTGCCCCGCCCGCTCCGTAGCTGACGTCCCATGACTTGTTGAGGGCGGCCTTGAACTCGTAGCTTCCCGCCGGGAGGTCCGGGATGGACAGCTTCCAGAGGAGGTCGGCCGGGTCCAGTACCAGCTGCGCCTGGGCACAGGACGGCTCCCAGTCCGAGGCGCAGCCCAGCTCGCTGTCCATGCTTCCGGCGGCTGCCACGGCGGCCGGCTGCTGCGACGCGTAGACGGCGCTGAGCAGGTGGGTGCTGTTGTCATAGCGGAACGTGACCGGGCCGCCGGGGTGGTCCAGCACGATGTTCTGCCCGTTGAGCTGGCCGTCTGCGCCGTAGTTTTCGTCCCAGCCGCCGTTGAGCGCTGCCTTGTATTCGTACTTCCCGGCCGGCAGGTCCACGGTCAGCCGCCAGATCCGGTCCGCCGGGTCCAGGACCATCTTTGCCTGCGGGCAGGCCGGATCCCACTGCGCGGTGCAACCCATGGCCTGGTTCAGTGATCCGGCCACCGTGACCGAGTCGGGCTGCGCGGCCTGGCCCACCAGGACAGTCCTGGTGCCGCTGGTGACGTTGAAGCCGGCGCCGGTCATCGCCGCCCGGTATTGGACCTTGGTACCGTCCGCGAGTCCGGAGACGTCATCAGTGGCCGAGTACACGGGCGAGGACGAGTCGGTGCCCACCGACGTCCAATCCCCGCCATTGACGCTGCGCTCGAAGGACACCACATGGCTTGCCTTCTCCGGGTCAGCCGTGGCGCTCAGCTCCACTTTGCCCTCGGCGCTGCTGCCTTCGGCAGGCTTCTGGAGGGTCAGCACGGGCGCGGGAACGTTGGTGGAGCGGCCTTGGCTGGTGGCTGTGTGGCCGCCGTTGTCCAGCACGGTGGCGCGGTATTCCAGCGGTGTCCCGGCATCCAAGGCCGCCACGTCGTGGAACACCTGGTACGGGGCGGTGTCGTCCGTCCCGATCGGCTCCCAGCTGCCGCCCGCCGTCCTGGCCTCGAAGGTGACCTCGTAGAACGACGTACCATCGACGTCGGCCGTCACCTGGATGCGCCCGTTGTCACTCGTGGCTGCTGCCGGCTGTTGGAGGGCGACGGCGGGAGCGGCCTTTGAGTGCGGAATGCGGCCTGAGGATTCGTAGACGACGGCGGAAAGCGGCGGGACGGTCACCGTCAGTTTGGCGTCGTCAGAGGTTTTGGCTTCATTGGCGCCTTCGCCGTAAACGCGCGTGTAGCTGCGCTTGGCGATGTAGGTGGGAACGTCCGCCGTCCGGGCCTGGGCGCTGTTGTTCAGTGCCACCACGTATTCGCGCTGGTCCTGGGCGTCCGTGCGGGAGAAGGCGTAGATGCCCGGGCCGTCGGAGGCGTAACGGTTTTGGTGTGCGCCGTTCCGCAGCGCCGGGTGCTCCTTGGTGAGGGCTGCAAGCTCCCGGATCTTGGCGTACAGCGGGTGGCTTGGGTTGAAGTTGTCGGTGGCGTGGGTGGCGTCCGTGCCCAGCAGGTCGTCGTCGAGGTAGTCCGGAACTTTGCTGGCGAAGAGCGTCTGCCGGGCATCCTGGTCACCGCCCGGTCCGGTGAAGCCCTGTTCGTCGCCGTAGTACACCACCGGGTTGCCGCGCGAGAAGTACATCAGCTCGTGGGCCAGTTCGTCCCGTGCCACCTTCTCGGCGTCGCCTGCGGCGGGGTTGTCCTGGCTGATGAAGCTGCCGATGCGGCCCATGTCGTGGTTTCCGAGAAAGGTGGGCAGTTCGTAGACGTTGGAATCGGCGTCGGTGTACCAGTCATCGCCGGCGAAAAAGGCCTGGAGTCCTTTGGCGTCCTGGCTCTTGGACGCGAAGTTGCGGGCGGCATCCTGGAACGGGAAATCCAGGACTGCCTGCATTTTGTTGCGGGTGGTGAACTGGGAGGTGAAGCTCTTGCTGGTATCGAACACCTCGCCGAACATGAAGAATTCGTCCTTGCCGTGTTCCTTGGCGTAGCTAAGGACCTTGGGGCCGAATTCCTGCCAGAACTCGTTGTTCACGTGCTTCATGGTGTCGATCCGGAAGCCATCCACGCCAAAATTGCCGATCCACGATGTGTAGATGTCTTCCATGCCGTGCACCACCGTGGGGTTTTCGGTGAAGAGGTCATCGAGGCCGAAGAAGTCGCCGTACATGGAGTCCTCGCCGGTGAAGGTGGTGTCGCCCCGGTTGTGGTAAAGCGTGGGATCGTTCAACCAGGCCGGTACTTTGAGGTTTTCTTCGCCGGGCGCCAGGACCGGCTTGTAGGGGAACGATGTCCCGGCATCCAGCTGCGGGAAGGTCCCGGTGCCGGCGTAATCCCGGTCATCAAACGGTTGGCCCGAGGCAGTTTTGTACGGTGCGGCGTCCTTGGATACGTAGCCTTTGCGGTCGCCCTCTTCGTAGCCGATGACGTCCGCCGTGTGGTTGGTGATGATGTCGAAGTAGACCTTCATGCCGCGGGCGTGTGCCTCGTCGATGAGCGCCTTGAGTTCATCGTTGGTGCCCAGGTGCGGATCGATCTGGGTGAAGTCGGTGACCCAGTAACCGTGATACCCGGCCGACTTGTCCTCCGGCTGGACTGCCTTGTTCTTGAAGCTGGGCGTCAACCAGATGGAGGTGGTGCCCAGGCCCTGGATGTAATCGATCTTGTTGCGCAGGCCGGCCAGGTCGCCGCCGTTGTAGAAACCCTTCTTGGTGGGGTCGAAGCCGGACACCATGGGATCCGGGCCCAGGCCGCCCTGGTCGTTGGCGGTGCTGCCGTTGTTGAACCGGTCCGCCATGACAAAGTAGAAGTTTTCGTCGGTCACGGGGCCGCGCAGCGAATGCAGTGCCGGAGCGGAGCCCGGGTTCTTGGGTCCGGGACCCTTGATGCCGGGCGCCGCCTGGGCCGGAAGGACCGCGATGCCTGCGGCGAGTGCCGTTGCCAGCAATGCGGCGGCGGACCGGGCAGCGGTGAGGTGGATTGCGGAAGTTGGCCGGGATGCGGCGCGGCGGGACCGTTTGTTCCGCCGGGACGCAGCGACGTGCTGGGATGCTGCCGGAGTGCCCGGCAGGTGGGCGCGTGGGGGCGCGCCATGGGGGGTGCGGAATAACAAGGGTGAGACCTTCCTGGGAAGCAGCGCTGCTGTACAGGCGTGCCGTTGACATGGGGATGCGGCAGGAGAGCTCGAAAGGGCAGCTTGCTGTCCTTGTGAACCAAGTCACAACTGTAAGCGCTTGCACCGGATTACTCCAGCGTTTGGGGAAGCTGGCGTTCGCTGGTGCCTTGCTGTTAACCGGCGTTTATGAGGGCGGTGGGTGACGGGGTGGAAAGGCGGTGCAGGACCGGGCAGGGGATGCCGCTGGCGGGGTCCAGGTCAAATGTGGCGATGTTGTCCGACCGTTCGTGGGCTACGTGCAGCCGGTTTCCCCGGACCAGGTGGTGCCGGGGCCAGTCACCGCCACTGGGGACGTCTTTGACGGGGATGAGTTCCGTGCCGCCTTCTGTGACGGCCAGGACGCTGATGATGTTCGAGCCGCGGACACCGGCATAGGCGAACCTGCCCTGGGGGCCGAGGCAGATCTCGGCCGCGGAATCGCTGTCCTTGCCACCGCTCGCTGTGGCCGGTCCGCTGAATATCAGTTCGTAGGTGCCAGCGTCCGCGCGGACCACGAAGACCTCCACGGAGTATTCGGACACGATGAAAACGGCGCCGGTGTGGTGCTGGACCATATGCCGGGGACCGCTGCCGCGGGGGAGGACCACATGATGGTCGGGCACCAGCCCGGTTCCCGGCACATAGTTCCAGATACGGAGCACGTCATGGCCCAGGTCGGTGGTCATGATGCGGCCGTCCTGCAGCACCAGGCCGGCGTGGGCGCGGCTTTGCCTGGAGCTGCCGGGGGCCGTGCCGGCGTAGGGATCCACCGATGGTGCGCCGGGGAACCGCCCGGTGATGGCGCCGTCGTTATCCAATTCGTAGAGGAGGACCTGACCGTCACCCCAGCACGCCGCAGTGAGGAACCGCCCGGCCGGATCCACGGCGACATGGCACGTGGCCTCGCCGGCCGGTTGGGGCTGTCCGTGCGGCTCCAAACCGAAATTGCCCCGGCGGCGGTAGGCCCGCACTTCCTGGCGGTGCTCGGCGGCCGCGTACACCACCGGCTGAGTTGGGTGGACGGCCACGAACGACGGCGATGGGGCCTCGACGGCCGTGCCCAGCCATTCAAGGCTTCCGTCCTGGCGCGTGCCCACCGCGCCGATGCCGCTGGCACGGCCGCCTGCGTCGTCGGTGTAGCTGCCGATCCAAAGAGCGCTGCTGGCTGTGCCGGTGGTCATGGTTACATCCTTTCAACACTTGGCCCCATTTCCCTGCATCGGGCTGGCCGTTAGCATGGGGAAGTCCGGCTGTTGCAGCAGGCGACGATGCCGTCTTCTGCAGTTTTCGATGTCCACCGCATGCCGGTCCAAACTGGTGGCGGACGGTGTCGGTGAGTGTTCCCGCTGATTCACCTGAGAGGCGTCGATATGCCAGATCCTGAATCAAGCGCTGTTGACAGCCACCCCACCCGGGCCTTCGACCACATCGTCACCCTCCTGCGCTCCGCCGGCTGCGTTTTCGCCGAGGAGGAGGCCCGGCTGCTGCTGTCGGACGCGTCCGGGCCTGCGGAGCTCGCGCTGAATGTGCAGCGGCGCGTTGAAGGGGTGCCGCTGGAGTACGTGCTGGGCTGGGCGGAGTTCGCGGGCCGCCGCATTGTTGTCGAGCCCGGGGTTTTCGTACCGCGTCGCCGTACTGAGCTGCTGGTCAACCACGCTGTGGCCCTCTTGTCCGGCACTTCCCCGGCGGTAGCTCAGGTGGTCGTCGACCTGTGCTGCGGGTCCGGCGCCGTGGGGGCTGCCATCCTCTACGCGCTGCCCGGTGTGGAGCTGCACGCGGCCGACATCGACGCCACAGCCGCACGGTGTGCGATGCGAAACATCGGGCCGCTGGGCGGCCGCGTCCATCGGGGCGATCTGTTCGAGGCACTCCCTTCCTCGCTGCACGGCCGGGTCGGGCTGTTGGCCGTCAACGCGCCCTATGTGCCCACCGGGGCCATCAGGACCATGCCGCCCGAAGCCCGGCTCTACGAGCCGGTGGCTTCACTGGACGGCGGCGAGGACGGGCTGGACTTCCACCGCCGCGTTGCCGCCGGCTCCATCGAGTGGCTCGCGCCCGGGGGACACTTGCTGATCGAAACCAGTGAACGCCAGGCGGCCGGCACATCTGCAATCCTGGCTGCGGCCGGGTTCCGGACGCAGACGGTCCGCTCGGAGGACTTGGACGCGACGGTGGTGGTGGGGCGCGCCCTGCCCGGGACCAGCCGGGGCTAAGTGCTGTCGCGGGCAGGAATTCTGCCTAAGGAAGTGACCCCGCCACGCTTAAGACGATGCCGGCCGCCGCGTCCCCCAAGGATCGCGACGGCCAGCAAGGCGATTCAGTTGTAGCACAACACTGGCCGGCTGTGCTTGTCACACGGCCGCAGCGCTAAATGCAAACAAATAGACCTGGAGTCAGGCCTTTCCTGCGGTCGCGTCCGAGGTGCCAAGGTTGGTGGTCTCCGGGTGGGTGCTGTGGGCGGGAATGTGGTCCTCGCCCAGCCCCGCCGCACTCTCAGCCGGTGGGGTGCCGGTAACGGTGGCGGAGGTCCGGCTCCCGTCGGAGGCACCCTCGCGGTGCAGTGCCGAGCCAACCACAGTGCCTGCCCTGCGGGCGGCTTCGCCGAGCTGGTCGGCCACTTCAGGGGCCTTTTCCTTGACGGCCTCCGTGGCTGCTGCCACCTTGTCCTGAACCGGCTTGCTGTCCCACAGGCCGGCCGCGCGGGCCTTCAGCTTGTCATACGCTGCACGGCCGGACCGTGAGCCGAGAACGTAGCCGACAGCCACGCCCACACCCAAAAGAAGCTTGTTTTTCATGATGAACTCCTGCTCTGCGAGAGGGTTGTCAGTTCCGGCATACGCGGGGGCACCCGTTGCCGGAGAAAATGAAAGCCGGCCTGGGGAGGGTGTCCCCAAGCCGGCTTCCTGGCTTGCCCGAGCTGTTAGCGGGCGCTGCGCCGAGTGACCATGCCGTAAATGGCAAGGACGATCAGCGAGCCGACGATCGCCAGCAGCCACGTCTGGATGGAGAAGAACTCCTGCAGTCCACTGCCGAAGATCATTCCGCCCAGCCAGCCGCCGAGGAGCGCGCCAACAACGCCCAGGATCAGCGTGACGACCCAGCCGCCACCCTGCCTGCCCGGGAGGATCGCCTTAGCGATCGCACCAGCGATAAGTCCGAGAATCAGAAATGCAATAAATCCCATTTGTTGCTCTCTTCCTAGGTAGAGGAGGCCTCCGGGTCCCGGAGGCACTTCATCCTTCTGGCTCAATAGTAATCATGCTTACTATCTATTTGCCAACCTGTTTTTTGGAAAAGTGCTGTCCAGGCTGTTCTTAATGCCCGGTTTTGTCGGAATCGTTGCCGGCGCCGGGACCCTCGTCCAATACCGAAAGTTCCGCTAGATCCTGCGGATCCAGGGCGAAATCGAACACGTCCAGATTCTCCCGCATCCGCTCCGGGGAAGAGGTCTTGGGAATCGTTACCAATCCGTTTTGTATGTGCCATCGCAGGACCAGCTGGCCGGATGTTTTCCCGTGTTTTTCCGCCAGTTGCGCCAGAATGGGGGCACCCAGCAAACCCGCTCCGGATCCGCCCAATGGGCTGTAGGATTCCGTGACGATCCCGTGCCTGGCATGGAATTCGCGCTCAGCGGTCCGGGTAATTGCGGGGCTGAGCTGGACCTGGTTGACCGCGGGCACCACGTCCGTCTCCGCCATCAGGCGCTCCAGGTGCGACGGCTTGAAGTTGGACACCCCAATGGACCTGGCCTTCCCCTCCGCCTGCAGCCGCTCGAACGTCTGCCAGGTGGAAATATATTGGTCCCTGCCCGGGAGGGGCCAATGGATCAGCAGAAGGTCCACGTACTCCAGGCCCAGGCGTTTCAGCGAGCCTTCCAGTCCTGAGACGGCGCGGTCGTGGCCCTGGAACTCACCGTCGAGCTTGGTGGTGATGAAGAGCTCGCTGCGGTCCAGTCCGCTCGCCCGGATGCCGTTGCCCACGCCGCGTTCGTTGCCGTACTTCACGGCGGTATCGATGTGCCGGTACCCGGCTTCCACGGCATGTACGACGGCGGCAGCCACCTGGTCGTCGTCCAGCGGCCAGGTGCCAAGGCCCATTTGGGGAATGCTGTTGCCGTCATTGAGGGGGATGAGCGGTGCAAGTGTCATGGCATCAGTCTGCCCTGAATCGGCCGCGGCGGTGCCTTCGTCCATGAGGTTTCGGGGGAAGCTTTGGGGTTTGTCCTCCGGTGTGCCGGTCCCGCGGGCTTAGCCGGCGTCCCCGGCCAGTTTCCGCTTGAGGATCTTTCCACTTGGTCCGAGGGGCAGTTCGGAGAGGATCCTGACCACCCGCGGGTACTTATAGGCCGCCAGCCGGGTGCTGGCGAACTCGACCAGCTCGGATTCGGTGACGGCGGCTCCCGGGTCCAGTACGATTGCGGCCGCGATCTCCTGCCCATGCATCTCGTCCGGAATTCCGTAAACGGCGGCGCTGACCACGGCCGGGTGGGTCAGCAGGACTTCCTCCACCTCCCGGGGATAGACGTTGTATCCGTTGCGGATGATCATGTCCTTCTTGCGGTCCACGATGGTGAGGTAGCCGTCGTCGTCCTTTGTCCCAAGGTCGCCGCTGCGGAACCAGCCGTCCACCACGGCTTCTGCCGTTGCCTCCGGGCGGTTGAGGTAGCCCTTCATCAGCAGGTGTCCGCGGATCACGAGCTCGCCCAGTTCCCCGTTGGGCAGCAGTTCGATGCTTTCCACCGTCTCGGGACGGGCGATCTCGATGTCCACGCCCCAGATCGGGACCCCGATGGTTCCCGGCCGGGGAGGGGTGCCCACGTGGTTGAAGGCGGCCACCGGGGAGGTCTCGGTGAGGCCGTAGCCTTCATGGATTTCCACCCCAAAGACGTCGCGGAACCGGTCCATCACGGCCAGCGGAAGGGAGGCCCCGCCGGAGATGCCGTACCGCAAGGCCGCCGGCCGTTCAGGCGCTGACTTGGCGGCTTCCAGGAGAGCCACGTACATGGTGGGCACGCCGAGGAAGATGTTCACGTCGTGCTTTACCAGCAGCTGCAGGGCGTCTGCGCCGGTGAATCGCGGCATCAGGACGATCGTGGCGCCGGCGCGGAGTCCCGTGTTGAGGACAACGGTCTGGCCAAAGGTGTGGAACAGGGGCAGTCCACCGAACAGGACGTCGCCGGGCCGGAAGTCCATCACGCTGGTGAGCAGGACGCTGGTCTGTTCCACCAGGGCGAAGTGCGTGCCCAGCGCCCCTTTCGGTTTGCCCGTGGTGCCCGAGGTGTAAAGGATGGTGGCCGTGTCCGAGGGGCGGCAGGGTTCATAGGTCCGGATGGGGTCGGCGGCGGCGGCCTCCGTCTCCAGCCGGGGGAACCCGTCGTCGTCCGGTGCCAACACCGTCACCACGTCCACTCCGCTGGCGGCAGCACCCGCCGCACCCTCGGCCAGGAGCGGGGCAGCGCAGATCAGCAGCCCGGCCCCGCTGTCCTGCAGGACATATTCGATCTCACGGGCCTTGAGCAAGGCGTGCACGGGGACCACGATGGCGCCCAGGGACAGGATGGCGTAATAAACCCGCGCGAAGTCCGGAACGTTGGGAATGAGGACGGCGACGGCGTCTCCCGAACCTATGCCGCGGGCCCGCAACGCTCCGGCGTAGGCGCGGGTCTGGCTCCACAGGTCCCGGTAGCTGACCTGGTCCTCACCGACGACGAGGGCAACGCTGTCCGGGGTCCGGTGTGCCGATTCGGCCAGGATGGCGGCGACGGAGATGGTGGCAAAACCGTCGGCGGTGCTGGTGTTGGTCATGGCCTGCTTCCTTGGTGGGAGGGACTCGCTGGTGAAAGGGTCAGGCTTTGAGGATGAGGGCGTCGCCTTGGCCGCCGCCCCCGCAGAGGGCTACGACGCCGGTGCCGCCGCCACGCCGTTTCAGCGCCAATGCCTGGTGCAGCACCAGGCGGGCGCCCGAGGCGCCGACGGGGTGGCCCAGGGCAATCGCCCCGCCCTCGGCGTTGACCGTTTCGGCGTCGATTCCAAGATCGTTCGCGGACTGGATCAGGACCGAGGCGAAGGCCTCGTTGATTTCCACCAGGTCGAGGTCCTGCGTGCTGAGGCCCTCGACCTTGAGGGCACGCTCGATGGCCCGGGCGGGCTGGGAGTGCAGCGATCCGTCCGGGCCTGCAGTCTGGCCGTGTGCGCCGATCTCGGCGATCCATTCCAGCCCCGCGGCGATGGCGGCGGCCTTGCTGGCAATCACCAGCGCCGCCGCGCCGTCGGACAGGGGCGACGCCGAGCCGGCGGTGATGGTGGCTGCGGCATCCTTTGAGAAGGCAGGCCGGAGCTGCGCCAGCGATTCGGCCGTGGTGTCCGGCCGGATGCCCTCGTCGTGCTCAAGGGTCACGGCGGGGCCCTTGCGCTGCGGTACCTGGATCGGCGCGATTTCCTCTGCCAGGGCACCGGAAGCGCGCGCCGCTTCGGCACGCTGGTGCGAGCGGGCGGCCACGGCGTCCTGCTCGGCACGGGTGATCCCGCGCTCAACATTTCCGGCGTCAGTTGCCTCGCCCATCAGTTTGCCGCTCACCGGATCCTGGAGCCCGTCATGGTTCAGGGAGTCCAGCATGGGGGCATCGCCGATGACGACGCCGGCGCGCAGCCCGGGGACCAGGTGCGGCGCATTGGTCATGGACTCCTGGCCGGCGGCGACAATGAAGTCGGCTTCGCCGGTGCGGATCATCCGGGCGGCATCAATGACTGCCGTCAGGCCGGACAGGCAGAGCTTGTTGATGGTGATGGTGGGAACGTCCCAGCCGATGCCGGCGGCCAGGCTGGCCTGCCGCGCCGGGCCCTGGCCGGCCCCGGCCTGGATGACCTGCCCCACGATGACGGCTCCGATGAGTTCCGGGGCAACGCCCGTCCGTTCCAGCGCCGCCCGGATCGCGTGGGCGCCCAGCTCGCTCGAGGAGAAGGGGGTGAGGCCGCCGCGGAACCTGCCAAAAGGTGTCCGGGCGCCGCCGAGGATGACGGGGATGTTGGCGTTCTGGTTCAAGAACAGTCCTTTCGGGACGATGGGGCTGCCAAAGTCAGCCGGTAAGGGTCAGGCGAAGGCGGAGACACCTGTGATGCCGCGGCCGATGATCAGGGCCTGCACGGTTTCGGTGCCTTCGTAGGTATGAATCGCTTCGATATCGGCCAGGTGCCGGGCCACCCGGTTGGCCAGCAGGATGCCGTTGCCGCCCAACATGTCGCGGGCATTGGAGGCGATCCCGCGGGCCGTCCGGGTGCAGGTGTACTTGACCAGCGAGGCCTGCTCCGGGGTCAGCGTTCCGGCTTCGTCGAGCCGGGTCATCTGCACCACCATGAGCTGCATGGTGGCCAGTTCGCTGAGCATCCGCGCCAGGCGCTCCTGGATGATCTGGGACGCGGCCAGCGGCCGGCCGAACTGCTTGCGCTGCTTGGCGTACTGGACGGCTGTCTCGTAGCAGGCCGTGGCATGCCCGACGGCGGACCAGGCCACGCCGAGCCGGGTCGCCAACAGGACGCGGGCGGTGTCCTTGAACGTGCGTGCGCCCGGCAGGACGTTGCTTTCGGGCACGAAGACGTTCTCCAGCCGGATGTGGGCCTGCCAGATGGCGCGAAGGGCCAGCTTGCCCTCGATCCTGGTGGCGGCGTAGCCGGGGGAATCCTGGGGGACCAGGTAGCCGTGCACCTGGCCATCGTCGCCGCGCGCCCAGACAACGCTGACCCCGCCGATGGAGCCGTTGCCGATCCACTTCTTTTCGCCATTGAGCAGGAATCCGCCGTCAGTGCGGGTTGCCGTGGTTTCCAGGGCTACGGAGTCGGATCCATGGGTGGGCTCTGTGAGGGCAAAGGCTGCGTACTCGGTTCCGCGGGCGATCGCGGGCAGCCAGCGTTCCTTCTGCGCCTCGGATCCGCACTCGGCGACGGACCGCAGGGCGAGGCCGCCCTGGACCGCGATCATGGTGGCCACGGATCCGTCCCCACGGCTGATTTCCATGTTCACCAGTCCGGCGGCCATGCTGCTCATCGGTTCGAAGCCGTCCACGGCGGTGCCGTCGCGGAGCAGGTCCAGTTCGCCGAGGCGGTGGAGGAGGTGGAGCGGGTACTCGCCGCGCTCCCAGTAGCCGTCAATGACGGGGAGGACTTCCTCCTGGACGAAGCGGCGGGCGCGGTCCCAGTACTTCCGGTCCTCGGCGTTGATGCCGGCGAAGACGGCGGCGGGATCGGTGCCGAGGGCCTCGGTGAGAAGGTACTCGGGTTCCACCGTCCCGGCCGGGAAGTCCGGCGCACCGCCAGTGACGGTGGGTGCTGGGCTGGGCGACGTCGTCGTCATGTCTGCATCCTCTGGTTCAGCGGCGGCTGCGGGCCGCCCGGGTGATGTGGCTCATGCCGCATCGACTAAGAATGCACTGAAACGCAGTTCCACGTCAAGAAACTCCGTACCAGATACGGCTGGGCGTCAGGGCAAGGCATCGCGGACCGCCCGGGCGATGGCATCCTTGTCTGCCGGGCCGGCGAGCACGGTGACGACGACGGTGGCCGCCTTTTGCTCCGTGGCGTCAACAGGGGCGCCGGGTCCGAGGAGGGTTGGCCGGAACGTTTCGGCCAAGGCCGCGAGTTCACGGGCGAGGGCTGCCGCCCTGTCAGGCTGCCCGGATTCCCCGGCCGCGAAGGGCGCGCGAAGCCACTGCCGCAGGAAGGCGTTGTGCACGGCCACTACGGCTGCGGCGAAGGCAACGGCCGCGTACTCGCGGCGGCCGTCCCTGGGCAGGGTGTCGTTGAGGTACCGCAGGAAGGCCCGCTCATACCGGTGGGAGGTGACCAGCTCCCGGTCCCGGAGGGCCGGCACCGCCTGCAGGAGCCCGTACCGGGCCAGGGACGTTGCGCGGTTCCGCAAGTGGTGGTCGAACACCAGGAGCGCGGCGTCCGCGACGGCGGCCAGTGGCTCCAGCCGTGAGTCCGCCAGCCGGGTGTTCACCTGCTGCAGGATGCGCTCGTGGTCAGCGAAGACCACATCCTCCTTGGATCCGAACCTCCGGAAGAACGTGCTGCGGCTCATGCCCGAGGCCTCCGCGAGTTCCTCAACAGACGTTGCATCGAAACCCTGCTTTGCCAGGAGTTCGATGGCGGCGGCGACAGGCCCGTCGGCAGGATGGCTTGGAGGGGGTGGGGTCATGCGCCGAAATCTAGCACAGCGGCACTGTGGCCGGCCTGCTGCGGGATGGTGCGGCAGGCCGGCCACGCCGGCAGGTACGGATCAGGCGCCTTGCCGGGCCCAGCCGGTGAGCTTGTCCGAAAGCTGCATGTAGGCCTCGTTGACCTGCTGCAGCTCCGGGTGGGCGTCGTACCACTGGACAATTTCCCGGGCGCCGTCCGCAAACGGGATGGTGGCGGTGTAGTCCGGGACCAAGGATTTGATCTTGGTGTTATCGAAGACCACCGAGTGGGACCGGTCGCCCAGCAGGTTTGACCCCAGTTCCTGGTCGTGCGCGGCGATGGTCTGGGATGCCACGTGCACCAGCCCGGGTTCACGGACGCCGGCCGCCCGGGCGAACAGCCGGTAGATCTGGTTCCACGGCAGGTATTCGTCGGAGGTGATGGTGTAGCTTTCACCCACCGCCTGGGGCCTTCCGAGCAGGCCAACAAACGCCTTCGCGAAGTCTTTGCTGTGCGTCAGCGTCCAGAGTGACGTGCCATCGCCGTGCACCATGACCGGAAGCCCGCTCCGCATCCGGTGGATGTCCGTCCAGCCGCCCACCATGGCGATTTTGGTGCGGTCGTAGGTGTGCGACGGCCGGACCACGGTCAGCGGAAAGTCCTCTTCCCGGTAGGCCCGGAACAACAGCTCCTCGCACGCGATCTTGTCCCGGGAGTACTGCCAGAAGGGATTCTTCAACGGCGTGGACTCCAGGATGGGCAGCCTGGTGGGCGGCTTCTGGTAGGCGGAGGCGGAGCTGATGAAGACGTACTGGCCCGCCCGGTCCCGGAACAGATCCATGCTGGTTTGCGCCTGGTCCGGGGTATAGGCGATGAAGTCCGCCACGGCGTCGAACTCCCTGCCGCCCAGCACCTCACGGACCGCGGCCGCATCCCGGACGTCCGCGTGCAGCACTTCAGCACCGTCCGGAACCGGCCGGGTGGATTGGCCCCGGTTCAGGATGGTCAGCCGGTGGCCGAGCGCGACGGCGTGTTCTGCCGCCGCCGCGCTGATCACCCCGGTGCCGCCGATGAAGAGGAGGTTCCGTGGCGCCACCGTGCCGGCAGCCAGGGGAGTTACCACGCGTAGTCTTCCGGTGCCGTGCGGTGGCCGGGGAAGATGTCGTCAAGCCGCTTGAGCGCGTCTGCGTCGAGTGTGACGTCCAGGGCGCGGATGGCGGCATCCAGTTGTTCCTGCGTGCGCGGGCCCACGATCGGGGCGGTCACGGCGGGCTGGTGCAGCAGCCACGCCAGTGCGACGTCGCCCGGTTCGTGCCCCAGTTCGTCGGCGAAGTCCTCGTACTGGCGGATCTGGTCTTCATGCTTCTTCAGCGTCTCGGCGGCGCGGCCTTCGGTACGCCGCACGCCCTGCCGCTCCTTCTTCAGCACGCCGCCCAGCAAGCCGCCCTGCAGCGGTGACCAGGGGATCAGGCCCAGGCCGTACTGCTGGGCCGCCGGGATGACTTCCAGCTCCACCTGCCGCATGAACAGGTTGTAGATGGACTGTTCGCTGACCAGCCCGGTGTAATTCCGGCGCCGCGCCGCTTCCTGGGCCTGGGCGATGTGCCAGCCGGCGAAGTTGCTGCTGCCGGAGTACAGGATCTTTCCCTGCTGCACCGCCACTTCGATGGCCTGCCAGATCTCGTCCCACGGTGTGTCACGGTCGATGTGGTGGAACTGGTACACATCGATGTAGTCCGTCTGCAGCCGCTTGAGGCTCGCATCCAGGGCCCTGCGGATGTTCAGTGCCGAGAGCTTGGACTCGTTGGGCCGGTCCGTCATGGTGCCGTAGAGCTTGGTGGCCAGGACGGTGTGCTCGCGGCGCTCGCCGCCCTTGGCGAACCAGCGCCCAATGATTTCCTCGGTCCAGCCGCGGTGGTCTGCCCCGCCGTAGACGTTGGCGGTGTCGAAGAAGTTGATGCCGGACGCGTGGGCGGAGTCCATGATGCTGTGGGCGTCCGCTTCCTCCGTCTGCGGCCCGAAGTTCATGGTGCCAAGGCAGAGGCGGGAAACTTTCAGGCCGGAGCGGCCCAGGTGGGTGTACTGCACGGAAATTCCTTTCGGTGGTGGAGCTTGTCGGCCAGGTGGTCGGGCTTGTCGAAACCTACATCTGGGTGAAGGCCGCGACGGCGGGATCGGACCCGATGCGGGCACCGGACTCAAGCGCCGTGATGGCGGCCAGTTCGTCGGCGGAGAGCGTGAGCGATGATGCCGCGAAGTTTTCCCGGATCCGGCCGGGGTTGGCCGACTTGGGGATGACGATGTTTCCCTGGGCCAGGTGCCAGGCGAGTACCACTTGGGCGGTGGTGGCCTCGTGGGCGCTGGCAATCGCGGTGACGGCGTTTCCGTTCAGGTCCCCGCCCTGGCCTAGCGGGCTGTACGCCTCCACGGCGATGCCCAGGTCCCGGCACTTTGCGGCGAGGTCCGCCTGCTGGTAGCTGGGGTGCAGTTCGATCTGGTTGACGGCGGGGACGGTTTCGGCGGACTCAAGCAGGGTGTCCAGGTGGTCGGACAAGAAGTTCGAGACCCCGATCGCGCGGATTTCCTTGTTCTGGTACAACCGCTCCATCTCCTTCCACGCCTGGACGAACAAACCCTGTGAGGGCACCGGCCAGTGGATGAGGTAGAGGTCGATGAAGTCCAGGCCCAGTGCTTTGCGGCTGTTTTGGAACGCCTCCTGCGCGCGGCCCTGCTCGCCGTTGCGCAGCTTGGTGGTTACGAAGATCTCGTCGCGGGCGATGCCGGTGGCGGCAAGCGCCGCACCCACTCCGGCCTCGTTGCGGTAGGCGGCGGCGGTATCGATGTGGCGGTAGCCGGCCTCGAGGGCGTCCTCGACGGTGCGCTGGGTGTCTTCCGGCGGAACCTGGAAAACGCCGAAGCCAAGTTGCGGGATGGTGACGCCGTTGTTGAGTGTCAGCTCTGACATGGGTGTGCTCCTAGGACGATGGTGATGTGGATCGGTGCCGGCTGCTCGACGAAGAAAGCGGTTTCCGCTGGCTCACTCCTGAGCCTATGCACTTTTGCCCGACAAGTCAGCAGAGAAGGCTGTTCCTGTTTTTCCTAGGATTCCCAGTCCTACCTTTTGGGTGGAGCGGGGCACCCTTCCCGGGCAGAATGGTCTGCATGGGTCAAAGCGCCGAGTTCGGAAAATTCCTCAAAGCCATGCGGTCCCGGCTGAGTCCGGAGGTTGCCGGAACGGGTCCCAGCACCGGTGCCCGCAGGGTTCCGGGGCTGCGGCGGGAGGAAGTGGCGCGGCTGGCCGGGGTCAGTACCGACTACTACGTCCGGCTGGAGCAGGGGCGCAACATCCACCCCTCACGCACCGTCCTGGACGCCGTCGCGAGGGCGCTGCGGCTGGACAGCAGCGAGCACGCGCACATGCTGGACCTGCTGGAGAACTGTGCCGGTGGTCCGCGCGAGGCCGGTACGGCCGCAGCGCAGGGCGTCCGGCCCGCGCTGCGCCAGCTCCTCGACGCGGTGGGGGAGGTGCCCGCCCTGGTGCTGGGCCGGCGCAGTGATGTCCTGGCCGGCAACCGGATGGCGTTCCTGCTGTTCGCCGATTTTCCGGCGCTGCAGGCGGCGGAGCGGAACCTCACCCGCTGGACCATCCTTGATCCAGCGGCGCGGGAGCTTTTCAGGGACTGGAAGACGGTGGCTGCCGAAGCCGCCGGATCCCTTCGGCTCGACGTGGGCCGGCATCCCAACGATCCGCAGGCCAACCACCTGGTGGGGGAGTTGGCCGTGAACAGCGAGCATTTCCGCCAGTGGTGGGCCGGGCACCGGGTGGCCACGAGGGCGGCGGGCACTGTCCGGCTGCACCATCCGGCGGTGGGCGACCTGGAATTGAACTTCGAGAACCTGGTCCTGCCGGAGGATCCCGACCAGATGCTGCGGGTGTATTCCGCTCGTCCGGGCTCGCCGTCGTCGGACGCATTGGCCCTGCTTGGCAGCCTGGGTGCCCCCAGTGCTCCCGGTGCGGGAGATGCAGGCGCGCTGCGGGACGCAGCCACGGTGGCCGACGGCGGGCCGGCGGACTAAGCGCCGCGGCTCGGTACCGTAACTGTACATTCGTCCAGCGAATGGCACCGATTCTGGCCAGCCGCCCATTGGGCTTCGGCCGGCTGTTTCCTAGGGTTGAAGAACAAGCTTCCCCGCCCGGTTCTTACCACCCCAGGATGGTCTCAACGATGAAACGCATCGCACTGCTGAAGGAACGCCAGGCCTCCGCCGGCGCCACGTCCACAGCCACGGGTTCGCACTGCCCGGCCTCCGGACTCTGGAGCCCGGACTCCGATTCCCGCACCGTCCTGTCCTTCTTCGAAGGCCAGGTTTTCCCCGCGTTCGACGGCGTCCCAACGGTCTGGCGGCGCCGCAGCCCGGGAACAGCCAACTAAGGCACGAGCCCGGGGCAACGAGCTTAAAATCGGGAGGTCGTGAAGCCAGTGCTTCACGACCTCCCGGCGTTAAGGCTGGAGTGCTCAGTGATCTTCCAGCCGGAAGCCGAGTTTGATGGTTACCTGCCAGTCAGCGACCTTGCCTTCCTCCAGGTGGCCGCGGATCTCCTTCACCTCGAACCAGTCGAGGTTCCGGAGGGTCTGGGAGGCTTTGGCGATCCCGTTCCGGACCGCGTCGTCCACGCCTTCGGTGGAGGTGCCGACAATTTCAGAAATGCTGTACGTGTGGTTGGACAACTTCGCTCCTCGTGATCATCGTTGCTCCCGGTTGCGGGCCGTCCCTGAAGCCTAGTGGCACTGCGAGAGCGTTGACCAGAGGACCGGCCCCCTTCATGCAGGCCGCCCTCGGGCTCACTTGGCGGGCAGGACCAGGTTCCGCAGGTCGTCCAGGGTCTGCTGCATGTGGGCGTCCATGGCGGTGCGGGAGCGGGCCGGGTCGCGGGACTCAAGGGCCTCGGCGATGTTCTGGTGGTGTCCGATGGCGTGTTCCTGGATGGCCGGTACCGCCGACGTCTCGGCACGGCGCTTTTCCAGGACGCGGTGCAGCGGCTCGAACAGGACGGAGACGAAGACGTTCCCCGAGGCGCGCAGGATGACGTCGTGGAAGCCGAGATCGGCCTCTACGAACGCTGCGACGTCGTTGATGCTGTTGGCGGCCTTCATGGCCGAGACGTAGGCGAACAAGGAGGCAATGTCCTCCTCCGAGATGCGTCCGGCGGCAAGTTCGCAGGCTCCTGTTTCCAGCATCCGGCGGAGCTCGATGAGTTGGATGGAGGCGTCGGCGTCGTTCTTGCCCTCCGATGCCGCCCGCAGCACCGCTTCCAGCGATGTCCACCGGCTCAGGGGGTTGACGAACGTCCCCCGCCCTCGTTCGACGCTGAGGATCTGCTGGGCCTGGAGCGTCTTCATCGCTTCACGGACCGTCATGCGGCTGACTTCATGGCGGGCGCTGAGTTCCAGTTCGCCTGGAACCGTGGCGCCGGGCGGAAACTCGCCTTCGATGATGCGGTCCAGCAGCTCATCGGCCACGATGCCGACCAGCGATTTCCTTGCCATGGTTCCCCCGCTTCCTGCTTCCGGCCAACGCCCGGCGGATATGTCAGACAAGTCTACTTGCGCGTCTTTATGCCGTGTGCCACACTAACATTCAAATGCAAGATGTCAGACATCTTACAGTTACCTTTACATCAGTATCCGGGTCCCGGATCGCTACACAATGGAGTGCACTGTGACGCTTGAAGCAGACCTTCTGGCCGCCTATCCGGCTGACCTCGAGATCCCCGCAGGGCTCGTTGCCGGCTCCCTGGCCGCTTCCAACGCAGAGGTTCCCCGCGTCCTGGTGGTGCTCGACGACGACCCCACCGGCACCCAGTCCGTGGCAGACCTCCCCGTGCTCACCAGGTGGGACGTGGAGGACTTCAGCTGGGCTTTTGCGCAGGGAAAGCCCGCGGTCTACGTCCTCACCAACACCCGGTCCCTCGACCCCGCCGAAGCGGCTGCCCGCAATGAGGAAGTGGTCCGCAACGCCCTCGCGGCGGCAGGATCGCCCGACTCCCTGCGGCTGGGATTCGTCAGCCGCAGCGACTCCACCCTCCGCGGCCACTACCCCCTGGAGCCTGACGTCATCGCGGCCACCGTTGCCGGGGTCAGCGGCGAGACGACCGACGGCGTGGTCCTGGTCCCCGCATTCCCAGACGCCGGCCGGCTCACCATCGGCGGCGTCCACTACATGCGCGGCACCGGTGACGCGAAGGGCACCGTGGTCCCCGTCTCCGAGACCGAATTCGCCAAGGATGCGTCCTTCGGCTTCAGCACCTCCGTCATGGCCGACTACGTTGCCGAGAAATCCCAGGGCAGGTTCCCGGCGGACTCAGTGATCGTCCTGGACCTGAACATCATCCGTGCCGGCGCCGCCGCCCAGGACCCGGCCATCTCCGCCAAGGCGATCGCGGACGCCATCGAGCCCGCCACCGATTCCACGCCCATCGTGGCGGACATCGTCACCGAGAATGACTTCCGCGCCCTGGCGCTGGGACTGGAAGAGGCAGAACGCCGCGGCAAGAAGCTCCTCTACCGAGTGGGCCCGCCGTTCGTCCGCGGCCGCATCGGCCAGGAGATCCGGGCCGCACTGACTTCAGAAGAGGCCTACGCAGGCAACACCCCGTCGGAGGCGGGCGGCCTGATCGTGGTGGGCTCGCACGTCGGCGTGACCACCCGGCAGCTCAACGTCCTCACCGCTGAACACAGCTCGGCGCGCATCATCGAGATCGACGTCGAGAAGCTCCTCGCCGCCGAAGCTGGAACAGCCAACCCCAGCGCCAAGGAGCACCTGGACCGCACGGTGGACGCCGTGGTCGAGGCCCTCCACGCCGGCGACGTGATCGTCCACACCAGCCGCCTGCTGATCAAGACGGACGACCCCGCCGAAAGCCTGCGGATCGCCCGCACCGTCTCCGCCGCCGTCGTGGACGTGGTCAACCGGACCCTGAAGATCTTCCCGCCGCGGTTCGTCATCGCCAAGGGCGGGATCACGTCCTCCGACGTCGCCGCCCACGGCCTGGAAATCCGGCACGGCATTGTCCGCGGCCCCATGCTCCCGGGCATCGTCAGCCTCTGGGAACCGGTGGACGGCCCCGCCAAGGGCATCCCGTACATCGTGTTCGCCGGCAACGTGGGCGACGACGACTCCCTGGCCCAGGTCACCCGCAAGCTCAGCAACAAGTTCTAAGAGTTCCGAACAAATTCAACGGAGAACACCATGACCAGCAACTACACCGTCACCGTCCTGGGCCTCGGCGCCATGGGCCTGCCCATGGCCACCCGCATGGCCTCCCAGCTCACAGTCCACGGCTTCGACATCGCCGAGCCCCGCCTCAAGCTCGCCGAAGAAGCCGGCATCGCCACCTTCACCACCGCCCGCGAAGCCGCCAAGGGCGCGGACGCCGTGCTCCTGGCCGTCCGCAACGGCGAGCAGCTCAACGACGTCCTCTTCGGCGAAAACGGCGTGGCCTCCGTCCTGGAGCCGGGCGCCGTCGTCATCCTCGGCAGCACGGTGGGCACCGACGCCATCCCCGCCACCGTGGCCAAGCTGGCCGAATACGGGGTGGACCTGGTGGACGCCCCGCTGTCCGGCGGCCCCAAGCGCGCCGGCGAAGGCGACCTGCTGATCGTCGTCGGCGCGTCCCCCGAAGCCCGCGAAAAGGCCGCGCCGGCCCTGGACCTGCTGGCCTCCACGCTCACCGTGGTGGGTGACAACCCCGGCGACGGCCAGGCCCTGAAGACCGTCAACCAGCTCCTGTGCGGCGTCCACATCGCCGCGGCCGCCGAGGCCCTGGCCCTGGCCGACGCGCTGGGACTGGACCAGGCCAAGACCCTCGCCGCCCTCGAAGCCGGCGCTGCCGGTTCCTTCATGCTCTCCAACCGTGGCCCCCGCATCCTGGAGGCCTACAACGAGGAAGGCGCCGAGGTCCTGTCCCGCCTGGACATCTTCGTCAAGGACATGGGCATCGTGGGCAAAGCCACCCGCGCGGCCGGGCTGGCAGCCCCCGTTGCCGCCGCCGCCGAGCAGCTCTACCTGCTGGGCCAGGCCCAGGGCCTCGCCGCGGCCGATGACTCCGCCGTCATCAAGGTGGTCGCCCCGGCCAAGCGGACCAAGTAAGCGTCTCTCCCCCCGAACGGTACGACGACGGCGGTCCCCCCTCCGCCGTCGTCGTACCTCCCAGCGTTGCGGCTTAGTTCCGCAGCGTTCCATCCCCGCCGTGATACCTGATGCCCGTCTGCCCCGGACCGGCACGTCAAAGGAGACATTTCCCGTGAACCACCTGATGAGCCCGCTGATACAGCGGGCGGCCGATGCTCCGGCCATCAAGCCCGCCGTGGAGCTGGGCACCCCGCTGCTGCTCACCATCGCCGCCGTTGGCATCGCCATCCTGCTGGTGATGATCATCCGCTTCAAGATCCAGGCGTTCGTGGCCCTGCTGACCGTCAGCATCCTGGTTGCCGTGGCCGCCACGATCCCGCTGCAGGACATCTTCACCGTGGTGTCCGGCGGCGTGGGCAGCACCATGGGCAAGGTGGCCATCCTGATCGCGCTCGGCGCCGTGCTGGGCCGCATGATCGAGGTCTCCGGCGGTGTCCAGTCGCTGGCCGACCACTTCACCCGCAAACTCGGCGCCCGCCGGGTGGCCGTGGCGCTGACCGCCGTCGGCTTCCTGGTGGCCATCCCCGTGTTCTTCGAAGTCGGCATCATCGTGCTGGTCCCCATCGTCTACGCCTTCGCCAAGATCGCCAAGGTCCACCCGGTTAAGTTCGGCCTGCCCATGGCCGGCATCATGCTCGCCATCCACGTGGCCGTTCCGCCGCACCCGGGAATCGTTGCCGGCGCCGGCGTGCTGGGTGCCGACATCGGGCTGATCGCCCTGATCTCACTGCTCATCTGCATTCCGCTCGGCTTCCTGTCCTACTGGGTGGCGTCCATCATGAACCGCAAGGACTACGAGCTGCTGCCGGCCGTGAAGACCCAGGTGGAGGAGTTCGGTTCCGACTCACTGGTCAAGGTGGGCCACGACGGCCCCGGTGCCGCCGCCATCGCACCCCCTCGCCCGGGCCTGATCATTTTCCTGATCGCTGCCCCGATCGTGCAGATCCTCCTGGGTACCGCCGGCACCCTCATCCTCCCCAAGAGCGATCCCCTCTACGGCCTGGCAGCCTTCATCGGCAACCCGTTCCTGGCCCTGCTGGTGGCCGTGGCGCTGTCCTTCTTCCTGCTCGCGGTCCGCCGCGGCTGGTCCTTCAAGGAGACCGGTGAAATCTTCGAAGGCGCCCTGCCTCCCATCGCCTCCATCCTGATGGTGGTGGCTGCCGGCGGCGTCTTCGGCAACGTCCTGCAGGTCTCGGGCATCGGCGGGGCGCTCTCCAAGACCCTGGACACGCTCGGCGTGCCGCTGCTGCTGCTCGGCTTCATCATTTCCCTCGCACTGCGTGCCGCCCAGGGTTCGGCCACCGTGGCCATCGTGACCACCACCGGCCTGCTCTCCGCAGCGGTCAGCGGCGGCGGCTACAGCCCGGCCCAGATCGCCGTGATCGTGATCGCCATCGGCTTCGGCGCCTTGGGCCTCTCCCACGTCACGGACGCCGGCTTCTGGGTGGTGGTGCGATACTACGGCCTGACCGTCTCGGACGGCCTGAAGACCTGGACCGTCCTGACTACCATCCTGGGCCTGGCCGGCTTCGCGCTGACCTTCGTGGCCTGGATCCTGGTGGGAGGCCTGGGCGTCTGATGCGTACCCGACTGGACCACCTGGTCACCACCGCCCTGCAACAGGGTTCCGCCGTGCCGGCCTTCACCTGCTACGACTTCACCACCGCGCTGGCCGTGGTGGGCGCCGCAGAGGAATCAGGACGCGGTGCCATCCTGCTGGTGGCACCCAAGACCGCCGCCACCGCGAACGGGCTCAGGCTCATAGCGGCGCTCCGCACCCTGGCCGACGCGGCGGCGGTTCCGGTGGCCGTGCAGCTTGACCACGCCAGCGACCTCAAGGTGATGGCCGACGCCGTCGCGGCAGGGGCGGATTCGGTCCTCGCCGACGGTTCATCCCTTCCCTACGAGGACAACATTGCCCTGGTCAAGTCGGCCCGCGCCCTGCTGGGCCCGGACGTGGTGCTCGAAGCGGAACTTGGCGGCCTGGCCGGCGACGAGGACCGCGCCTTCGGTGCAGACCAGTCCGGCGCCGACGTTGCAGGCCTGACCGACTCGGCGCAGGTGGAGGACTTCGTGTCCCGTACCGGCGCGGAACTGCTTGCCGTGGCCGTGGGCAATGTCCACGGCAAGTACAAGGGCGAGCCGCGGCTGCGCTGGGACGTGCTCCAGGACATTGCGGCCCGGGTCCACATTCCGCTGGTGCTGCACGGCGCTTCCGGCATCCCCGCCGGGGAACTGGTGAAAGCCGCGGCCATGAACGTAGGCAAGGTCAACTTCAACACCGAGCTGCGGACCGGCGTGCTGGCCACCCTCCAGGACCAGCTGCCCGCCCACCGGGCGGACGGCGAAAACCTGCAGGGCCTGCTGGCCCGGTGGAACCACTCGGCCAAGGAGTTCGCCACCGCCACGCTGGCCACGCTGGCACGGTAGGAAAGACCCCACTCCGGGGGAGGCTAGGATCAAGCCATGATCCTGGCCTCCCTCTTTTTTGCCTTCCTCGCCGCGGCGCTGCACGTTTTCATCTTCACCATGGAATCCGTGACCTGGACCCGGCCCGCCACGTGGAAACGCTTCAGCATCGGATCCCAGGACCATGCAGAGATCACCAGGCCGCTGGCGTACAACCAGGGGTTCTACAACCTGTTCCTGGCAGTGGGTGCCCTGGTCGGAATCGGCCTGGTGGTGTTCGGGGCCGGTCCGGCGCAGCACGTGGCGGGCTGGACCCTGGTGTTTTCAAGCTGCGGCTCCATGCTCCTGGCGGCCGTGGTCCTGGCCCTCAGCGGCCGCAAGTACCTCCGCGCGGCGGCCACCCAGGGCGCAACGCCGCTGCTCGCCGTCGTCCTGGGCCTGGTGGCTGCGCTCTAGCCCGGCACCCCTGCCTCTTCTACACCACCGGCAACAGGCGCAGAATGGTGCTGTGAACAGGGTCGGGACGCTGTAAGGCCACGTGGTGCGGCGGGGTCAGGGGAACCAAGACCACGCGGACACGGCAGCCCGTGATCCGGCGATCGACCTTGTCCGCTTCGTCTGCCTGGCATTGGTGGTGGTGGGCCATTCCATGATGGTCAGTCCGGTCCTGCACCCGGACGGGACCGTGACAACGGAGAACACCCTTGGCGACCAGGACTGGTTTGTCCCCGTCATCTGGATCTTCATGGTCATGCCCCTGTTCTTCGTTACCGGGGGTGTGACCGGCCTTCAGTCCTGGCGCCGGATGAAGGCGCGGGGCGGGACGGCGGCCCAGTTCATCCGTGCACGGCTGCTGCGCCTGGTCCGTCCGGCCACCGCGCTGCTTGCGGCGATGGTCCTGGGACTGTTGTTGGCCCGTGCCCTCGGGGTGGACCCTCAGGTGGTCCAGCTCATGGCCACCGGCGCCGGCATGCCGCTGTGGTTCCTGGCCGCCTACCTCGCGGCGCAGTTGAACATTCCGGTCCTGGCGGCGCTCCATGCGCGTTCCCCCTGGCTGGCGCTGGGCCTGCTCCTCGGCCTGGTGGTTGCCGTGGATTGCCTCCGGGGGGCGCTGCCGAACCTTGCCTACGCGAACCTGGTGTTCGTGTGGTGCGCAGTGCAGCAACTGGGCTTCCTGGCGGCCGACGGCTGGACGTCCCGGCTTTCCCGTTCGGGCCTGCTGGCCATCGCGTTGGCAGCAAACCTTGCGTTGGGCCTGGTGACGGGGCTGGGCCTGTACACCGGCAACATGCTGGTGAACCTCAATCCACCCAACCTCACCCTGGTCCTGTTGGCCGTCTCCCAGCTGGCCGCGATGGAGCTGGCGCGGCCGGTCCTCGCGTCGCTCGCCGAGGTCCGCTGGATTGGCCGCCTCGTGGGCGTGGCGGGCAGCCGGTCCCTGACGGTGTACTTGTGGCACCTGCCGCTGCTGGGCGCGATGTCAGGGCTGCTGCTCCTGGTGCCGTTCCCCAAGCCCGGCGCCGGCACCGCCGCGTGGTGGTGGTCGCGGCCCGTGGTGGTCCTGGCCCTGGTCGTCCTGCTGCTCCCCGTCGCTGCCGCCTTCGGCCGCCTTGAGGACCGGGTAACGGCACCACACGCCTACCGCAGCCGGCCCGCCTTGGCTGCGGCCGCCGTCGTCGTGGTCTTCCTTCCCGCGGCGGACGCCGCCCTCAACGGATTGTCACTGGGGCTGCTGGCTGCCGGCACCTTGTGCTTTTCCGCGGCGATCCTCCTGCTGGGCGGGTTTCCGCTGCGGCGCCGGCCATCGGCCGGGACCAGGCCCCCGCGACGGCCGGCGCGCGGGCCGGCGGCCCGGACCACCTCCCGCCGGAGGCGCGGCCGAAGGGGCATTGCCAGCGGGGTGAAGTAGTGCCAGTGTCAAACCATGACCGAGAACACCATGTCCACAGAGGATAAGTTCACCCCCAACGTCACCCTGCGGCGCAACGACGCGGACCACCGGTACGAACTCCTGGTGGACGGCAGGCTCGCTGTCCAGGCCTTCTTCCACGCCCTGCCGGGACATATCGACTTCACCCATACCGAAACGGGCCAGGACTTCGAGGGGCAGGGGCTGGGCAAGGTGCTGGCGCATTTTGCCCTGGATGACGTGGTGGCCACCGGAAAACGCATCATTCCGCACTGCCCGTTTATGTCCAGCTACCTCCGCAAGCACGAGGGCTACGAACAGTTCGTGGACTGGCCCGAGCGCTGACCGCCCGCCGGCCCCATCCGCTGATCGCATCCGCCAATCACATTCGCTGGCCGCGGGCCGGCGCCCGCGCTCGGAGCAGGGTCAGCTGGCCAGGGCCGAATCGCTGACCGCCCAGGCGGTCCCGGGGTCGTCGATGGTGAAGCCGCAGGCACAGCGGTAGGTGGTGACGGTTTCGCCCGCCTCCGGCCGCAGTGCCACCACGGAGGTTCCGTCAACGTAAACGGGCTGCCGGACCGGAAGTTCCCCGTGATCGACAAGCTGCATCGGCGTGCGGCAGTGCATGCGCGAATTGAGGGTCACCAGCAGTCCTGCATCGACAGGTACCGTGGCGGCCGGAAACTGCTCAGCCGGTTCGCGGCGCTCCCCAAACGCCATCAGCTGCTCATCCATTGCGGTGGTCATCATGTTCTTCCTTGGGCTTCTTTCACGGAACCGCCATGGCCGGCAGTCCCGCCGCGAACTGCTTGCGGAGGTTCATCTACCCCACAAGAAAAGCATGCTTACTAATTGATGCACAAGTTCCGGCATCTGGTGATGGCCCGCAATCCCCAGTACCCGCTTGACCCCAAGCGTAGCGTCGCGGGGCTCCGCCGGTGCCTCGGGGCGGGTAGCTGCGGTTCAAAACGAAATACATCACAAAAGTTTGATTAAAAGGGTTACCTAAGTAAGGCTTACCTTACAAGAATGCAGGGTGGGGTGTTCGGCTCCAGCCCTGCCCGCTACGACCACTGCCACTCCGGCAATGCCCAGCAAAGGAAACCCATGCCGCTGATGCCCCACCCTGCTCCGCACGTGGAAACACCGCTTCCCGCCACCGCCTCACCACAGGGCCCGCCAGCCGCTTCCGCCGGCCAGGACTTTGCCTCCCGGCTGGAACTGGCGCTCGGGGCCAGCAACCACCTCCTCAATGCCAGGAATTCAGCCCGGTACGTGGCGCAGGTCCTGCAGGGTGTCACTGCCGTGGCCACCAAGCTGGAGCGGACCACCCGGCCCTTTACCGGCGTCGAACCGTCAGCGCTGGAGGCCCGGGTGGGGGCGGTTGACCTGGACGTGCCGCTGCGGGACACCGCTGCGGCACTGGAGGAGCTCGAGGACGTCTACCTGCGCGACGCCGTCTATTTCCATGACCCCAAATACGCGGCGCACCTCAACTGCCCGGTGGTGATCCCGGCACTGGTGGGCGAGGCCGTCCTTTCCGCCGTCAACTCCTCGCTGGACACCTGGGACCAAAGCGCGGGGGCCACCATGATCGAGCGGCGCCTCATCGACTGGACCGCGCAACGGCTGCACCTGGGCGCCGCCGCTGACGGTATCTTCACCTCCGGGGGCAGCCAGTCCAACCTGCAGGCGCTGCTGATCGCCCGCAACCACGCAGTGGCAGGCCTCCGCCAGGACCCGGCCCGCAGCGGCCTCCGCCTGCCGGCGCTGCTGGATAAACTCCGGATCTTCACCTCCGGGGACAGCCACTTCAGCATCCAAAAGTCGGCCGCCATGCTCGGCCTCGGATTCGACGCCGTCATCAGCGTCCCCTGCACGCCGGACCGCCGGATGGACCCCGAAGCCCTGGCCGATGCCCTGGCCGACGCCAACCGGGCCGGCCTGGTCCCGATGGCGGTGGTGGCCACCGCCGGGACCACCGACTTTGGCGCGGTGGACCCGCTCGCAGACCTCGCTGCCCTTGCCCATGCCTCCGGCGCCTGGCTCCACGTGGACGCCGCCTACGGCGGCGGCCTCATGGTCTCCGGCCGGTACCGGCACCTCCTGGACGGGACCCGGTTCGCGGACTCGGTCACCGTGGATTTCCACAAGACCTTCTTCCAGCCCGTCAGCTCCAGCGCGCTTCTGGTCCGCGACCGGGCCATGCTGCGGCACGTCACCTTCCACGCCGACTACCTGAACCCGGAAAGTGCTGCCCTTGCGGACATTCCCAACCAGGTGGACAAGAGCCTCCAGACCACCCGCCGCTTCGACGCCCTGAAACTGTGGCTCACGCTGCGGATCATGGGGGCGGACGCCATCGGCGCGCTGTTCGACGAAGCCATCGACCTCGCGGGTCGCGTCGGATTGCTCCTGGAGGCAGACGACGACTTCGAACTCGCGGCACCGCCGCAGCTCAGCACCCTGGTGTTCCGCTACCGCCCGCGGCTGGACGGGGGAGCGCGGCTCAGTGAGGACGCCGCCGACGCGCTCAATCCTGCCGTGCGCGCCGCCGTCTTCGCGTCCGGGCGGGCGGTGGTTGCCGGGACCACGGTGGGCGGCCGCCACTACCTGAAGTTCACCCTCCTCAATGCCGAAGCCACCCTGGAGGACATCGCCGGCATCATCGACCTCCTGCGCCGCACCGGCGCGGACCTCCTGCAGGACGGTGCCGCCGCATGACCACCCCCGCAACCGGCCACGTCCATGACTTCGCAGCCATCGGCGTCGGCCCCTTCAACCTTGGCCTCGCCGCCCTGGCTGAGCCCGTCGAGGGCCTGGCCGGCATCTTCCTCGACCAGCGCGAATCCTTCGAGTGGCACCCCGGCATGATGCTGGAGCCGGCCCACCTGCAGGTCCCTTTCCTGGCGGACCTGGTGACCATGGCGGACCCCACCTCGCCCTACTCGTTCCTGAACTTCCTCAAGCAGACCGGCCGGCTGTACCGGTTCTACATCCGCGAGGACTTCTACCCGCTGCGAGCCGAATACAACCAGTACTGCCAGTGGGTGGCCGGGCAGTTGCCTTCGGTACGTTTTGGCACAACCGTGCTGGATGCGGCGTACGACGACGGCGTGTACCGGCTGGCCGTCTCCGGCCCCGGCGGCACGGAGGTACTTTCCGCCCGCCGGCTGGTGCTGGGCACCGGCACCAGCCCCTACGTACCGGAAGCCGGCCATGGCATCATGGCCGAGGCCGCCGCAGGCCGCGGGGGCATGGCCTTCCACAATGCCGACTACCTGGCCCGGAAGGCGGACCTGCAGCAGCGCCGCAGCATCACCATCGTGGGCAGCGGGCAGAGTGCGGCGGAGATCTACTATGACCTGCTCACGGACGCGGACGCCCACGGGTACCGGCTGGACTGGGTGACCCGCTCCGGCCGGTTCTTTCCCCTGGAGTACACCAAACTGACCCTCGAGATGACCTCGCCCGAGTACGTGGACTACTTCTATGGCCTCCCGCCGCACCGCCGCGACCACCTCAACAAGACGCAGAAGAACCTCTACAAGGGCATCAACGCGGACCTGATCGACGCAATCTACGACCTCCTCTACACCCGGAGCCTCGCCGGGATGGTGGACACGCGGCTGCTGACCCATTCCACGCTCACAGCCGCCGCATGGGACGCCGCCGCCGGAACCCACACCCTGCGCCTGCACCACGACGAGCAGGGCACCGCCTACACCCTGGACAGCGACGCCGTGGTTTTCGCCACCGGCTACACCTACCGGGAACCGGAGTTCCTCGCGGGAATCCGGGACAGGATTGCCCGGGACAGCGGGGGCCGTTTTGCGGTGGACCGCAACTACAGCACCGGTGTGGAACCCGGAGAGATCTTCGTCCAGAACGCCGAGCTGCACACCCACGGATTCGCCACCCCGGACCTGGGCATGGGCGCCTACCGCAACTCGTGCATCCTCCGGGCAATTAGCGGCCGGGAGGTCTACCCGGTGGAACGCAGCATCGCGTTCCAACAGTTCGGCGCACCGGAGAGCATCACGGCGGAGGTGCCCGCATGAGATTCACGTTCCGCTGCGTCGACCCCGCGGCCGACGCCCCGCTCCTGCACAGCTGGGTCACGCGGCCCTACGCCTCCTTTTGGGGAATGCTGGCCGCCGGCGTTGACGACGTCGAAAAGGAGTACGCCGCCATCCAGTCGAGCGGACACCACCATGCCCTGCTGGGGCTCGACGACGGCATTCCAGCCTTCCTCGTTGAGGAGTACCTGCCCGCGTCCTCACCGCTGGCCACGGCCTACCCGGTCCGGCCCGGTGACGCCGGCATGCACCTGCTGGTGGCTCCGCCGTCGAACGCTCCTGTTGCCGGCTTCACCACGGCCGTCATGGATGCCGTGCTGGCCCGGCTGTTCGCCAAGCCCGGGGTGGACCGGATCGTTGTGGAACCCGACGTCCGGAATACCCGGATCCACGCCCTCAATAAACGGCTCGGCTTCCGCCCCGAGGGGGTGGTGGCCCTCCCGGACAAGGACGCGCTCCTGAGCTTTTGCAGCCGGGAGGACTACCTGGCTGCCCGGGCGTTGAACCTTCTCACCGCCCCAATCCGCTTGCCCGCCACCTCGACCGCAATGGAGCACCACTGTGACCACTGACCTCTACCCCGCCCCGGCCGCTGCCTTCCCGTCCGACGTTTCCCACCTCAGCCTGCACCGCTGGGAGGCAGCCAACCGGCATCTGCTCCGCAAAGCGCTCGCCGAGTTCTCGCACGAACGGATCCTTGCGCCTGAGCGCCTTCAGGAGATGGACCACGCCGCCAGCTATCGGGTGGTCAGCGACGACGGAACCCGCGAGTACCGTTTCGACGCGCGGATCCTGGACCTGGACCACTGGTCCATCGATGCCGGTTCAATCCGGCATCTCCACGAGGGCGCCGAGGCGCCGCTGGACGCCATGGAGTTCATCACGGCCTTCCACACGACCCTCGGCATCACCATCTCCATGCTTCCGGTCTACCTGGAAGAAATCAGCAGCACGCTGGCCGGACACGCCTACAAACTGGCGGCCCGCCGGCCGGACTCGGCGGAACTGGCGGCTGGAATAACCCGCGGCGCGGACGCTGCCGCCGATTTCCAGGCCATCGAACGCAGCATGTCCGAGGGCCACCCCTGCTTCGTGGCCAACAACGGCCGGCTGGGCTTCGGCATCGGCGATTACCACGCCTTCGCCCCCGAAACCGGTGCCGCCGTGCGCCTGGAATGGATCGCCGTGCACCGCAGCTGCGCCGTCTTCACCGCGGCTGCCGGGCTGGACTACCGGACACACCTGGCCGCCGAACTGGGGCCGCTGCTGGACACTTTCCACGCCGTGCTGGCGGAACAGGGACTCGAGCCGGAGCAGTACTTCCTCATGCCGGTGCATCCCTGGCAGTGGCAGAACAAGCTCACGGGTACGTTCGCGGCGGAGATCGCCCGGCAACGCATCGTCCACCTGGGCAGGGGAACCGATCAATACCAGGCACAGCAGTCGATCCGGACGTTCTTCAACACCGCGGCCCCCGCCAAGCACTACGTCAAGACCGCCCTGTCCGTGCTGAACATGGGCTTCATGCGCGGACTCTCCCCGCAGTACATGAAGGCGACGCCCGCCATCAACGACTGGTTGCGGGAACTGATCGGCTCAGACCAGGCGCTGCAGCGCCGCGGGTTCACCATGATCGGCGAGGTAGCCGCCGTCGGTTACCACAACCCGCATTACGAGGCCGGCTCCGCGGAAGGCTCACCGTACCGGAAGATGCTGTCCGCGCTCTGGCGGGAAAGTCCGCTGCCGCTGCTGCGCGACGGCGGGCAGCTGGCCACCATGGCGTCGCTCCTGCATGTGGATACGGCAGGAAAGCCGATGGCCGCCGCACTGATCGAACGTTCCGGGCTGGCGGCCGCCACATGGCTCCGCCGGTACTTCGAGGCCTACCTGGTTCCCTTGGTGCACTGCCTCTGCCGCTATGAGCTGGCGTTCATGCCGCACGGCGAAAACGTCATCCTGGTCCTGGAAAACGGCGTGCCCGTGCGGGCCGTCATGAAGGACATCGCCGAGGAAATCGTCGTGATGGGGGACCGGCTGGAGGTGCCCGCCGAGGCCGCAAGGATCAAGGCCGCGATTCCTGATGGGGAGAAGGTATTGGCAATCTTCACCGACGTCTTCGACTGCATCTTCCGCTTCCTCGCGGCCCTGCTGGACGAGGACGGCACCCTGCCCCAGGAGGAGTTCTGGCGCACCGCAGCCGCAGCCATCCGGGACTACCAGGCGGAGCATCCAGAGCTTGCGGACCAGTTCGCAAGACACAACCTGTTCGCCCCGGACTTTCCACTGTCCTGCCTCAACCGGCTGCAGCTGCGCAACAACCAGCACATGCTGGAGCTCTCCGATCCCTCCGGCGGCCTGCAGCTGGCCGGACGCCTGGCCAACCCGCTGGCCCGGTTCGCAGGGGTGTAGCATCGGCAACTGGTTAGGCTGGCAGCATGGAGCCAACAATCGCACTCGTCACCGGAGCCAGCGCCGGGCTGGGACACGAATTCGCCAAGCAGCTCGCGGCCCAGGGGCACCCCCTTGTCCTGGTGGCCCGCAACGCCTCCCGTCTGGAGGAAACCGCGGCGGACCTGCACCGGCGGTACGGAATCACGGCTGAGGTCCTGCCCGCTGACCTCACGGTGGACGCCGACGTCGCCGCCGTCGTCGAACGTCTCAAGGACCCCGCGCGGCCGGTGGGCATCCTGGTGAACAATGCCGGTATCGGGCTGCTGCACAACTTCGAGGACAACCCGATCGGGGCGGAAAAAGACCACCTGAAGCTGCACGTGGAAACGGCCATGGTGCTCACCCACGCGGCGCTCGGCGGAATGCTCGAACGCGGGGAGGGCAGGATCATCAATGTGGCCAGCGTGGCCGCCTTCCTACCCCGCGGCACCTACTCGGCAGCGAAAGCATGGCTGGTCAGTTTCAGCCGGTGGGCCAACCTGGCGTACCGCCGGCGCGGGATCAAGGTCACCGCGGTATGTCCGGGGTTTACGCATACCGAGTTCCACGACCGGATGGGCATGGACAAGTCCGTGGCCCCGTCCTGGACGTGGCTGCGTGCGGAGCGGGTGGTGCGGGAAGGCCTGGCGGACAACGAGCGCGGCAAGGCGGTGTCCGTACCTTCCAGGGGCTATAAGGTGGTGGCCGCCGTGGCCAAGCTGGCGCCGGCGCGGCTAATGGCGGGACCGGCGCGCAAACCCAAGCCGGAGCGCAACCCCGGGTAGCTGTAGCGGGCCTTCGAAGCCGGTGCCTGCTTGCGGCCCGGAGCGGCGGACGGCCACCACTACCAGGATGCCCAGCAGCGCGCCCACCAACGTTTCCACGGCCCGCTCCAGGATCAGGACCCCTGGTTCGGCCGGCGAGGCCAGTTGGGTCATGAGCAGGATCACCGGGGTGAACCAGACCATCGCCAAGCCGTAGTGCCTGGTCATGAACAGCTCGGTGGCGAACTGGAACAGGATCACCAGGAGGGCCAGCACCTGGGCATGGCGCGCAGGCTCCTGGAACGCGGGGTACAGCCCGGCCAGTGTCCAGGGTGCCGGAAGGAGGACGACGGCGGTCACGGCCAGGCCCAGGAAGGTCCCCACGATGCGGTGGATGCCGCGCCGGACACGGCTGGGAAGGTCCGCCCCGGCGAGCGGCACTGCCGCGGCGGCCATGGCCCAGTGCGGGTGGCCGCTGCCGCTGAGGACGCCCACTGTTCCGGCGGCGCCCACGGCCAGCACATACCGTGCGGCGTGGACCAGCAGCTCACGCCGGCCCGCCGGGGTGGGGGAGGGCACGGCCCTGGTGGCGCCGGGTTCCCAGGACCTGCGCCGTATCCAGCCGCTGAAGCCCACCGCCATGGAGAACACAGCCGATCCGCCGGCGATGAGCATCGCCACATACCAAGGGACCGCGACAGGAACGGAAGCGCAGGCTCCGAGGGCCAGGATGCCGAAGAAGGGTCCGTTGGGTTTCAGCCGCACCCGGTCCGAGTAGGCGGAGCCCACCCCGGCAAGGGTGGCTTCCACGGCCACCAGCCACCAGGAATGGAGGTGGTTGATGGACAGCGTGATCCCCACGGCCACTCCGCAGAGCAGTACCAAGGCGGCCTGGCCTTGGTGCCGAAGCCGCAACTGGTGGGGCTCCGAGCGGCCGTACATCCCGGTAAGGGCACCGAACACGGCGTAGATGATCAGGTCAGTCCTGCCCAAGGCCAACAGGATCAGGGAGGGGGCTGCGACGCTCAGGGCAACCCGGAGCGCCGCAAGATGGTCGTTGGTGGCCGGTTCCAGCCGGTGCAGCGCGCGCACCTGGTCCACTACGCGCTTCATATCCCGAATCCATTCCCTGTTACTGCGGTGCCGGCGCCTGATAGGGCCTTTGGGAACGTATCACCAGGCATCCCGCAGAGTCATATGTTGCCGGCTGGGCTCCTGACACACCAGGACATCCGGCGGGCACGCGAAGGCCCGCTTCCGTACTTCCCGCAGGAAGCACAGGAGCGGGCCTGTGAGCGTGGGCTACAAGAATGCCCGGGCGGCAGGCGGGAGCTTACGCTCCTGCCGGAACACCGCGGTGTGCATGCGGATCCGTGCCGTCCTGGGTGTCGAACGGCAGTTCGTCCAGGTTGATCAGCGGGTTCTGGTCCTGGGTCTCCACCAGTTCCTTGGCTTCCGCCTGGGTATCAACGCTGGGCATCGATCCCGGGAGGGGGCGGTTGGCGGATTCCTTCAGGAAGTAAATGGCCACGGCGCCAACCAAAGAGGTTGCCATCAGGTAGTACGCCGGCATCATGTCGTTGCCGGTCGATTTGATCAGCAGTTCCACGATGAAGGGTGTGGTTCCGCCGAAGATCGCCACCGCGAAGTTGTAGGCAATGCCCATGGCTCCGTAGCGGCTCGACGTGGGGAACTGGGCCGGCAGGGCCGAGGCGAGGTTGGCCACGTAGAAGGTCACGGGGAAGGCAACCAGGGCCAGGCCTGCCAGGGTGGACCAAACGGCACCGATACCGATCAACAGGAACGCCGGAACGGCCAGGACGATGGTGCTCACCGCACCGATCCACAGCACGGGGCGGCGGCCGATCCGGTCAGACAGCCTGCCGGTCAGTGGGATGCAAAGGCTCATGACTACCAGCACCGGGATGGTCAACAGCGTGCCGTGGAGCTCGTCGTAACCCTTGGCGTCGGTCAGGTAGGTGGGCATGTAGGAGGTCAGGGCGTAACCAGCCGTGTTGGCGGCCGCAACCACAACCATGGCCACGATGATCGGACGCCAGTAGGCCTTGACGATACCGACAGGTCCCTTGGCCGTAGGGGTGCCTTCGGAGGCGTTCTTGGCGTTTGCCTCCTGGGCGTCCAGGGTGGCCTGGAACTGTGGCGACTCCTCGATCTTGCTCCGGAAGTACACTGCGATCAGGCCCAGCGGGCCCGCAATCAGGAACGGGATACGCCAGCCCCAGTCCTCCATGGTGGCCTGGCCCAGGGTCAACTGCAGGACCGAGACCAAGGCCGCGCCGATAGCGAAGCCCATGTAGCTGCCCAGGTCCAGGAAGCTGGCAAAGAAGCCACGGCGCTTGTCGGCGGCATACTCGCTGACGAAGGTGGTGGCACCGGCATATTCACCGCCGGTGGAGAAACCCTGGATGACTTTAAGGAGCACCAGCAATGCTGCCGCCCACAATCCAATCTGGGCGTATCCGGGCAGCAGGCCGACGGCGAACGTGCTGGCCGCCATGATCATCAGCGTGGTTGCCAGGATCTTTTGCCGGCCCACTTTGTCGCCGAGCCAGCCGAAGATGACGCCACCGAGGGGGCGGGCGATAAAGGTCGCCGCAAACGTGCCCAGCAGGAAGAGGTTCTGCGTCGTGGGATCGGATTCCGGCAGGAACACGGGCCCCATGGTGGTGATGAGGTAGCCGAAAACGCCGACGTCGTACCATTCCATCGTGTTTCCAACGATGGTGCCGCCCAGTGCTTTTTTGAGCATGGGCTGGTCAACTACGTTGACGTCGGATTCCTTGAGCCGGCGGCGTGGCAGGAGCCTGGGCTTCTTGGCAGCCGTGGGGGCCGCAGGGTCGGTTCCGCGGGCGCTCTTGGCGCCTGCTGGAGAGTGGTTACTGCTTCGGTCTGTGGGCATTTGGGCAACTCCTGTGGAGGTCATTTGCTTGCGACTTGTAGCTGCCCCGCTCCGGGCAGGCCTTCAATTTTACGGGATGTCTATGGCGTTTGCTCGGCTCAATGGCGTAGCATGCTCCCTTTTCTACCCCTGAAGCGCCGCATTTGGTACCTTTTTTCGCCGTGGATTCCCGCGCTACTACTGGGAAGCAGGCTGATCAACGGCGCCGTTACCAAAAATTTTTCTCGGGAACCGTTTCAAGCCGTTTATTTGGGTAATTGCGGGCGCGGAAGTGAGCACGGTCACGGCCTCAGGAGGGGTTCACAGGAGCCTTCGGGGTGCCTATGGTAGAGCGATGAACACACTTCTTTTCGGCTGACTGCCCGCGCACGCCCGGGCGCCCGGCCGGCGCCTCGTTTCAACGAAGAACGATGGAAGGAAGGGAAAAAGACATGGGTGAAGAGTCCAACCAGTTCCACATCAGGCCAGAGGTGGCGGACCATCTTGCCGCAGCCATGGACGCCCCGGTCACACCCGGGCCCGCAGTAAGCGGGGCTGTCCCCCTGGCCCGGCAGAATGCATGGCCGGATGGCGGCGGCAAACGCCGGCATCCGAAGGACCGGGCTGCCGGATACGGCCGCATGGGCCACGAGGCGGCAGTAACCGCCGTCCACCGGACCGGCCGGCCGCAGATGCCGCACTCCTCCTAGCCGCCTGGCAAAGGCCACTGCACCGATCGAAACGCAAATTACCTGGCACCCCGGAAATGTCGCGGGCGCCGGGTAATTTCCGTCTTGCCGCGCGCACTGTACGCCGCAAACCGGGGCCTCATTCCCGGACCACCTCCGCCGGGTCCTTGTCAACGCGCCAGCCCCGCCACCGCGGGTGCCGCAGCCTGCCCGGACCGGTCCATTCGCTGTAGGTCACCTCTCCCACCAGTTCCGGGGCCACCCAATGGGCGTCCGCTGCGTCCAAACGGGGGACATCGTGGAACGGGGATGCCTTCCGGCCCAGCCGTTCCACGGTTTGCCGCAGTTCCGTGAGCTCGCGCATGCTGAAACCACTGCCCACCCGGCCCACGTACTGCAGCTTGTCGCCATCGGGAATCCCCACCAGCAGTGAGCCCACCGTCTCTTCCCGGCCGCCCTTCCCCGGCCGCCAACCGCCCACCACCACTTCCTGGGTTTGCTCAAGCTTGAGTTTGATCCAGGTCCGGGTCCGTTGGCCGCTGACGTACCGGCTGTCCGTCCGTTTGGCCATGATTCCTTCCAGGCCCAGCTCCCTGGCGCTGTCCAGCAGGAGCCCCACCGGTTCCTCGAGCACCATGGACAGGTCCACCGGACAGGCCGACGGCCTGAAGAACTCCTCGAGCCTCCGCCGCCGGGTGCTGAGCGGCTGGCGCCGCAGGTCTTTCCCGTCGTCGAAAAGCAGGTCGAACAGCATCAGTTGCACCGGGATGGCGGTGCGGGCTTTGGCGACGTCGGCGGCCCGGGTGAGTTTCATCCTGCCCTGAAGGAGCCCAAAGTCGGGCCTGCCGCCGGGGCCGACGGCGATGATCTCGCCATCGGCCACGAACGGCTGCTCCGGCCAGCAGGCGCGGTCCGTAAGCTCCGGGTAGGTCTTGGTCACGTCGTTGCCGTTGCGGCTCAATATCCGGATCTTTTCCCTGTCGGCCACCAGGATTGCCCGGACCCCGTCCCATTTGAGTTCGAATTGCCACGTGCTGCCGCGCAGGTCGGCTTCGGTGCCCGCCGTGGCCATCATGGGCCGGTATTCGGCAGGGTCCGGGGACGGATCCGGTGCGGTGGGCGCGGTCCGGGCAGGCTCCGCAGCAGGCGCCGTGCCACCTGCGCTGGCTTCGCCCCGTTGCGGCGACGGCTCTGCTGCTCCCGTCGGCGCGTGCCGTGGTCTCCCGCCCGCGTGTTCCGGGTCCATGAGGTGGATGAGCCACTGCTTCTCCCCGTCCTTGTCCCGGCCGCGGCCGGTGTGGATGAGCGCCAGTTTCGTGGGCCCTCCCAGGCCACCACCCTCCGATCCGGTCAGGGTGACGATGACTTCCTTGCCATTGATCCACTTGTGCAGTTCGTAGGTGCCGGTGTCCCAAATGGTCATCTCACCCGCCCCGTATTGTCCCTTGGGGATGGTCCCGTGGAAGGTGAGGTAGTCCATGGGATGGTCCTCGGTCTGGACGGCCAGGTGGTTCTTGCCGCCGGATTGGGGGAGCCCCTTGGGCAACGCCCAGGACACCATGACGCCCTCGTGCTCCAGGCGCAGGTCCCAGTGCAGCCGGCTGGCGTGGTGTTCCTGGATGACGAACGCGTTCCCGCTCGTCGGGATGCCCGCGAAAGGCTCGGGCGTTGCCTTGGGGTCACGCATGGAGCGGTACGCGCCCAGGCGGGGGTCGCCGTCGTGCCCGTCCTCCGGTTCCTCCGCGCGGGCCGCAGCATTGACGACGACGGCGAACGGGTCTTTGCCGTCCCGCACCCGGCGCAGCACTTCCCGGTAGTCCAGGTGCTTCAGGCGGGGAGACCCGATTTCCCGCCACGTCCGCGGGGCTGCCACCATAGGCGTGGGCCGGCCGCGCAGCGAGTAGGGGACCACCGTGGTTTTCGCCGCGTTGTTCTGGCTCCAGTCCACCAGCACCTTGCCCCTGCGGAGCGTCTTCTTCATATCGCTGACGGCGAGGTCCGGGTGGTCCGCCTCGAGCGCCCGGGCCAGTTCGCGGGCGAAAGCGGAGATCTGCTCGGACGTCTGGCTCCCGTCCAGCGCGGCGTAGAGATGGATGCCCTTGCTGCCGCTGGTCACCGGCACCGGTTCCAGGCCCACGTCCTCCAGGATGGACCGCGCGAGCAGTGCCACCTCGCGGCATTCCGGCAGGCCCGCGCCCTCACCCGGGTCAAGGTCCAGTACCAGCCGGTCCGGGTTCAACTGGTTGCCGTGTGCATCCACCCGCCACTGCGGCACGTGGATTTCGAGTGAGTTGATCTGCCCGAACCAGGCCAGCGTGGCGGCGTCATTGACCAGGGGGTAGTGGATGGTCCGGTCCTTGTGGGTGATCGCGGCCCGGGGCAGCCAGCCGGGGGCCGAGTCCTCCAGGTCCTTTTGGAAGAACACCTCACCGGGCTTGCCTGCCGTGCCCACGCCGTTGACCCACCGCTTGCGGGTGGCCGGCCGGTTGGCCGCGGCGGGGATCAGGACGTGGGCCACTGCGGCGTAGTAAGCCAGCACGTCAGCCTTGGTGGTGCCGGTCTCCGGATAGATGATTTTGTCCAGGTTGGTGAGCGTCAATTCGCGTCCCGCCACCCGGACACGTTCCCTAGTGCCGGCCACAGGTCTTCACCTCCGGCCCGCTCTGATGTTGACTGTATGAATGAGAGCCATCTGGAAGGGTGCCATCGCGTTCGGGCTGGTCAACGTGCCCGTGAAGGTCTACAGCGCCACTGAGGATCATGACATCAGTCTGCACCAGGTGCACAACGCCGACGGCGGAAGGATCCGCTACCAGCGCCGGTGCGAGGTCTGCGGCGAGGTGGTGGACTACTCGGACATTGAGAAGGCGTTCGAGGAGGACGGCCGGACCGTGGTGCTGTCCAAGGAGGAACTCAAGTCCATTCCGGCCGAGAACAGCCACGAGATCGAAGTGGTGCAGTTCGTGCCGTCCGAGCAGCTTGAACCCATGATGTTCGAGAAGAGCTACTACCTGGAACCGGATTCCAAGTCGCCCAAGGCGTACGTCCTGCTGCGGCGGGCCCTGGAGGACACGGACCGGGTGGCGGTGGTCCAATTCGCGCTGCGGGAGAAGACCCGGCTGGGGGCCCTGCGGATCAAGGACGACGTGCTGGTGCTGCAGTCCCTCCTCTGGCCGGACGAGGTGCGGGAGGCCAGCTTCCCCTCCCTCGAAGCAGACATCCGGATTTCGGCGCAGGAACGGGACATGTCCGCGGCCCTGGTGGAGTCCATGGCAGCTGATTTCGACCCCACCTCCTTTACCGACGAGTACCAGGTGCAACTCCGCCAGCTCATTGAGGCGAAACTCGAACAGGGTGAATCGCTGGATACGGAGGAGACTTTCGGCGTCGAGTCCGGTGAGGGCGGCAAGGGCGAGGTCATCGACCTGATGGAAGCCCTGAAGCGGAGCCTGGACCGGAAGCGCGGAGGTGCCGCCTCGGGCGGGGATTCCGACGGCGGCGAGGACGCGGCGGACGGGGAACCTGCCAAGCCAGCACGCAAGGCCGCCGGCACCAAAGCGTCCGGCGCCAGGACAGCCGCTGCCAAGACAGGTGCCGATGAGGCAAAGCCGGCCACCACGAGGCAGGCAGGCAAGGCCACTGCCACGAAGGCTGCCGCGAAGCCGGCGGCCAAAACCGCCGCCAAGACCTCGGGCACTAAGTCCGCCGGCACCAAGTCCACCGGCGCAGCTGATGGCAAACCGGCCGCGAAGACCAGCACCAGGACCCGCAAGCCTGCCTGATCCTGTCCGGCCGGGACAGTTGCTGCGCCTTTACAGGGGCTGCCATCGCGTCCACAATGAGTCGCATCGCAGCCTCCGCTGTGCCAACAGCGTGCTGTCACCCATTCGGAAACGGACCCGTGGGAACGGGCACGTAAAGGGGCGCGGACATGAACGACCAGGCAGCAGCGGAGGCGGACCGGCAACTCAAGGCAAAGCACCGGGCCATGTGGGCGTCGGGGGACTACCCGGCGCTCGCGGACGAACTGCTCCTGGAACTGGGTGCCGTGCTGGTGGAGGCGTGCGGCATCAAACCGCGGCAGCGTGTCCTCGACGTTGCGGCAGGGACCGGCAACGCAGCCATCCCCGCTGCCATGATGGGCGCCAAAGTAGTGGCCAGCGACCTCACCCCAGAGCTGTTCGACGCAGGCCGGAAAGAGGCGGCCAACCGGGGCGTCACCCTCGACTGGAAGGAGGCTGACGCCGAAGCCCTGCCCTTTGGCGATGAGGAGTTCGACGCCGTCATGAGCTGCATCGGGGTGATGTTCGCGCCGCGCCACCAGGCCGCCGCCGATGAACTGCTCCGCGTCTGCAAACGGGGTGGCACCATCGGGCTGCTCTGCTGGACGCCGGAAGGCTTCATCGGGGAATTGTTTGCCGCCCTGGGACCGTTCGCGCCCCCACCCCCGGCGGGTGCCCAGCCCGCCACGCTGTGGGGGAGCGAGGAACACCTCCGCGAACTCCTGGGGGACAGGGCGGCCGGGATCCGCACCCGGAAGCAGAACCTGGCCGTCCGGAGCTTCCACCAGCCGGCGGACTTCGTCAGGTACTTCAAATCGCATTATGGCCCGATGATCTCCGTGTACAAATCACTGGCCGATGACCCGGACAAGGTCAAAGCCCTGGACCGGGCGCTCACGGACCTGGCGGACTCCTACGGGGACGCGCACGGCGACATCCCGTTCCAGATGGAATGGGAATACCTGGTCTTCACCGCGAGGAAGGATTGAGCATGACCGGAAACCACGTGGCAACGTCAGTCACCACCATCGATGCCCCGCCGGACCGTGTGTGGGAGGTGATCACCGACCCCGCGGCGGTGAAGGAGTTCATGTTCGGAGCCACCCTGCAGACGGACTGGAAGGTTGGCAGCCCCATCATCTGGCTGGGCGAATGGGAAGGGAAACCGTACCAGGACAAGGGCGAGATCCTGGCCGTGGAACCTGGACGAAAATTGGTCCACACCCACTTCAGTCCGCTCTCCGGCCAGCCTGACGAGCCCGGAAACTACCACACGCTCGAATGGACCCTGGAGGACCAGGACGGCACCACCCGGCTGTCCCTGGCCCAGGACAACAACCCCAGCGAGGAAGCCGCCGCCCACTCCCAGGCGATGTGGGACAAGCTGGTGGCGGACGTAAAGGCCATCGCCGAACGCGGCTGATCCCCGCCTCCCAACTGGGTCGCACATGTTGTCGTTTTGGGCGTTCAAAACGACAACAACTGCGAGTTGCTTGGGTGGCGTGGCGCTTAAAGCCAAGCGGCCGCCGTCGGGCACCCCTCCTTGAGGGAAGCCCGACGGCGGCCGCCGGCTGTGTGCTGCCAGGCAGCGTGGCTGCTACTCGGCGTCGTGATCCGTTTCCAGGATCTGCACCAGGCGTTCCAAGGCGTCGTCCGCACCCGCGCCCTCGGCGCGGAGGACCACCACGTCGCCGTGCGAGGCGCCCAGGCTCATGAGGGACAGGATGCTGGCGGCATCCATTGCCTCGTCTGCCGGCTCCCCTTCGCGGGCGATGGTGATCTCCAGGTCGAACTCGCCTGCCGCCTCAGCGAAGATGGCGGCGGGGCGTGCGTGCAGGCCCACTCGGCTGGCGACGGTTGCGGTGCGTTCTGGCATTGTTGCTCCTTAGTCGTTCGGCGTGCTGATGGTTCAGCGCCGGGAGGATAGGTGGGTCGGGGCCGGCTTAGACGGTTACGGGAACCGGTTCAACCGTATCAACGGTCTTCTTGACTGCCCAGCGTTTGAGGGCGATCACGGACAGGGCCGTAACTACCGTACCGACCACGATCGAGACGACGAACATCAGGAAGTTGTCGATGGCGAAGAAGACGAAGATGCCGCCGTGCGGTGCCTTGGATCCGACGCCCGCCGCCATCGAGATGGCGCCGGTCACCGCGCCGCCGAGCATGCTGGCGGGGATGACGCGCAGGGGGTCTGCAGCGGCGAACGGGATGGCGCCTTCGGAGATGAAGGACGCCCCCAGCAGCCAGGCGGCCTTGCCGTTTTCCTGCTCTGCGAGGCTGAACAGCTTCTTGTTCAGGACGGTGGAGGCCAACGCCATGGCCAGCGGGGGAACCATGCCGGAGGCCATGACCGCGGCCATGATCTGCCAGGGTGCCTGGTTGTCGATGGTTGCTGCCCCCAGGCCGGCGACGGCGAAGGAGTAGGCAACCTTGTTGACGGGACCGCCGAGGTCGAAGCACATCATCAGGCCCAGGATCACGCCGAGCGCGATGGCGCCGGCACCGGTCAGGCCGGACAGCCAGGCATTCAGGCCCTTGGTGATGGCCACGATCGGGCCGCCCAGGATCAGGAACATCAGGCCGGACGCCACCAGCGATGCAAGCAGCGGGATGATCACCACGGGCATCAGGCCACGCAGCCAGCGGGCTACCTGCAGGCGGCCCACCACGTGGGCGATGTAACCGGCGAGCAGGCCGCCGACGATGCCGCCGAGGAAGCCGGCTCCCATGAATCCGGCCACGGCACCGGCGACGAAGCCGGGGGCGATGCCCGGACGGTCGGCGATCGCGTAGGCGATGTAGCCGGCCAGCGCCGGGACCAGGAAGCCCAGCGAGAGCGCGCCGATCTTGAAGAGCACCGCACCCAGGTAGGCGCCCAGCGGACCCCACGCGTTGTCAGGGAACTCGGTGGGCAGGTTGAACAGGCTGTTCTGGACAACGATGTTGTCCGCGTACTTGGTGATCAGGTAGCCGCCCATGAGGAAGCCGAGGGCGATCAGGAGGCCGCCACCTGCCACGAACGGAATCATGTAGCTGACACCGGTGAGCAGGGCCTTCTTCAGCTTCTGCCCGATGTGTTCGCCCTTCTCCTCAGCCTCGTGCTCGGCCTGCTCCTCGGCACCGAAGTGCGGGACGCGGCGGGCGTGGGGGTTGTCGGCTGCGGCGAGTGCTTCCTGGACCATCTTGTCCGGCTCGTCGATGCCGCGCTTCACGGGGGCGTTGATCACGGGCTTGCCGGCAAAGCGCTCCTTGCCGCGCACATCCACGTCCACCGCGAAGATGACGGCGTCCGCGGCGGCGATGACGGCGGGGTCCAGTGCCTTGGCACCGGACGAGCCTTGGGTTTCCACCTGGAGGTCCACGCCCATTTCCCGGGCGGCTGCCACGAGGGAATCGGCCGCCATGTAGGTGTGCGCGATCCCGGTGGGGCAGGCCGTGACGGCTACCAGGCGCTTGGGGCCGCGCCCGCCGGACCCGGCCGCGCCGGCGGCGGGGGCACCGGCGGCGGGGGCACCGGCGGCGGAGCCGGCGGCACCTGCGCCAACGCTGGCACCAACCGGTACCGCGTCCGCGGGGGCGGTGGCAGCGTGCGCGGCGGGCTTGTCCGCCAGGGCCCCTTCAACGAGTTCCACGATCTCGGCCTCGGAGGAGGCGTTGCGCAGCGCTGCGGTGAAGTCCTTCTTGATCAGGGAGCGGGCCAGTTTGGAGAGCAGCTTCAGGTGTTCCTGGTCCGCGCCGTCCGGGGCGGCGATGAAGAAGACCAGGTCCGCCGGGCCGTCCTTGGCGCCGAAGTCCACCTTGGGGTTCAGGCGGGCCATGGCCAGGGTGGGTACCGTGACGGCGGCCGAGCGGCAGTGCGGGATGGCGATGCCGCCGGGGATGCCGGTGGCGGTCTTCTGCTCGCGGGCAAAGGCGTCGGCGAAGAGGCCCTCGACTTCTGAGGCACGTCCGGTGGCAGCTACCTTGCTTGCCAGATGCCGGATCACCGCTTCGGGCGCGTTACCCAGGTTCTGGTCGAGCTCGACCAGTTCCGTGGTGATGAGCTGAGTCACTGTCAATCCTTTCGAAGGGCCGTGATGGTTACGGCATCCGGGGTTGTTTGGTGTACTGCCGGAACAGTGGAACCCGGCAGGGAGGCGGCGGCGGCACCGTGGGCCACCGCCTGACGAAGGCAGTCGGCCGGGGCGGATCCCCGGCCGTGGGCGAGCAGGTAGCCGGCCAGCGCGGAGTCGCCCGCACCCACCGTGCTCACTGCGGCGACCGGCGGGTGCGTGGCCAGCCACGCGCCGTCGGCCGTTACAAGGACAGCTCCCTTGGAACCGAGAGTTGCCAGCACAGCACCCACACCGGAACGAACGACGGCGGCCGCGGCGGCTGCGGCTGCAGCCGGGTCCGCTTCCAGCTCGTCTCCGGTGGCCGGGGCAAAACCGGCGGCTGCGGCCAGCTCAGCCAGTTCTTCGGCGTTGGGTTTGAGGAGGTCCGGTTTCCCGGAACCTGGGGTTGTTGCGCCGCTGCCCGTACCGTCGTCGGAGCTTCCGGCGTCGGTCAGGGAAGCGGCCAGGGGCGCCCCGGAGGAGTCGACGGCGATCAGCGGCGCTGTGCCATTGCCCGCCTCCCGGATCCGCCGGGCCACCATGGCGTAAAAGTTGTCCGGGAACCCGGGTGGCAGCGAGCCGGCCAGGACCACCCAGTTGGCGCCGCGTGAGCTTTCCAGCAGCAACTTGATGAGCGCTTCCTGCTGGTCTGCGGCCAGGACCGGCCCGGGTTCGTTGATCTTCGTGGTGACGCCGCCGGGTTCGGTGAGCGCCACATTGGTCCGCAGCGGCTCGTCGATGGGCAGGGAGACGAAAGGCACCCCCTGCTCGCGCAGTCCGGCCAGGACGGGATCGCCGTCCGCTCCGGGCAGGACCGCCAGGGAATCGAGGCCGGACGCCACCAGGGCGCGGGAGACGTTGACTCCCTTGCCGCCGGACTCCTGGCGGACGGAGACGGCACGCTGCACCTCACCGCGGGCCAGCGGGCCGGGCAGGGCAACGGTCCGGTCAAGGCTGGGGTTGGCCGTGAAGGTGACGATCATGCGATCACCACGTCGACGCCGGCGTCTTCCAGGGCGGCCGCGAGTTCGGGCCCGGGTTCACTGTCTGTGATCAAGGTGTCCAGGTCTTTCAGGGAGGCGAACTGGACCAGGGTTTCCGTGTCCAGCTTGGAGGAGTCGGCCAACACCACAATGCGGCGTGCCGACTGGACGAAGGCTGCCTTGACGGCCGCTTCTTCAGGATCGGGAGTGCTGACGCCGAAGGTGGCGTGGATGCCGTTGGTGCCGATGAACGCTATGTCCGGGCGGATGCGGGCGGCGGCGTCCACCGTCGCCTGCCCCACGGCCACCTGGGTAATGCCGCGGACGCGCCCGCCCAGGATCTGCAGGGCTACGCCGGGAACGTTGGAGAGCTTGCTGGCGATAGGGACGGCGTGGGTAATGACCACCAGTTCGTGGTGCGGCCCGGTTCCGTCGGTCGGTTCGATGGCGGTACGGCGCGCCAGCAGGTCCGCCAGGACCTCGGTGGTGGTGCCGCCGTCCATGAGGACGCTGGCCGGCGAGTTCCGTGGAATGAGCGCGAGTGCGGCCTCCGCGATGCGGATCTTCTGGTCCGGCCGCTGGATGGCACGCTCGGTGACGCTTTCTTCGGTGGTGCTGAAGCGGTCGGGAGCCACGGCGCCGCCGTGGACCCGGCGGACGGTACCCGCGTTCTCCAGGGCGGCAAGGTCCCTGCGCACGGTTTCGGTGGTGATGCGGAAGCGCTCTGCCAGCAGGGTCACGCTGACCCGGCCGTTGCCGGCGACAAGCTCGGCAATCTTTTGCTGGCGCTCTTCGGCGAACACGTACCCTCCGTTGCGTAGGTTCCTGCGTGACTGGCATCACATTGATGTTGAGTTACTTGACTTTATCTTTGCTTATGTTGGTTTGTCAATGGAAACCCACACGAAACAAAATCGGTTGGGGAGGGGCCCTTGTTGACGCAGGAAAGCCGGGCCGGACCTGGGATGGTCCAGCCCGGCTCTCCGGGTTCATGGCTTACTCCGGACTCTCGTTCCGGGATTCGCTGTGGCTAGATGCCGCCGTCGCGGGTTTCGTGCCGGGTGATGCGCTCGCCCGTGTTGGGATCGATGACCGAACGGGACTCGCTGACGCGGCGGCTCCGGCCGGGGGAGGCCAGGATCAGCGAGGCGATCAACCCAATCACGCCCACGGCGATCAGGATGTAGCCCACCAGCTGCTGGTCCACGAACGGGATCAGCCCTGGAGCCACGGCCCAGGCAAGGATGGCGCCGAGGGCGATGAGGAAGATAGACGAGCCAATTCTCATGACGTGCTCCTTATAGCCGCGTCCTGCGCGGCGCTGGTAGGGCATTGCGGTGATGGTGGTGCGTATGGTGCCACTGCTAAGCATGCTGTCTGTCAGGCGACACGCTACCTCCCGGCGATTCCGGATTCAATCACCGCGCCGGGGCGGCGTGCACGCCTCGCTAGGCTGGTCCGGTGGAAACAGTTGTGTGGTCCAAGCCGGAAGAGTTGCGCGCCGGCACCCCCTTGCTGGTGATGATGCACGGCTACGGCACGGACGAGTCCCGGATGGTGCGCCTCTTCGAGTACCTGCCCCAGGAGTTCACGTTCGCCGCGCTGCGTGCTCCCATGCCCGTCGGGGACCACTGGGGATGGTTCCTGCTGGACTACTTCCTGGCCAACGACTTTGCGGACGTTATCTCCGCGGCCACCTCCGTGCGGGCCTGGATCGGATCGGTCAAGGACCAGCACAGCAGCGTCACCCTGATGGGGTACTCCCAGGGGATGGCGATGGCAAGCACCCTCATGCGGCTGCACCCCGATGACTACAAGGCCGTGGTGGGACTGTCCGGCTTCGTGCTCAACAACGAACTCCTGTCCACGATGGACTCCTTCGACACCAAACCGCCGTTCTTCTGGGGGCGGGACAAGGCGGACCTGGTGATCAATGAGGACGCCACTGCCTACACCGCCGAGTGGCTGGCTGCCAACACGTTGCTGACGGCCCGGACCTACCCGGGCATGGGGCACGCCATGTCCAAAGCCGAGATGGTGGACATCAGCGCATTCCTGCGCCACTACGTGCTGCGCTGAACTCCGCCCGGTGCTGCCGGGCCGGGAAAAAACAGTTGCCAGTCAAATTTGCAAGCGCTTACACTCGTCTGTGGCCATGATCGGTCCTGCAGTGGGCGGACACGGAGATGCTGCTGTGCGCGTGCGCACGGGAGCCTCCTGTGGCCGCACCGGCGGGGCCGGCTGTCCGCAGACTGAAAGGACACCGCACCGCTGATGACACACCTCACGTCACCCGGGACTACCGACTGGACCGGCGCCGCCGCAATCCTGTTCGACCTCGACGGAGTACTGACGCCCACAGCCACAGTGCATGAGCGCGCGTGGCAGGAACTCTTCGACGGCTACCTGGCCTCGCATCCGGACGTTCCCGGGTACCGCGAAAGCGACTACTTCGACCATATTGACGGCAAACCCCGCTTCGACGGGGTGCGGGACTTCCTTTCGTCCCGCGGTATCACCCTGCCCGAAGGCCCGCTCGACGACGACCCCGCCCACGAAACGGTCCAGGGCCTGGGCAACCGGAAGAACGGGATCTTCAACGACATCGTCAGCGCCGGCGTCGAACCTTTCGACGGCTCGGTGCGGTTCCTCGAAGCGGTGCTGGCGCAGGGACTCAAAGTCGCCGTCGTCTCGTCCTCCCGGAACGCGCCCGCCGTCCTGCAGGCGGCCGGGCTCAGCCACCACTTCCCGGTCGTGGTGGACGGGGTGGTTGCCGCGGAACAGGGCCTGCCCGGCAAGCCGAGCCCTGCCACCTACGAATACGCCGCGAAACTGCTGGACCTCTCCAGCGCCGAGTGCGTGGTGGTTGAAGACGCCGTGTCCGGGGTGCAGGCCGGACGGGCCGGGTCGTTCCACTCCGTCATTGGGGTGGACCGGGGCGCCGGCCGGCAGACGCTCCTGGACGCCGGTGCCACCTTGGTGGTCAATGACCTTCAGGAACTCATCCCCTAAGCCGGTGATGCCCGTTCCCCCCGGGCTACCGGTGCCGCTACCCCCCAAGTGGCACCCATCCGAGCAGCGCATTCTCCCCGAATACCTCGTGCCCGCCCCCCGGCGGCACCCAGCAAGGCCAAAAGGATCCCCACCATGGCAGTCATTACCGCGGACCGCGAACGGTTCCCCGACACCCCCTGGCAACTCGTCGAAACCCGCCACGAGGCTGGTGGCGCAGGCACCCTCGAAACACTCTTTGCCCTGGGAAACGGGCACCTGGGTATCCGCGGCGCCCACTGGGCGGCGGCGGATGGCGGCCTGCCCGGCAGCTTCATCAACGGGCTGCATGAAATTTGGGACATCAAGCACGCGGAAAACGCCTTTGGCTTTGCCCGGACCGGGCAACGCATCATCTACGTTCCGGATGCCAACAACTTCGCGGTGGTGGTGGACGGCGAAAGCCTCAGCCTCGCCGAGTCCGAGGTCCTGGAATACCGGCGCGCCGTGGACTTTTCCACCGGAATCTACGAATGCCGCATCACCTGGCAGTGCCGGTCCGGGGCCGCCGTGACCACCACTGAACGGCGCGCCGTCGGCTTCGAGTCCCGCGGCTGCCTCGGCATCTCGCTGGAAGTGGCCACGGACCGGCTGGTTTCGCTGGACGTCACCTCCCAGGTGATCAACCGCCAGGACCAGCCGGTGGAGGACCACTCCGTGCACGATCCGCGCCGGTCCGGCCGCCACGCCGGACGGGTACTGCTGCCCGTAAACCTTGACGGCGGCGACGGTTCGCTGCGCCTCTCGTGGGAGGCCGCAGAATCAAAGCAACGGGTGGGCCTGGCCGTGGACCACTGGACCTCTGCGGGGCACCAGCCTTTCGAAACCCTGGTGGACCAGGATGACAGCAGCGTCCGGTATGTCCTGGCAGTGGAGCCGGACGAACCCTTCCGGCTGGAAAAGAGCGTCAGCTACGCCGCCGGCCGCCGCGTCCAGGACCCGAACGTCGATGCAGCCGCGGTGGCCGAGGAAGCCCTTCGCCCGGTGAACGAAATCTTCGCCGAGAGCATGGCCCACTACCGCGGCTACTGGGCCACGTCCGACATTGTGGTGGGCGGCGGCAGCCCGGGGCTTCAGCAGGCCATCCGGTGGAACCTCTTCCAGCTGGCCCAGGCGACGGCCCGCGCCGATGTTGCCGGCATTCCCGCCAAGGGAGTAACCGGCTCCGGCTACGAGGGGCACTACTTCTGGGACCAGGAGGTATACCTGCTGCCCTACCTCACCTACACCAACCCCGACGGCGCGCGGCAGGTCCTGGAGTTCCGCCACGGCATGCTGCCAGAGGCCAAGATCCGCGCCAAGGAACTGAGCGTTGACGGTGCACTCTTCCCGTGGCGCACCATCAACGGACTCGAAGCAAGTGCCTATTACGCTGCCGGAACGGCCCAGTTCCACATCGCGGCCGCGATCGCCTTCGCCACCAACAGGTACCTCTGGGCCACCGGCGATGCCGCCTTCCGGGACGGAATGGGTGCCCAACTGCTCATCGAGACGGCCCGGATGTGGATCTCCCTGGGCTTCTTCGGCAAGGACGGCCTTTTCCACATCCATGGCGTCACCGGGCCCGACGAATACACGGCCGTGGTGAACGACAACCTCTATACGAACGTGATGGCCCGTTTCAACCTGCGGGTCGCCGCGGCGCTGGACCACCCCGGGATCGACGACGCCGAGCGGGAGCTCTGGGAGCAGGCCGCCAACCGGATGCAGCTGCCCTTCGATGAGGACCTGCAGGTGCACTCCCAGGACAACGACTTCATGACCCTGGAAGCCTGGGACTGGACCACCCCGCGGTCCAAGTACCCCCTGCTGCTGCACTTCCACCCGCTGGTGATCTACCGCCACCAGGTCCTCAAGCAGGCGGACACGGTCCTGGCCATGTTCCTCCAGTGGCAGGACTTCACGGCACGGGAGAAGCAGCGGGCCTTCGACTTCTACGATCCCATCACCACCGGCGACTCCACCCTGTCCGCCTGCGTGCAGGGGATCATGGCGGCCGAGGTGGGGTATTCAAAGGAAGCCCTGGACCACTTCACCAGTGCCGCGTTCATCGACCTGGACGACACCCACGGCAATACGATCGACGGCGTCCACATCGCCTCCACGGGCGGCGTGTGGTCCTCCCTGGTGTGCGGCTTCGCAGGCTTGCGGGACCAAGGGCCGGTCCCGTTCTTCGATCCGCGCCTGCCCGCGGAGTGGGATTCGCTGGCCTTCCACCTGAAGGTCAGAGGCCGGCTGTTGCTGGTCCAGCTCGCGTCCGGTTCCATCACTCTCACCGTGCAGGAAGGTGAACCCCTGGAAATTGACGTCCGGGGCCAGCGGGTCCTCGCAGCGGCGCAGGGCGTGCAGGTCCCGCTGGAGCCGGTGGCCATTCCTGAACCGACGGTCTTCCCCAGCGGCCTTCCGACGGCGAGCATCCCGGTGGTCCGCGGCCACAGCTAGGCCCCTGCCGGGCACCCGGGTGGGTCCGACGGCGGGAGGAGACGGTGGTGCGCCCGCCGCCCTAGTCTCCTGCCGTCGTCGCCCCTTCCACCTGGAGTGCCGCGTCCAGCGGGTGCGCGCGTTCATCGCGGGACATGTCGGCGGCTGCCATGGCCACCACCGCCACGACGGGGCACACGCCGCCGGCCACGAGGAAGATCAGCCAGATGGGCAGTACCTCCGCCGCCGGTCCTGCCAGCGCCATGGAGACCGGCATCAGGGCCAGCGACACAAAAAAGTCCAGGCTGGAAATCCTTCCCAGCAGGTGCGGCGGCACGCGTCTCTGGAGCAGGGTGCCCCAGATGACCATGCCGACGCTGCCGGTGGCACCGAACACGAAGAGGGCCGCGCCGACCGCCCAGAAGTTGTCCATCACGCCGATCGCGGCCAGGGGAAGGCTGCCGGCACCCCAGGACACCATCATGACCGTGAGGTACCGCCGCGGCAGCCGGAAGGACGCGGTGAGCAGCGAGCCCAAGGCAGCGCCGACGCCCATGATGGCGAGCAGGAACCCGAACGCGCTTGAATCCCCGCCGAGCTGGTCGCGGACCACAAACGGGAGCAGCACCTCGATGGGGCCGATCAGGAACAGCACCGAGATGCAGGCCCACAGGAGTGTCCACAGGAGCCAAGGGGTGCGCACGGTGTAGCTGACGCCCTCACGCAAGTCCCGGATGAAGGATTGCCGACGGCGTTCCGCGCCTTCCGCCGCTTCCCCGCCTTCGCCGCGGGTGTCCGGGCGTTCCTGGGGGCGCAGGAAGTTCAGGATGACGAAAGCCGCGAAGTGGCAACCGGCAACCGCGGTTACTGCGTGCGACGGCGAGAGCGCTGCCACCAGGACGCCGGCCGCCGCGGGCCCGGCCGCCTGTTGCAAAACCGGCCGCATGGACCCTTCCATGCCGTTGGCCGCCAGCAGGTCCTCCGGTGGCAGGATGCGCGGCAGGATGGCTGAGTACGCCGGGAAGAAGAACGCCGCACCCACCCCCAGCACGAACGCGCCCACCGCCACGTGCCACAATTCCAGCCAACCGGCGATCGCCAGCCCGCTGATGGCGGCGATCACTGCAAGGTTGGCGCCTTCCACGGCGATGATGAGGCGGCGCTGGGGGACCCGGTCGGCCGCGATCCCGCCGGCCAGGACGAAGGCCACCAGGCCAACGCTGCCCGCCGCTGCCACCAGGGAGAGGTCCAATGGGCCGCCACCCAGGTGGATCACCTGGTAGACCATGGCCACGGCCCACATCCCGGACCCGAAAATCGAGATGGCCAGGGCCGCAATCAGCACACGGTACTCGCGATGGGCAAACGGCCGCAAAGCTTTGGGCGTGGGCATAGGCCAAGTCTAGGGGCGTTCCGGCCGGGACAACCACCCTGGGCAGGGCCGGCCGGAACCCCGTCCTGGATTACCCGGCCAGGAGGGTGCTGGCTTCCTGGCGGGTGGTGCCGGAGTCTTGGATGCCGTCGGCGATGTGGGCGAGTTCGGCGGGGATGTCGCGGCCTTTTTTGCGCATGGCGGTGGCCCAGAGGCGGCCGGCGCGGTAGGAGGAGCGGACCAGGGGGCCGGACATGACGCCGAGGAAGCCGATGTCCTGGGCTTCGTGCTGGAGGTCCACGAATTCCTGGGGTTTGACCCAGCGGTCCACGGGGAGGTGGCGTTCGGAGGGGCGGAGGTATTGGGTGATGGTGATCAGGTCGCAGCCGGCTTCGTGGAGGTCGCGGAGGGCTTCGGAGATTTCCTCGCGGGTTTCGCCCATGCCCAGGATGAGGTTGGATTTGGTGACCATGCCCATGTTGCGGCCTTGGGTGATGACGTCCAGGGAGCGGTCGTAGCGGAACGCGGGGCGGATGCGTTTGAAGATCCGGGGCACGGTTTCGACGTTGTGGGCGAAGACTTCGGGGGCGGAGTCGCAGATCGCTTTGATGTGGTCGGGGTTGCCGGAGAAGTCGGGGATGAGCAGTTCCACGCCGGTGCCGGGGTTCAGTTCGTGGATCTTGCGGACGGTTTCGGCGTAGAGCCAGACGCCTTCGTCTTCGAGGTCGTCGCGGGCCACACCGGTGACGGTGGCGTAGCGCAGTTGCATGGACTGGACGGAGCGGGCCACCTTGGTGGGTTCGAACATGTCCACGGGGGAGGGTTTGCCGGTGTCGATCTGGCAGAAGTCGCAGCGGCGGGTGCATTCGGACCCGCCGATCAGGAAGGTCGCTTCCTTGTCTTCCCAGCATTCGAAGATGTTCGGGCAGCCGGCCTCTTCACAGACGGTGTGCAGGCCTTCCTTTTTGACCAGGTTCTTCAGCCCGACGAACTCCGGGCCCATCTGGACCTTGGCTTTGATCCATTCCGGCTTCCGCTCCACCGGAACGGCAGCATTGCGCTGCTCGATCCGCAGCATCTTCCGGCCTTCAGGTGCCAATGTCATGGTAGTTTCCTTTGTTTGCTCGAAAGGCGCTCCGACAGGCTCAACGACTGTACGTTGAGCCTGTCGGAACCAGGGTCAGGACAGGGGCGCGATGCCTGGGTAAAGCGGGTGGGCTGTGGCGAGGGCCTCGACGCGGTGACGGAGCCCGGAAAGGTCCGCGCCGGCGTCGGCCGTCAATGCCTCGGCGATGATGTCCGCAACCTCCCGGAAGGCGTCCTCGCCGAAGCCGCGGGTGGCCAGCGCCGGGGTGCCGATGCGCAGGCCTGAGGTGACCATGGGCGGGCGCGGGTCGAAGGGCACGGCATTGCGGTTGACGGTGATGTCGATCGCGGCGAGCCGGTCCTCGGCCTGCTGTCCGTCAAGTTCGCAGTTGCGCAGGTCGACAAGGACCAGGTGCACGTCGGTGCCGCCGGAGACCACACTGATGCCCTTTGCCACAACGTCCGGCTGGACCAGGCGTTCTGCCAGCAGGCGCGCGCCGGCGAGCACACGTTCCTGGCGTTCGCGGAACTCTTCGGTGGCGGCGATCTTGAAGGCCACCGCCTTGCCGGCGATGACGTGTTCCAGCGGGCCGCCCTGCTGTCCCGGGAACACTGCCGAGTTGATCTTCTTGGCGATGTCGGCGTCGTTGCTCAGGATGATCCCGCCGCGCGGACCGGCGAGGGTCTTGTGCGTGGTGGAGGTGGTGACGTGCGCGTGCGGCACCGGGCTCGGGTGCAGGCCTGCTGCGACCAGCCCGGCGAAGTGCGCCATGTCCACCATCAGGTACGCGCCCACGGAATCGGCGATCCGGCGGAACTCGGCGAAATCCAGCTGGCGGGCGTAGGCGGACCAGCCGGCCACGATGAGCTGCGGCTTGTGCTCCTGGGCCAGGCGTTCCACCTCGGCCATGTCGATGGTGTGGGTGTCCTCCCGGACCTGGTACGGCACCACGTTGTAGAGCTTGCCGGAGAAGTTGATGCGCATGCCGTGCGTGAGGTGGCCGCCGTGCGCCAGGTTCAGGCCCATGATGGTGTCGCCGGGCTTGATCAGGGCGTGCATCACGGAGGCGTTGGCCTGCGCTCCGGAGTGCGGCTGGACGTTGGCGTACTCCGCGCCGAACAGGGCCTTCACCCGGTCGATCGCCAGTTGCTCGATCACGTCGACGTGTTCGCAGCCGCCGTAGTAGCGCTTGCCCGGGTAGCCCTCGGCGTACTTGTTGGTCAGGACTGAGCCTTGGGCCTGCATGACGGCGGCGGCCGTGTGGTTCTCGGAGGCGATCATTTCCAGGCCGTCGCGCTGGCGGCCAAGCTCGTCGTCGATCCTGGCGGCAACCTCAGGGTCCAGGACGGACAGGTCGGCGTTCAGGCTGGGGGAGGCCACCTGATCGAAGGCGCCCACTTCTGCCGGGGCGCTCACAGCTCGCCGCCGTTTGCTGCGGCGTATTCCTCGGCGGACATGAGCGGGCCTTCCTCGGTGACGGACACCTTGAAGAGCCAGCCTGCACCGTAGGGATCGCTGTTGATCAGGGCGGGGTCCGAGACCACGCCGTCGTTGATCTCGGTGACCTCGCCGGTGACCGGGGCGTAGAGGTCGGAGACGGACTTGGTGGATTCCACCTCGCCGCAGGTTTCGCCGGCCGTGACGATGGAGCCGACCTCGGGCAGATCCACGTAGACGATGTCGCCCAACGCGTCGGCAGCCACGGCGGAAATCCCGATCCCCGCAGGCCCGGATCCGTCCACAGCAACCCATTCGTGCTCGGCAGAGTATTTCAGTTCAGCTACAACTTTTGCCATGTGTGTTTCCTTGGGTTCGTGTTGAGAAAGTGAGAAAGCGTTGGGTTGATTCCCGCAACAAGTGAGCGGGCGTTGGGTTGATTCCCGCAAGAAGTGAGCGGGCGTTGGGTTGATGCCCGCAAGAAGTGAGCGGGCGTTGGGTCCTGCGGGTGCGGCCCCCTGGCCGAACCCAGCCCCGGAAGCTACTTCTGGCGCCTGTAAAACGGGAGGGGGACCACTTCGAAGCGCTCGGGCTTTCCGCGGAGGTCAATGTCAAGGACGGTGCCGACTTCAGCAAATTCGACCTCGACGTAGGCCATGGCGATGGGGTATCCGAGGGTGGGGGAGGGCTGGCCGGAGGTTACTTCGCCCACCAGGGTTCCGTCCTTAAGGACGGGGTAATGGGCGCGGCCGGCGCGGCGTCCGGCACCCCTGAGGCCCACCAGCTTCTGCCCGATGGTTGATCCGACTCCGGCGGCCTTGATGGCTGCCAGGGCGTCCTTGCCCACGAAGTCGCCTTCCTTGGCCAGCGACACCACGGGGCCCAGGCCTGCCGCGTAAGCGTTGACGTAGCGGGAGAGTTCGTTGCCGTAGAGCGGCATCCCGGCTTCGAGGCGGAGCGAGTCGCGGGCGGCGAGGCCGGCGGGCACCAGGCCGGAGCCTTCGCCGGCCTGGAGCAGTGCCTCCCACAGCGCGGGCGCGTCCAGGTTGGGAACATAGATCTCGAACCCGTCCTCGCCGGTGTAGCCGGTCCGGGCCACGAGCAGGTCTTGGACCGTGCCGTTGACGGCGATGCCCACCTCCACGGCGGCGTAGTACTTGAGCCCGGTGAGCAGTGCGTGCTGTTCGGCCGGGACCAGCGTCAGGAGGATCGCTTCGGAATTCGGTCCCTGGACGGCGATCAGCGAGGTGTTGGCGGAGGCGTCCTCCACAGTGACGTCGAAGGCGGCGGAGCGTTCCAGGAGTTCCTTGGCCACCACTGCGGCGTTGCCCGCGTTGGGCACCACCAGGTACCTGTCAACGCCCTCTTCGGGGGATGGCCGGCGGTAGGTGATGAGGTCGTCGATGATGCCGCCGTCTTCGTTGCAGATCAGCGAGTACTTTGCCTTGCCGATGGCGACCGCGGAGATCTTGCCCACCAGGGCGTAGTCCAGGAACGCGGCGGCGTCGGGGCCGGTGACCCAGACTTCTCCCATGTGGGAGAGGTCGAACAGCCCGGCGGCCTTGCGGACGGCGTGGTGTTCCGCGAGTTCAGACTCGTACTTGAGCGGCATCTGCCAGCCGCCGAAGTCCGTGAACGAGGCCCCGGCCTTCTTGTGCTGCTCGAAAAGAGCGGTGTAGTTCTCGGTCATGGGAATCAGTCTTCCAATCCGGTGATTGAGCTTGTCGAAGTCTCGAACGCTTCGAGGGGCGGGCAGGAGCAGACCAGGTTCCGGTCGCCGGCGGCGCCGTCGATCCGGCCGACGGGCGGGAAATACTTGTCCTGGCGGAGCGAGGCAACGGGGAAGGCCGCCTGCTCCCGCGGGTAGGCGCGGTCCCAGTCAGAGCTGACGACGGCGGCCGCAGTGTGGGGTGCGTTGCGCACCGGGGATGCCTCCAGGGTGATGTCGCCGTTGGCCACCTGGTCGATTTCCTGGCGGATGGTGATCATGGCCTCGATGAAGCGGTCGATCTCGGCGAGGTCCTCGGACTCGGTGGGTTCCACCATGAGGGTGCCCGCGACGGGGAAGGACAGGGTGGGGGCGTGGAACCCGAAGTCGATCAGCCGCTTGGCCACGTCCTCGGCCGTCACGCCGGTCTTCGCGGTGAGTTCGCGCAGGTCCAGGATGCACTCGTGCGCCACCAGGCCGCCTTCGCCGGTGTAGAGGACCGGGAAGTACTCGTTCAGGCGGGACGCGACATAGTTCGCGGCCAGCAGCGCGGACTTGGTGGCCTCGGTCAGGCCCTGCCCGCCCATCAGCTTCACGTACGCCCACGAGATCGGCAGCACACCGGCCGAACCGAACCGGGACGCCGAGATCGCCACCCCGTGCCCGGGTTCGTGCGCGGCCTTGTTCGCATCGCCCGGCATGAACGGTGCCAGGTGCGCCTTGGCGGCAACGGGCCCGACGCCGGGTCCCCCGCCGCCGTGCGGGATGCAGAAGGTCTTGTGCAGGTTCAGGTGGGACACGTCCCCGCCGAACCGGCCCGGCTGGGCCAGCCCCACCAGGGCGTTCAGGTTGGCCCCGTCGATGTAGACCTGGCCGCCGGCGGCGTGGACGGCTTCGCAGACTTCGCGGACGTCCCCGTCGAAGACGCCGTGGGTGGAGGGGTAGGTGATCATGATGGCCGACAGGACGTCCTTGTTGGCCTCGATCTTGGCCGTCAGGTCCTCGTGGTCGATCGTGCCGTCAGCGGCGGTGGCCACGACGACGACCTTCATGCCGGCGAGGACGGCGGAGGCGGCGTTGGTGCCGTGCGCCGAGGCCGGGATCAGGCAGACGGTGCGCTGCTGCTCGCCGCGGGAGTGGTGGTAGCCGCGAATCGCGAGCAACCCTGCGAGCTCGCCCTGGGAGCCCGCGTTGGGCTGGATGGAGACCTGGTCATACCCGGTGATCGTGGCCAGGTCCGCTTCCAGGCCGGTGATGAGTTCGCGCCAGCCCTCGGTCTGGGAGTCCGGGGCGAACGGGTGGATCGAGGCGAACTCCGGCCAGGAGATGGCCTCCATCTCGGCCGTCGCGTTCAACTTCATGGTGCACGAACCCAACGGAATCATCGTCCGGTCCAGCGCCAGGTCACGGTCCGAGAGCTTCCGGATGTAACGCAGCAACTGGGTTTCAGACCGGTGCGTATTGAACACCGGGTGCTGCAGATAGGCCGAGGTGCGCAAAATAGTGTCGGGCAGTTCGAATCCCTGAGCGTCACCCACCGGACCGGCGCCAAAGGCGACGGCGACGGCGGAAAGTGTTGCCGCCGTCGTCGTCTCATCAACGGAGACGCCTACCGTGTCCGGATCGATGAAGCGCAGGTTGATGCCGCGGGCTTCAGCGGCGGTGACCACCTTGGCGGCCTTGCCCGGAACGCGGACGGTGAGGGTGTCGAAGAAGGAGTCCGTGACCAGTTCGCGGCCCAGTGACGTGAGTGCTGTTGCCAGGACCCTGGCCTTGTTGTGGACGGTCTCTGCGATCGCCTTCAGGCCGTCGGGGCCGTGGTAAACGGCGTAGAAGGAGGACACGATGGCCAGCAGCGCCTGGGCGGTGCAGATGTTGGACGTGGCCTTCTCGCGGCGGATGTGCTGCTCGCGGGTCTGCAGGGCCAACCGGTAGGCAGGCGTGCCGGCGTTGTCCTTGGAGACGCCGACGATCCTGCCCGGGACGGTACGTTCCATCCCCTTTTGGACGGCCATGTAGGCGGCGTGCGGCCCCCCAAAGAACAGCGGCACGCCAAAACGCTGGGTGGAGCCGACGGCAATGTCCGCGCCCTGCTCGCCCGGAGGTGTGATCAGTGTCAGGGCCAGCAGGTCCGCAGCCACGGTGACCAGCGCGCCGCGGTCCTTGGCAGCGGTGATGACGGCGGACTGGTCCCATACGCGGCCGGAGGCGCCGGGCTGCTGCAGCACGATGCCGTTGATGGCACCCTCGGGCAGGCCCTTGGACAGGTCCGCGACCTCCACCTCGAAGCCCAGCGCCTCCGCACGGCCCCTGACAATAGCGATGGTCTGCGGAAGTACGTCGATGTCCAGGACAGTCTTGCCGTCCTTGGCTGCCGCGGACTTGTTGGCGCGGCGCATCAGCAGCACGGCCTCGGCCACGGCGGTGGCTTCATCCAGCAAGGAAGCGTTGGCTATCGGGAGCGCCGTCAGGTCCTGCACCATGGTCTGGAAGTTCAGCAGCGCCTCAAGCCGGCCCTGCGAGATTTCCGGCTGGTAGGGCGTGTAGGCGGTGTACCAGGCCGGGGATTCCAGGATGTTGCGGCGGATCACCGGCGGCGTCACGGTGTCGTAGTAACCCTGGCCGATCATCTGGACTGCCGTCTTGTTCTTGGCGGCAAGCTTCCGCAGTTCCGTGAGGACTTCAACCTCGCTGAGGGCGCCGGTCAGCTTGAGCGCAGTTTCCTGGCGGATGGGCGCGGGGACGGCCACGTCAACCAGGCCATCCAGGCTGTCGTAGCCGATGGCCTTGAGCATGGTGTCGATGTCGGCCTGGCGGCGCGCGCCGATATGGCGGTCCACGAAGGATGTTGGATGCGAATGAATCGTCATGAGGAACTCCAGGTCTGGCCGGCCAGGGTGGCACGGCGTGGGATGGGTTCCTCCCCGCTCTGTATTGGACCTGAGAGATTCCGCGTTGCCTGCTGTTGGCAGGGGACCGCTTGCACCGTCGGTGAACCAGGCCGGAGCCTGGTTGCTTTCCAGAGTCGCCTCGCCGTGACGGTACGGGGGCCTGAGAGATTCCTGGGGAGGATTTGCTCCTACGGCGCCTGACCGGTGTTTCGCCGGGAGGACTCTCCCGTCACAGCTCGAAAGGCTTATTCAAATGTGGGTGATTCGGCTCACAAGGTACCGGGATAGACCCGTCCGTGGCAAATCGGGCAGGTTCGGTGAGGGGCTTGACTGGGCGCGTGATGCCTTCGTTCCCCGCTTGTGTCGAAAGGGGTTTGACATTCGATCGTGACGGACACCACACTGAACCCGGGATTGGCGCCGCCGGTGGCTGGCTCAGCGTATCCGGAGCGGCCTACCAGTCGGCGCCTGTCCCGTGCATGCCCGGCGGCGGCCCAAAAAGCCGCCGACCTCCAACTGAATACGCCTTCGACCTGCGGCGGGAGAGTCCTGCCGGGTACACCCAGCAGGCGCCGTAGGAGCAAACCCTCCCCAGGAAACTCCCAGGCCCACGTACCGCCGCGGACAGGCAACTCTGGAAAGCAGCCGGGCATGACCTTGGCTCACCGACGGTGCAAGCGGCTTTGGCTGCGGAAACTCTCAGGTCCACAACAGAGCGGGGAGGAACCAAATCTTTGCGGCTCCAAAAGCCGCTTTATCGATGGAGTTCCTCATGGCGATTCATCCCCCCACGTCCAACAGCGAACCAGCCCGCGGCCAGGGTGCTGCCACGGCGGCCCGCAGCGGGCCTCCCCACCTGGAACGGCAACTCACCAACCGGCATATCCAGCTCATCGCCATTGGTGGCGCGATCGGCACAGGCCTGTTCATGGGTTCCGGCAAGACCATTTCCGCCGCCGGACCTTCCGTGATCTTCGTGTACATGATCATCGGCTTCATGCTTTTCTTCGTCATGCGGGCCATGGGCGAGTTGCTGCTGAGCAACCTGAACTACAAGTCCTTCAGTGATTTCGCCGCCGACCTCCTGGGTCCGTGGGCAGGCTTCTTCACCGGGTGGACGTACTGGTTCTGCTGGGTGATCACCGGAATCGCGGACGTCATCGCCATCGCCGGGTACTCAAAAGAACTTTGGCCGGCGCTGCCGCTTTGGATCCCGGGCCTGGCCACGGTGGGCATCCTGCTGCTGCTGAACCTCGCCACGGTCAAGGCGTTCGGCGAGACAGAGTTCTGGTTCGCCCTCATCAAGATCGTCGCCATCGCGGCCCTGATCATCGTGGGACTTTTCATGATCTTCACCGGTTTCCAGAGCGACGCAGGCACGGCTAGCTTCACCAACCTGTGGAGCCATGGCGGGTTCTTCCCCAATGAGTTCATGGGCTTCGTGGCCGGATTCCAGATTGCAGTATTCGCCTTCGTGGGCATCGAACTGGTGGGCACCACCGCCGCCGAGGCCAAGAATCCCGAGCGCACGCTGCCCAGGGCCATCAACGCCATCCCCGTCCGCGTGCTGCTCTTCTATGTCGGCGCGCTGGTCATCCTCATGGCAGTCACCCCGTGGACCCAGTTCGCCGCCGGCCACAGCCCCTTCATCGGGATGTTCTCCCTGGCCGGCCTCGGCGCCGCGGCCACGGTGGTCAACCTGGTGGTCCTCACTTCGGCGATGTCCTCTGCGAACTCCGGCATCTACTCCACGTCCCGCATGGTCTTCGGCCTGGCCCAGGAAGGCGACGCCCCCGGTGTCTTCAGCCGGCTCTCCACGAGGAAGGTGCCCAGCAACGCGCTGTTCCTGTCCTGCGTCCTGCTGCTGTCCGGCGTCGTACTCATGTATGCGGGCCAGGATGTTGGCATGGCCTTTGAAATGGTGACCACCGTGTCGGCCGTCTGCTTCGTCTTTGTCTGGTCGATCATCCTCGCGAGCTACATCTCTTTCCGGCGTCGCCGCCCGCACCTGCACGCGGCCTCGAAGTTCAAGATGCCCGGTGGCATCCCCGCCGTGTGGGTGGTGTACGCGTTCTTCGCCTTCGTTCTCTGGGCCCTGACCACCCAGCCCGACACGCTCGCTGCCCTGCTGGTGACTCCCGTCTGGTTCGTCATCCTCGGCGTGGCGTGGGCCATTCTCCGGCGCCGTCCCGCGCACCTGGCCCGCTTCGAGGTCTTCCGGGCCGAGCTTCGGGCCGACGAGGCCGCCGGTCGCCGCGGCGAACGCGCGGACGCAGAAGAGCCGGCCCAAAAAGTGTAAGCATGCTTAGTGTTTATCCACTTAGGATGGGATGACACGGCAGCCACGCGCTGCAGGTCGATTTGAATGAAGGTGACCATGGCCCGGCGCAGCAACCCCGCACTCCGTATCGCACAGGAAACCGCCCATAACGCGATGTTTGACGCCCAGGGCAAGCCCAAGCCCGGCGTTCACAACATGCTCCTGAAGGCCGTGCAGATCCAGCGGCCATTGGTGGTGGGCTACATCCGGAGGCTCCAGAAGAAGCATCCGCGGGCAACAGCCGCGCAGTTGGCAGACATCGCGGAACGCGACTACCTCCGGGCTGTAGCCGGAGGAGGCGCCCTGGTGGGTGCCACCGCCGTCGTCCCCGGCGTTGGAACCGTGGCGTCGCTGGGACTTTCCGCGGCCGCCACCGTTGGCTTCCTGGAAGCCACGGCCCTTTACGCAACGTCGCTGGCTGAACTGCACGGCATCAGGCTGACCAACCCGGAGAAAGCCGGCACCATGGTCATGGCCATCATGCTCGGCGAAGAGGGCACTGCGCTGCTGGGGACCCTCAGCGGCCAGGCAGCCGGCAACAGCGCAGGCAATGCCTGGGGGAGCGTTCTGTCCAAGTCGATGGTGGTGCCGGGATTCGGGAGCGTCCGTAAGCGGATCCAGTCGGCCTTCCTGAAGAACCTCCTGAAGCGGCAGGGCACTGCGTTATTTGGCCGCGCCCTTCCCTTCGGGATAGGGGCTGTTGTGGGTGGAGCCGGTAACCTCATGATGGGCCGCGCAGTGGCCAGGAACGCCCGCGAGGCTTTTGGGCCGATGCCGGACACCATTCCCGGCGAGCTGACCGCCGCTGCCGCGCCGGACAACCTGACGCTGGAAGGCAACACACTTGGATCTCAACGCTGACGTAGGGCAATCATTCGGCTCCTGGACGGCAGGAGGCGATCCGGCGATGTTCCAGGTGGCCACCAGCGTAAACGTGGCGTGCGGCCTCCACGCCGGTGACCCCATCACCATGCTGGACAGCTGCAGGGCCGCCTACGAACTGGATGTCACCGTCGGGGCCCACCTCGGCTACCGCGATCTGGCCGGCTACGGCCGCCGCGCGCTGGACATGAGTTTTGATGAGCTCTTCGGTGACGTGCTGTACCAACTGGGGGCGCTCGACGGCGTAGCGCATGCGGTGGGTGCCTCTGTGGACTACGTCAAGCCGCACGGAGCCCTGTATGAAGCGGTGATCCATGACGCCGAGCAAGCCTCCGCCGTGGTGGCGGCCGTCAACGCCTACGATCCCGGCCTGCCCATCCTGGGCTTCCCCGGCTCGGAGCTGCTCAAGCAGGCCAAGGAAGCGGGGCACCCGGTGTTCGTCGAGGCCTTCGCCGACCGTGCCTACCGCGCCGATGGCAGCCTGGTGCCGCTTTCCGAGGACGATGCCGTCCTGTACGACGTTGATGCGGTTGTCGAACGGGCTGTTCGCCTGGCTACGCGAGGCGAAGTGGCGGCCGCGGACGGAACTGTCATTGCGGTCCGGCCGGACTCCCTGTGCATTCACGGTGGGACTCCTGACGCCGTAGAGATGGCGGTCCGGATCAGGGCAGGGCTTGAGGCAGCCGGCGTCGGGCTGGAGTCCTTCGCCTAGGAGCCTGCAGCCGTAGGGCATGCCGGCTTAGCTGCTCCAGCGGCACCGCAGCTGACCGGAATCGCCTCAGCGTCACGTCCGGCTGTACCGGAGTCACTCTGACCGGGCCTGGGTTACTTCGGCTGAACCGGGGTCGCCCCAGCGTCACATCCGGCTGAACCGAAGTCGCCCCAGCTTCACCTCCGGCTGATCCGGAGTCACTCCGACAGGGCGAACGGCGTCTCGAAGAACTCTACCCACAGGGGGTCTTCCGGTGACAGGTCGTTGAGGTCTATGAGGTTGGCGTCGTCCGGTTCCCATGGCGGGAGGTCTTCAATGCCTGCCTGTTCGCCGTGGAATTGGACGGGCATTGCTTTAGTTCTGGCCGGCAGGGTTCCTGGTGGCCAGTGGGTTGGTTGGGGGTCGTGTTGTTCGGGTTTGTAGTGTCGGCCGGTGGGTGAGGTCCAGCCGGGTGGTTCGTTTTTGGTGGCTGGGTCGGGGGTCCAGGTGGTGTGGTGTTTGAGGCGGTGGTGTCGGGGGCAGAGTTGGGCCAGGTTGTGGGTTCCGGTGGTGCCGCCGTGGTGCCAGGGGTTGAGGTGGTCGGTGTCGTTGTCGGGGGTGTGGTTGGTGCAGCCGGGGAAGGTGCATGTGCGGTCCCGTAGCCGGATCCATTGTTTGATGGTCTCGGGGAGCCGGTAGCGGGTGCGGCCTATTTCCAGGGGTGCCCCGTCGCGGGGGTCGACCAGGACCCGGTAGAACGATTCCGCGCCGCCGGCGACGAGCTTTCGTGCCATGGATGCCGGGATCGGCCCGATCCCGTCCAGCACGGCCGGCTCATCGGTGAGGCCCAGCAGCGAGAACACCGGGACCGTGACCAGGACATCAGCCCGCGGCGTGGGGATCTTGCCGATAGCACCGGCATCTGCGGCAGCTTCGCCCGGGGCTGTCGCGTTTCCGGCGCCGAGGAGCAGGGACGCGGTGACGTCGGCGCGGAGCTGGGTGAGGGTGCGGGGCTCGTCGGGGGTTTGGAGGCCGCGGGCGGTGGCGGTGCTGCGGTTCCAGATCGCGCACGCGGTGTCCCCGGGCAGGTAGAGCGAGAGCCAGGCCATCCCGTCGTGGTCCGGGGCGTAATCCATCCGCCGGTCCGCCACCCCCTTGGCATGGCGTTTTTCCAGGGTTTCGGGGTGGTGGCGTTCCCGCCAGGCCCGGACCTTCGCCCGGAACCGGGACGGGACAAGGTCACCGGGCGCCGCGCCCCGGGCCGGGTTGGGCGCGTCAGGGTCGAAGAAGTGCGCCACCAGGCCGGCGGCAGAGTCGGGGGTGAGTCCTTCGGTTTCGTCGGCAACGATCCGGGCGTGCTGCCACGACACCGCACCCGTGGACAGGGCCTCGACCACAGGCGGCAGGGAGCAGACCCGGCGGGACTGCTCCACCAGCGCCCCGGAAACCCCCGAACTGATGGTCAGGACCCCAGCGATCTCCTCCACCACCGACATCTCCGCGAACGTGCGCTCCTCCACCGGAGCGTCCGGCGGACGCAGAGCATGCTGGATCTCAACCGCATCCGCCACATCCCGCGCCTTCACCGCCGCCAGCTGCGCCTCCAACCGGGCCACCACCTCCAGCCGCCCCAGACATAACTCATACCGCCGCTGCAACACATCCACATCAGCGCCAGTGCCGGTACCTGAAGCGAAGGAACCATCCACCCGAACCAGCCCGCTGAGCGCAGCAACAGAGGCAGAAACACCCTCCATCACCACCGCCAAATCAGAACCGATTCCCATAAACACATGATCCAACGAGGCACTGACATTTAGGCCTGCCGCCCAGTCCCTCCCCAGCAGCTGCCGGTGCCCCAACGTCGTGGCGCAACCAAGGTGCCGTGAGCGTGCGAGCCTCATCCCGCCGTCGTACGCGCCAAACGCACCCGGGACCTGCGGGAGCGAAAGCTACCCGAAGATGAGCTGCGCCACTGTGAAGATCGCAAGCCCCGCCAGGGAGCCCACCACCGTGCCGTTGATGCGGATGAACTGCAGGTCCTTGCCCACCTGCAGTTCGATCTTCTGCGAGGTCTCCTCGGCATCCCAACGGGCCACCGTGTCCGTGATGACCCCGGCGATGTCCGAGCGGTAAGTCTTCACCAGGTAGGCCGCGGCGTCTCCGATCCAGGCGTTGACCTTTCCCGCCAGTTCGGGGTCGCCCACCAGCCTGGTCCCGAAATCCCGCACGGCTGCCTTGAATTTGATGGTGAGTTCGCTGTCGGGATCGTCCACGGCACCGAGCAGCGCATTCTTGACGGTGCCCCACGTGCGGGACGCGAGTTCGCGCACCTCGGGATCACCCAGGACCTGGGCCTTGATGTCCTCGGCCCGGGCGATCATGGCCGGGTCGTGCTGAAGGTCCTGCGCGAGGTCGTTCAGGTACTTGTCGATCGACTGCCGCACCTGGTGGTTGGGGTCGGCCTGGACGGCCCGGACGAACTTCAGAATCTCTACGTACACCTTGTCGCCCACCAGCCCGTCCACGAACTGCGGCACCCAGGTGGGGGAGCGGTCGGACACCAGGCGGCTGACGGTCTCGTGGTTGTCGTCCACCCAGTCCGCGGCGCGGTCCACCATCAGGTCCACCAGGGTGTGGTGGTGACCGTCATGGAAGATCCGCTCGGCGAGCCTGCCCACCGGCGGGCCCCACGGCGGGGTGAGCAGGTGCTTGCGCACCATGCCCTCGATGACGGCTTGGACGTCGTCGTCATTCAAAACCTTAAAGGCGCCGCGGATCACGGCGGCACCTTCCTTGGCCACCCGCTCCGCACCACCCGGCGCGGCCAGCCACTGGCCGGCACGGCCGGCGATGTTGACGCTTGCCAGCTTGTCCTGGACCACCTGTTCGGAGAGAAAATTCGTCTCCACGAATTCGCCCAGGGAAGCGCCGATCTGGTCTTTCCGGCGGGGGATGATCGCGGTGTGCGGAATCTTGATGCCCATGGGGTATTTGAACAGGGCAGTGACGGCAAACCAGTCGGCGAGCGCGCCCACCATGCCCCCCTCGGCGGCTGCGCGCACGTACTGCAACCACGGGTAGTCCTTCTGGAGGGCAAACGCGAAGACAAAGATCACGGCCATGGCAATGAGCAGGCTCAGCGCCAGCAGCTTCATTTTCCGCAGCGCTGCCGCCTTTTCGGCGTCACCGGCGCCAGGATCGCGGGCGACGACGGCACCTGCCGCCAAGGTGCCCTGCCGCACCTGCCGCGTCGCCTCCGCTGGTGCATCCTGCGCGGCGTGCCCGGTAGTTGCCTCAGAGTTCACCTGCATGTGCCAAGCCTAGCCCCGAAGGCGGAAGCCGGTCCGCTACCGTGTGAGCATGACAACTGACGAGTCTGTGCCGCAACGGCCGTTGGTCTACGCCCACCGGGGCTCCAGCGGCACCTACGCTGAACATACCCGCGCCGCCTACCTGCAGGCCTTGGCTGACGGGGCCGACGGGGTGGAGTGCGATGTCCACCTGACCCGGGACCAGCACGTGGTACTGCTCCACGACGCCAACCTGGACCGTACCTCGGACGGCACGGGGCCGGTGGCGGACCGGACCCTGCACGAACTGCGGCAGCTGGACTTTTCGTCCTGGAAGGGGGCGCGGATTCCCGAAGCCTACGGCGCCCGTTCCGAGCAGTTCCTCACCCTTCCGGAGCTCCTGGACATCCTTCGCGGTGCGGGGCGGCCCGTGGGCCTGGCCATCGAGCTCAAGCATCCAAGCCCTTACCAGCTCAAGCTGGAGGACCGGGTACTGGAAGTGCTCCGCAGCGAAGGCTGGGATCCGGAAAGCTCCACGCTGGACAACGTGGCCGTGACCTTCATGAGTTTCAGCCCCGATTCAGTCCGCCACCTCCTGGAATCCGTCCCGCCCCGCTACATTTGCCAGCTCGTGGACGATCTCACCGTCCACGAGATACGCGGCGGACTGGGCGTGGGCCCGATTACCGGCGGAGCGATCGCCAACCTGATGAAGGCCACCCAACTTGAGGGCGAACAAATCCTGGACGACTGCCTGGTGGGCATGGCGGGTCCCGGCATCGACTATGTCCGCGAACGCCGGGACACCGTCCGCCGCTGGCTGGACTCCGGCCGGCGCTTCAGGGTCTGGACGGTCGACGCGCCGGAGGACGTTGACCTGTGCCAGGACCTGGGCATCCAGGAGATCACCACCAATGTGCCGGCCCGGGTCCTGGGCCAGCTCCGCGTGGCGTCACCGCAGGCGAAGTAGGACGGCCGTGGCGGAGGGCGGCGTCGGCGGATCCTTCCCGCGCAGGTGGTGGGCCGGTCCGCTGGACGTGGAGGGTCTGGCCCTGCAGTCGGTGGGGGCAGCGGCGGAGGCGCTGAACCGGTACACGGGTGACGCGGGCCGGTTCAGCACCTCCGCTGCCTTGACGGCGGCAGCCTTCGACTCCTTCGGGCACCTGCGGATCGAGGGGCGCCAGCTGCAGGGCTTTGCGCCGCTGTCGGGCTTCCGGCGCACCGCGGACGGCTGGATCCGGCTGCACGCCAACTACCCGCACCATGAGCAGCGGCTGCTGCAGGCGCTGGGGGCGTCCTCCGCCGATGACGCGGACCAGGCACTCCGCGCCATGCCGTCGCTGCAGGCGGAAGCTGCCATCCAAGGCAACGGCGGGATCGCTGCGGCCGTAAGGACCCGCACCGAATGGCTGGCGACGGACATGGGCCGGGCCGCCGGCCAAGGACCCTGGGCCGCTGTGGAGTTTGCCGATGGTGCGACGGCGGGCCTGGGCCTGGCTGACGTCGCCGCAACAACCCCGGGTCGTCGGCACACTGTTGGCCGGCCCCTGGGTGGCGTCCGCGTCCTGGACCTGACCCGGGTTATCGCAGGGCCCGTCGCCACCCGTTTGCTGGCCGCGCTCGGAGCGGATGTCCTCCGGATCGACCCGCCGGCTTTCCCCGAGATCGCGGACCAGTTCGTGGACACGGCATTCGGCAAGCGCAGCGCGGAAGCCGATCTTGGCCTCCCGGCAAACCAGCACAGCCTGCGGCAGCTCCTGGCCGGCGCGGATGTAGTGGTCACCGGCTACCGGCACGCCGCCCTGGACCGTTTTGGGCTCAACCCCCGGGAATTGCTGGCCGCACACCCGGGCCTGGTGGTGGTTACCCTCAACAGTTGGGGCACGACCGGGCACTGGAGCGGCCTGCGCGGCTTCGACAGCATTGTCCAGGCCGCCTGCGGGATTGCCCGCGCGTACGGGAGGAACGACGACGACGGCTGGCGCCCGGGTGCCCTCCCGGTCCAGGCGCTGGACCACGCCACAGGGTACGGCGTGGCGGCGGCGGTGATCCACCTGCTGGACAGCCGCAGGCAGGCGGGGGTGGGCGCCGCTGCGCACCTGTCTCTGGCCCGGACGGCGGAGGAACTGTTTGCGTTGCCGGACACCGAGGCAGGCCGCGGGGAGCTGGCAGCACCGGAGTGCCGCACCATGGACAGCCCCTACGGCGTGCTCCGCTACGTTGGGCCGCCGCTGCTTTCCGGCGGCCGGCCCCTGGACTATCCGTCTCCGCCCCCGGGCTACGGCAGTTCCACGCTGACCTGGGCCTGAAGGAAAGGCCCCGCGTCGCCTCTTTTCCGCCCCGCCGCGGCCGGGCCAGCCGGGTTTCGAGCGCCGGCTCCTGCTGTGGTTGAGTGGTTCCATGTCTTTTCCCCGGTCCGGCCCCGCTGTCCAGGGCCTGCCCTTGCACGTCCTGCCCTTGCACGTCCTGCCCTTGCACTGCCTTCCACTCCAAGGCTTGTCCGCCGCTGCCATGGGTGCCCTCCTGCTGGCCAGTGCCGGCAAGCATTTCCGGGACCCTGGTTTCTTCCGTGACGTTGTTCCGGAATACCTCTGCCGCGTGGATCCGCAACCCGGTCTGCCTCAGGTGCCCCAGCACCCGCTGGCGCTCCTTTCCCGGGACGAATGGATCGCGGTGAGCGGGCTGCTGGAACTGGCTGCCGCCGTCGGCGTCCTCCTCCCGCCTACCCGGAAGCTGACTGCCACCGCCCTCACCGGAATGTTAACCGCATTCCTGGCAGGGCACGTCGACGCCCTGGTGCGGGCGTACGGTCCGGAGGGTTCGCCCCGCCGCCGGAAGATCCACTCGCTGCGGCTCCCGCTGCAGGCGCCACTGATCCTGTGGGCCTGGAGCCTGCGGAAGCCGGCCTCGCCAGGGTGCCCGCCGGGACGCCGGCCGTGAAACTGACGGGCTCGCCCGCGGTGAAGGTGGGAATCTCCATCAGCATCGCTACCGGCCTGTATGGAATCTCCTTTGGGGCGTTGTCAGTGACGTCCGGCCTCAACCTGTGGCAGACCATGGCGCTGAGCCTGCTCCTGTTCAGCGGCGGCTCGCAGTTCGCGTTCATCGGTGTCGTTGCCGGAGGAGGCTCGGGTATCGCGGCCATGAGCGCCGCCACCTTGTTGGGCATGCGCAACGGCATCTACGGCATGCAGTTGAACGCGCTGCTGAGGCCCAGCGGCTGGCGCAAGTACGTGGGTGCGCAGCTGACCATCGACGAGTCCACCGCCACCAGCACCGGACAGACGGATCCGGCCGAGCAGCGCCGCGGATTCTGGACCGCCGGGATTGGCATTTATGTGCTGTGGAACATCTTCACGCTCGTAGGCGCCCTGGCCGGGAGCGGCCTGGGCGATCCCAAGAAGTGGGGACTCGATGGCGCCGCCGTGGCAGCGTTCCTCGCACTGCTCTGGCCGCGGCTAAAGGGCCGGGAGCCCGTTGCGATCGCGGTGGCGTGCGCCGTAGCCACCGTGATTGCCGTGCCGTTCGTGCCGCCGGGGGTCCCTATCCTGGTGGCAGCTGTGGTGGCGGCGCTGGCGGGATGGCTAGGCCACGGCCGGCGTGACGAAGGCCTCGAACCGGACATCGAGCCATACGGGCACCCGGCCGGCCGCCACGCTCGCGGGAGTGCACCGCAGGCAGGCGCGGAGCGCGGCGACACCACTGGCCGGGCGGCCGCCCCATGAGCCTGTGGATCTGGCTGCTGATCGCGTGTGCCCTTGCCTACGCGTGGAAACTCGTGGGGTATTTCGTTCCTGCCAAGCTCCTGGCGGACCCTCGTGCCTCGCGTATTGCCGGCACCATGACCATCGGGCTGCTCGCCTCGCTGACCGTGGTCAACGCCGTGGCCTCCGGACAGGCGCTGGCCGCCGACGCGCGGCTGGGTGCGCTGGCCGCGGCCGCGGTGGCCCTGGCGTTCCGGGCGCCTTTCCTGGTGGTGGTTATCGCCGGGGCAGGAACCGCGGCGCTGCTGAGGCTGCTGGGCTGGAACTGACCACCAGCATCACAGAGTGATATAGATCACGCCCTGCGTGGTTTGCCGGTTGTATCATGAAATCGGCTTATGCAGCTGGCCACGGCATTCGCGATGAACGGCACCCATGGAAAACAAGCTGCAGGTGGCAAGGGACTTGGCGGGCGGTCCCCGGCAAAAAAATGCTCGACGCCGGGCGGGACTTCCCGCCAAACGTTTCTTCAAGCGCTTTGCAGGCCTGTCGGACGTGCCGCCGGAGGACCTGGAAATCCTGTCGCAGAGGCTGCAGGCGGCACTCGACCTGGACCCGTCGTCGTCCGCCCCTGCCTTGCAAGCCCTGGTGCGCCGGGAGGTCCGCAAGCGGGCTGAGGGCGGCAGGGCCTAACGCCCCCAGCCTTCCGGGTGCCGCGTATGGTGCACTGGAACAGAGGCGGCCCTCACGGGCGCTGCCACAAAGGAGGAACCGAAATGGACGAACAGTCACGGCCCGCCGGGCCGGAAGACGGCCAGGGCACCGAGGACGCCGGGAAAGACAGGCCGGAAGATTACTCCGCCGGGAGTTCGCCAGCGGAGCAGCCTGCGAAGCAGCGGTCCGCCTATCTTGATCCCCGCGGCTCGGAAGGAACCCGGGAACTGCGGGACACTGCCAGGCGACGCCGGGATGCGGAAGAAAAGCTGCAGCAGCACCTGATGGAAGCGAAAGAACACGTCCCCAACGAGTTCCACGAACACCACCCGCACGCCCACGACGCCGAACCGGGCCGGCCCGAGGGCAAAGGCGATGCTGCAGAAAAGGCCCCGGAAGAATCCTGACTGCCGTGCCCGGCATCGAGCAGGGGCGGGTTGCATTTCCGTGCTGTCCGGGATGAGCCCCGGGCGGGGGCTCGCTGGCTAAGCCAGTCTTTGGCTGGCTCCATCTGGCGAAGCGGCCCTGCGGCAGCTTTCCTCGACTGCCATCTCGTACCACGCCTCGGCGCCAAACTCGGGCTCTGGCGTATCAAGGTTCTGGTAGAGGGCGTCCAGCAGCTCCGCGAGTTCCGCAGGCTCCAGCACCGGGAGAACTTCCTCGGGGCCACGGGGGTCCGTGAGGTAGCGGACAAGGTGTGAACTGTTCATTGCAGTGCTGCCATTGCGCGGCGGAAGGGCGCAAAATTGCTCATGGGTCGCCTCCAGCTGAAATTCCCGCGGCTGGCTGCTTAACCTCTCCAGATTCTATGGCACTGGACAAGGCCCCCACAATGTAGCCGCCCCCACAATGTAGCCGCCCCCACAATGTATCCCGCCCGGCAATGGACCCCACCCGGCAATGGACCTGGCGCGGCGGCTCCGCGGCGGATGGCCAGTGGGCCAGGGCCGGTTCAGGCCGTGGGGGCCGGGACAGGCACGTGCGCGGGAAGCGGACGCGCCGGCCGGTCGGCGCGGATGGCATCCTCCACCAGCGCCAGGGGCCGCCGCCACGCATCGGAGCCGGGCTCCATGGTGTCCACCACGCCGATCAGCATGGCAAGCAGCCGGAACATGTCGGTCATGGAAATGTCGGCACGCAGCGTGCCCTGTCCTTGTCCCCGGACCAGCAGCACACTGATGGACTCCATGAGCGAACCGGTGATCCCGGTGAGGAGTTCCCGCCGTCCGGCGACGGCGCACAGCAGGTTGGCGTCGGCGCTGGCGGCCGCCATCAGTGCTTCGAGTACGCGCAGCAACCCCGCTGTGGCGTCGATATCGGCCAGGGCGCCGTCCATGACGGGGTCCACGGTAAGGCGGAGTTGCCGGTTGAGCGCAGCGAGGACCAGTTCTTCCTTGTCCGCGAAGTTCCGGAACAGGGTAGCCGGGCCCACTCCGGCCGTTGTTGCGATGGTTTGGAGCGGCACTTCGGGACCGAATTCCCGGAAACACTGGCGCGCCGCCGTGATGATCTTGTCCACGTTCCGCGCTGCGTCCGCACGGAGGGGCTTTCGGGCGACTGCGAGGCTCATGGCCAACAGGTTAGCAACGGAGGCTCCGGCCGGCATGGTTACCGCAGGGTAGGCGCTTATGTGACGGCCGCTGCCGGTGGTCCAGCCTGCGGCGGGCGGGATCCGCGTGGGACACTGGGGGCATGTTGCTTGCATTTTCCGTGGCTCCCTCAGGTGTTCCCAGCGAGGGCGCCAGGCCCGACGACGCTTCAGTGCACGACGCCGTTGCCGCCGCGGTGAAGATCGTCCGGGAGTCGGGTCTGCCCAACCGGACGGATTCGATGTTCACCACCATCGAGGGTGAATGGGACGAGGTGTTCGACGTCGTCAAGCGTGCCACCGAGGCTGTGGGACGTTACGGCAGCCGGGTGTCGTTGGTGATCAAGGCTGATATCCGGCCGGGTTACTCGGGCGAACTCACCGCGAAAGTGGACCGCCTGGAAGGCGCACTGGCCCAGGAATCCTGAGCCCGCGGGAGGACCGGACGCATCTGGACCCCCACGGCGCCCCGTGCCAAACTGTGCCCATGTTCGAGCACAAGCCCCGTCCGGAGTGGATAGCCACCGAAGAGTTCCTGTCCCGAACCGTGGTGCATCCGGATGCGGCCCTCCAGCAGGCCATCCGGGCGGCGGCGGATGCCGGGATGCCCGCCATCGAGGTGGCACCCAACGCCGGGAAGCTGCTGAAGCTGCTGGTCCAGATGTCCGGGGCCCGCCGCATCCTGGAAATCGGGACACTGGCCGGCTACAGCACCATCTGGCTGGGCCGGGGCCTTCCGCCCAGTGGCACGCTGGTCACGTGCGAATACCTGCCCCAGCACGCCGAGGTGGCGTGGGCGAACATTGACGGCGCCGGCCTGGGGGAGAAAGTGGAGATCCGGCTGGGGCCGGCGCTCGACACCCTTGCCGCCCTTGAGGAAGAGGACCGGGAACCGTTCGACTTCATCTTCATTGACGCCGACAAGCAGAACAACAGCCACTACCTTGAGTGGGCCGTCAGGCTGGGCAGGCCGGGTGCCACCGTGGTGGTGGACAACACCATCTGGGAGGGGGCAGTCCTGGACCCGGGCATGGATCCGGTCAATGCGCCCGGAATCATTGACGCACTCACGCTCCTGGGCAACCACCCGCGCCTGGACGCCACCGTAATCCAGACCGTGGGCTCCAAAGGCTGGGACGGATTCGCCGTTGCCCGCATCCTCCCGCCAAATAGTAAGTAAGCTGTGTAGATGCGTCCCGGGGGCCGGGCGCCCCCAGCGTCGATGGAGGAACGTTTGCAAGCGGTAACCACTTCTGTCTTCTTTGATTCCACCGACGCCGGCATCTCCCCGTGGAGCTCATTCCTGCGCGCAGTTCCGGACGCTGCAGGCGACGTCACTGCCCTGCTGGCCCTGGCCGTGGAAGCGGGCGAAACCTGGCCGCGTCCCGGAGAAGGCCGGACGCAGCTGTTATGGGAGCTCCTGGCCTCTGTCGCCGCCATTGACGTGGCGGCAGCCCGGGTATTAGAGCCGCATATGGACGCCATTGCCATTCTTTCCCAAGCTGCCGGCACGGATACCGCTGACCAGCCGCCCGGGGAAGGCGTCGGAGCGTCATGGGGCGTCTTCGCGGCAGAGGCCCCCGGCGTCAGCCTGCGGGCCAGCCGCGACGGCGGCACGGTGGTCCTGGACGGGGCCAAACCGTGGTGCTCCTTGGCTGCAAGCCTGGACCGTGCCGTCATCACCGCCCATACGGACGACGGCGGCAGGGCGGCTTTCGCCGTCGACCTCCGCCACCCCGGGGTACGGTGCGAAGAGCCCGCCTGGGTGGCGCGCGGCCTCCGGGAGATCCCCAGTGGAACCGTGCACTTCGACCACGTTCCGGCAGTGGCCCTGGGTGGAACCGGCTGGTATCACAGCCGCCCCGGCTTCGCCTGGGGAGGCGTGGGCGTTGCCGCCTGTTGGCTGGGCGGCGCGGTGGGAGTGGCCCGCGATTTCCGCGCCGGCCTGCTAGCCGGCGCCGACGCCGGGAGGGAACCGGACCAAGTGGCGCTCGCCGCCCTCGGCGAGGTGGACCGCACCCTCACTGCCGCCATGCAATACCTCGTCCGAACCGCGGCACGCATCGATGACGGCAGCCTGGGCGCCCACGGCCAAAGTTCCTGGAGCGAAGCCCAGCGTGTCCGCGGAACCGTTGCTTCCGCCGTCGAACGCGTCCTGCACCTGGTGCTTTCCAACCGGGGCCCCGCCCCACTTGCCTTCGACGAACGCTATGCCAAACGGACGGCGGACCTGGGACTGTACGTGCGCCAGCATCACGGGTCACGGGACGACGCCCAGCTGGGCCGCCTCACGCTCAAGGGTGACTGCCCGTGGTGACCTTCTCGCACGCGGACCAAGGCACCGCCGAAGCAGCCTGGGCCGGAAGCGAACTGTCGGTCGCGCCGGAACTGCCGCTCGGCCCCGATGAACTCGCTGCGCTGCGCTTCGTGGTCCTGGCCGCCCATCCTGACGATGAAACCCTCGGCGCTGGCGGACTCATGGCGCGGCTGGCCGCGCTGGGCGCGCAAGTGGAAGTCCTCCTGTGCACGGCGGGGGAGGGATCCCACCCGGATTCCCCCACCACATCACCCGAGGAGTTGGCGCAGGCCCGGTTGGCGGAATTCGCCGCGGCACTGACCGTCCTGGGACTGGGGGACCGGTGGCGCTTCCTCGGTTTTCCGGACCGCGGCCTCGGCTCCCACGCGGACGCCATCGCCGCTGCCGTCAGGGATGCAGCGGCGCGGCTGCCCGGGCGGGCCGACCAGCTGGTCCTGGTTGCGCCCTACCGTTCCGACGGCCACTCCGACCACGACGCACTCGGTGCCGTGGCAGCGGAAACCGCCCGGAAGGAAGGCCACGCACTGCTGGAGTACCCCATCTGGTACTGGCATTGGGCCACGCCCGGTGACCAGCAATGGCGGGCGTGGCTCCGGTTCCCGCTGGACGGCGAGTCCGGCGCGGCCAAAGAACGTGCCATGGCTGCCCACGCCACCCAAGTCATGCCGCTGTCCCCGGCCCAGGGGGACGAAACCCTGCTGAGCCGGGACTTCCTTGGCCATTTCGCCCGCGGCTACGAAGTGTTTGCCTGGACACCGCCCCGGGACGCGTCCGGCCCGGCACACTCCAGTCAGGACGCCGAGGAGGTCTTCGACGTCGTCCATAACGGCTCCGCCGACCCCTGGAACTACGCCTCGAGCTGGTATGAGCGGCGCAAGCGGGCGATCACCCTCGCGGCCCTCCCGGATGAGACCTATGAGCGCGGCCTGGAAGTGGGCTGCTCCATCGGTACCCTCACGGAGGACCTCGCGGGCCGCTGCCGCAGCCTGCTGGCCGTTGATGCCAGTGGGGCCGCGGTTCGCCGAGCCACGCGACGGCTCGACGGCAACCACGGAGTCCGCGTCGAGCAGCGCGTGGTCCCCGGCTCCTGGCCCCGCGGAACATTCGACCTGCTGGTGGTGTCCGAGGTCGGCTACTACCTGGCCCCCGGCGAGCTCGCTGACCTGTGGGACCGGGTGGAGGCCTCACTGGAACCGGGCGGGGTCTTGGTCCTGTGCCACTGGCGGCACCCGATCGACGGCTGGCAGCTCGACGGCGACACCGTCCACGCGCTCGCCCGCCAACGGTTGCGCTGGCCAACCACGGGGCTGTACCGGGAGCGCGACTTCGTCCTGGAAATCCTGGTGTGCCCGGCCCGCGGGACGGGCGTGGCATGACGTTGGCGGCTCCGGGGGGACCAGCCGCAGGGTTTCGGCACGGCATGGGAGCAACGCAGATCGACAAAGTGGCCGTCGTGATCCCGGCGCACAACGAGGAACAGGCCCTGGAGCGGGCGCTCACTTCAGCCGGAACCGCCGCGGACCGGCTGGCCGTGGACAGTCCCGGAACTGAGGCGGAGGTTGTTATTGTCCTCGACGCCTGCACGGACCGGTCGCTGGAGGTAGCCGCCGGCTTCGCAGCCCGTGACCTCCGCTTCCGCGTCCTGCCCGTCGGTTTCCACAGTGTGGGAAAGAGCCGCCGGGCAGGTTGCGGGGCGGTGCTGGAAAGCCTGGGCGGGTCCGGAGCGGCGGGTATTCCGGCACGTCGCCTGTGGTTGGCCAACACCGACGCCGATTCACAGGTACCGGAAGACTGGCTGCTCCGTCAGCTGGAACTGGCAACAGCCGGAGCCGACCTTGTCCTTGGCTCCGTGGAGCCCGATGCCCATGGGACACACCACGAGCTGCTGGCCCGCTGGCACGCCCGGCATGCCTTGGCCGAGGACCACCCGCACGTCCATGGGGCCAACCTGGGTGTCCGCGCTTCGGCCTATCTCGCGGCCGGGGGCTTCCCTGGGATTGACCGCGACGAAGACAGGATCCTGGTGGAGCGGCTTCGCGCGGGCGGGGCAGCAATCGTTTCCACTGACACCACGCGCGTCCTTACCTCGGGGCGGACCAGCGGCCGCGCGCCCGGCGGGTTCGCCGCTTACCTCTTGGCGCTGGCACAACCCTGACGGCGCGTGCGTCCGGCGGTCACACGAGGTCCGGAGCGCTCGCCACGATGTAGTCCGCCGCCGCCGGTCCGGTCATGGAAAGGTTGTTGCTGTCGGGATCGATGCCTGCCTGCTGCAACGCCTCCCACAGGGAGGACGGGGTGTGGGGCTCGGCCTTATTCAGGAGGCACCAGCTGGTGTAAAGGCCATAGAGCTCGTCCCGTCCAAGGCCCAGTCCGGGCTCCCTGTCCGGGACAACTGCCTCGGCTAGGAACTGGTCAAAATGTGTAGCAGTCATGTTCGCTCATTTGTTTGGAGCTTGTATCCGCCGTCTGCTTCAGCGGCCACGCCGGTTCCCAAACGGCCCCGGCAAGGTATTCACGAAACTATTGCAGGAGGCGCGGCTTGTCCAGTCACGCCGAAAGGGGGCAGGCCCCTGGGGGGCCGACGGCGACTGGGGGGACTGGCCTCGGTCTCAGAAGAGGCCATCTCACCGCCGGCCCCGCTTCACCCCGGACCCCACAGCCCGGGAAACTTCGACAGGACCTCCACCATGAATTTTCCTCTTTCTCGAAGGTCCTGCCTAGTCCCTTCCTCCCTGGCCGGCCCGGACCGTTACATGTTGCTGCCCGGCCGGCCCCCGCCGTCGGACTCTCCCTCTTCGGCGCGGGCCCGGACCTTCTCGCGAACCTTGTCCCGGTGCCGTTCGCCCTGGTTCTGCACGCCGTTGCCCTCCTGGCCGTGCTTCTCCCGGAGTTCCCTGCCGTGCCTGACGTCTTCCTCGATCTGCTGCTGAAGTTTCTCGCTCTTTTTGGTGTCCCGGGGCGGTAGCTGAATGGTTTCCTCCGCCTTGATGCCGGCTTGAAGTTCGCGGCCGCGCTCCACTTCGGCGTCGAACTCTGCGCCGAACAACAGGGACATGTTCAGGATCCACAGCCAGAGCAGCGCGACGATGACACCGCCAATGGCGCCGTAGGTCTTGTTGTAGCTGTTGGAGTACGCCACGTAGAAGCCGAAGGCCAGCGAAGCCAGCAGGAACACCACCAGGGCGATGGCCGAACCCATGCTCATCCACCGGAATTTCGGCTGTTTCACGTTTGGTGTGGCGTAGTAGAGGATGGCGATCGCCACGGTGATCAGCACCAGCATGACCGGCCACTTGGCGATGTTCCACACCGTCAGGAAGGCTCCTCCAAGCCCGATCAGGTTCCCGACGGATTCTGCCACGGGGCCGCTCAGCACGAGCATCGCCGCGATGACGACGACGATCAGCAGGTTCACGACGGTGACGCCGAGCATGGTGCCCCGCAGCTTCATGAAGGCACGGCCTTCATCGACTTCGTAGACACGGTTCATGGCCCTGCCGAAGGCCCCGACGTAGCCGGACGCGGACCAGAGTGCCGTGATGAGGCCCAGGACAAGGGTGAATCCGGCGGCGGAGGAACTCGCGAGGTCCTGGACCACCGGCCGGATCGTCTCCACGGTCTGCCCGGGGGCGAAACCTTGGACGATGTCCAGCAGGGCGGAGGTGGTCTTCTGCGGGTCGCCGAAGATTCCCAGGAGGGATACCAGCGCCAGCAGCGCCGGAAAGATCGAAAGTACGGAGTAGTAGGTCAGGGCCGCTGCCAGGTCCGGGCACTGGTCTTTGCTGAATTCCCGCAACGTCTTCCTGGCGATGTACTTCCAGGAGGGCTTCTCCAGGTCCCGGGGGCTCCCGGGTTTTCGCGAATCGTTCGGATCGGGGGCCTGGCCCGCCTTCGCGGTACTGGTCTCGGACGTGTTGTGAGTGGCCATTGGGGGAGTCCTCTCGATCTTGGGGCCAAGAGGACAGGCCGACCCCGCGGGTGGCGGTGCCGGCCTGTCGTCTTAGGTGTTGCCTTTAGGGAGCCGCGGTAAGCGGAGCGTCAGCTGCTTTGGACGGTGTCCTTCGCATCTGCGGCACGGTCTTTGACGTCGTCGGCTGCGTGCTGGCCCTCAGCTTTGACGTTCTGGGCGGCGTCGGTTGCCGTGGCCTTGACGTTTTCCATGGCTTCCTGTGCCGGCTCCTTGAGGTCCTGGGCCATGTTTTTAGCGGCGTCAGTAAGTTCGGCGGCCAGTGGCTGGGCTGCCGTCTTGAGCTGATCGGCCGCTTCCCGCTCTTTCTGGCTTGGCGCAATCAGCGACGAGACCAGGAGTCCGGCCCCGAACGCGATGAGGCCTGCAGCCAGCGGGTTGCCAGCGGTCTTTGACTTCATCTGGCCCGGGGTTTGGGAGACAGCGTGGCCGGCATCGGAAAGCTTCGCCGAGACGGCGTCGCCAGCCTGGTGCAGGCTGTCCGCCGCTGAGTGCGCACCTGCGCCCGTGGTGTTGTGGACGTTGGTGGTGGCGGTGTCTGCTGCACCCATGATTTTCTCCTTCATCCCGGTGGCCGCATCCTTGAGCTTGTCGGTCTGCCGGTGGACGATGTTGGACGGCGTGACTTTGTCGGCCACGGCGTCCACGTTTGTTCCCAGGCGTGCCCGGGTGGCTTCGATGTCTGCGCGGATGACGTCAGGGTTTTCGCTCATCGGTTTACCTCACCTGGTTTAAGGGTTGGGGGTATCTCAGAAAGGGTTTCGCCGGTCTGGGGCATGCCCTTGATTTGCTTCAGTTCCTTGCGGCCCATGGAGGCCAGGACAGCTGCAATGATGGCCCAGACCACGGCAGTGATCAGGGCGGACCAGCCCAGCGGCATGACGGCGCCGAGGGCGAACATCAGGGCCAAGGACAGGAACAGCAGGACGAAGTGTCCGCCAACCCCAGCGCCGGCCAGCATGCCGGATCCTTTGCCTGCGCGGGTGGCGGTCTGCTTCAGTTCAGCCTTGGCCAGATCGACTTCCTGGCGCATGAGGGTGGACAAGTCCCGCGTTACGTCGCCGAGCAACTCCCCCAGTGAGGCGTTGTCCGCTTTCACGTGCGCCGCGCTTGGCGGCGGCTCAGGTATGTGGCTGCTCATCAGAGTCCGCCAGCCTGGCCGCCCCTGACGCGGTCCCGGGTGAAGGGGTCAGCCGCCATTGGGTCATCGGCCAACTCGCGGTCGCGCAGGGGGTCGTCGGAAACCTGGTTTCCGGACCACGGTTCCTCCACCAATTGCGGGCTGTCGAGGCCGCTGGCAGTCGACGTGGACTCGGGGTAGCTGCTGCCCGGCGCGCCGCCGTCGTATCCGGCCGTGGTGGTGGCCGGACCGGGCAGCTGGACGGGCGGCGGAGGCACTACACCACCGGCGGCCGGCGGCTGGCCGTATTGGTCCGGGTATGCCGTGCCTGCGTGCTGGCCGGAAAGGCCTGCGGCAGCTGGTGCGGTTGAGCCGGTAGACTCCGGGGCGCCTGCCGTAAGGCCACGGGTCAAGCGTCCGGCGAGGACACCGGCTCCGGCGGCGAGGAGCAGGAACGTTCCGGGCCGGTTGCGGGCAAACCGCTGGACCTCGTTCAGGAGGTCTCCGGGTTCCCGGTTCTCCAACCAGGTGGCGATCGAGGATGTCCGCTCGGCCGCCTGCCGGACCAGGTCGCTGGCCATGCCGTGCTGGTCCGGGGCGCTGGCCATGCTGTGCAGTTGGCCGGAAATGTTGCGGATGCCTTCTGCAGCCTTCTGCTGCTGCGTTGCGGCCTCGCTCGTGAGGCCTGACTTGGCCTGGTGCAGCAGGTCCTGCGCGTTGGACTTTGCCTCCGAGGCTACGTTGGCTGCCTCTTCCTTGGCCGTCTGTGCCACGTTCTGTGCGGAACCCGCTGCTGTCCTGGCTACGCCTGCTGCCTCGTCCTTGGCAGCTTCGGTGCGTGAGGACGCAGAACCGGTGCCGGCACTCTCCGGCATGGTTTGGGTTTGTTCGTAATCGGCGGGTGCGTACCCGTTTCCGCTCTCAGCGCCATAGCTGGCTGCCGGAGACGGAAAGTTTGCGGGCCGGCGCTCGCCGGGGATTCCTGTATGTGCCTGAGGGGCCGTGTTTGCGGTGTCCTCGGGCCATTGGTTCTCTGTCATCTTCGCTCTTCCTTTCAGAAAGAAGGCTGGTTGCTGATCAAGAACCAGCGGTACTGGCCGTAAAATAGTAAGCATGTTTACTAATGAAAGGTAAGTACCCTTGCTAATTGGGTTCTAACCGTTCGAGTAAAAATGTCAGCCGGAATGGCTCTGGCCTGCCCGGTCACAACGAAGTGGGAAGTGGTGGGAAACATGGATACAGCTCCATGGGTATGGGTAGTGGTTGCGGTTGTCGTCGTGGCACTGATTGTTGTGCTGCTCCTCTCCGGCGGACGGCGCCGCAAGGCGATGCAGGAGAAGCGGGACCAGGAGAATCGGGAAAAAGCGGCCGAGATCCGCCGCAAGGCTGAAAACATGGAACTCGACGCCCGCGAACGGGAAGCCAAGGCCATCCGTGCACGCGCCGACGCCGAGCAGGCCCAAGTGGACGCGGCCCGGCTGCGGCAGGAAGCCGAGGAACGCAGCCGGGAAGCGCAGTCCCTCCGCAGCGACGTTGCCGGCCATGCCCGCGAGGCGGACGAGTTGGATCCCGACGTCGGTCGTGACGGCACCCGCCGCGACGTACACGGGGCGGCCCGGGACGGGCAGTCGCAGGCCGAGGCTTCCAACCATGGCGGCAATGCGGCCGACGTCGGGCACGACCCGGCTGTGCATCACCCGGCTGTGCAACGCGAAACCGGGCGCCATGGCATCGCGGGCAACGATCTGCCGCAGGCTGAGGCTGGGCACCGTGACGCTGTGGGCACCGACCTGCCGCACTCTGATACTCGGCACCATGACTCTGTGGGCAGCGACGCTGCGGGCGGTGACGCGGAGTCCAGTGATGCGCGGCCCATCGACGCAGAGCGCCCTGATTCTCCGGCTGCGGATCCGCGGACTGAGGCCGGTCGGCGGATCAATATCAGCGACGCGGAGCGCGATGTGCGCGACGTGAAGAACCCGCACGCGGGCCTCTAGGCTGGATTGCTCCGGGTGGGGGCGGAGGGCGGTTCCTTCTTCCGTTCCCACGCCCGCGCGGGCGGACAAGGATTGTTTTATAAGCAGCCTTATGATTTCCTGCTTCTAAGTCTTGCCGCAGGCTTTCGGAACCAGACCGAGGGAAAACAGCACCCATGCCCGAATCCTTTGCCGCCTTGGCCGCTAACACCGTCCCGGCCCATCAACAGGCCGAAACATCTGATCCGCCATCTCCGCGGGCCGCCTCGGAGCGTTCGCAGGGGGCATTCGAAAATGACATGGTTTTGAGGTACCTGGATCTTGCCGAGGCCTTGGCCGCACGGTTTGAAGCACGCGGCAGGGAACGGGCGGACCTGAACCAGGTCGCCTACCTGGGACTGGTGAAAGCCGCCCGCGGATTCAACGAGGCCAAGGGTGACAGTTTCCCTGCCTATGCCGCGCCTACCATCACCGGTGAGCTCAAGAGGTACCTCCGCGACCGGACATGGGTGGTCCGCCCGCCACGCCAGGTCCAGGACTTGAGGACCCGCCTGTTCAGGGCGGAACCGGAACTCACCCAGTCCTTGGGCCGGATCCCCAGTGTGGCCGAATTGGCCGGAGAGCTGGGTGCGGATCCCGTGGACGTGTTGGAAGCCATGTCGGCCTCCAGCAGCATGCACCCCGATTCCCTCGACGCAGTGAGTCCCCACTCGGATGCCCCCTCCATTGGTGAGATGCTGGCCAGTCCTGAAACACCTCTGGAGAGGCTTGAGGAGCTCGCTGGCCTGCGGGCCGCCATGAAGGACCTGGCTGACGTGGATCGGGAACTGCTGTACCGCCGCTATTTCTGCGAGGAAACGCAGGTGCAGTTAGGCAAGCGGCTCGGTATGTCCCAAATGCAGGTTTCCCGACGCCTGGCGAAGGTGCTGACGGAATTGCAGCGCCGGCTGGAAGAAGGCGCCGGCGTGGACGGTCCGGTCGGGGACCCGCAAGGCGAGGACGGAACGGGAAGCGCGGACGGCCCAGCCGGCCAACCAGGTGGTGCCGTTCCGGCGGCCCAGGAAGACCGGCCGTCCAGGCGTCGCGGGCAGGGGCCGCCTCGACTGCACAGGCACCAGTTGAACGGATCCGGCGTGGCCACGGGACAGCGTTCACGCCATGAGGCCCGCTGACCGGGGGTTCGATGGCTTCAACTAGGGTTGAACCATGAGTGAAGGCGGGCCCCAATAATGGCCAAACGCGGAAAGTCGGGAGGCCGGGGCCGGTCCGCAGGCGTGGTGGAGGTGCCCAAGGGCACGGCGCCGGACGGTCCGGTGGAGGGTGTCTACTACATTGACACCGGCGACTGCGAGCTGGTGGCGGACCAGGACAACTCCACGGGCTGGCTCCTGAAGATCAACGGCGTCATGAGCTCGCATATCGACCTCGCCGACCCCTTGTTCCTGGACTTTGAGTACATGCGGTGGATGGCGGCGCTCATTGAGTCCCGCTGGCCGCCGTCGGACGCATCGTCGGCTAAGCTCCGCGGCCTGCACCTGGGCGGCGGTGCGTGCTCCATGGCACGCTACTTCGCCGCCGCCTACCCCGATGCACGGCAAGTGGTGGTGGAACTGGACGGCAAGCTCGCTGAATACGTGCGCGGCTGGTTCGACCTCCCGAAGGCGCCGCTGCTCCGCATCCGCGTGGGGGAGGCCCGGGCGGTGACCGAAACCCTCACGGAGCACACCAGGGACTTCATTATCCGCGATGTCTTTGCCGGGGCCTTCACCCCGCGGCCGCTTACCACCGCCGAATTCACCACCCACGCCAAGCGGGTCCTGGCGCCGGGCGGCTTGTTCGTGGCCAACTCGGGGGACGCCCCGGACCTCAAGAACGCGCGTGAGGACGCCGCCACCATCGCCGCTGCCTTCAAGCACACGGTGATCATCGCCGACCCCGCCATGCTGAAGGGCAGGCGCTACGGCAACATGGTGATGGCCGGCAGCGACGTCCCGTTCGGCGACGATCCCCAACTTCGGCGCCGGCTCCTTGGCGGCGCCGTCCCCGCCCATCTTTGGGACGATGCCCAGGTCCGGGCCTTCGCGGCCGGTGCGCTGGTCCGGCATGACGAGCCGGTTGAGCCAATCATCCGGTGACTTACCCGCGGCCCAGGAGCGCGCCGCGGTGCTCGGCCATCCGTTCCCGCAGGGCCTGCACGACGGCGGCCACCGCGGGGCGGCGGAGCGAGTCCGGGCGCAGCACCATCCAGTAGGGGAGCAGCTCACCGATTTCGCCGGGCAGCAACCGGACCAGGTCGTCATGGAGATCGCCCATGAAGCATGGCAGGAAGCCGACCCCGGCACCTGCCCGGGTGGCCTCCACATGGACGAACACATTGGTTGACGTCAGGCCCTCGCGCATGGCCGGCACCAGCCGCCGCGGCGCATCGAGATCGTCCACCTGGAGCATCGAATCCACGAAGTAGACCAAGGGATGCTCATTGAGTTCGGCCACGGTGGCCGGAGTTCCGTGCTCGGCGAGGTAGGTGCGGGAGGCGTACATTCCCAGCCGGTATTCGCCCAGCCGGATGGCCTCCGCACGGTGCACCTGCGGCTCGCCCACCACCACCTCGATGTCCAGCCCGGAGCGCTGCTGCAGTGCCCGCCGGGTCATGGTCACCACCTCAACACTCAGGCCGGGATGGTGCCGGCGCAGCCGCGCCACGGCGGGGGCTGCGATGTAGGCGCTGAAGCCGTCGGTCGCCGTCATGCGTACGACGCCGGTAATCGGGTCGGGTGCCTGGCCGGCCGGTCCCAGCGTGCCCAGCACCGCTTCGACCTGTTCGGCCACCTGCACGGCACGCTCGCCCAGCTCCGTGAGTTCCCAGCCGCCGGCGGCCCGGGACAGTACCCGGCCACCAAGCGCCTTCTCGAGCGCGGCGATCCTGCGCGAGACGGTGGTGTGGTTCAAGCCCAGGGCTTGGGCCGCCGTCGTGAATTTTGCCGAGCGGGACACCGCCAGGAGGACCAGCAGGTCGTCAGGATTGGCGTTCATATCTGCAATTGTGCACATGCCAGGTGCCTCTTTGGGCATTGAACTGCAAAGTTTGTGCAGCAATACTCATCTGAGTCACTTGTGCTGGAGATCACAGCACGTGTCAATGTGGACACTGAGGAGAACCATGAGCGTTGAGCACAGCCAGGCAAACGAAGCCAGGTATGCACCCAAAGGAACCGGACTGAAGAAGATCGTTGCCGCCTCCATGGTGGGCACGGTGGTGGAATGGTACGAGTTCTTCTTGTACGCCACCGCCGCCACCCTGGTCTTTGGCAAGTACTTCTTTCCGTCCACCGGCAATGACCTGGACGGAATCATCCAAGCCTTCCTGACCTACGCGGTGGGCTTCATTGCCCGGCCGTTGGGTGGCATCGTCTTCGGCCAGATCGGCGACAAGCTCGGCCGCAAGCCCACGCTGCAGTTGACCATCGTCATCATCGGCGTGTCCACCTTCCTGATGGGCTGCCTCCCCGGCTTCGCCGACATCGGATATTTGGCTCCAGCCCTGCTGGTGGCGCTGCGGTTCATCCAGGGCTTCGCGCTCGGCGGTGAATGGGGCGGCGCCGTCCTGCTGGTGGCTGAACACAGCCCGAACAACACCCGCGCCTTCTGGTCCAGCTGGCCCCAGGCGGCCGTCCCCGTGGGCAACCTGCTGGCCACCCTGGTCCTCTACATCATGTCCACCACCCTCAGCAGCGAGGCATTCCTCGGCTGGGGCTGGCGCGTGGCCTTCTGGCTCTCCGCGGTGATCGTGTTCGTGGGCTACTACATCCGCACCAACGTCAGCGAATCACCCATCTTCCTCGAAGCCAAGGAACTGGTGGAGAAGGAACAGGCCGTCAGCTACGGCGTGTTCGAGGTTGTCCGCAAGTACCCCAAGGGCATCTTCCAGGCCATGGGCCTGCGGTTCGCCGAAAACATCATGTACTACCTGGTGGTCAGCTTCGCGATCGTCTACCTCAAGAGCGTGCACAAGTACGACACCTCTTCGCTGCTGCTGGCACTGCTGATCGCACACGTCATCCACTTCGCGATCATCCCGCAGTACGGCCGCCTGGCGGACCGGATCGGACGCAAACCCGTGTACCTGGCCGGCGCCATCCTCGGTGCCACCTGGCCGTTCTTCGCTTTCCCCATGTTCGATACCCGCAACGCCGTGGTCATCGTCCTCGCCGTCACCATCGGCCTGTGCCTGCACGGCCTGATGTACGCCGGACAGCCTGCCATCATGGCCGAAATGTTCCCCACCCGCATGCGGTACTCCGGTGCATCCCTCGGCTCGCAGGTAACGTCGATCTTCGCCGGCTCGCTGGCGCCGCTCCTGGCCACCCAGTGGCTGAAGGACACCGGCTCGTGGGTGCCGACGGCCATCTACCTGCTCGTCGCCTGTGCCATTACCGCGGTGGCCGTGCTGAGCCTGAAGGAAACCAAGGGCATCGCCCTGGAGGACGTGGACAAGGAAGACGCCACCCGCGAAGGACTGCTCCCAGCCGGCCAACGCTAGGCTGCCGGAGCCGTTGGACCGTTTGGGCGCATGAAGGAGAACTGCAATGGATAACACGTTGAATGGACGCAAGGCACTGGTCACCGGCGGTGCCAGCGGAATCGGTGCCGCCTGCGTGCGCGCACTCGCGGCCCAGGGCGCGAAAGTGGTGGTGGCCGACGTCGACTCCGCCGCGGCTGCCAAGCTCGCCGACGAGGTGGGCGGCACCGCCTGGGCCGTGGACCTCCTGGACGTGGACGCCCTGGCCACCCTCAGCCTGGATGTGGACATCCTGGTGAACAACGCGGGAATCCAGCGCATCAGCCCCATTGAGGACTTTGATCCGGCGGACTTCCGCAGGATCATCAGCCTGATGCTGGAGGCGCCGTTCCTGCTGGTCCGGGCCGCCCTGCCGCACATGTACGCCAACCGCTTTGGCCGCATCATCAACGTGTCGTCGGTGCACGGTATCCGTGCTTCCCCGTTCAAGAGCGCGTACGTATCCGCCAAGCACGGCCTCGAGGGCTTGAGCAAGGTGACGGCGCTGGAGGGCGGGGAGCACGGTGTTACCTCCAACTGCGTGAACCCGGGCTACGTCCGCACGCCCCTGGTGGAGAAGCAGATCGCGGACCAGGCCCAGGTGCACGGGATCGACGAGTCTGAGGTCCTGGCCAAGGTGATGCTCACCGAATCGGCCATCAAACGCTTGGTGGAACCGGAGGAAGTGGCGTCCCTGGTTGCGTGGCTGGCCTCCGACAGTGCCGCTATGGTCACGGGGGCCAGCTACACCATGGACGGCGGCTGGTCTGCCCGGTAGGTTACCCCGCTAGTCCATCGGTTTGACCACGCGGTGATCGTAGAAGAAGACGCCATGGGTGGTCTTCAGCCCCACTGACCGGCGATCATGCCATACGACGACCCCTTCGCGCCTGCCGCTGAAGGGGTCGTCGCCAATCACGGTGTCGCCCACCCGGTAGGGGCATCGTGGGCTGACGGCCCCCTTGGCCCGGCGCCATACTGTCACCAGGGCATCGCGCAGGCTGACGGGCCGGCCCATGCCGGAAAGGTCCTGTACGTAGCCCTTGGCCATGTGGGCCTCCCCTTCAGGCGGCAGCCGGCCGCCTGCTAACGGTGTTGGTCGGCGGAACGCTCCCAGCGGAGGATGGTCCTCCCATTCCGGCCGGCACCGTACGCCTACGCTATGCGCTATTCACATCAGCAACACCAGTAACAAGTACTTGTTTTGTCCAGTGGAACTACTTGCCTGTTGGGCGCGGTACATCCCCCAGCGGTCCGGCGGAGCATCAGCGGCTGCTGTTAATGATGTCCTCCGCGTTCTCGAAGGCCCACGCCACCAGGGGCACCAGCAGCCCGCTCAGCTCGTAGCCACGCTGGGTGAGGCTGTAGTCCACCCGGGGTGGAATGACCGGTTGGGCATTCCTGCTGACAAGGCCGTCCCGCTCGAGGGTCTTCAGGGTCTGGGCCAGCATCTTCTCGCTGATGCCCTCGGCCCGGCGCCGCAAATCACTCCATCGCTGCTCGCCTTCGGACAGGGCGATCAGGATCAGGACTCCCCACTTGCTGGTGATGTGGTCCAGCAGGGTCCTGCTGGGGCATCCGGCGGGGAACACGCCGTCGGCGAAGGCGAGGGGCAGCGGTGCGGCCTGCGGAACAGCTTCCATGTCACTAGCTTACCTAAAGGTCAGTACCTTACTTCAAAGTGCGTACTCTCTTTGAGGAAGTATTCTCGATGGCTCGCGGTTGTGCCCTTCGACAGATCAAATTCCTCGAAAGGATCCATCGTGAGCATTGTTGTTACAGGCGCCACCGGACAGCTGGGCCAGCACGTCATCGAAGCCCTTCTTGAACGTGGGGTGCCCGCAGCCGGAATTGTGGCCGCCGGACGTTCCGTGGAAAAGCTGGCCGGCTTCGCCGCGCGCGGAGTCAACGTCAAGGCCATGGACTACGCCGACGCAGGCTCAGTTGTCGCCGCGCTCAAGGGGGCAACCCGGGTGCTGCTCATCTCCGGCAGCGAAGTGGGCCAGCGCGTCGAACAGCACCGCACCGTCATCGAAGCAGCCCGGGCCGAAGGCGTGGAACTGCTGGCCTACACCAGCATCGCCAACGCGGACACCACCGGCATGCTGCTGGCCGGGGAGCACAAGGCCACGGAGGCCCTGCTGCGGGAGTCAGGTGTTCCCTTCGCCTTGCTCCGCAATGGCTGGTACCTGGAAAACTACACGGAGCAGTTGCCCGGTACCCTCGCCCAGGGTGCGGTCGCAGGCAGCGCCGGGGACGGCAAAGTCAGTGGCGCTGCACGGGTGGACTACGCCCACGCCGCCGCCGCGGTCCTGGTGGCCGAGGACCAGACCGGCAAGGTGTACGAGCTGGGCGGCGATGAAGCCTTCAGCATGGCGGACCTCGCTGCTGAGATCAGCGCCGCCACTGGCAAGGCCATCACCTACAACGACCTCCCCGCCAAGGACTACGCCGGCCTGCTCACCTCCGTGGGGGTGCCGGAGGCATTCGCCGAGGTCCTGGCGGACTCGGATCTCGGCATCGCCCGCGGTGACCTCCTGGTCAGCACCGGAGACCTCCGGCGCCTCATTGGACGCCCGACGACGTCCCTCGCCCAGGCCGTCCGGTCCGCCGCGGCTGCGGCGTAAGGCAGCGGAAGACAGTACGGCGCCGGACGACGACAGGTGCCCGGCCCCGGCGGGGCCGGGCACCTGTCGCCGATAACGGGCCTACCCGCTGTGGCGGGCGGTCCCGACCACGGGCAGCGGCGAGGTTTCGTCCTCAAGGTGGGCTCGGCGTCGTCCGTCACCTCTCACCCACAGCCGGTATGCCAGGACCAGCAGGCCCAGCCAGGCGGCGCCCACGTAGAGGGCCACCCGAGTGTCCTCGAAAGCGCCCAGGATGGCGATCACCAGCGCCATGAAGGCAATGGTGAGGACTGACGCGGCCGGCCACCACGGTGAGGGGAATTCCGACGCCGGCAGGCCCTTCCGGGCGATTTCCCGCTTCATTGCCACGTGGGAGGCCAGGATCATCACCCACACCCACACCGTGGCGAAGGTGGCGATCGAGGCGATGACCAGGAACACGTCCTCCGGGATGACCGCGTTGAGGGCCACGCCCACCAGCAGGATCCCGGCCATCATGACCACCGTCATCCAAGGGACGCCGTGGCGGGAGACTTTGCCGAACGCCGCCGGTGCGTGGCCCTGATTGGAGAGTCCGAAGAGGATGCGCCCGGCGCCAAAGATATCGCTGTTGATCGCGGAGAGCGCGGCGGTGATCACCACGGCGTTGAGGATGTGGGGCGCCGCGGGAATACCCAGGCCGCTGAAGATCTGGACGAAGGGGCTGCCGTCACTGCCCACCTGGTCCCACGGGAAAAGGCTCATCAGGACGCCCAGCGTCAGGACGTAGAAGAGCAGTACGCGGACCGGGACGGTGTTGACGGCCTTGGGGATGACCTTCTTGGGGTCGGCCGCTTCACCGGCGGTGATGCCAAGGGTCTCGATCCCGCCGAAGGCGAACATCACCACGGCAAAGGATGCCAGCAGGCCTTCGAAGCCGTTCGGGAACAGTCCGCCGTGGTCAACGAGGTTGCCAAGGCCCGGTGCCACGGTTGAACCGGCGGCCTGGAACCCGAACGTGATGATCGCGGCACCGCCTGCAATCATGGAGATGATGGCGGCGACCTTGATCAGCGAGAACCAGAATTCGAGTTCGCCGAAGACCTTGACGCTGAGCAGGTTCAACGCCGCCAGGAAGCAGATGACGGCAAGGACCCAGATCCAGCGGTCCACCTGCGGGAACCAGAACCCCATGTAGATACTGAAGGCAGTGACGTCGGCGATGGCCACGATGGCCATCTCGAACACGTACGTCCAGCCGGTCACGAAGCCGGCCAGTGGGCCAAGGTACCGTCCGGCGTACTGGCTGAAGGAACCGGACACAGGGTGCCTCACCGCCATCTCACCGAGGGCGCGCATCACCATGAACACCGCGGCGCCGCCGATGATGTAGGCGAGCAGGACGGCTGGTCCGGCTTTCTGGATGGCGGAAGCGGAGCCGTAGAAGAGGCCCGTGCCGATCGCCGATCCCAGGGCCATGAAGCGGATGTGCCGCACGTTCAAGCCGCGGTTGAGGACGTGTCCGACGACGGCAGCCGGCTTGTGCGTTTCCGCCGCGGTTTCGGTCCGGGTTGGGGTTGAAGCTGGTTGCATGCAAATACCTTCTCGTCATTGGGAGGGGAGCCGTTAACCAGCAGACCATTTTCGCAGGCATCGTGATGAGGCTCACGGCTGGTTGCTGTCTTCGGTTCCAGACTGTCCGGGAGGTGATCAGTCGAAACCTGGCCGGGTTTGAATGTCGTACCCCCTTGCCATAGTTGGGTCATGGGGAAAGCGGCGGCGGTGAGGGCATTCGAGGAGATCAAGGCTGCCCTTGCCGCGCTGGACACCGAGGTGGACAGAGCTGGACGCGGATCGGTTGCCGCCACGAAGGAGTGTGCTGACCCGTTGGCCACCCTTGTTGATGGGTGCCTCGACATCCTGGCGGGCGTCAGGGCCGTGGAGGCCATGATCGCAGGACTGAAAGCGAAGGCCGCGGTCGCTTATGCGGAAAGTGCTTCTGCTGTTGCGGGGCCCGACGTGCCGGTGCAGGCCCATGAGATGGCGGTCGCGGCGGAAGTTGGCTGCGTCCTGGCGGTTGGACCGAGGGCGGCATCGACATTCCTGGCTACCTCGCACGCCGTTGTTACCTCGTTGCCGCGGACCCTTGCGGGGCTGCAGGCAGGGACCCTGTCCTGGGGCCACGCGGTGGTGATGGCGGATGAGACGGCGAGCCTGGATGTGAACGGGGCTGCGGCGTTGGAGGCGCATTTCCTGGACCCGGATGCCCCCGATCCGGCGCGGGGCTGTCCCCCCGGGGAGATGCCGGCGCACCGGTTCAGGGTGAAGGCCCGCACGTGGCGGGAGCGTCACCATGCCGGGAGTATCGAAGCCCGTCACTCCAAGGGAGCGGCAGAACGGCGGGTGGAGTACAGGCCGGACCGGGACGGCATGGCCTGGCTGTCCGCATACCTGCCCGCCGGCCAAGCCTCGGCAGTCTGGGACCGGCTCACCTCCGAGGCTCGCAGCATGCAGGGTACTGAGGAAGGTCGCACGCTATCCCAGTTGCGGGCTGACAACTACGCCTCGTCGCTGCTGGCTACCTTCCCCGCAGGCAGCGGGGGATGCCAGGCCGCTGAGCGCCCTTTCTCCGGGATCCGCGCTCAGGTGCTGGTCACTGTCCCGGTGTTCTCGCTGATGGGCTTCACCGATGAACCGGCGGTCCTGGACGGGTACGGTCCCATTCCACCGTCAATGGCACGGGCCCTGGTGGCCGAGGGGGCGGGGTCGTTCTACCGGGTGCTGGTGGATCCGAGGGACGGTGCACCGCTGGAAATCGGGCGGACCAGCTATCGGCTGACCAAGGCCATGCGGGCTTGGCTGCGGATGCGGGACGGAAAATGCCCGTTTCCCGGGTGCAGCAACCATTCCCTCGACAACGACGCCGACCATCTCCTCAGCTGGGCCAAGGGTGGTGCCACCGGGATCAGCAACCTCGGTCAGCCCTGCCCCAAACACCACAGGCTCCGGCATACCACGGCCTGGAAACCCACGACTGCCGGCAAAAACAAACCACCCGGCTGGATTTCACCCTCCGGTCGCCGCTACAGCAGCGAGCACCAGGACTGGGAACCACCCCACTGGCCAACCCATTGTCCGCCCTCACAGGGAACGTCGTTGGCGCGGGCGGGAACCATCGATATAGTGCGCCACCACGGATCTCCCTGGGAAAACGCGTTGTCCCGCTACCTCGAGGCTCCACCCTGACCAGGCTGGAACCGGCCCCGTGCCTTGCCTCCTCCGAGATCAGTGCGCTCCTCCGTGACCGCAGATTCGGGACCCGTTGCGGTCAGACCCTCCACTTTTCGGGCGCTTCCTCTTCAATACCCTGTGCTCTTCACGCTGGCATCAATTCCGCCAGGTACCGGCTGCGTCCCGCGCTGCACCTTCGATTTCGGCGCGGTGCGCCGCCCACTCTTCGGGTGTCCTGGACGTCAGGTTCGGGTCCCCTGGACGCTGGCCGACGGTCGCGTCAATCAGTTCACGGAGTATGTCCGCGTGGCCCAGATGGTGGGCACGTTCAGCAACCATATGGACGAGAATCTGCTGCAGGGTAACCTGGCGGCGCTCCTCCGGCCACCACGGCACGGAGCCTGGAGCGTCGAGCGGCAGAGCCTCGATGGTCGCGTCGCTGTGCGTTCCTGCGAAGCGGTGGAGTTCGACGATGTCTTCGAATGACTCGCCAGCCGTTACCCACATGTCTGCGTCCGGGCGGCCGCCGTCCTCGAGCCACGGCAGGTGGCGCCCACTGGGCCGGCCGAAGACCACGCCGAAGTAGTCCAACTCCACGCTGGCAACGTGTTTGACCAGTCCCAACAGGTTGGTGCCCGTTGGCGTGAGGGGCCGGCGCATGTCGTAATCGCCCAGTCCGTCCAGCTTGCCCAACAGGTTGTCCCGCCGGATCCGGAGGTACGTGTGCAGGGTTTCTTTCCCGTCCATGGTCCGGACTCTACCGAAACGTGGATGATCCGGCACCGTAAGCTGCGCTGGGCAGGCCAGCGTCTGGTATACCGGACACATTGAATTGCGGGGGTGCCATAAGCGGAAAGGGCAGCCGTCACACTGAAGTACGGGATACCGGACAGAGCTAGCCAGAAGGGCCCCTCCACCCAATGAGCACTCCACCAAGCACCAACCCCCAGGTAAGCACCGGCCCCCAGGCGCCCCGCGTGGCGGTCAAAGCATCCTCGAAAGTTCCTGCTGCAGAAAATACCCTCCGCATTCTGAAGCTGCTGGCCTCCCGGCGCGGGCCGATGGCAGCCTCCCAGATCGCCTCCAGCCTGAATTTGCCCCGGTCCAGTGTTTACCACTTGCTGGGTGTCATGGAGGCGAATGGCTTCGTCCTCCACCTGCATGAGGAGCAACGCTACGGGTTGGGGATCAGCGCCTTCGAACTGAGTTCCGCCTATTCACGGCAGGAACCGTTGTCCCGGCTGGGCCGCCCCCTGCTCGCGAGCCTCGTGGATGCCATCGGTGAGAGCGCCCACCTGGCAGTGCTGCACGGCCGTGATGTCCTGTACATCGTGGAGGAACGGGCGAAGAACCGCCCGTCGCTGGTGACCGACGTCGGCGTCCGCCTTCCCAGCCACCTCACCGCCAGCGGACGCGCCATCCTTGCCGCGCTGCCCAAATCGCAAGTACGCGCGCTCTACCCGAACGCCGCCGCCTTCACCGCCCGGCATGAGGTGGTGGGGGCCATCATGAAATACTCCGCGTTGTCCTCGCACCTGGACCAGGTCCGCCAGCGGGGGTACGCCACCGAACACGGAGAGGTTACGCCGGGTTTCGGCTCCATTGCCGCTGCCGTGACAGACCACCTGGGATGGCCAACTGCGGCCGTGGCAGTGACCTTCCTCGAGGACAAGCTGCCCGCGGCGGAATGGCCCGTCCTTGCGGCGCGCGTCCAGAAGGTGGCCGATGAACTTTCCCTCCGCCTCCACGGCCGGCCCGGCAAGTAGTCCAGCCAGCTGCCGCCCGGCAGGCCGGCCAGGCAGCCGCCGCCCGGCAATCCCCAGGCGTTCCCGGGGCCCCGGAGCGCCCCTGTTTGTTCCGCTCCGCAAACCCTTGCAACTGGATGCCGCGCATGTCTGGAATACCGGACAGCGCCCCGTCAAAACCCCTGTGAAGCCCGTCCGCCAAGGGCTTTAGTTGAAACAGAACTTCTTTCCTCCAACAGACACCACCCGAAGGAGCCCACCATGGCACCCGCCGATTTCACCACCGGTGCCCGCCCGGTCAAAGCAGCCCGCGGCACCGAGCTCACCGCAAAGTCATGGCAGACCGAAGCGCCGCTGCGCATGCTCATGAACAACCTGGACCCCGAGGTCGCCGAGCGCCCGGACGACCTGGTGGTCTACGGCGGCACCGGCCGCGCCGTCCGCTCTTGGGCCGCGTTCGACGCCATCACCCGCACGCTGGAAACCATGGAAAAGGATGAGACCCTCCTGGTCCAGTCCGGCAAGCCGGTCGGCGTCTTCCGCACCCACGAATGGGCCCCGCGAGTGCTGCTGGCCAACTCCAACCTCGTCGGCGACTGGGCCAACTGGCCCGAGTTCCGCCGGCTCGAGGCCGAGGGCCTGATGATGTACGGCCAGATGACCGCCGGGTCCTGGATCTACATCGGCACCCAAGGCATCCTGCAGGGCACGTTCGAAACGTTCGCCGCGATTGCCCGCAAGCTCACTGGCGATGAGAATGGCACCCTGGCGGGCACGCTGACCCTCACCGGCGGCTGCGGTGGCATGGGTGGCGCCCAGCCGCTCGCCGTCACCCTGAACGACGGCGCCTGCCTGATTGTCGACGTCGACGAAACCCGCCTGCGCCGGCGGGCCGGCAAGCGCTACCTCGACGAGGTCGAAACCGACCTCGATATCGCCATCGCCAAGGTCCTCAAGGCCAAGGAGGAACGCCGCGGCTGGTCCGTGGGCTATGTCGGCAACGCCGCCGAGGTTTTCCCCGAGATCCTGCGCCGCCACAAGGCCGGCGAGCTCACCGTCGATATCGTCACCGACCAGACCTCCGCGCACGATCCCCTGAGCTACCTGCCCGAAGGAATCACGGTCGAGGAATGGCACCGCGAGGCAGCCGCGGACCCGGAAGGCTTCACCAAGAAGGCCCAGGCCTCCATGGCCCGCCACGTCCAGGCCATGGTCGAATTCCAGGACGCCGGCGCCGAGGTCTTTGACTACGGCAACTCCATCCGTGATGAGGCCCGCAAGGGCGGCTACGCGCGGGCCTTCGAGTTCCCCGGCTTCGTTCCGGCCTATATCCGGCCCCTGTTCTGCGAGGGCCTGGGCCCGTTCCGCTGGGTGGCCCTCTCGGGCGACCCTGAGGACATCCGCGTTACGGACGAGGCCATCAAGGAACTCTTCCCCGAGAACAAGCACCTGCACCGCTGGATCGACGCCGCCCAGGAGCGGGTGGAATTCGAGGGCCTCCCCGCCCGCATCTGCTGGCTCGGCTACGGCGAACGCGCCAAGGCCGGCCTGCTGTTCAACCAGCTGGTCAAGGAGGGCAAGGTCAAGGCGCCCATCGTGATCGGCCGCGACCACCTGGATTCCGGCTCCGTTGCCTCCCCGTACCGCGAGACCGAGGCCATGGCTGACGGCTCGGACGCGATCGCGGACTGGCCGCTGTTGAACGCCCTGCTCAACACTGCCTCCGGAGCCACCTGGGTGTCACTGCACCACGGCGGCGGAGTGGGCATCGGCCGCTCCATCCACGCCGGGCAGGTGTCCGTTGCCGACGGCACCGACCTCGCAGCCGAAAAGCTTGAGCGCCTCCTCACCAACGATCCCGGCATGGGCGTGATCCGCCACGCCGACGCCGGCTACGAACGAGCCCTTGACGTCGCCAAGGAACGCGGCGTCCGAATCCCCATGCAAGAGTCCGCCGACTCCGCAGCAGCAACGAACTAGGACTATCCGATGACCCTAACGACCCACTCACCGCTGACCGTCACCCTCGGCTCCAACGGCGTCACTGCCCAGGACGTGCTCGCCGTCGCCCGCCATGACGCCAAAGTGGCCATCGCTCCGGATGCCCTGGAGGCCGTGGCCCAGGTCCGCGCCCACATCGACAGCCTCGCGTCCAGCGACATCCCGGCTTACGGGATCTCCACAGGCTTCGGTGCCCTGGCCAACCGCCACATCCCCAATGACCTGCGCACCCAACTGCAGAAGTCCCTGATCCGCAGCCACGCCGCCGGCATGGGCCCGGCCGTGGAACGCGAAGTGGTCCGCGGCATCATGTTCCTGCGCGCCAAGACGCTCGCCTCCGGCCGAACCGGCGTCCGCCCCGTGGTGCTGCAAACCATGGTGGACGTGCTGAACGCCGGGATCACCCCGGTGGTCCGCGAGTTCGGCTCGCTCGGCTGCTCCGGCGACCTCGCTCCGCTGTCCCACTGCGCCCTGGTGCTGATGGGTGAAGGCGAAGCGGAAGGGCCCGACGGCGTCACATACGGCGGGCGGGGAGAGCGGACTGTCGCCGAGCTGCTTGCAGACCACGGCATCGAGCCGGTCACCCTGGCCGAGAAGGAAGGGCTGGCGCTGGTCAACGGCACCGAGGGCATGCTGGGCATGCTCCTGATGGCCATTGCCGACCTCCGCCAGCTGCTGGCGACGGCGGACATTACCGCCGCGCTCAGCGTTGAGGCGCTGCTGGGCACCGACCAGGTGTTCGTTCCCGAACTGCACGCCGCGCTGCGCCCGCATCCCGGCCAGGCTGCCAGTGCCGACAACATGCTGCGCGTGCTCTCGGACTCGCCGATTGTCGCGTCCCACAAGGAGGGTGACTCCCGTGTGCAGGATGCCTACTCGCTGCGCTGCGCCCCGCAGGTTGCCGGTGCCGTCCGTGACACCGTCGACCATGCGGAACTCGTGGCAACCCGCGAACTGGCCGCGGCTATCGACAACCCGGTGGTCCTGCCCGACGGCCGCGTGAGCTCAAACGGCAATTTCCACGGCGCCCCGGTGGCTTATGTCCTGGACTACCTTGCCATTGCCGTCGCGGACCTCAGCTCCATCGCCGAACGCCGGACCGACCGGATGCTTGATCCCGCCCGTTCGCACGGCCTTCCCGCGTTCCTGGCCTCCGATCCCGGCGTGGACTCGGGGCTGATGATTGCCCAGTACACCCAGGCAGGCCTGGTGTCGGACAACAAGCGGCTGGCTGTGCCGGCGTCGGTGGATTCCATTCCAAGCTCCGCCATGCAGGAGGACCACGTCTCCATGGGCTGGCACGCGGCGCGGAAGCTGCGCAAGGCAGTGGAGAACCTCCGGCGGGTCCTGGCCATCGAGCTGGTGACGTCTGCGCGGGCCTTGGATATCCGCACGCAGCTTTCCGGTGGGGAGCTCACGCCGGGCCCGGCGGGCACCGCCGTCGTGGCCGCCCTTCGCGCCGTGGTGGAGGGCCCGGGGACGGACCGTTTCCTGTCTCCGGAACTGGAGGCGGCGGACCGGCTGGTTGCCTCCGGGGAAGTGCGACGGGCGGCCGAATCCGCCGTCGGCTTCCTGGCCTGAAAACCGAAGGATCTTCAGTACCTGCTGCACTCCGGTCCGAACTGCGGAATATCCGGCGACACTGCCAGTGGCGGGGTCCGGAGTGTAGTAGAACTGATGGTGTAGTGAAAGTCACATCAACGACGCTGTGGCAGCAGAACAATACAAAGGGGTAGAAGTTCACATGAAAGCACGTGGGGCAGTCCTGTCCAGGCGCAACGCCCATTCCGCCGCGGTATCCAACTGGAAGGCCCTCAAAGCCGGGGACCGCGTCGAAATCATCAAGCATGCGCATGTGGTGGCAGCCGGGGAAGTGGAAGAGGTGTCGCAGAGCGGCAACGTCCTCTGGCTGGTGCCGGCCGGACCGTCAGGCCTGTCGGAAAAGCAGCTCTTCCTGAAGTCCGACGGCGTCCAGGTCCGCCTCGCCTGAAGGCCGCACCCGCTAGACAAAAGAATCCCCGCAGCGCCTTACGGCCCTGCGGGGATTCTTTCTTTGGCTCCAAGCGTTCGTCCGGTGGCCCGTGGGCCGCGCAGCCGGGAAATCAGGCCGCGACGGATTCGTAAGTCTCGCCAAAGGGGACGGATTCGTCCAGGGCCACCGTGTAGCGTCCCGGGTGCAGCCTGGTCACCAGGATGCCGCAGGCGGCGTCCTTCGCTGCCACCTCAATCAACTCGGCTACCGCCTCTTCCAGCCCGGAGTGGACCTCGCTGGCGCTGGAGAACTCGAGGCTGATGGACCGGAGTTCCGGGCCTTCGGCGGTTTTGGCAGCGGCGGGGACGCGCTCCAAAGTGCTTGTGATCATGTACTGAACTTTCTGTGTTTCGTGCCGGGTGGCTCCGCTATTCTAACGATCAGTATCCATATATGTCAGATGACTGCCCTCCTAAACCACTGGAGAGGCGGTCACAAAGCGTTCGTTCGCGGCGCCGGACGGAATCAACGACCATGGAAGCGGGCGCCGCCAGGGCCCCATCCAGCAGTCCCGCCCCCACACCTTGAGGAGATTCGGTATGAAGATCATGCGCCTGGGCAACAGCGGCAGCGAACAGCCCGCAGTGCTCGTTCCCTCAGCGGACGGCACCGGCCGGTACTTCAGCCTGCTGCCCCTGACGGATGACGTCGACGGCGGGTTCCTCGCTGCCGGCGGCCTGGACAAGGTCCGGAAAGCCTTGGCGGCAGGTGACCTCCCGGTCCTTGAAGGCGCGCAAGCGCTGCGGGTCGGACCGCCAGTGGCCAGGTCCGGCTCAGTGGTGGGCATCGGGATGAACTATGCCGCCCACGCGGCCGAGTCGGGAGCCGAACCGCCCACGGTTCCGGTGGTCTTCCTCAAGCCAAGCAATACGGTCGCCGGCCCCTTCGACCCGGCCCCGATCCCTCCGCATTCCACAAAGTACGACTGGGAGGTGGAGCTGGGCATCGTGATCGGCAGGGAGGCCTGCTACCTGGGCTCCCCGGAAGAAGCAGCCGCGTGTATCGCCGGCTACGTCACGGCCAACGACCTCTCCGAACGCGAATACCAGTTGCCGGGAGCCGCGGGCCAGTGGACCAAAGGCAAGTCGCTTCCCGGGTCAACGCCCCTTGGCCCGTGGCTGGTTCCGGCCGAGGATATCGACGGCGGCAACCTCCCGCTGCGCAGTTGGGTCAATGGTGAACCACGCCAGGACTCCTCGACCTCAGAGCTCATCTTTGACGCAGCCACCCTGGTCCATCATTGCAGCCAGTACATGCGGCTGGAACCAGGCGACGTGATCCTCACCGGGACGCCGCAGGGTGTTGCCCTCAGCGGCCGTTTCCCCTACCTCCAGCCGGGCGACGTGGTGGAGGTGGAAGTGGCAGGCCTGGGCCGCCAGCGCCAGGAGTTGTTCCGGGCCCCGGCGGCCGCAACGGCCTAGGGTTACCGGCCCGCTTTTACGGCCAGCACCGGGCAGTCCGCCTCCAGCAGGATGCGCTGGGACGTGCTGCCCATGATCAGCTTGCCCACCGGCGTTCGGCGGCGCAGGCCGATCACGATCAGGTCGGCGTTGTGCTCCTCCGCGGCGTCCAGCACCTCGGCTGCGGCATCATGGCCGCGGACGGGCCGTTTGATCAGGTACTCGATGCCCTGGCCGGCCAGCCGCTGCTCGATGTCCTGGATGTCGCCTTCTTGCGCAAACCGGCTGTCCACTGCCGCTTCACCCTTGGAGGAGTTGATCAGCACCAAGGTGCTGTTGGCCTTTCGGGCCTCGGTGATGGCCTGCGTCAGGGCAGCTTCGCCCTCCGGGGTCGGGACGTATCCCACAACGACGGTCATGTTGTTTCCTGTTCTGCTGGGCGTGGGTGGGGGAGCTGTTCAGTCACTGTAGTCCGCTGCGCCCGAATTGGCTGGAACCAGGGGCTTGTGCGCCGGACGATTCCGGCGGAACAGCTTGTAGGCAAACGGCCAGAGCAGGATGATGCCGATAATCACGTAGATGCCGACCGCGATCGGCTCGCTGAGGAGACCCGCGGGGTCGCCCGCACTCAGCTGCAGGGTCTTGCGGAGCTGCCCTTCAATGCGAGGGCCCAGGATCACGCCAAGGATCAGCGGCAGGACGGGAAGCCCGAAGCGCCGCATCATGAAGCCGAGTGCGCCCAGGACCAGCAGGATCACCAGGTCGAACGCCTGCAGGTTCACCGAGTAAGCGCCCAGCGTGGCGAAGAACAGAATGCCGGCATACAGGTAGGGGCGGGGCAGCTGCAGGAGTTTCGCCCACATCGGTGCCAGCGGCAGGTTGATCAGCAGGAGCAGCAGGTTGCCAATGAAGAGGCTGGCGATCAGCGCCCACACAAGGGGCCCTTGGCTTTCGAAGAGCTGCGGGCCCGGCTGGATGCCATAGGACGTGAAGGCGGCGAGCATGACGGCAGCGGTGGCGTTGGTGGGCAGGCCCAGGGCCAGCATGGGGGTCAGGGTGCCGGCGGCCGCCGCGTTGTTGGCTGCCTCCGGGCCGGCAACGCCCTCGATAGCACCCTTGCCGAACTCTTCGGGGTGTTTACTGAGGCGCTTTTCGGTGACGTAGGAGAGGAAGGTCGGGATCTCGGCGCCGCCTGCCGGCAGCGCGCCGAACGGGAAGCCAAAGGCAGTCCCGCGCAGCCAGGGCTTCCATGAGCGCTTCCAGTCGGACTTGCCCATCCAGGGCTGGCCCACGGGAATGGCATGCAGGGGGGTGCGGCGCAGGTGCGCGGCCACCCAGAGGGCCTCTCCCACGGCGAAGATGGCCACGGCCACCACCACGATGTCCAGGCCGTCGGCCAGGAGCGGCTGGCCGAATGTGAGTCGCCGCTGGCCGGTCACGGAGTCCATGCCCACCAGGCCAATGGCCAGGCCGAGGCCCAGGGAAGCAAAACCGCGCAGGCGGGACGAACCGAGTACGGCCGTGACCGCCAACAGCGCCAAGACCATGATGGCGAAGTAGCTGGGTGCACCAAGGCTTACGGCGAACTTCACCACGATCGGCGCGCAGACGGCCAGCAGCGCCGTGCCGATGGTGCCGGCGACGAACGAGCCGATGGCCGCCGTCGCAAGCGCCTGCGCCGCCCTGCCCGCCTTGGCCATCTTGTTGCCCTCGATGGCGGTGACCACGGAGGACGATTCGCCGGGGGTGTTGAGGAGGATCGAGGTGGTGGAACCGCCGTACATGCCGCCGTAGTAGATGCCGGCGAACATGATGAAGGCGCTGGTGGGTTCCAGGGCGTACGTGACGGGAAGCAGCAGGGCAACGGTCATGGCCGGGCCCAGGCCGGGGAGGACACCGACGGCGGTGCCCAGGACGACGCCGATGACGGCGTACAGGAAATTCATGGGGGTCAGGGCGGTGGCGAAGCCGTCCATCAGGGAGGACCAGACGTCCATTTAGAGGATTCCTTCCAGGAGGCCGGCCGGCAGCGCGATGCCCAGGCCGAGGTAGAAGCCGTAGAAGGTCAACAGGGACAGGGCCACGGAGATCAGGCCGTCCCGGACGTAGCGGCGGCTGCCGAGGGCCAGCACGCTGCCCCAGAACAGGACCGTTCCGGAGATCACCCAGCCGGCCCAGTCGATCAGCAGGATGTTCAGGATGAAGGCGCCGGCCAGCGGCAGGACGGTCTTCCAGTCGGCGGGGTGCGTGAGGTCGACATCCTCGCCGCCCTCAGCCTCGCCCTTGCCGCCGCGCAGGACGTTGACGGCCAGCAGCACGGCGCAGACCACCAGCATTCCGGCCACGATGAACGGAACGGTCTTGGGGCCTACCGGGTCGGACTTCGAATATGGGGTGACCAGGCCGTTGGCATCCAGGAAGACCAGGACGCCGGCCGCCCCGAGCAGGAGTGCAACTCCCAGCTCGGAGCGGCCTTTGAGGCCTGTGATCAGGGAGGTCACGCCAACCCAAGCTTGGTGAGGACGTCCGCCACCCGCTTGTCCTGCTCGGTGAGGAAGGTCTTGAACTGGTCACCGGTGATGAAGGCATCGGTCCAGCTGTGGGTCTTCAGCGCTTCCTTCCAACCGGCCGTGCCGTGCATCTTTTCGAGGGCTGCGATCAGCGATGCCTTGTCCTTGTCGCTGATGCCCGGAGGGGCCACCACGCCGCGCCAGTTGGTGAACACCAGGTCGATGTTGGATTCCTTGAGCGTGGGTGAGTCCACGCCGTCCAGGCGCTTCTCGCCGCTGGTGGCCAGGACCCGGACCTCGCCGGATTCGATCTGCTTGAGGTACTCGCCGGCACCGGAGGCGGCGAAGCCGAGCTTGTTGCCGAGGATTGCGGGCAGGAGGTCGCCGCCGCCGTCGTAGGCAACGTAGTTGACCTTGGTGGCGTCGATGCCCACGGCCCCTGCCAGCTGCATGGGCAGCAGGTGGTCGGGGCCGCCGGGCGAGGAGCCGCCGCCCACGGCGATGGAGCCGGGATCGGCTTTCCAGGCCTTCACCAGGTCATCGATGGTCTTGTACGGGGAGTCCTTGCTGACCATGATGGCGCCGGGCTCTTCGATCAGCCGGGCCAGCGGGGTGGTGTCGGTCAGCTTGGACTCTGACTTGTTGGTGTAGCTGGCGCCCACCACACCCAGGCCCATGAGCATGGCAAGATCGCCGTTGCCCTTCTCGTTGACCACGCGGGCCAGGCCCACCGTGCCGCCGGCCCCGGCGAGGTTGAAGACTTCGGTGTTGGTGGAGATCTTCTCGTCGTCGAGGACCTTCGCGGCGGCGCGGGCGGTGGTGTCGTAACCGCCGCCGGGGGTGTTGGGGACCATGATCTGCAGGCCGGTGATGGGTCCGGCGGCGGCGCCGGAGCTTTCCGAACCGGTGGAGCTCTTGCTGGTGGCACCGCAACCGGTGGCCATCAGGGCGATGCCGGCGGCAACGGCGGCAATTCGCAATGCGCGGATCTGGCGCATGTGTTCCTCTTCTCTCGAACAAATCTTGATCGGCGCCGGCTGCGTTGCAGTTCCGGTGCCTTGTGGTTCCGATGCTAGGGGCGGTCGTGACGCGGATCACTCTTGTGTACGCAGAGAAAGTTGTGTTCATTGCGTTCACGTTTCCAAACCCCCACGACGGCCCGGCCGCGGGCTTTGGGATATAGTTCCCGGGTATCGCCCCCGGAACACCAGGAAGACCATTGTGACTCGACGACGAGGAATGTCCCTTGCGGGGCAGTACCTTCTGCTGCAGTTGCTCATTGTCCTGGCGGTGCTGGTGGGCGTGGTGGCCATTTCCCTGGCCCAGTCCGCGGCGGCCTTCGAACGGACCGAGGGCAGGCGTGCCCTGTCGGCAGCGGAAGCGCTCGGCGGCAACCCGGTGGTGCGTGAGCTGCTTCCGGACACAGAGCCGCGTGGCGGTGCCGTGCTTCCCGCTGTGGCGGAGTCCGTGCGCATTGTCTCGGGCTCATCCCGGGTGGCGCTGGCGAAACTGGACCGTACCGTGGTGGCATCCTCGGATCCCAGCCTGCTGGGCCGGCCGCTGGAGCTCGGCGCGAGCCGGGTGATGGAAGGCCGGGCCTGGACCGGAGTGGTGGGCGGCACGCCCGCACCGCTCCTGTCCGCCCATGTGCCGGTCCTGGACGATTCCGGCCGCATGATCGGGATCGCCTCCATCAGCCGCAACTATCCCACCGTCCTGGAACGGCTGGGCGACGCCGTCCCCAATCTCCTTACCTACCTTGGGGTTGCCAGTGTCCTGGGCATCGCCGGGTCCCTCCTGCTTTCGCGCAGGGTCAAGCGGCAGACCCTCGGCATGGAACCCAGCGAAATCACCAGCCTGGTGGAAAACCGGGAAGCCATGCTGCACGGCCTCAAGGAGGGCGTGGTGGCTCTCGACCTGCACGAACGGATCACGGTGGCCAACCACAGTGCACGGGCGCTGCTGGGCCTCCCTCCGGATTGCGTGGGCAAGCGGGTGTCCGGCCTGGCTGTCGAGCCGGCCCTCAAGCAAGTCCTCACCCAGGACCAGCCCGGACCGGACCAGCTGGTGCTCGTCGGGGACCGCCTGGTGGTGATGAACCGGGTGCCCATCCGGTCCCGCGGCAAGGTGATCGGATCGGTGGCCACGCTCCGCGACCGGACGGAACTCTCTGAACTTGAGCAGGAGCTGGGCGCCACCCGCACCGCCACGGACACCCTTCGGGCCCAGGCCCATGAGTTCGCCAACCAGCTCCATGTCATTTCCGGCCTGATCCAGATCGGCGAGTACGAGTCCGTGGTCCAGTTCGTCAACGGCGCCACGGTGGACCGGACCCGGCTCAACGACGAGGTGACCGGCCGGATCGCCGATCCCGCGCTCGCCGCCCTGCTGATCGCCAAATCCAGCCTGGCCGCCGAGCGTGGCGTGGCACTGCAGCTGGACCCGGGTTCAGGGCTGGACAAGGTGGATGACGCGCTGTCCCGGGACCTCACCACGGTGGTGGGGAACCTCGTCGACAACGCGTTCGACGCCGTCACCGGGCTTCCACAGGCAGCCGTCACGGTGCTGGTGGAAGGCAGAGCCGGGGAGGACGTGGTGGTCACAGTCCGGGATAACGGGCCCGGCGTCCCGGGCGGCTCGGCCGACCACATTTTCCGCCAGGGCTTCACCACCAAAGAACCAGGACCGGCGGGCAGCCGCGGCTTTGGCCTGGCGATGTCCCGGGTTGTCTGCCGCCGCGGCGGCGGGGACCTGACGGTGGCCAATGACCACGGGGCGGTCTTTAGGGCCGTGCTGAAACGAGGGAGTACCCAGGCATGATCAAAGTCCTGATCGTCGACGACGACTTCATGGTGGCCAAAGTGCATGCCGGATTCATCCAGCGCACGCCCGGCTTCACCGTGGTGGGGGCGGCCCACACCGGGGCACAGGCAGTTGCCGAGACCCAACGGCTCCGGCCCGACCTGGTGTTGCTGGACATCCACCTGCCCGACGTCAACGGCCTGGACCTCATGCACCGGCTGCGCAGCGTGGCCCCCGAACTGGACGTCCTCGTGATCAGTGCCGCCCGCGAGGTCGAAACGGTACGGAAGGCGCTCCGGGGCGGCATCGTGCATTACCTGATCAAGCCGTTTTCCCAGTCGGACCTGCAGGAGCGGCTGGAACATTACCGCAGCGCGTACCAGGGCCTGGATGCCGCCAAGGACGTGGCCGAGCAATCGGACGTCAACCGGGTATTCGGCCTGGACCGCGGCGAACGGCCGCTGCCCAAGGGGTGCAGCATCGAGACCCTGAAACTGGTGGAGGCCGCCCTCAACGCTGCCGCCGGCGACGTGTCCGCCGCGGAGGTTGCCCAGGAGCTCGGAACGTCCCGCGTCAGCGCCCGCCGCTACCTGGAATACCTCCATGACGCAGGCGCCCTGGACGTACGGCTCAAGTACGGCGTGGGGCGGCCGGAACGGCGTTATGTCTTGAAGGCGTGACCCGGCCTGACCCGGCCGGCCGGCCGCCAAGGACTGTCAGCGCAGCAGCGTGTCAACCAATCGGGCGGCCGTTCGCGCGGTCCGTCCGTCAATGTCGAATGCGGGGTTCAGTTCCGCCACGTCCAGGTGCAGCAGCTTCCCGCTCGCGGCCACCTGCCGGCACACGGCCGTGATCACGGGAAGTGGCACGCCGTAGGCTGCGGGGGCGCTGACGCCCGGGGCCACCGAGGCGGGAAGTACGTCCAGGTCGATCGTCAGGTACAGGATGTCGGTTTCCGCCAGGAAGTCCGCCACGAACGCCTGGACGCGTTCTGCCTCGCAGTCTTCGTCCAGCAGGTAACGGACGCCGAGTTTTCCCGCGGTGTCGAACAGGGCCCGGGTGTTGTTTGGCTCCGAAATGCCGACGACGGCGTAACGGAAGTCGCGTCCGGCGTCCGTTTCCGCACGGGCCATTTGCAGGAACGGCGTACCCGAACTTGGAACCGCTGCGTCGCGGAGGTCGAAGTGGGCGTCGAGGTTCAGCACGCCCAGCCGCTGCCCGCTCCGGACCGCGGCCGACGCACTGACGCCAAGGTAGCTGGCGTAGGCGGTTTCGTGGCCGCCGCCCAGGACGACAGTCTGGTGGCCGGCGTCGAGCAGGGCTGCCAGGGCATGGCCCAGCCGTTCCTGGCCGGCCTCAAGCCGGTCTCCGGACACCACCACGTCACCGCAATCGGAAACGGTGCGGTCCAGATGGAAGGCCAGGGGTCCGAGCGCCGTCCGCAGCGCTGCGGGGGCGGCGGCAGCCCCGGTCCGGCCCTTGTTTCGGCGTACTCCCTCGTCGCTGGCGAAACCCAGCAAGGCCACCGGCTTCCGGCCCGAGGCCACTGGGTGCCCGGCACCCTGGCCGCCCTCCGCGTCCGACGGACCGGGCTCAAGCACCTGGTTCACTGCCTGCCACCAGCGGCGGTGGGCCGGGCCGTCGCCGTCGTACCTCCCTGTCCAGGGCTGCGGCGGGACGTCGACGGCTGGGGACTGGAAAGGCATGCATCAAGCTCACCGTACGCCGGGCAGAAAAACCAGCAACGCCGCCGTCGTCCTGTCCGGGATCCAAGAACCAACCCCGCGGGGTGGGGCAGGGGTAGGGTGGGATCGGTCGGCCAGATCCAAGCGTGACGTGCCTGTGCCGGAACCACGCATCTTTCCAAGCCGGAGGCCGCCCATGTTCGACGCCGCTAACATCATCTTTGCGGCCGCCGGCGCGGCCGTCTTCGTCGCCGCCGTCTTGCCAAAACTGCTGCGCAACATGCCCTTGTCCATGCCCATGGTCTTCCTCGGTGCAGGCATGGGGGCCTTTGCGCTGATTCCCTCGCTCCCGGATCCCAACCCGGTGGAGCACAGTGGTTTCGTGATGCACCTGGCGGAAATCTGCGTCATCATTTCGCTGATGGGCGCCGGGCTTGCCTTGGACCGGCCGGTAGGGCGCAAGCGGTGGTCCACCACCTGGCGGCTGCTGGGCATCGCCATGCCGCTGTGCATCGCCGCCCTGACGCTGCTGGGCATGTGGTTCCTGGGCCTGGGCCTTGGCGCGGCACTGCTGGTGGCCGCCAGCCTGGCCCCCACGGATCCGGTCCTTGCCTCGGAAGTGCAGGTGGGCGAACCGGCGGACGAGGAAGAAGGTGTCGAAAAGGAAGATGAGGTGCGTTTTGGCCTTACCTCGGAGGCCGGCCTCAACGACGGGCTGGCCTTCCCGTTCGTCTACCTGGCCATCGCCATCAGCGTGGCAGGCGCCTCGCCGTCGGCCTGGTTTCCCGAATGGTTCGGGGTGGACGTGCTGTGGCGGCTGGCGTTGGGCCTGCTGGTGGGTTTCCTCACCGGAAAACTCCTGGCGAAGCTGTTCTTTTCAGCGCGCCGCGACAGCCTGCGGCTTTCCAACCACTCGGAGGGCTTCGTGGCGCTGGCAGCCACCTTCCTGGCGTACGGGCTGACGCAGTTGGCGGAGGGCTACGGGTTCATCGCGGTCTTCGTGTGTGCCGTGACCATCCGCGCGGCCGAGCGCAGCCATGGCTACCACCGGGTGCTGCACTCATACGTGGAGCAGCTCGAACGGCTCCTGACCGTGGTGATCCTGGTCCTGCTCGGCGGCGCCATAGCCCGTGGACTCCTCGCCGGCATCGGGCCGGCGGAGGTGCTGGTCGCTTTGGCGTTCCTGCTGGTGGTCAGGCCCGTGGCGGGTTGGCTGGGGCTGTTGGGCGGCAAGACCGGGCCGCGCGAACGGGTGGCGCTGTCCTTCTTCGGCATCCGCGGTATCGGGTCGCTGTACTACTTGGCCTTTGCCCTGGGGGAGGACCATTTCGCGGACCAGGCGCACTGGCTCTGGTCGTTTGTGGGGCTGGTGGTGGCGTTGTCCATTGTGATCCATGGGGCCACCACCTCGCCGCTGATGAACCGGCTGGACCGGCTGCGCGAGAAACGGGCGCTGGCCGTCTCCGGGGACGAAGGACTCGCGCCCAACACGCCGGTATAGCCGGCCGTAAAGACAAAGGGCTGGTACGGCAGGCGCCGCACCAGCCCTTCCCGTCCAGCGGGTGGCTACATGCTGAGGGCGGCCTCGATCGGGCCGATGGCGAAGAACAGCAGGAATGCCGCGGCCACGGCCCACATCAGCGGGTGGATGTCCTTGACCTTGCCCTGGACCGTGCGGATCAGGACGTAGGCGATAAAGCCGGCGCCCAGGCCGTTGGCGATCGAGTAGGTGAACGGCATGAGGGTGAAGGTCAGGAACGCCGGGATGGCAATGCCCCAGTCCTGCCAGTCAATCTTGCCCACCTGGGACACCATCATGAAGCCCACCACCACCAGGGCCGGGGCTACGGCCTCGAACGGGACCAGGTTGATCAGCGGGGTGAAGAACATGGCCACCAGGAACAGCAGTCCGGTGACGATCGAGGCGATGCCGGTCCGGGCGCCTTCGCCAATGCCGGCACCGGCTTCGACGTAGATCTGGTTGGAGGAGACGGACGCGCCGCCGCCGATGATGGCACCGAGGGCGTCCACCTGGAGCACGCGGTCCACGTCGGGAATGTTGCCGTGTTCGTCGACCGTGCCGGCTTCGTTGGCCAGGCCCACCATGGTGCCCATGGCGTCGAAGAAGATGCTGAGCAGGATCACGAAGGCCAGCAGGGTGGCGGCCACGAAGCCGAGGTCGGAGAAGGCGCCGAACGGGTTGGCCTTGCCGATCAGGGAGAGGTCCGGGGCGGCCCAGCCGCTGAATGTGGGGGCCACCAGGGACCAGCCCTGCGGGTTGGAGGTCTTGCCGTCAAAGCTGGGGCCGATGTGGAGGGTCATCTCAAGGATGACGGACAGTACGGTCGAGGTGATGATGCCGATCAGGATGGCGCCCTTGACCTTCCGGACCACCAAGGCGATGGTGAGGATCAGGCCGAAGACGAACACGGCGGTGGGCCAGCCCAGCAGTTTGCCGTCGAAGCCCAGGCCCACGGGCACGGTGGTTCCTGCCACGTCCGGGATTCGCCGCACGAACCCGGCGTTGACCAGGCCGATCAGGGCGATAAACAGGCCGATGCCCACCACGATTGCTGTCTTGAGCCCCTCGGGCACGGCCTTGAAGACGGCGGTCCGGAAACCGGTGAGGACCAGGATCAGCATGGTGATGCCGGAAAGGACCACCAGGCCCATCATGTCCGGCCAGGTGAGGCCCGGGTTCCTGGCGACCGTCACGGCCACGAAGGCGTTGACGCCCAGGCCGGTGGCCAGTGCGAAGGGGTGCCGTCCCCATGCGCCCATGAGGATGGTCAGCACCCCGGCCACGAGCGCGGTTACCGCGGCAACGGCGGTGAAACCGAGCGTTGCGCCGGTGGAGTCGGGACCGGACAGGATCAGGGGGTTCAGCACCACGATGTAGCTCATGGCGAAGAAGGTGGCGAACCCGCCGCGGATCTCGCGGGAAAAGTTGGAGCCTCGCTCCGTGACCATGAAGTACCGGTCCAGGGCAGAGCCTTGCTTAAGCATTAGTCCTCCGGGGGAATGTGTGGGGATACCTGCATCCTAAGGGTGCTGCACGGTGGGGGCGGCCAAATTCGCCTAGTCTGTAAGGAAGCCAACATGAGGAGCAGCCCATGCGCCCGGTCCGCCGGCAGTTGCCGAGCGTGATGCTCGGTTTGTTCGTCCTTGCAGTCGCCACCCTTGGCCTGGTGGGGCCGGCCTGTGCGCATGATGCCGCCGAATCCACCAGCCCGGCACAGGGAGCGTCGGTGGCGGCCCCGCCCGAAGAAGTGTCGGTGACCTTCAGCAACCCGCCGCTGGGTATTGGCTCCTCGTTCTCGGTCAAGGACGCGTCCGGGACGGAGTGGGCTGACGGTTCCGTCCGCATCGTTGACAACGTTGCCACCCAAAAGCTTCGTTCGGGCGGCCCGGCGGGGGCGTATAAGGTGGCGTGGCGCGTGGTCAGCTCAGATTCACACCCGATCGAGGGGACGTTCACGTTTACCGCGGCGGGAGCCGCCCCAGCCGGCGCTGCGGCCTCAGTCGCTGCCCCGTCGGGAAGTTCGACGGCGGCCGGCGCCGTCCCCGGCATGGGCACGGCGAGGCCGGGGGTGACGGAGGAACCGTCAGCACCTGCCGGCGCAACCGAGCCCTTCCAGTGGAGCATCGTGCTGTTTGCGGCGGTGGCCGTTGGACTGCTCGCCGCCTTGGGCGTCCTGGCCCGCCGCCGGCTTTCCGGTGACGGGGACACGCTTGACGACGGGCACCAGCCCGACGAGGAGGACCGGCCCGACGACGGGGACACAGTTGGAGAGGGCCGGCGGTAGCGGCCGCTTGGCCGAACAGGCGGATCAAGGCCGGCGGTCAAGAGGATTGCCGTCAGCAGGTCAGCGCCGCAAAGCTGCCCGTTGCGGGGAAGGCGCCGGCCGATGGCTGGACGTTGCCAAGGTTGACCTTGGCGGAGATCGCCTGGCCTACGGTCTTGGCCTGGCGCAGCACCTCCTTGGGTGACGGCGTGATCAGTTCACCCACCCCCACCAGGTAGATGCCGATCGCCCGCATGGCTGCTGCCACGTTCTTGCCTACGGCAATGCCGAAGTCGCTGAGCATGCGCCGCAGTTGGCTGTGGGCGCAGCGCGTCAGGACAATGTGGTCTGCCACCAGGATGCCCGTGGGCGTGTGGACCTGCCACTGGGGGGCTGCGGTGTCCTCGGGCCCCTCAAGCATGGTCAGCTGCACAGCCCGGGTGGTATTCCGTACGTCGACGCTGTGGCTCGCGGCGTAGTTGCGCAGGTGCCGCAGGATCTCGTTCCGCTCCCTCAGGGTGTCACTGTCAGCGGCGTCGCAGCGCTGCAGCGACGACGTGTTCGCCGGCTGCGCCGCGCCCAGGATATCCAGGCCGTCCACCACGATGGACTCCACTCCGTGCCGCCGCAGTTCAGCGGCCACGGCCAGCCCGGACAGGCCGGTGCCAATGATCACAGTGGTGGTCTGTTCGGTCCCGGCATTCCCAGGCATGCTTGACACTACAGTTTCCCTCCTTCGAAGCTTCGGCAGGTTGCCGGCGACCTCGCCGGCTCGCGTCCCGATGCCCCCAAGCACGGTCGCAGCGCATGGCCGGGCCGCCCCCACAGGAAGTTGCAGCTGGCGTCCCGGACCAACAATGTCCTGAAGACTACAGAACAATTGCGGCCGTGAATAGCCCATGGGAGAAAACATTCGCGCGGTGGTGAAGGCGCTTTCCGGGAGCGCCGGGAAAGCCTGTGGATAACCCTCGTTCGCGCCCCTGAACAGGCTTGCTAAGCCGCGGGGGACGGAGAATAGTGGGAAATGGAAGCGGCCTGTTCCCTGCCGTTGCAGCAGCGGGACGGGGTGCACGGACCCGGGGCCGTTTTCTGGCAGAATAGCCGCAACATCAGGCAGTATCGCGAGGAGGCGGCCCCCATGGGCTCACAAGAGTTGCATCCGGACCCCGCTCGGGACGGCGGTGGTTCTCCGGCCGCTCCCGAAGGCATCGTGGTGGGGGTCGATGGCTCCGAGCACGGCCAGTGCGCCCTGGTGTGGGCCGCGCGGGAGGCCCAGCGCCGTCGTCGTCCCCTTCATATCGTCACCGCCTACTCGGTGCCGATCTTCGCCGCGTCCGGCCTGGACGGCGGCTACGCCACCGTGGACGACTCGGTCATCCGGGAGGGGGCCGAGGCCATCGCCAAACAGGCCCTCGAGAAGGTTTCAACGTACGACGTCGAGGCCAGCTCCTCGGTGGAGAACGGTGACGCCGCCGGTGTGCTGCTGGAGATCTCCGAAACCGCCGAGCTCCTGGTGGTGGGAACCCGCGGCCGCGGCGGCTTCGTGGGCCGGCTCCTGGGTTCGGTCAGCAGCGCGCTGCCCGCCCACGCGAAATGCCCCACGGTGACCGTGCCGCTGTTCTGCTCGGAGCGGCTCGGTGAGACCACCGAAGACCGGCGCATCAAGGCAGAGCAGGCCAAATCCGGCCACCGGCCGGTGGAGAACGTGGTGGTGGTCGGCGTCGACGGTTCCGAGCAGGCCAGGGTGGCCGTGCTGGAAGCAGCTGACCAGGCCGAACGGCTCGGCGCCGCGCTCCGTGTGGTCTGTGCCGTGCCGCAGTACAGCGGTTCCTTGGCGTGGGTTCCCGCCCCGATGGACCGGAAGGCCTTGTTTGAGGACATCCGCGTCACCCTGGACGCGGGCATGGCCTGGCTTCGCAGCCACTATCCCCACTTGCGGGCCGATTACGAGCTCAAGGACGGTTCGCCTGTCGACGTCCTCGTGGAGGAGAGCAGGCACGTGGAACTGGTGGTGGTGGGCACCCGCGGCCGCGGTGGCTTCACCGGCATGCTCCTCGGCTCAACATCGGACGGCGTACTCCATCATGCCAGGGGACCGGTCATGGTGGTGCCGGACCGGGAAGACCCGCGCCTGGCAGACCGGGCACGGTTCGGGCCCATCCTGGGCGACGCAGCGTAGGCACACCAGGTCCGCCGGCAGGCCAGCCACGCCATGGGGCAGCAGGGGATACCGTCATCGGGCACCAGCGCAGGCGCCGGTCCCGTCCTGCCGCTGGAGGCCCTCGACGCCGGAATGCTGGCCCTCGTGGGCGGCAAGGCGGCGAACCTCGGCGAGTTGATGTCCGCCGGGCTGCCCGTCCCGGAAGGTTTCTGCCTGACAACAGAGGCATATTGGCAGGTGGTCGGCACCCCTGAGCCCGTCCTTCCCGGACTTGCCGATGCCTTTGCGGCCCTGCAGGGAGCAGCACGGGCCACAAGCCATGATTTTGCCGCCAGCGGGTCAATCGACCTGGCCGGACCGGCCGGAACCGCGCGTGCCGCAATCCTGGCGGCGCCGCTTCCGGCAGCAGTATCCGACGCCGTCCGGCAGGCGTACGCCGCGATGGGACCGGACGTTCCGGTGGCGGTACGGTCCTCCGCTACCGCCGAGGACCTGCCGTTTGCGAGTTTCGCCGGCCAGCAGGACACCTACCTCAACGTCATCGGAGGGGACGCGGTCCTTGAGGCAGTGCGCAATTGCTGGGCATCGCTCTGGACCGACCGTGCAACTGCCTACCGGGCAAGCCTGGGCATCGACCCTGCCGGAGTGGCCATCGCCGTAGTGGTGCAGCGGATGGTGGATGCAGACACGGCGGGAGTCATGTTCACGGCGAACCCACTCACCGGGCGGCGCCGGCAGCTCGTCATCGATGCCGGCCGGGGCCTCGGCGAAGCAGTGGTCTCCGGCGCGGTCAACCCGGACCACTTTGTGGTGGATGGCCTGACCGGCAGGGCAGTGGAGCAGCGGCTTGGCGGGGAAGGCGTCGAGGTCAGGTCCCTTCCCGGCGGCGGCACGGAGACGAGGAAGTTGCCGGGCAGCACCGGAACGCCCTGCCTGACGGAACCCCAGCTGGCCGCCCTGGCGAGGCTTGGGCTGCAGGCCGAAGACCACTTCGGCGCCCCGCAGGACACCGAGTGGGCCATCGACAACGCCGGGGCCTTGTGGCTGACCCAATCCCGGCCCATCACCACCCTCTACCCGGTCCCGGAAAGCAACGGGGCCGCCCACGTCCGCCACGGCGGGCCCGGCGCCGGCGGCACCAGGGCGTACCTGTGCTTCAGCCTGGCGCAGGGACTCACCCGGCCGCTTACCCCCATGGGGCTGGCCGCCTTGCGCCTTGTCGCCTCGTCCGTGGCCACGGCCGCACGGTTCCCTGTTCCCGAACCCCGGCGGGGGCCGTCCCCGTACGCCGAGGCAGGGCAGCGGATATACATCGACTTCACCACGCCCCTTCGCAGCGCCGTGGGCCGCCGCATCGTTCCCCGGGTCTTTGACGTCATGGAGGCACGGACCGCAGCGGTCATGCGTCACCTGTTCGAGGACCCTGCCTTTTCGGTGACCGGCAGGACGCCCCTCGGGCTCCTCCGGCACGCAGGCCCGGCAGCAGTGCACGCCAAGGTTCCGCAGGCAGTACTTCGGGCCCTGCTCCGGCCCGGGGCGGCGCTCCGCCGGCTGGACCGCTTTACCCGGGACTTCGAGGGATCCTTGGCCCCCACCGATGGTCCCGGGGCCCTGGCCAGGCTGGACCATGTCGAGGCCCTCCTGGGAGCCCGCCTTTTTCCGATTGTTCCGGCCATACTTCCCCTCCCCTTGGTGGGCTTTGCGATGCTGGGCCTCGCCGGAAAGCTCCTTGGCGACGACGCGTGGGACGAACTCCAGCCCGTGATCCGGGGCCTGCCGAACAACGTCACCACCGAGATGGACCTTGATTTGTGGCGCCTCGCCTCGGCCATCAAGGATGATGGCGAATCGGCAGCCGCCCTGATGGGATCGGATCCAGCGGCGCTGGCGGAAGACTTCAGGGCCGGGCGGCTGCCCGCGCGCCTGGACGCCGGGCTGGGGCGGTTCCTGGAGCGGTACGGGCACCGGGCGGTGGCTGAGATCGACATCGGGCTGCCGCGGTGGTCGGAAGAGCCCGCACATATCCTGGGCATCCTGGCCAATTACCTCCGGTTGGAAGATCCCGCCCTAGCGCCGGACCGGCAGTTCAGCACAGCAGCCGAGGACGCTGAAGCCCAGGTCGAGCGGCTCGTAGCCCGCGCAGCCGGGCGCGGCAGGACCAGGGGAGTGTTGGTGCGGGCCGCCCTGCGCAGGGCACGGCTCTTCGCCGGCCTGCGTGAACTGCCCAAGTACCAGCTTGTGCTTGGCCTTGGAGAAGTCCGCAGGCAACTGCTCCTGGTGGGCGCCGAACTCGCGGAGGCAGGAGCCCTCGACCGCCCGGACGACGTCTTCTTCCTGGACTTCGCCGAGGTGCGGCAGGCCCTTTCCGGTGTAACAGCGGACCCGGGAGCAACGTTGCCGGACGTCCGGCAGCTTGTCGCCGGCCGGCGGGCGGACTACCGCCGGGAGCTTGATCGCCGGCATATACCCCGGGTGCTCCTCTCGGACGGCACCGAACCCGAAGCGGTCCGTACCGCCACCGGCATGGCGGACGGAACGCTGGCTGGAAGTCCTGCCTCGGCAGGGACGGTGACGGCAGCGGCACGGGTGGTCCTGGACCCCGTCGGCGCCCGCCTCGAACCGGGCGAGATCCTGGTTGCCCCGTCAACTGACCCCGGGTGGACGCCGTTGTTCCTTACTGCCGGAGGGCTCGTGATGGAAATGGGCGGCGCCAACTCCCACGGCGCTGTGGTGGCCAGGGAATACGGGATCCCCGCGGTCGTCGGGGTGGCGGATGCCACCAGGCTGATAACCACCGGCCAAAGAGTAACGGTCGACGGCGGTCAGGGAACCGTCGTGCCCGAACGTCCTGCCGGTACCGAAGTTTTAGGGACCCATGCCGGCACGGACCCGGCCGCGCGGGCGTAACCTTGATCTATGGGTTCCAACACGCTGGATTCCAGCGGAGAGTTGCAGCAGAGCAGCACATTGCAACAGCGCAGCACATTGCGCCGACGGACATGGCTTCGATGGATGCCGGCCGCCGCAGCCCCGGTGGTGATCGCTGTGGGCGCGCTCACCGGGTCCCTGCCCGCCAGCGCCGGAGACCCGCTGCCCGCGAAAACCCCCGCACAAGTCCTGGAACTGGTGGGCACCCATCAGGTGCACTCTTTCTCGGGAACCTTGGAGCAGGTGTCGGAGTTGGGCCTGCCCGAGCTTCCGGCCGCCGGCAAGACCTCCGCCCCTGCATCAGCCGGGAGCGCAGCCGCCGTGATCGAGCTCCTGTCCGGCCGGCACAGCGCCCGCATCTACGTTGACGGCAAGGACAACGCCCGCGTGCAGGTCGTGGACCAGTTGGCAGAACGGGACGTGGTCCGGCACGGCAATGATGTCTGGTTCTACTCGTCGAAGGACAACACCGCTGAGCACCTGACGCTGCCCGCAAAAACCCAGGATTTGATGCCCTCGAGGGACATGCAGGGCACACCCGGCGTCCCCGCGCCGGGCGACCTGGCACAGCAGCTCCTGTCCAAGGTCGATCCCACCACCGCCGTCACCGTGGGACCGGACGTCGTTGTTGCCGGCCGCAGCGCTTACAACCTGGTGATTGAGCCCCGCACCGATGCAACGCTGGTGGGCAAGGTGGCCATCGCGGTCGATGGCCAAACGGGCATGCCGCTGTCCGTCCAGGTGACCGCACGCGGAGCCGACAAACCGGCATTTCGTTCCGGTTTCACCGCCTTTTCCCTGGACACGCCGGATCAGTCCCTGTTCAGCTTCACGCCACCGCCGGGCAGCACGGTGAAGGACGTTCCGGTTCCGGACAAGTCCCATGAGCCGGCAGATGCTCCACATCCGGGGCCCATGGCCAACCCGGACCAGCTGCTTCCCCAGCTCGAAGCGAAGGCGCACCTCTCCGTGGCCGGAACCGGCTGGGAAACGGTAGTGGGCACGGCAGCGGGCGCTTCCGGTTCAGCTGCAGCGTCCCTGCTGGCCGATCCGCTGCTGGCACAGGCCGCAGTCCCCGTCCCGGGCGGCCGGCTTCTCTCCACAGCCCTGGTGAACGTACTGGTCACTGACGACGGCCGGATGTTCGCTGGCATGGTGCCGCCGGAGGCACTGCAGGCCGCAGCGGCAGCGGCTCGGTGAGTACGGGCCTGGCGGGCGCTGGTCCGGCGGCTGCCGGGCTTGCGATCGAGACCCATGGCCTGAGTAAGCGGTTCGGCCAGCAGACCGCCGTCGATGCTGTGGACCTCGCCGTCCCGCACGGGGCGGTGTTCGGTTTCCTTGGGCCCAACGGGTCCGGCAAGACCACCACCATCCGCATGCTGCTTGGCCTGGCGGCCGCGTCCGCCGGAACCGTGAACCTGCTCGGCAGGCAGATGCCGGATGAGTTCCACGACGTGCTTCCGCGGGTCGGTGCCTTGGTGGAAGGACCGGCGTTCTATCCCTTTCTCTCCGGGGCCGCCAACCTCCACCGGCTTGATGCCGCCGGCCGGCACACCGTGCCGGCCACCCGCAAGGCCAGGGTGGAACGGGCCCTGGAGCGCGTGGGATTGGAACACGCGGCCCGGAAGCGGGTCCACGCGTACTCACTGGGGATGAAGCAGCGGCTGGGCATTGCCAACGCGCTGCTGTCTCCCCGGGACCTGCTGGTGCTGGATGAGCCCACCAATGGATTGGATCCTCAAGGTACGCGTGAGGTGCGCAACCTGGTCCGGTCCCTGGCCCACGAGGGCACCACCGTGTTCGTCTCCAGCCACCTGCTGGCCGAGGTGGACCAGATGTGTACCCACGCCGCAGTAATGAGCGCCGGCAAGCTCGTGGCGCAAGGGCCGCTGGCTGAACTCCGGCAAGCCGGCAGCACCCGCCTCCGGCTGGTCACCCCGGACGGCGGCGCGGCGCGGCGGGTCCTCGCGCGGCTGGGGCTGCCACCCGCACCTGTGGACGGGGAATCCGGCAAGCCGTCGCCGGACGGCGAGACCATCGTGGCGGCCTTGGTTACCTCAGTGCAGCCACCCGCCCCGCTCCCGGAAGAAGTCGTTGCGCACCTGGTCCAGGCCGGGGTGCGTGTCCGGGGCTTCGCCGTCGAACGCGAAAGCCTCGAAGACCGCTTCGTTGCCCTTACCGGGGAAGGATTCGACGTTGCCCAGTAGCGTGCCTGCCGACATCCCACAGCCTGCGGGAACCGCCCGGGCCGCGACCCCGCAGAGCACGTCCAGGCGGTCCGGTTCCAGGACGCCGGGTTCCGGGTTTTCCTTGCTGGCCTCTGAACTGAGGGTCCTGTTCACCCGGCGGCGCACCTGGGCGCTGTTGCTGGCCCTGGCCGCCATTCCGGTGCTCATCGCCGTCGCGGTCAAGGTCTCGTCCGCCGTCCCGCCCGGTCGCGGCCCTGCCTTCCTGGACCGGATTACCCAAAACGGACTGTTCGTGGCCTTCACCGCCATGCTGGTGTCCGTCCCGCTGTTCATGCCGCTCGCCGTGGGCGTGGTGGCCGGCGACACCATCGCCGGGGAAGCGAGCCTGGGAACCCTCCGCTATTTGCTGGTGGCCCCGGCGGGCAGGGTGCGGCTGCTCCTGGTCAAATATGCGGGCGCCGTGGCCTTCTGCATCGTGGCACCGTTGACCATCGGCCTGGTGGGGGCGGCCATCGGCGCGGCGCTCTTTCCAGTAGGGCCGGTGACCCTGCTGTCCGGCGGGGTCATCCAGCCTGCTGAGGCCGCCGTGCGGATAGTGCTCATCGCCGCCTACATTGCCGTATCCCTGGCGGGCCTCTCAGCGATTGGGCTGTTCCTGTCAACCATGACCGTGGTCCCCGTCGGTGCGATGGCGGCCACCGTGGTGGTCTCGGTTGTTTCCGAGGTCCTGGACCAGCTTCCCCAGCTGGAATGGCTGCATCCATGGTTGTTCAGCCATTACTGGCTTGGTTTCGGTGACATGTTGCGCCAGCCGGTGCTGTGGGACTCGTTCGCCGCTAATGGACTGCTCCAAGCAGGCTATGTGGCGGTGTTCGGGGCGCTGGCGTATGGCCGTTTCGTCACCAAGGACGTCTTGAGCTGACTGGTGGGCGGCCCCGAAGTGCGGCTCAGTAGCGGGCGGCGTAAGGGTAGAGGTCCATCCCCACCATGGAACTGATGCTGGACACGGTGATCCCTTCCTGCGGATTCAGCGCCTGCACCACCTGGCCGTTTCCGAGGTAGATGGCCACGTGGTAGAAGTTCGGAGCCGAGCCCCACACCAGGAGATCGCCGCGGCGCGCCTGGGAGATCGGGACGTGGACAGGGGCGGCAGCGTACTGCTGGGACGCGGTGCGCGGGAGGTACTTTCCAGCGGCGGCGAACGCGTTCTGCACCAGGCCGGAGCAGTCAAAGCCGTACACGCCGGTACCGCCCCACTGGTAGTAGTACGGCGCGCCAACCTTCCCCAAAGCGACGGAGATCGCCGTCTCGTAGGTCCCAGCGCCGGTTGACGGGGGCGCGGGAGCGGGCGCCGGCGCGGGGTTGGCAGGAGCAGGGGCCGGGGCAGGAGCCGCGGGAGCGGGTGCGGCGGGTGCCGGAGCTGCAGGCGGCTGGGCTGGAACCGGGGCCGGGGCCGCCGGTGCCGGAGCGGCGGGAGCAGGTGCCGTGTCCCGGGCCGGGGCGTTCTGCGCCGCGGCTTGGTCCTGTGTCGCTTGGTCCTGGGCTGCCTTGTCCTGTGCCGCTTTGTCGGCAGCGGCAGACAAAGCCGCAAGCCGCGCTTCTTCACGCTGCTTGTCCAGGGCATCAACCCGGGCCGATTCCAGCGCAACGGTAGTGTTCCGGAGCTGCGCCAGCTGGTCCACCAGGATGGTCCGCTGCGCCTTCGCGTCGGACACGGCCTTGGCCTGCGCGGCGTTGGCCTCTTCGGCCTGGGACTTCCGCTGCTCGGCGGTTTTCGCAGCATCGTCAGCGGCCTTGGTGGCATCGTCGGCGGATGCCGTCAGGGAGCGGTACGCGGTGGCCGCGGCATCCGCAGCTTCAAAAGCGCGGCTCCGGCTGGCGGACAGGGCTTCAAGCGTGGCGGCCTGCTGCAGGCTGTCCCCACCGCTGGCCAGGGTTCCGAGCGTGGGGTTCAATCCGCCGTTGCGGTAAAGGTCTCCGGCGAGTTGCCCCACCTGTTTCCGGGATTTGTCCAGCTGCCCCTTCGCGGACGAGGCACGGGCGGAGGCCGCGGACGCAGCCTGGGTCCGTTGCTGCAGCTCAACCAGCGCTTCGCTGTAGGAGTTGTTTGCCTGCATCGCCACGGCGAAGGCCGCCTGCTGGGCCGTGGATGCGTCGGCGAGGATGCGTTCGATCGCGGTGACCTGGTCCGCCGTCGCGGTTTCGCTGGCTTTTGCCGCGGCAATATCTTCCGGGGACGGGATGTCCGGCGATGCCGGAACGGACAGCGGCGCGGAAGGCGCCGGTACGGCTGCTGCGGGTGTGGCAACGGAGGCAAAGAGTACGACGGCGGCGCACAGCACGGCCGTTGTACGGCCGGATCCGGGTAAAGCCATGTGCAGAGACCTCGCAACAATTGGGCTGGGAGTGAGGTTCTGGATGCGGCACGACGGTGCCCCTCAGCTGCTCGCCAGCAGTCCGAGGTTACGTGACTCGATGCACATTGGCAACAGCAGTCACAGCAATAACATAAACCACAAGAATGTCATTCGTGGTGCTGGCCGATAGGGCGTGTCGCGGAATCGGTCGCAGGCCGGAGCCTGCTCAGCCCCAACCCAGCTCGTGCAGCCGGGCATCGGAGATGCCGAAGTGATGGGCGATTTCATGGACGACGGTCACGGCCACTTCGTGGATCACATCATCCCGGGAGCCGCAGATCTCCAGGATGGGTTCGCGGAAGATGGTGATGCGGTCCGGCAGGGAACCGGCATCCCACCACGAGTCGCGTTCCGTCAGCGGCACCCCTTCATAGAGGCCCAGCAGGACGGCGTCCGGATCTTCTCCGGGGCCGGGAACATAATCGTCTTCGATGAAGACGGCCACGTTGTCCATGGCGCGGGCCAGGCGGTCGGGAATACTGTCCAGGGCATCCTGGACGGCGGTCTCGAACTCGTCCGGGGACATGGCGAATCCGGAGGGCGCGCCCGCAACCGGTTCGTTAGGGGCTGCTCCGTCCGGACTCGAGGGGACAATCGGCAGGCCCGGTGGCAGGCTGGCTGGCATAGTTCGACTCTAGCCCCGATGCGGGCGGCGCCGCCCGCCGGGCGCCCGGGTCCTGCGCCGGGTCAGGCCGACGCCCACGAGGCACACCAAGCCACCTGCCAGTCCCCAGGCGGCAGGAATCTCGCCCAGCAACAGCCAGGAGATAAGGACGGTGGTTCCTGGTACCAGGTACGTGGTGGCGGCCAGCTTGCCGGCATCCACCAAAGACAACGCGTAGGCCCATGTGGTGAAGGCGATAGCGGTGGGGAAGACCCCCAGGTACACCAGCCCCCAGGTGGCCTGCGGCGGAGCTGCCTGTACTTCGGCCGCGAGCTGCCCGGCGAAGGGCAGGCAGCACAGGGCACCCACCACGATTCCGAACCAGGTGGCCTGGGCCGCGGGAAACTTCCGCACCACCGGCTTCTGGATGATGACGCTGACTGCGGCGAGCACCGCGGCAAGGAGGCACAGCGCCACGCCGGCGAGGTCCGCCGTCGTACTCCCGCCCGGGGTGCGCGGCTGCCCGGAACCGATGGCAATCATCGCGACACCGGCAAAGGCCACCGTACTGCCGATCAGCAGCCAGCGTGGAAAACCTTCCTTGAGGAAGATGCCGGCCATGATTGCCACCAGGATGGGATTGACGTTGATCAGCAGGGCGCTGGTGCCTGCGTCCAGGATGTGCTCGGCAGCGTTCAGCGCCACGTTGTAGCCACCGAACCACATCACTCCGTAGGCAAGGATGGGCAGCCACTCCCGCCCCCGGGGCACCACGCGGCTCCTGAGGAGTTGCGGCAGCACCAGGATGGCCAGGACGACGGCGGCAACCGCCAGCCTGCCCAACGTCAGGGAGCCGGGGGAGAAATGCGGGCCGATCGCGCGGATTCCCACGAATGCCGAAGCCCACAGCAGCACGGTGACCGCCATGGCCGCCACGCCGAGGGCCCTCACCGGGACAGCTGCGGGAGCTGGGGGAGTGAGTGCTTGAGGTCCGGGGCTGGATGAGGGCATGAACCAAATGTAGCGGCGGCGGAGGCGCCCGGCTGGCGGGAATCGGACAACGAGGTACGGCGGTTGGGGGACTCCCCGGTGCCCGGCGGGGCCGGCCCTACGGGGCTGCGGCCCAGGCCAGCAGCTTGTCCGCCGGCCAGGTGGTGATGATCCGCTCAACGGGTACGTTGTTTCGGGCCGCCCGTTCGGCGCCGTACTGCAGGAAATCCAGCTGCCCGGGTGCGTGGGCATCGCTGTCGATCGAGAACAGGCAGCCGGCCTCCAAAGCCAGCTGGATCAGGGCGTCAGGCGGGTCCTGCCGCTCCGGCCGGGAGTTGATCTCCACGGCGACGTTGTGCTCTGCGCAGGCGGCAAAAACTCCCTTGGCATCGAATTCCGACGGCGGCCTGGTCCCTCGCGAGCCCTCCACCAGCCGGCCGGTGCAGTGGCCCAGGATGTTGGTCCGCGGGTCGGTGATTCCGCCGAGCATCCGCGTGGTCATGGTCTTGCGGTCAGCACGCAGCTTGGAATGGACGCTGGCCACCACGATGTCCAACCTGTCCAGCAGTTCCGGTTCCTGGTCCAGCTCTCCCGATTCCAGGATGTCCACCTCGATGCCTGCCAGGAGCCGGGTGGGTCCGCCCTTGCCGTTGATGCCCGCCACCACGTCCAGCTGGTCGCGCAGGCGTTCGGGCGAGAGGCCGTTGGCGATCGTGAGGTTGGGGGAGTGGTCTGTCAGGGCCACGTACTCCCTGCCCAGCACCTGCGCGGCGGCAAGCATCAACTCGATGGGGGAGCCGCCGTCGGACCATTCGCTGTGGCTGTGGAGGTCGCCGCGCAGCGCCTCCTGGATGTCCCTGCCGCCGGGCGCCAGCGGCTGCGCTCCCTTCTCCCGGAGGTCCGCCAGGTACTCGGGAACTTGTCCGTCCACGGCCTCCCGGATCACGGCGTAGGTCCGGTCGCCGATCCCCTTCATGGACTTCAGCCGCCCGGACCGTGCGCGGGACGCCAGTTCGTCCGGGTCCAGGGCGCCGATGGTGGCGGCGGCCTTGCGGAAGGCCTGCACCTTGAAGGTGGCAGCGCGCCCGCGCTCCAGCCAGAAAGCAATCTCGTTGAGGGCTGCGACGGCATCCATCCGTCCATCTTGGCCCCTGCAATGGCGGAATGGCGGTGTTTTTGGCCGATTTTGGATAATTCCTGCGAAGGCCCTATAGTTGTTGAGTCCAGTTCGGAGAAACGCAAAGGGCAAAGACGGAAAGCATCGCTTGACGCCTTTTATTTTGTGCCGAACGGGTTCTGGCCCCCATCGTCTAGCGGCCTAGGACACCGCCCTTTCACGGCGGCGGCACGGGTTCGAATCCCGTTGGGGGTACGCAAGGATCTGGTCAGGCAGGCAGAAAAAGTCTGGTAGGCTGGAAGCCTTGAAAAAAGCGGTAGAGATACTGTGAAAGCAAGAAACGCAAGGCCCTGTAGCGCAGTTGGTTAGCGCGCCGCCCTGTCACGGCGGAGGTCGCGGGTTCAAGTCCCGTCAGGGTCGCTCTGATTGTTGGAAGAAATTCCGGCTCTCATGGTGACTAGTCACCTAGGCTCTGTAGCTCAGTTGGTAGAGCGTTCGACTGAAAATCGAAAGGTCACCGGATCGACGCCGGTCGGAGCCACCACTGGGAAGCATCAGTTCTTCGGAACTGGTGCTTTTCTTCGTTTAAGGCGTGGCATCGTGCGCCATCCACGGGCATCAGTGCGACCCGCACTTTCGCGTCGCCAAGGGCATAGGTGGCGTGCAGATAAAGATCCGCGGCCCGTATGGGGCCGCGGACATTTGGGCGCAGCGTTCGGCATTGCCCCCATTGGCTGCCCGGCCTCGAACCCGGCACGCGATTCTCCCCCAAAGGGCCTGCCGCAGAGGCGCTCTGGCCTCGGCTCAGCCAGTGGCCTGCGCAACATCCGGGCAGGTTGAAACAAAAAAATCGACCATGCCACGAAACATTTGACCTGCGCCAAACCGTTGTGGCACGCGCGCGCATTGGATTGCGTAAGCGCTTGCACCCTACCCGCCGGTAGGTCATTCGGAGCGCTGAAACAGGGTTTGAAATGGCTGCGGGATGCCCCATAGCGTGGATCGCGGCAAGGGGAAGCATGCTTCCCATCTGCCCGGGGCCCTACCCAGGCCCTGCTGATTCCCGACACACAAAGGCGTCTCCGACGGCACCTGAGGTGTTGCCGGGGCCGCGGATGTTCTCGGGGCAATGGGCATATGCCCGTCTTCCACGAACAGTTACAACTCCGCGAGAAGAGCAACAATGCACAAGCACCCCCAAAACCGGATGCTGCGGTGGCGCCCCGCCGCCGCAGCATTGGCCGCGGCCGTCGCCGCCTCGGCCTTCCTGGCCGTCCCCTCGGCGCAGGCGAACGAGCCGTCCGATCCGCCCGCCGTGCAGCAGATGCCGGCACCCGCTCCGGGCTTCCCCCTCCCGACCGGACATACGCAGCAGGCGTTCGATCCGGCGTCGGACTTCACGTCCAAGTGGACCCGTGCCGACGCCAAGCAGATCATGGCCCAGAGCGACTCGACGGTCACTCCGGGTGAAAACTCCATGAGCCCCGACGTCACCATGCCGGAGATTCCCCAGGATTTCCCCACCATGAACGACGACGTCTGGGTCTGGGACACGTGGTCCCTGACCGACGAGAATGCCAACCAGATCAGCTACAAGGGCTGGGATGTCATCTTCTCCCTGGTGGCTGACCGCCACGCCGGCTACGGCTTCGACCAGCGCCACTGGAATGCCCGGATCGGTTACTTCTTCCGCAAGACCAACGCTGACCCGGCCAAGGACAAGTGGAACTACGGCGGCCACCTGTTCCTGGACAACACCTCCATCGGCAACACCGAGTGGTCCGGCTCCACCCGCCTGATGCAGGGTGACCACGTCAACGTGTTCTACACGGCCACCACGTTCTACGACATCGCCCAGCGCAATGCCGGCGGCGGCGGCATTGCCCCCGATGCTGCGATCGCGAAGGCCCTGGGCAACATCCATGCTGACAAGAACGGCGTCACGTTCGATGGGTTCCAGCACACCAAGCTGCTGGAACCGGACGGCAAGATGTACCAGACCAAGGCGCAGAACCCCGGTTTCGCGTTCCGCGACCCCTACACGTTCGTTGACCCGGCCCACCCCGGCAAGACCTATATGGTCTTCGAAGGCAACACCGGCGGCACCCGCGGCGATTACAAATGCAAGGACGAGGACCTCGGCTACAAGCCGGGCGATCCCCACGCCGAAAACGTCAGCGACGTCCAGAACAGCGGCGCCTACTACCAGACCGCAAACGTTGGCCTCGCTGTGGCCGACAACAAGGACCTGACCAAGTGGTCCTTCCTCCCGCCGATCCTTTCGGCGAACTGTGTGAACGACCAGACTGAACGGCCGCAGATCTTCATCCAGAATGAGGGTGGGAAGAACAAGTACTACCTCTTCACCATCAGCCACCAGTTCACCTATGCAGCCGGTATGCGCGGTCCCGACGGCGTTTACGGCTTCGCGGGCGACGGCATCCGTTCCGACTTCCAGCCGATGAACAACAGCGGCCTTGCCCTGGGATCCCCGACGGACCTCAACCTGGCAGCCAACGCACCGGAGAGCCCCTCCGCGAAGCAGAACGGGCGGCAGTTCCAGGCCTATTCGCACTACGTGCAGCCCGGCGGCCTGGTGCAGTCGTTCATCGACAACGTCAACGGCGTCCGCGGCGGCTCGCTGTCGCCGACCGTGAAGATCAACTTCCGCAACGGCGTCTCGCAGGTTGACCGCAGCTTCGGCCGGAACGGCCTTGGCCCGTTCGGTTACCTGCCTACCAACGTGCGGGTAGGCGGCGAGGGCCTCTACAAGTAGGCCTTTCTTGATCCACCGCCGGTAAATTCCGGCCGTATACCGCCCAGGCGGGGATGTCCTTGGGGGCTTCCCCGCCTGGGCCTTTTCCGTCGGGCAGAAGCTTGGGCGCGGCGCCCCGCAGTGTTTCCGGCGCATCTGTCGCAGGCTGGGGATAGGGTGGAATCAACAGAAGGGGGAGTGCCTGATGGAAGACCAGAACCCACAACCCGTGGTGCCAAGCCGTCCTGCCGCCAGCCCGGTGACGAGTCCGGGGCCCGGGCGCACCGTAATCTCCGAAACCGCCGTAGCCAAGGTGGCGGGAATCGCGGCACGGTCCGTTCCCGGCGTCTATTCCCTTGGCTCGGCTCCGTCCCGTGCGCTGGGTGCCATCCGTGATGCCGTCGGCAGTTCGGACCATGCAGCCGGAGTCCACGCGGAAGTGGGCGAAACGCAGGTAGCCGTGGATATCACCCTGGTGGCAAGTTACGGGACCCCCTTGCACTCGCTGGCCAATGACGTCCGCGCCGCCGTTTACCGCGCCGTCGAAGAACTGGTCGGCCTGCAGGTCATTGAAGTGAATGTCGAGATCACGGACGTGTACGTGCCACCGCCGGTCAAGCCGGCGACGCCGGCGGCTGTGGACCGGGAGGCGTTGCTGTGAACCTCACCGTTGCGGGTACGGCCATGGGCGCCTTCGTGGCCTTCATGTCATTGCAGTTCGGCTTGTGGGGATTCATCGTGTCCCTGCTCTTCATGGCTATCGGTGCAATCCTGGGCCGCGCCGCCGAGGGGAAGCTGGATCTGCGCGGCGTGATTGATGCCATCATCGGCCGGCGTTCGTCCTCATGAGTTCACCAGCGCCCGTTGCGAGTGGGCAGGCGCTCAGCGGCCACAACCGGATCAGTACACAGGCATTGACCAGCCTCGCCAAGGCGGCCGCCGCACAGGCCCTGGGCGTCGAGGCGCAGGACGTGCGGGCGGATTGGACGGACGACGACGGCCTGCTGGCCTTGTCCCTCGTGGCGCCCATCAGCATCCCGCCTTTGGAATCGGTTGTGCTTGATCCCGCGCGGGTCCAGGGTTCCGGTGGATCCATCTGGGATCGCACGGTCAAGGCGAAGGCGGCCATTCTGCAGACGGTCTCGGAGCTCAGCGGTTCCAGGCTGAGCCGGGTGGATATCCGCATCAGCGGGGCAAAGATCAGCACAGGAGGGCGGGTGCAATGAGCGGCAGCGTGGAAAACCGCCGTGCAAGGGCTGGTGCCCGGGGGAACGACGGGCCGGACATGCGCCGGATCACCTACCGCGAGACGCATTCGACGCGCGCCGCGGTCTCGATCGCAGCTGCCGCCCTGGTCCTGGTGCTGGCCGGTTACGGCGTCCTCGAATCCGGTGTCCATGCCGTCGGGCAGCCTGCCTGGCTGATTGAGCCGCAGGTGGCGGCCCAACGGATCGTGGATCTGCCGTCCGGCGTACCGCCACTGCTGCTGGGAGCGATCGGCGGGGTGCTGGGCATGCTGGGTGTGATTTTCTTGCTCAACGGGATACTTCCGGGACGGCGGGCGCGCCACCAGCTGGCCGGCGTCCGTCGTGGCGGGTCCTCGGCCGCGGTGGTGGACGATGAAGTCGTGGCGTCCTCGATCGCACGCCGTGCCCGGCTGGCGGCGAACGTCACGCCGGAGCAAGTCATGGTGGTGGTCTCCCAGCGCCAGGTCATGGTGAACGTCCGGCCCACCTCCGGTGTTGCGGTGGACCAGGGCCGCGTCCTTGCCGCAGTCAGCGATGAACTGGACCAGATGCAGCTGGAACCTGCCCCCGTTGCCCGCGTCAACGTGGCCCCGTCCGGGGTGATCGGCGCATGACCAGTACCCCTGCCCTGCTGAACCGGATCCTCCTCACCCTGCTGGGCGTTGTCCTGCTGACGGCGGGCCTGCTGCTGGTCTTGCTGGCAGTTGTGCCCGCAATCGGTCCGTGGTGGCACGCCTGGGCCTCCGGGGCGTGGGAAGGCATTACCCAGGCCTTCAATTCCACCCGTTTTCCCGGACAGCAGGAGAGCTGGCTGTGGATCGCGGTGGCCTTGGCGCTGCTGGTCCTCATGGGACTCATGGTGGGCTGGATTGCGCAACAGGGAAAGGGCCGGGCCAACGTCCTCGCGGCCGAGTACGACCCCGGTGATGTTCCCGGCGATGTCCGGATCGGAGGCGGCGTCGCCGAACAGGCGCTCAAGCAGGCCCTTGAGGGGCGTCCAGACCTTGCCGGTTCCACCGTCACCACCTATGACGTGAAGGGCTCGCCCGCGCTCAAGGTCCGGCTCTTGCCCCGCCAGGGTGTGGCACCACACCTGTTGGCTGCCGAGGTATCGGGGCTCCTGGACGCCTTGGACGCCGTGGTGGGCAAGGAGATTCCGGTCCTCATCCACATCGGTGCCGGGGCGCGGACGCGCTTCAGCCGGGCTGAGCGGGTCCGCTGAACTGCATGCGGGCCCGACTGTCAGTCCTCCTGCGGGTCAGTCCTCAAGGAGGTAGACGGTGCAGTCCACGGGAACTTCCCGCATCGCTGCCCGGTCGCTGGCCGGTTCAGGCCCGCTGGACAGCGCTACGGTGTAACCGTTGGGCACAGGTGCCGAGGCGAAGCCCAGGTTGGACAGGACTATGACATCTCCGTTCCGGAATGCCAGCAGCCCACTGTCCGGCGCGTGCTCATCTGTCCATTCAACGGTTCCCCTGCCAAGGTGGCGCGCCGACCTGAACGCAAGAGCGGCCCGGTAGAGCTCAAGGGTTGAACCTTCCTCGCCGTCCTGCTGGTCCGCAGCCAGGGGGCCGAAGCTGTCCGGCTGCGGGAGCCAGGGCGCCTGGCCGGAGTCCCCGCCGGAGAACCCGAACCCCGGTTCGCCCTGGGCCCATGGCAGCGGGACGCGGCACCCGTCGCGGCCGATCTCGGCGCCCTGGGTCCTGAAGAATGTCGGATCCTGCCTGGCCGCGTCGGGAAGGGTGGTGTGCTCCGGAAGCCCCAACTCCTCCCCCTGGTAGAGGTAGGCCGAACCCGGCAATGCCAGCGCAACCAACGTGGCGGCGCGGGCACGGGCAAGGCCCAGGGCAGCGTCCGGTTGTTCGTCACCGGCGCCTATGCCCTTCGGGAACGTGGTCGGATCCTTGAGTCCAAACCTTGTGCTGTGCCGCACGGTGTCGTGGTTGCTGAGCACCCACGTGCACGGAGCGCCCACGGACGCGGCCGCTGCCAAGGACGCATTGATGGCGTCAGCCATCCGCCCGGCATCCCAGCCGGCCAGCAGGAAATCAAAATTGAAGGCCTGTTGCATCTCATCCGGCCTGACGTACCTGGCCAGGCGTTCGGCGGGTTCAACCCAGGCTTCCGCCACCATCATCCGGTCCCCTCCGTATTCGGCCAGGACCCGATTCCAGTCGCGGTAGATCTCATGCACGCCATCCTGGTCGAAGAAGGGCGATGGCGGGTACATCGGCGAGACGGCCCGGTGCGGCTCCTCGGCATCGGTGTGGGCGTGGGGAGCGTCCCCGGGCACGTGGCTTTCCCTGCGCGGACCCGTTGTTCCTTCCACCATGGCCGCGGCTCCGTCCCAGTCAGGAAGGCCTGCCTCTTTGACCAGTCCATGGGCCACGTCCACCCTGAAGCCGTCCGCTCCGCGGTCCAGCCAGAAGCGCAGCACGGAGCGCATCTCCTCCTGTACTTCCGGGTTTTCCCAGTTCAGGTCGGGTTGCCTGGTGTCGAACAGGTGCAGGTACCACTGGCCGGGTGAGCCGTCAGCGTTGGTAAGGCGGGTCCATGCCGGTCCGCCGAAGATGGATTTCCAATTGTTGGGCGCCAGCCGGCCATCCCCCGATCCCGGCACTTCGTCCTTGCCGTCACGGAAGATGTACCGTTCCCGTTCCGGGCTTCCCGGGGTTGCCCGCAGCGCCGCCTGGAACCAGGTGTGTTCGTCGGAAGTGTGGTTTGGGACCAGGTCCACGATGACCTTCAGGCCGCGGTGGTGAGCTTCCTGCAACATCGCGTCGAAGTCCGCCAAGGTGCCGAAGAGCGGATCCACCTGGCGGTAGTCGGCGACGTCGTAACCGCCGTCGGCCTGGGGCGACTTGTAGAAGGGGGAGAGCCAGACAGCGTCCACGCCCAGCTTTTCCAGGTAGGGGAGCCGCTGCAGGACGCCCCGCAAATCGCCCATTCCATCGCCATTCCCATCGGCGAAGGACCGGGGGTAAATCTGGTAGACCACCGCGTCCGCCCACCATGCGGAGGGTACGGGACGGGGTACCGGAACGGATGGGTTGGGCATTTGGTTCCCCTAAGATAACTTTTTGATGTAAACGCTTGCATTCGCGACAGCAACCTTACTAGTGTGATGGTCACCACATCAACCTCACCTACAAGCGCACTGTCGACTTACTTGTCACTCAGCGAGGAGCTTCAAGCTAATGAAAACCCCGAGATTCCTGCTTCCGGCCGCCACGGCCGGCATTCTGGCCCTGACGTTGTCCGCCTGCGGCGGCGGCGGAGGGGGCACCACCGGCGGGGGAGGCAGCGATGCTGATGCCAACCTCGACGGCCGCGGCCCCATCACGTATGTCCAGGGCAAGGACAACAGCAACGTCGTCCGTCCGCTCATTGACAAGTGGAATGCCGCGCACCCGAATGAAAAGGTCACCTTCAAGGAGCAGACCGACCAGGCCGACCAGCAGCACGATGACCTGGTCCAGCACTTCCAGGCCAAGCAGTCCGACTACGACGTTGTTGACGTCGACGTTGTCTGGACCGCGGAGTTCGCGGCCAAGGGCTGGTTGCAGCCGTTGAAGGACAAGATGGCGATCGACACCAGCGCCATGCTGAAGCCCACCGTGGACAGCGCCACCTACAAGGGCACCCTTTACGCGGCCCCGCAAACCTCTGACGGCGGCATCCTGTACTACCGCAAGGACCTGGTTCCCACGCCTCCCAAGACCTGGGACGAGATGATGAGCATGTGCTCCATCGCCAAGCAGAACAACATTGGTTGCTACGCCGGCCAGTTCAGCAAGTATGAAGGCCTGACCGTCAACGCATCCGAGGCCATCAACTCCGTCGGCGGCTCAGTCCTGGACAAGGACGGCAAGCCCAGCGTAAACACGGCGGAAGCGAAGGCCGGCCTGGGCAACCTGGCCAAGGCCTACGCTGACGGGAACATCCCCAAGGAAGCCATCACCTACAAGGAAGAGGACAGCCGCCAGGCGTTCCAGAGCGGAAAGCTCCTGTTCCTGCGCAACTGGCCCTACGCCTTCAACCTGATCACCACCGAAGGATCTTCGGCTGTGAAGGACAAGACCGGCCTTGCGGCACTGCCCGGCAAGAGTGGCCCTGGTGCGTCCTCGCTGGGCGGCCACAACCTCGCCACCAGCGTGTACTCCAAGAACAAAGCCACCGCACTGGACTTCATGAAGTTCATGACCTCCGCGGAGACCGAGAAGTTCTACGCCACCCAGGGTTCCCTGGCTCCGGTCCTCGGCTCGCTGTATGAAGACCAGGAACTGGTTGCCAAGCTGCCCTACCTGCCGGTCCTGAAGACGTCCATCGAGAACGCCGTACCGCGTCCCGTAACGCCTTTCTACCCGGCTGTCACCAAGGCAATCCAAGATAATGCCTACTCCGCTATCAAGGGAGAAAAGACAGTGGAAGCTGCACTTTCCGACATGCAGAACGCCATTCAATCCGCCGGTGCAGGATCGTAGTCCTGCCATGGCAACCGAACTAGGCCCGACGCCGGTTAAGTCACCGGCGTCGGGCGCTGCCCCTGTCCATCACGCGCCCAAGGGCGTAGGGGAAGACAACAGGATCGCAAGCCAGGGTCGCTGGGCGTCCTGGCTGCTCGCCCCGACCATCGTGGCCTTGGGCATTGTGATCGTGTACCCCATCATCAGCGCGATCGTGATGTCCTTCCAGAAGGACGCCGGCCTCGATCCCGCCACCGGCCTGTTCACGGCAGGCGGCTCGGCCGGCATCCAAAACTACGTCAACTGGCTGGCGCAACAGTGTTCCGCGCCCGCCGGCGGTACCGTCGCCTGCCCGCCGGGAACCTTGGGCGGCCAATTCTGGTCCGCCACTGCCACCACGTTCTTCTTCACAATCGTGACGGTGACGCTGGAAACGGTGCTGGGTTTCTGGATGGCTGTGATCATGGCCCGCACCTTCCGGGGCCGGAGCCTCGTCCGCGCGGCCGTTCTGGTGCCGTGGGCGATCCCCACGGCTGTGACGGCAAAGCTCTGGTTCTTCATCTTCGCTTTCGAGGGCATCGCCAACAAGCTGTTCAACACCACCATCCTGTGGACCGGCAGCGAGTGGCCGGCCAAGTGGGCCGTCATCATTGCCGACGTCTGGAAGACGACGCCGTTCATGGCACTGCTGATCCTTGCGGGCCTGCAGATGATTCCGGCCGAAGTCTATGAGGCGGCCAAGGTGGACGGTGCGTCCGCGTGGCAGCGGTTCCGGCTCATCACCTTGCCGCTGGTCAAACCGGCGCTGATGGTGGCGATCCTGTTCCGTACCTTGGATGCACTGCGGATGTTCGACCTGCCGTACATCCTTACCGGCGGCGCGAACAACACCACCACGCTGTCCATCCTGGTCATCAACCAGATCAGGCAGGGCTTCAATTCCGCGGCGGCGTTGTCCACCATCACGTTCATCATCATCTTCCTGGTCGCTTTCATCTTTGTCCGCTTCCTCGGGGCAAATGTGGTTGAGCAGAGCGGCGCAACCGGAAAGGGGAAGAAATGACCACGGCAACAGCAGACGCCACCGCCCTGCGGGCACGCCAGGACAAGGGTCGCAAAACTGCCCAGAACCGGGAGAAGTGGGCCCAGGGCAGGACCTACATCAGTGCCGTCGTCGTCCTGATCTGGTGCCTCGCACCGGCCTACTGGATGGTGGTCACCGCCTTCCGCGAGGTCGGGTTCACGTACGACACCTCGATCCTGCCCACCCATGTCACCATGGACAACTTCATCACCGCCTTCGATACGTCCTTCGGCAACAGGTTCGGACAGGCACTGCTGAACAGCGTGTTCATTGGCGGCGTGGTGACGGTCGTATCGCTGGTGATCGGCGTGTTTGCTGCCTACGCCCTGGCCCGGTTGAATTTCCGGTTCAAGTACCTGGTGCTCGGTTTCATCCTGGGTGCTTCCATGTTCCCGGGCGTTGCCCTGATCACCCCGCTTTTCCAGCTGTTCACCAACATTGGCTGGATGGGCACCTACCAGGCGCTGATTATCCCCAACATCTCCTTCGTGCTCCCGCTGACGGTCTACACCATGACCTCGTTCTTCCGGGAAATGCCGTGGGAGCTGGAGGAATCGGCCCGCGTTGACGGCTGCACCCAGGGGCAGGCATTCCGCAAGGTCATCATGCCCCTGGCGGCGCCGGCAATCTTCACCACGGCAATCCTGGCGTTCATTTCATCCTGGAATGAGTTCCTGATTGCCAGCCAGCTGTCCAGCGACGCAACCCAGCCGGTCACGGTGGCAATCGCCAACTTCGCCGGTGCGCAGCCCAACCAGATCCCGTACACGGCCATCATGGCCGCCGGCACCATTGTCACCATTCCGCTGGTGATCCTGGTCCTGGTCTTCCAGCGCAAGATCGTCGCCGGCCTCACGGCAGGTGCGGTCAAGTGACGGATCACGGTGCCCGCCCCCGCACACCAGCGGGGGCGGGCAACCGCAGCCGGCTGGTCAGGTCGGGCGAGGATTTCGACATCATCATCGGTTTCCTTGGTTTTTGGGCGGTGGTCCTCCTGGTGGTCACTGTGTGGATGGAAATTACCGCGCAGCCGGCCATTGGCTGGGCCTTGGGCCTGCTGGCAACCCTGCTGGCCCTGTACGGAATGGTGCGCCTGCGGCGTAGGCTGCCGGCCCGCAAGTAGGCGCACTTAAAAACAGCGGTCCCCGCCACAGTTACCACTGCCCGGCCGCGGAATGGAAAAATACGAGGCTTGGGGTAGACGCAGGGCCAGCCGGCCCTGCGCCGCGAAGGAGTTATGAGGGGACACGGTGGCACGGACAACGGAAAGGTCCCAACGGGGCGGCCATAATGGCGTCAGCATCGAGGACGTGGCAGCGGCCGCCGGAGTCTCAACCGCAACCGTCTCCCGCGCCGTCCGTGGTTTGCCCCGCGTCTCGCCGGCCACCCGGGAGAAAATCCTCGAAGTCGCGGGAACCCTGGGCTACGTGGCATCGTCCTCTGCTTCCGGCCTGGCCACGGGACGCACCAAGACCATTGGCGTCCTGGCGCCGTTCGTGAGCCGCTGGTTCTTCTCCAAGGCCATTGAGGGTGCGGACCGCGAGCTGCACGCCCGGCATTACAACCTTTCCCTGTTCAACCTCGGCGGCCACGGCAGCAACCGCGAGCGGCTCTTCAGCAAGACCATGGTCTACAAGCAGATCGATGCCCTGCTGGTGCTCTGCATGGCGCTCAGCCACGAAGAAATCGAACACCTGCAAAAAATCGACATCCCGCTGGTGGTGGTGGGCGGCCACGTCGAAGAGTGCCCCTACATCGGCATTGACGACTACGCGGCAGCCTCAACGGCGGTCCAGCACTTGATCGACCTGGGCCACCGGGACATCGCGTTGCTGCACGGCGACGACGAGACCGACCTCAACTTCGACGTCCCGAGGGTCCGCATCCTGGCGTTCAAGGACGTCATGGCCGCCGCAGGCCTTGCCACCCGGCCGGAGTGGGACGAATGGGGCGACTTCACGGTGCGCAGCGGCCAGGAAGCCTTCCGCCGCCTTTGGTCCGGTTCCGGGCCGAAGCCCACAGCAATCTTCTGCGCCTCTGACGAAATGGCCATGGGGGTCATCTTCGAAGCCAACCGCCTCGGCGTTAACATCCCCGGCGAACTGTCAGTGGTGGGGATCGACAACCACGACTTCGCGGAGGCCATGGGCCTCACCACCGTTGGGCAACGCCCGGATGAGCAGGCCGAACTGGCCACCAAGATGCTCCTGGACGAACTGGACGGGGACATCGGGTCCGTCCGGTCCGCCGTTGCTCCGCATGAACTGATTATCCGGCGCACCACAGCGCCGCCCAAGGCGTGAAACGGCCTCAGGAAGCGCGGGCAAGCTGCCGGATAGGGATCCAGCGCGAGGCGAGCCTGCGATAGGCGGCCGCGGCGCCGGTCATGTCACCCTCAGCCAGGCACTCGATGCCCAGCCTGATGTCCATGGGTGATTCGTCCGGGTACACCTTGTCTGCGACGGCACCATAGTCCAGCTCCACCATGGAGTTCACGTGGAACAGCTCCAGCCATTCGGTCAGCTGTGCCAGGTCGTCAAGCATGTCAAGGTCCGGGGCGGCCAGCGCCAGGTTGGCCACGGCGTAGCGGGCCCGCTCCAAGGCGTCTGTGATCGGCGCCCAGACGCGGACCGTAAGGATGCGGCCGGCGGCTTCCACGACGTCCTTGCGGTCGGACTCCATGAACAGCGAGAACCAACTGAACGGGATGCCCCAGGTGGAGGCCCGCGTGTGCACGCGGACGGACCCGTCCCGTGCCTTCACCAGGTCGATCCGCTCCTGGTGCCGGTCGCGCTGTTCCTCAGGGATCAGCAGCTCCGCCAGCGGGCCGTGGATCCCTTCCATCAGGGCGTTGGCGGCCAGCCCGGCGCGCAGGACGAGCTGGCTGGGGCAGTACAGCAACACTGGCGCGGTGCCGGCGGCAGCGCCGTCGTCGGCCGTTCCGCCGTCCGGTGCCGGCGCGGTGGTGACGCGCACCAGATCGGTGCGCCCGGTGGGAAACGGATCACCGCCGGAGCGGGTGATCCGTCCCAGCGAGGCCAGCAGTTCAGCGTTTTCGACGGCGGCACGGGACGCGGCGCGCTCGCCGGCGGCCTGGAGGGCGGGTCGTTGTTCCCCCGGAAAGGCGTCCAAGGGTTCGTAGACGCGCAGTGTGGAGGAAAATGGCAGGCCTGCCTGGCCCCGGTAGAGGTTTCCCGTCATGACGGTCTCCTTGGATGGGCGCAGGGGGCTGTCATCAGTCCGCCAGCTCCACCAGCACGGGGGCGTGGTCCGAGGCGCCTTTGCCTTTGCGTTCCTCGCGGTCGATCGAGGCGCCGGTGACCCGGGCTGCCAAGGCGGGGGAGGCCAGGATGAAGTCGATCCGCATGCCTTCCTTCTTGGGAAACCGGAGCTGGGTGTAGTCCCAGTACGTGTAGACGCCCGGGCCGGGGGTATAGGGGCGCACAACGTCGGTGAAGCCGGCGGACTCGAAGGCATGGAACGCCGCACGCTCCGGCGGACTGACATGGGTGTAGCGGTTGTTGACGAACAAGTCGATGTCCCAGACGTCGTCGTCGAACGGGGCGATGTTCCAGTCGCCCATCAATGCGACCTGCGCCTGCGGGTTGTCCGTAACCAGGCCCTGGGCGTGCGTTTTCAGGCTTTCCAGCCACTTGAGCTTGTAAGGCATGTGTTCGTCGTCCAGGGAACGCCCGTTGGGGACATACAGGCTCCAGACCCTGACGCCGCCGCACGTGGCAGCCATGGCGCGGGCCTCCTGGACGGGGTCCTTGCCGGCCTTGCCGAACGAGGGCTGGTCCAGGAACGTCCGCTCCACGTCCTCAAGTCCAACACGGGAGGCGATGGCCACGCCGTTCCACTGGTTTACGCCGAAGTGGGCAACCTCGTAGCCCATCCGTTCAAAGAGCTCCCACGGAAAGTTCTCGTCCTTGCACTTGGTCTCCTGGATGGCCAGGACGTCGCAGTCGCTGCGCTGGAGCCAGGCTTCAACACGGTCGGCGCGGGCACGGAGCGAATTCACATTCCAGGTAGCTATCTTCACGGTTCCTAACTTACCTTGGCAGCTGCGCGCCGGGTAAAGCCTCCCGCCAGTCCGGGCGGCACCGCACGCGGTTGGTCCCCAGCATGACGCGGCGGGTATATTCGCAACCAGAATGACCTGGATCACTCGTCCGGCCACCATGCGAAGGAGCAGCCAGCCGATGACCGCAGCCAAGGGAATGGATGGTGCCGCCGGCAACGGGCACCCGGAAGTACTGTTTGAGCGCCGCGGCCGGCTGGGCCTGGTCACGCTCAACAGGCCTAAAGCCGTGAACGCACTCACCGCCGGAATGGTGGACCTGATGCTCCGGCAGCTCACCGGGTGGGCCGGGGACGACGACGTCGCCACCGTCCTGGTGCAGGGCGCCGGGGAACGCGGCCTCTGCGCCGGCGGCGACATTGTGGCCATCTACGAGGACATGTTGCACGGCGGACACCGGACGGCAGGTTTCTGGCAGGCAGAATACCGGCTGAACTCCCTGATCGCCCGGTATCCCAAGCCGTACGTGGCCCTCATGGATGGCCTGGTCCTCGGCGGCGGGGTGGGGATCTCCGCGCACGGGAGTGTCCGGGTGGTCACGGAGCGGACCAGGACGGGCATGCCGGAAACCACCATCGGATTCGCCCCGGACGTTGGTGGCACCTACCTGCTCTCGCACGCACCCGGCGAGGCCGGAACGCACGCTGCCCTGACCGGCGCGCATCTTGGCGCCGGCGACGCGGTGTTCCTTGGCCTTGCGGACCACTACGTACCGTCAGGATCGCTGACGGACCTGGCGGCCGCCCTTGTGGACCATGACGCGGAAGACGTCGTCGAACGGTATACCCAGCCGGCCCCGGACTCGCTGCTCGCCGGGCACCGTGACTGGATCGACGCCTGCTACGCCTCGGATGACGCAGCCGGGATCGTCCGGCGCCTCCGGGAGTGGGCGGGGCCCGGGAGGGAGGCTGCGGTGGAGGCGGCCGACACGATCGAAGCCAAGTCACCCACCTCTGTCAAGGTCACCCTGGCGTCGCTGCGCCGGGCCGCTGGACTGACCCTGGATGAAGCGCTTGCCCAGGAGTACCGTGCCGGAATCCGGTTCCTGGCCGGTCCCGACTTCCGCGAAGGCATCCGCGCCCAAGTTGTGGACAAGGACAGGAATCCGCAGTGGAAACCGGCAACACTGGCTGACGTGCTTCCAGGACAGGTGGACAGGTTCTTCGAACCGCTGGACGGCCGGGAGTTGGACCTGCACCCGGAACGCGCACCCGAGGAGGCGGACCATGCCTGAGACGGGAACCGTGGCTTTCCTCGGCCTGGGGCACATGGGCGGTCCCATGGCCGTGAACTTGGTCCGGGCCGGCTATGCGGTGGTTGCTTTCGATGTGGTGCCTGTCGCCGTCCAAGCGGCACGGGAACATGGTGTGCCGGTCGCGGCCAGCGCGGCTGGCGCCGTAGCGGAGGCCGACGTCGTGCTGACCATGTTCCCCAGCGGTGGACACGTCCTGGACGCCTACCGCGGCAACGCCGGACAACCCGGATTGCTGGCTGCGGCTCCGCCGGGCACCATGTTCCTTGACTGCTCCACCATCAACGTCGATGAGGCACGGGAGGCCGCGCGCCTGGCCGGTGAAGCAGGCCACCGTTCGGTCGACGCGCCCGTTTCGGGCGGCGTGGTGGGCGCCGAAGCAGCGACGTTGACATTCATGGCCGGCGGCGAAGCGCAGGACTTCGAGTCGGTGCGGCCGCTCCTGGAGGTGATGGGCAAACGCGTGGTCCATTGCGGCGGCCACGGTGCGGGCCAGGCTGCCAAGATCTGCAACAACCTCATCCTGGGCGTTTCCATGATCGCGGTAAGCGAGGCGTTTGTCCTCGGCGAAAAGCTGGGCCTGAGCCACCAGGCCCTGTTCGACGTCGCCTCCGCGGCCTCGGGCCAATGCTGGGCGCTCACCACCAACTGCCCGGTACCGGGACCTGTCCCCGCCAGTCCGGCCAACAGGGACTACCAGCCGGGTTTTGCGGCGGCGCTGATGGCCAAGGACCTCAACCTGGCGGTCAATGCCCTCAACAGCACGGGAGTGGCGGGACAGATGGGCGCGCTCGCCGCCCGCATCTACGATACGTTTGCCGCGGAGGGCGGCGCCGGCCGCGACTTCTCCGCCATCATTACGGATATCCGCGGCAGCGCGGAACCGGCTGCCGCGGACACCACGGCGGCGGCAACAGGAACGGACGCAACGGGCCGGAGCCGGACCACGGCAGCACACGACGACGGGAGCCCCGAATGACTGAATACGCCAACATCCTGGTGGAGCGACAAGGCAGGGTTGGGCTGGTGACCCTCAACCGGCCATCGGCGTTGAATGCGCTCAACAAGGCCACCATGGAGGAACTGGTCGCCGCCGTGACCGCGATGGACTCCGATCCGAACGTAGGCGCCGTGGTGATCACCGGCTCGGCCAAGGCGTTCGCGGCGGGCGCCGACATCAAGGAAATGGCCGATCAGGGCTACATGGACATGTACACCGCGGACTGGTTCCGCGGCTGGGAGGACTTCACCCGGCTGCGGATCCCCACCATCGCGGCGGTGTCCGGGTTTGCCCTGGGCGGCGGCTGCGAGCTCGCGATGATGTGCGACCTCATTATTGCGGGGGACAACGCCAAGTTCGGCCAGCCGGAAATCAACCTTGCCGTACTTCCCGGGATGGGGGGTTCGCAACGGCTCACCCGCGCGATCGGCAAGGCCAAGGCCATGGACCTGATCCTCACCGGCAGGTTCATCGGTGCCGAGGAAGCGGACCGGTGCGGACTTGTCTCCCGGGTCGTACCGGCGGAGGAAGTGGTGTCCGAGGCCCTCAAGGCAGCCGGGCTGATCGCCGCCAAGTCGAAGCCCGCTGCCATGGCGGCAAAGGAAGCCGTGAATGCAGCCTTCGAAACCGGGCTGGCCCAAGGGGTCCTGTTTGAACGGAGGCTTTTCCACTCGCTGTTCGCCACCGAGGACCAAAAGGAAGGGATGGCGGCGTTCGCAGAAAAGCGTGAGCCGCAGTTCAAGCACCGGTGACCCCGGGACGCGCTTCCGGGGACCTTGGGGCTCGACGAATTCCGCGGCCCGTATTGTGGACATGACGGGTAACGGACGGCCATGCCAGCGAACGGGGACAGACGTATGTGGACAACCATGACCGGTGCAGCCAGCCCCACCGACGGACTCACGGGCATCGTGGGCTTCGCGGCGAGGGCTATCGACACCCTGGGCGAGTGGGGCGTGGGTGCCTTCACGCTCGCGGAGACGGTGGTGCCTCCCATCCCCAGCGAGGTGATCCTTCCCCTGGCGGGCTACCTTGCCAAGCAAGGTTCCCTCAACCTGCTCCTTGTCTTCGCCACCAGCACCCTGGGCGCCTACCTGGGTGCCCTGCTGCTCTATTGGCTCGGCGCAAAACTGGGCCTGGAACGTTCAATCCGCTGGCTGTCCAAACTGCCCTTGGTGGACCGGGAGGACTTTGAACAGGCTGCCGCCTGGTTCCGCCGCCACGGAAGATCGTCTATTTTCTTCGGCCGCCTCCTCCCAGGCATCCGCAGCCTGATCTCGTTGCCGGCCGGGGCCGCGGCGATGCCACCGGCCACCTTCAGCCTCTTCACCCTCGCCGGCAGCGGGCTGTGGAATGGAGCCCTCATTGGCCTCGGCTACCTGCTGGGCACCCAGTATCAGCTCATCGAGAAGTATTCACATGTCCTGAACTACGCTGTCTACGCTGCGCTCGCCGTGGCCGTGGTCCTGCTCATCGTCCGGCGGGTCAAGAGGGCCAGGCGGGTCAACGCCAACCGCTGACAGGTGCCCCTAGAGGTGCTTCTCCGCAAAAATGCGCAGGGCGCTCCGCACGAAGGCGGCCCCGTCCATGCCCCCGTAGTTGGCGGCAAAACGCGGATCCGCAACATATATGTCAGCGAGTCCGGTGACATATCCCTTGATGTCGCCGCCGGCGGCCGCAGCGGGGGTTCCGGGAATGGACTGGAGCCAGGCCACGTGCCTGCGTGCCAGGTCCTGGGCCTCCGGTCCATCCGCCGTCACCCCTGAAGCGCCGGCCGCGATCCAGTCCCTGCCCAGCTCCTCCACCTTGGACTTCCACGCCCGCTTTTCCGCGGCGTCCATCCCCCGCCACCACGCATCAGATGCGGCGTAGGCGTCCTTGCCCCAGCGTTCCTCGACCTCCTCCCGGTACTGGGTATGGTCGAAGCCGTCAAACATGTTCTCAGCCATCAGTTGGCCTCCTGCCTTCACTGTTTCGATGGTTTGCTGCACGGACTGCGCCTGCCGGGCCAGCCGTTGTTGCTCCTGCGCCAGCCACTCAAGGTGGCGGGAGAGCTCCGCGACGGGGTCGGCCTGGCGCTGGAAGACTTCGGCGATGGCCTGCAGCCCCAGGCCCAGCTCCCGCAGCAAAAGGATCCGCTGCAGCTGAAGGAGGGCGGCACCGTCGTAATAGCGGTAGCCGTTCCCGCCCACCCGGCTGGGCTTCAAGAGCCCGATGTCGTCGTAATGCCTGAGCGTGCGGCTGGTGGTGCCGGCCATCCTGGCCACATCCTGGATGGGCCAATCCCTCAAGCCGTTGCCACGGATTTCTTCCATGACCTTGAGCCTAGGGGTTGACGCTGCGTCAAGGTCAAGGGTGCTTGTCGGGTTACTTGGCCTGACCGTTTCGCGGTGTCCGGTGCCGCGCCTGGGCGACGAGCCGCGTGAAGGCAAAGACAAAGATGGACTCGAACATCAGCATGAGTCCCACCAGCAGCCACTGCTGCCGGGCCATGAACACGATGCAACCCGTCAGGGCCAGGAGGGTGCCCAGGGCCAGGGCGTAGACGGCAAAGCCGACGGCGACCCGGGCGCTGCGTACGCCGGTGCGGAATCCGAAGCCGTGGGGTTCGCCGCCGGGCTGGCCCGGGACGCGGTCGGGTGCGGCGGGCCCGAGTGCGTCGAACTCGACCCACGGATCCTGGTCCTGGTCCTTTCCGGTCATGGGTCAATTATCCCCAACCCGCAATGCCGTGAAACACAGCGCCGACGAAAACAAGCGCCGGCGAAAACAAGCGCCGACGAAACAACGCCGGCAAAAAACAGCGGCCCCTCCAACGTTCGTTGGAGGGGCCGCTGGACGGGGGGGCCGGCAGTTGCCGGAGCCGCCGAAGACTTAGAGCGGGCGGATGTTCTCTGCCTGCGGACCCTTGGGGCCCTGGGTCACATCGAATTCGACCTTCTGGTTTTCGTCCAGTGAGCGGTAGCCGCTGGTGGCGATTGCCGAGTAGTGGGCGAATACGTCAGCGGACCCGTCATCGGGGGCAATGAAGCCAAAACCCTTTTCGGCGTTGAACCATTTAACTGTGCCTGTTGCCATGGCTGCATTCCTTCATGTGACTCTGATTCTCTCCCCGGAACCGTCCCGGGGTGCGCGGGAGTTAGTCCCCCACAGTCCCCAACGTACGGGGCGCGGGCCCCGGGTGCAAGGGTAGCGGCCATAATGTGCGGTTAACGCATGCCTTCCCGGCGGATGGCGGTGGCAATAGCGGCCGCCCGGGTATCCACTCCGAGCTTGGCATAGATGTGTGCCAGGTGGGTTTTCACCGTGGCTTCGGAAATGAACAGCCGCCGGCCGAGCTCGCGGTTGCTGAGGCCCTCAGTGAGCAGGCTGAGCAGCTCCGCCTCGCGGGGAGTGAGGACCTCGTCGGGGTTGCGCATCTGCTGGAACAACCTGGAGGCCACCGGCGGGCTCATCACGCTCCTGCCCTGCACCGCGCCCCGGATGGCGGCGAAGATCTCCTCCGGTGCCGCATCTTTCAACAGGTAGCCCATGGCCCCGGAATCAACAGCGCGGACAATATCCGCGTCGGAGTCGTACGTGGTGAAAACCAGGACCGCTTGCCCGGTGCCGAGGTTTCGAATCTGCCTGATGGCTTCAATACCATCCATGCCCGGGCCCATGGCAAGGTCCATCACCACCACCGCCGGGGCGTGCGAACGGGCCAGCTGCAACGCCTCTTCACCCGACGACGCCTCCGCGACGACATCCATATCAGGCTGGGTCGCAAGCAACGCACGCAGGCCGCTGCGAACCACCAGGTGGTCGTCCACCAGAAGGACCGTAATGCCGCCCATCTATGGCCCCTCCAAAGGAAGTTGCGCGGCCACGATGGTGCCCTCGCCCGGGGTGCTCTGCACCGAGAAGCTCCCGCCCAGCTGCTCCACCCGTTGCCGCATTGCTCGCAGGCCGTACCCACCCGAGGCCGACGGCGGGGCTGCCGCCGCCGGGTCAAAGCCCGCACCGTCGTCGTAAATGTCCAAGGTGACGGTGTCCTGCAGGAAACCCAACGTCAGCGCGGCCATCGAAGCCGAAGCATGCAGCGCGATGTTGGAGGAGGCACTCTGCACAACCCGCAGCAGGGCGTGCCGCACCTCCGGGGGAACGGGGCCCGGTTCGCCCGTCACCGCCAGGGTGGCCGCCGGCATGTACCGCCGGGCGGCAAGCAGCAGCGAGTCCGGCAACGGCGTCGATTCCAACCCGGGGGAGGCGAGCTCGTGGACCAGGCTCCGGGTGTCCGCCAGGTTCGCGCGGAGCAGGTCGGTGGCCTGGCGCAGACCGTCCCGGGCTGTCGCATCCGGCCACCCGCGGCCCGCTGCTTCGAGCAGGAGCAGACTGCTGGCGAGCCCTTGGGTGACGGTGTCGTGGATTTCCCGGGATACCCGGTCCCGTTCGGCGATGGTGCCGGCCCGGCGCTCACTGGCCGCGAGCTGCCCTTGGGCCAGGGAAACCTGCGCGTTCAGGCGGCGCTGCTCTGCGGCGTCGTTCTGGATCCTGTCATAGATGAGCGTCAGCATGGTCCCGACAGCCAGTGGACCCAGCAGCATGGCGATGTCGGTGCCGTTACCGAGCCGGAACAGGCCGGCGGCTGTTGCCAGGGTGATGACGGCCGCCAGGATGTAGGCGGCAGCGCCCCGCAAAGCACTCCTGCACAGGAAGAACAGGGCAAAGGAACACCACGCGAAGCTTGGCGCCGCCACCACAAGGACCGCCCACACGCCAACCAGCGCCACCACCCAGGCGACGCTGTGCCGGTCCCGAGCCGACAGCAGGGCTACGACGGCGTACAGCAGGCTGGCGGCGGCAGCGAGTCCCAGCACCAGCATGTTGTCGGCCGGTGAGTGCCGCAGAACGTACCGCACCACGGAGGCCACCAGGAGCACCGCGAAGCCAAGATGGACCGCGGCCTCGATGCCGCCCAGGCGGCCGTTCGCCGCCGGCGCACGAAGCGACCGGCGGGCGTCGGGGCCCTGGGCGGCGCCGGCCGCCGGACCTGTGGCTGGTAGGGCATCTCTGGTAGGCATGCGGGATCCGGTTCTGATGGGTGGCTCTGCACTCCATGCTAGGCGTCCCTGCCCTGGCTGCCCTCAGCCTTTTGGCTGATATGGCCGGCCTTTCGGGGTAGCCAGGAACAGCCCATCAACCGATGCCGCCGCAGGACGCGGCCGGAAGGATGGAACCCGGAAGCAGCACCCCCAACCGAAGGAAGCATTATGAAGACGTCGCACAAAGCACTCACCGCCGCAGCAGCCGCAGCGATCCTGGCCACGGCCGGAGCGACGGTGGCCGCGAACGCCGGTACCGGCGGGGCGAACGGCGCGGAAGCTCCCGCCGTCGTACCGGCCGTTGATGTCCGGCCGGCTCCGGAAACAGTGGTGCAGCAGAACCGGATCACTGCCGGAGCGTCGGCCCAGGCCGTGACTGCGGCGCTCGCCAAATGCCAGGCAGACAAGCTGCCCTTCGTCACGGTGGCCGTCGTTGACCGCTTCGGCACGGTCCAGGCTGTGCTCCGGGGAGACAACGCCGCCGCCCACACCATTGAGGCCGCCAAGCAGAAGGCCTACACGGCCGCAGCCTTCGGTGCACCCACCAGCGAACTCGCCAAGCGCGTCAATGGCAATGGTCCCTCGATCGCCGACCTGCCGGGCACGCTGTTCCTGGCAGGCGGTGTCCCGTTGAAGGTCAATGGCGTTTCTGTTGCCGGCATCGGCGTGGGCGGGGCACCTGATGGCGCCCTGGATGAAGCTTGTGCCACCGCCGGCGCCGATGCTGTTGCGGGTGCCGCGAAGTAAGCAGGACGGGGCTGCCCCCGTGCGCTATGTCAGGCAGCCTCAAGGATGCTGACGTAGTTGGCGATGCCGACGCCGCCCATGTTCTGCACCGCAGCCCTGCGCGGGGCCGCCAGCTGCATATCGCCGGCGGTCCCGGTGAGCTGCATCGCAGCAAGCACATGCTGCGAGACTCCCGTGGCGCCCACCGGATGGCCCTTGGCCTTGAGTCCGCCGGAGACGTTGACCGGCAGCTTGCCGTCCTTGTACACCCAGCCTTCCTCAAGAGCCCGGGCGCCTTCGCCGGGGGCGGTCAGGCCCATGGCTTCGTACATGAGCAGTTCCGCGATGGTGAAGCAGTCATGGACTTCGGCCAGGTCCAGGTCTTCGAGCCCGACGCCGGCCATCGCCAGGGCGCGCTGCCAGGAGGCCCGGGTGGCCTCGAACGCCGTGGGGTCGCGGCGGTCGGTGGGGAAGAAGTCGTTGGCTTGGCCGAAGCCGGCAAGCCGTACCGGAGCCGTGGCACCGCCGGTGGGGGAGACAGACAGCACGACGGCGGCTGCACCGTCCGAGACGGGGGAGCAGTCGGTGCGGCGCAGCGGGTCGGCCACCATCGGGTTCTTGTCCGAGACGGTCCGGCAGAACTCCTCGCCAAGGTCCTTGCGGAGCTGGGCGTAGGGGTTGTCCACGCCGTTGCGGTGGTTCTTCGCGGCGATGTTGCCCAGCACGTCTCCCAGGCTGCCGGCGGCGTCGTAGCGCTTGGCGTAGTGTTTTGCCACCTCGGCGAAAAGCCCGGTGAAACCTGTGGTGGACTGTCTCCCGGCCATGTCGTAGTCCGCCCCGAGAAGCGCGGCGCCCACCACGTCTGCCCCGGCGTGGGTCATCTTTTCCGCGCCAATCACCAGGACCGTTTTTGCGGTACCGGCCAGCAGCGACTTGGTGCCCTGCTGGAAGGCGGCCGAGCCGGAAGCGCACGCGTTCTCCACACGGGTGGCCGGGACGTTGGCCAGGTCCGGGGAAACCTGCAGGGCCAGTGACGAGGGGAAGGCCAGCGGCATCATGCCGGCGTTGAACTGGCCCACGTAGACCTCGTCTATCTGCGACGGTTCAACGCCCGCGGTGCTGATGGCGTCCGTGGCCACCTGGACAATCAGCGATTCGAGGGTCTCGTCCGCCAGCTTGCCAAACCTGCTGTGCCCCCAGCCGGTGATCAGGACATCCTTGCCAAACTGGTCTTTCAGGCTCACGCTGCCACTTCCTCGTTCTCAAGCCGGACATCGAAGCCGGCGTCGGTCTTTTCCCGGATCTCCTCTTCGGTGACGCCTGGCGCCAGCCGGGTCAGCGTGAGCTGCCGTCCGCCGTCGCCCGTTTTGTAAAGGTCAAACACGGCGAGGTCGCTGATGATCCGGTCCACGCAGCTGAGCCCCGTCAGCGGGAGGGTGCATTGGCTGACGATCTTGGCGCTGCCGTCCTTGGCGTTGTGTTCGGTCAGGACCACCACGCGCGGTGTTCCGGCCACCAGGTCCATGGCGCCGCCCATGCCTTTGACCATCTTGCCCGGGATGGTCCAGTTGGCCAGGTCACCATCGCCGGAGACCTGCATGGCGCCCAGGATCGCCACCTTGACATGGCCCCCGCGGATCATGCCGAACGAAGTGGCGGAATCGAAGATGCTGCCGCCGGGCAACACCGTGACGGTCTGCTTGCCGGCGTTGATCAGGTCCGCGTCCTCTTCGCCCTCGAACGGGAACGGCCCCATGCCCAGCAGCCCGTTCTCGCTCTGCAGCACCACCCGCACGCCCTCGGGCAGGTTGTTGGCCACCAGTGTGGGGATGCCGATCCCCAGGTTGACGTAGTCGCCGTCATTCAGTTCCCCGGCCGCAATCGCAGCCATTTCATCCCTGGTCCAGGCCATGGCGAAACTCCTTTTTCCTTCTCGCAGTATTCGGGTGTCTGTAGTCAGTTGGGTATTACCGGCGGCACGAATTCGAATGTCATTCCCAGCAGCCAGGCCAACAGCAGCACAACCGGCAGGTGGAACAGGAACTGCTGGAACGTGAAGCCCACCAGGTCCCGGGCGCGCAGGCCCAAGACGGCCAGCAGCGGCAGCATGAAGAACGGGTTGATGAGGTTGGGCAGGGCCTCGGCCATGTTGTAGATCTGCACAGTCCAGCCAAGGTTCATGTTTACGTCCGTCGCGGATTGCATGACGTAGGGTGCCTCGACCAGCCACTTGCCTCCGCCGGAAGGGACGAACATCCCCAGGAAGGCCGTGTAAAGGGCGATGATGACCGCGAACGCCCCGTTGCCGCCGATGCTGGTGAAGAAATGGGCCAGATGCTCCGACACCGAGAGGCCGCCCGCGCCCGTCGCCTTGGTGAGGATGGCCGCCATCGCCGCATAGAGCGGGAACTGGACCAAAATGCCTGCGGTTGCGGGCACGGCCTTGGTCACGGACTGGAGGAATTTGCGCGGGGTTCCGTGCAGCACAAGCCCCAGCATCAGGAAGACCAGCAGGTAGCCGTTCAGTGAACTGACCACGCTCAGGATGGGCAGGGTCAGGAGCTGGGACACCAGCCAGCCGAGGGTGAGCACCCCCGCCAGGATAGGCAGGACCCTGCTGTATTCGAGCCACTCGCCGGGGCGCGACTTTTCGGCCGGCGGTTCGGGCTGGTCATCAAGGTCGACGCCGAGGTCGGCCGCGGTTTTGACGGCGCCGCCCGTGGGGGCGGAGAAGTGGGCAATGACGGTGGTCAGCACCATCAGGATGACCAGGGTCAGCAGGGACTGCCAGGTGAAGATGGTGGTGCCGAAGTCCAGGACGCCGGTGATCTTCAGGAGCGCCGGCGGAATGGAAGCCTTGGTTGCCTGGAGCTGGGCCGCGGAGGAGGACATCCCCAGCGCCCAGACTGCGCCCAGCCCCATGAACGCCGCCGCGCCGAGGGCCCGGTAGTCGACGTGAAGGTCCCCCCGGCGGGCCACGGCACGCGCCAGGAGGCCGCCGAAGATCAGGCTCAAACCCCAGTTCACGAACGACACCGACATGGACATCACGGCAACAAAGCTGACGGCGGTCCGCGCGGAGCCGGGAACCTGGGCCAGGCGTTCAATCAGCCGGGCCACAGGGGGCGAGGTTGCCACGACGTAACCGGTCAGGACAACCATTGACATCTGGAGGGTGAAAGCGGTCAGGTCCCAGAATCCGTTGCCGAAGGAATCCACCACGGCCTTGGGCGAAGCGCCTGCCGCCAACGCTGCGACGGCGACGAGCAGCACCCCGGCCAAGGCGAAGATGTACGCGTCAGGGAACCATTTCTGTGTCCATCCGGCCAGCCTCTCCGCCATCCGGGCCAGGCCTTTCTGGCGGATATCGAGGTCATCGGGTTGCGTGGTAGTCATAAGGTGGTGCTCTCCTTTGAGTTCCCGGCCACGGCTCAGACGGCCAGCGCTTCGGCGCCGGCAGCCACAGTGCGCTGGCGTACCGTCCGCTGCTCGATGTCCTTTACCCGGGCCGTGGCCTGGACCAACCGCTGGACAAAGACCCCGGGGGTGACGATGTGGTTCGGGTCCAGTTCGCCGGGGGAGACGATGACCTCCGCTTCGGCGATGGTGAGGACCGCTGCGGTGGCCACCACCGGGTTGAAGTTCCGGGCAGTGAAACGGTAGGTGAGGTTGCCGTCCGTGTCCGCGGTGTGCGCGTGGACCAGTGCGACGTCGGCCTTGATGGCGCGCTCCTGGACGAAAGTCTCGCCGTCGAACACCTCGTGCGGCTTGCCCTCGGCCACCAGGGTGCCCACGCCTGTTTTGGTGTAGAACGCCGGAATGCCGGCGCCGGCGGCGCGGAGGCGTTCCGCCAGTGTTCCCTGCGGGGTGAACTCAACCTCGAGTTTCCCTGCGAGGTACTGCTCCGCGAAGAGCTTGTTCTCGCCAACGTAGGAGGCGATGACCTTGCGGACCTGGCCGGCTTCGATCAGGATGCCCAGGCCCTTGCCGTCCACGCCCATGTTGTTCGAGACGACGGTGAGGTCCTTGACGCCGGAGTCGCGCACGGCTTCGATCAGGTCAGCGGGGATGCCGCTGAGGCCAAAGCCGCCCACGGCGAGGGTCATCCCGTCCCGCAGCGCGCCCGCCAGGGCTGCGATGGCAGAAGGCTGGAGTTTTTTCATGACGTCTCCTCGTTGAGAGCAGTAAACGTCCACTTAGTGGACGCAGGATCTGCTTCCGGAGACTACGGGCGGCTCATTGAACCTGTCAAGGACACAATGCCAAGGAATTACAGTGTGGACGATATGCTCAAACGTATCCATATTGTGGACATTAGGAGGGTTTGTGACCATGACGCCGGTGCAGGGCGCCCAGGTGGTGACGCGGATTGCCGGGCTGCTGCGGCTGGTAGGTCGAAGCGCGGAGGGCATGCCGCTGGCCGGGCTGGTGCGCGAATCAGGACTCACCCGCCCCACGGTCCACCGACTCCTTTCGTCCCTTGCCGCTGAAGGCCTGCTGGACCACGATCCCACCACCGGCAACTGGGTGCTCGGCCCGGAGGTGCTGCTCATGGGGTCCGTGGCCGCGGCACGCTTTCCGATGGAGGACATTGCCCGCCCCAGCCTTCGACGACTTGCCGAGGCCACGGGGGAGAGCGCCTTCTTTTCGATCCGGCGCGGCGCTGAGACGGTCTGCCTGCTGCGCGAGGAAGGAAGTTTCCCCGTGCGTTCCTTCGTCCTGCACGAGGGCGTGCGGTTCCCGCTGGGTGTTGCGTCGGCCGGCACGGCCATCCTGGCCTTCCTGCCGGAAAGCGAGCAGGAGGAACTGCTGGACCGGTGGACTGACCACGCGGGGGCATTCGCGGCAAACCACACCGCCGCCTTGGTCCGGAAAAACCTTGCCCGCACACGGCTGGCCGGATACTCGGTAAACCCCGGGCTGGTCCTGGAGGGAAGCTGGGGGATGGGTGCGGCGGTGTTCGACCGATCCGGCAAGCCGGCCTGGGCTTTGTCGTTGACCGGCATCGAGCCGCGCTTCAAACCCGAACGGCAGGAGGAACTTGGTGGCCTGCTGATGGCGGAGGCGCACCGGATTACGCAGCAGCTGGGCGGCGCGGACAGGCGGCGTACCCGCTAGAGTCCGGCGCGGGGCTCCTCCGGGCCCTGGTCCTTCCACCAGGTGTCAAAGATGGTCACCGGAACCGTGCGCTTGTGCCGGGTGCGGAGGAACTTCTGTTCGATCGATTCGGCCACTGTTTCCGGAACGTCGCGGCCTTCGAGGTAGTCGTCGATCTGGTCGTAGCTGATGCCGAGTTCGTCTTCGTCAGTACGGCCAGGACGGTCATCGAGGAGGTCGGCGGTGGGCACCTTCTCCCAGATGCGGGCCGGCGCTCCCAGTTCGGCCAACAGGGCCCTGTTCTGCCGCTTGTTGAGGCCGAACAGGGGCAGGATGTCCGCGCCGCCGTCGCCGTACTTGGTGAAGAAGCCGGTCACGGATTCGGCGCCGTGGTCTGTGCCGATCACCAGGTAGTTGAATTCCCCAGCCAGTGCGTACTGGGCGATCATGCGGGTGCGGGCCTTCGTGTTGCCCTTGTGGAAATCGGAAATCTCCGAGCCCACCGTTTTTTCGAACTCGTCCTCGAAACCGTCAACCGCAGCGGAGATGTTGAAGGTCCACTCGGTCTTGGCCTTGATGAAGTCCAGGGCTGCCTGCGCGTCATCCTCATCATGCTGCACGCCGTACGGCAGCCGTACAGCCACGAAGTTCGCTTCCACGCCCTCGGCCTGGAGTTCCTCCACCGCCAGCTGCGCAAGGCGCCCGGCCAAGGAGGAATCCAGCCCGCCGGAAATGCCCAGGACGAAGCCCTTGGTATGCGTTGCCTTCAGGTATTCCTTCAGGAATGTGACGCGCTTGCGCACCTCCCCTGCGGGGTCGATCCGGGGCAGAACGCCCATTTCTTCAATGATCTTGGCCTGGAGTTCGCGCATGTGGTCCAGCCTAGCCAGCGCTGTCAACAACCCTCAACTGTTCCGGACGCGCGGCGCCCGGCGTAGCGTAACTGCATGGAACGGACGGGGTGTGCAGTGGTGGGCGGCGGCCCGGCGGGAATGATGCTCGGACTGTTGCTGGCCAGGGCCGGGGTGGACGTGGTTGTCCTGGAAAAACACGGCGATTTCCTGCGGGATTTCCGCGGCGACACGGTGCATGCTTCCACGATCCGGCTGATGGACGAGCTGGGCCTTGGCCCCGGATTCCGTGCCCTGCCGCAGAGCCGCCTGCAAAATGTGGCATTCCCGGTGCCGGGCGCCGGCCTGGTTACCCTGGCTGACTTCGACTCCTTGAAACCCCCGTACAACTATGTGGCCATGATGCCGCAGTGGGACTTCCTGGATTTCCTTGCATCCGCCGCCAAGGCTGAACCGACATTCACCCTCCTGATGGAATGCGAAGCCACGGGATTGGAGTTCGACGACGGCGGACGCGTCACCGCGGTGCGCTACCGGTCCGCCGGCGATACCGCGGCCGGCGGGGAGCAGGTGCTTCACGCCGACGTGGTGGTGGCGGCTGATGGCCGGCAGTCGGTGCTGCGCCGGGCCGCGGGGTTGTCCCCTAAGGAGTATCCGGTGCCGTTTGATGTGTGGTGGTTCAAACTTCCGCGCCGGACGCCAGGAAGGACTGGGGCGGCCGGGGTGGTCCCGGCCATAGGTGACCGGGAAGCGATGATTGCACTGAACCGCACTGACTATTACCAGATGGGCTACCTCGCCCCGAAGGGTGCGGACGCCAGGATCCGGGCCGAAGGTGTGGAGCGGTTCCGCCGGCGTGTGGCCGCACTCCGACCCGACCTGGCGGACAGTGTCGGTTCGATCAGCAGCGTGGAAGACCTGCACTGGCTCGATGTCAGGCTGAACCGCCTGCGCCGGTGGTATGCCGGCGGTTTCCTCTGCATCGGGGATGCCGCGCATGCCATGTCCCCGGCCGGGGGCGTAGGAATCAACCTGGCCATCCAGGACGCGGTGGCAGCGGCGAAGCGGCTGGCGCCGGACCTGCGCCGCGGACAGGTGCGCACCGCCACCCTTGCTGCGGTCCAGCGCCGCCGCTGGATGCCCACCGTGGTGGTGCAAACCGTGCAGCGGATCATGCACCGGGCCGTGTTCGTTCCGTTGTTCGCCGGGAAATTTCCTTCAGCCGATGCAGCCGGAAACACGTCCAGGCTCCGCCAGGCGCTGCTGTTCGCTATCAGGCACAACCCGGTCTTGAGGCGGATCCTGCCCCGGGTCATCGCTTTCGGTCCGCTTCCGGAGCACGCGCCAGGCTTTGCCCGCCCGCTCACCCACTAAACTGGAGCCCATGACTTCGCCCACTCACGCTGCGCCTGACGCTGCCGCTGCCCGCGCCCGACTGCTCGAACTGATCAAGGAACTCGCCGTTGTCCGCGGCAAGGTGATTCTTTCCAGCGGGGCCGAGGCCGACTACTACATCGACCTGCGCAGGATCACCCTGCACCACGAAGCCTCCAAGCTGGTGGGCCAGGTGATGTTGGCCCTGGCTGACGACGCCGGGATCGACTTTGAGTGCGCAGGCGGGCTCACCATGGGCGCAGACCCGGTCGGTACCGCGGTGATGCACGCCGCGGTTGACGCAGGCCGGTCCGTTGACGCTTTCGTGGTCCGCAAAGCCCAGAAGTCTTACGGCATGGGCCGCCAGGTGGAGGGTCCGTCCGTCGAAGGTCGGAAGGTGCTGGTCCTGGAGGATACGTCCACCACCGGAGGATCGGCGCTGACGGCAGTGGAAGGCGTGCGGAAGGCTGGCGGGAACGTAGTGGCCGTTGCCGTCATCGTTGACCGCGACACCGGCGCCAAGGAGAAGATCGAGGCCGAAACGGGTGTTCCCTACCTGTTCGCGTTTGGCAAGGACGAGCTTGGCCTTGCCTAGTACCCGGTAAGGGCGGCGGCAGGGCGCTGCCCTGGGCGTCCGGCCGGCTCCGGCAGCCGCTGCTCCGCCCTGGTGTTGGATCCAAAGTGGTGGCCCTGCCCGAAATAGTGGCGGAACGTATAGAACAGCGGTTGCCATGCGCCGACGTCCACATGTCGTGCGTCGAGGGCAAGGTCCTCCCTGACGTGGACTTTGCGCACCCGGACGTGCACGGCCTCCATATCCGTGTCCAGGGCCAGACTGTTTTCCAGCGTTGCCTCAATGTGGACGGGGCATTCGGCGATCCGGAGCGGCGAAACTTCAATGCTCGGAAGGCTGGTCCAGCCGGTAAGGGCCCATTTGTCGGGTACGTACCGGTACAGCCGCTTCTTCTGGGGCGGTAACGGGTCCATTCCAGTAGTCATGGCAATCTGCTCTATTTTCCCGGCCAGACGCGCCTCCGGAAGGTTGAGTACAACTTCGCGGCTCCGCATCAAATTCGCGTGGCCCTGGTTGGCGGTGCCGAGCCCCAGGACGTAGTGGTCCCCCAGGGACCATGCAGAGGATATGGGTGTGATGTTCGTGCTGCCATCGGGGTTCGCGGTGGTCAAAAGGACAACGAGGGAGCCAAAGTAGTGGGCGCCCGGGGTGATGGCGGTGAACATGCCCCAATAGTCGCCCCTCAACAGTTTGGTGCCGGTCAAACCATCTCCGTGGAACTATTGGAGCATGGCACCACTCTGGGCAGATGACTTGGCTTTGACGGCACGGGCCATGGCTGAGGAGTCGAGGGCCAGGATGCTGATCTCCCTCATGGACGCGCGGGCATGGACCGCGGCGGAACTGGCGGAGAGCGCCGGCATCACCCGCGGGACCGCCACGGTGCACCTTAACAAACTCACCGACGCGGGGTTGGTCGAGGACGTCCGCCAGGGGCGGCACAGGTATGTGAGGCTGAAGAACCGGAACGTGGCCGACGCGGTGGAGGCGCTGGTCCGGCTGAGCCCGCATGCAGAACCCGTGGTGCCCCGGTCCTTCCGGGCTCAGAAACATAACCATGAACTGCAACAGGGCCGGACCTGTTACCGCCACCTGGCCGGGGCCCTCGGAGTTGCAGTGACCCGGACCTGGCTGGACAAAGGGCTCCTCTCATCCGACTGGACGGTTACTGGCAACGGCCGGGCCTGGGCCCGCGACGTTGGGATGCCGTTACCGGAGAACCCCACCCGTGCGCTGGCACGGCCATGCCTGGACTGGACCGAACGGGTAGACCACGCGGCCGGACTTTTTGCCGAACTGTTCGCAGCAGGCGCGCTGGACCGGGGCTGGTTGATCCGTGGCTCGCACCCGCGCTCCGTCCGACTGACCACCTTCGGCTCCGAAGAATTGCGTCGGTTCGGACTGGGGTCCGCACTTGGTCAGGGCCAGCGGGTGACCTAATATTTGCCTTATCACCCTTCAGTTGCTTGGAGACCCTACACTTGCCCACCCAAGAACAACCTTTGAGCGCTACCGACAAGGTCCAGAACCTGATTCTGGACAGCGCTGACTTTGAGGACTTCCTCAACGAGCTTGCGCGGTTTTCCGCGCACCAGATGGCAGGCGACGGCGACGACGCCCTGTGCGGAATCACACTGCTCCGTGACCGGAAGGCAGCCACGATCGGCTGGAGCAGTGACTCGGCCCGGGAAGTGGATGAAATCCAGTACTCCCTGTCCCAAGGGCCGTGCCTTACCGCGGCAAAGGACGAACGTGAGGTCTATGTTCCGGACCTTTTCGAGGAGGACAGGTGGGGGCCGGACTACGCCAACGCTGTTGCGTCCCACGGGCTGCGTTCGGTGCTTTCCCTGCCCTTCAACCTGCAGGGCGAGGCCAAGGCTGCCTTGAACCTCTATTCCGACGTCCCGCACAAGTTCGATGGCGGGGCGGCTGCCCGTGCGCGGGACTTCACAAGGGAGATTTCGCAGGCACTGCGCCTCGCGGTCAGGTTCTCACTGCATGCGGACAGCGCCTCAAATCTCCGCGCGACCCTGGAATCGCGGACCATCATCGACATCGCCATTGGCATTGTCATGGCGCAAAACCGCTGCAGCCAGGCGGCCGCCGTCGAAATCCTCACGGAGGCGTCCAGCAACAGCAACACCAAGCTGCGCGACATCGCCAGGTCGCTGGTGGATTCCGTCGGCGGGGCAGGCGCGCACACCCACTACCAGGAGCCGGGAAGCGTCAGGCCGGGCCAGAGCGCCTGAGGGACGGCTTGTGCGGGGCTCCCGGTGGAGGTTACGCTTGCGGAGGTTGAGCCGTCGGCCATAGAACCTCTTTTGGAGTACCTATGGACCGCGCGCTTGACGCACTAGTTGACCTCGATGTCTCAGCTGACATCGTCCGGATTGAAGTCCGGGGAACCCTTCGCCACGACACCCGTGCGGAACTCGTCCACATCATTCGACGCGTCCGGCGGATGGGCCTGCGTTGCCGCATTTGTGTTGATCTTTCGCAGGCTGCCCTCATCGAATCATCGGCGCTCGCCGGGTTGCGCGCCGACCTGAACGCCATGGACACCAACTCCCTGCCAGGCCTTCCCTCCGCCGGGGTGACCCTCCAGCTTGTCACCGCCAGTTACGACCGCAATGCCGACGGCCCGTCGACCACCCAACCGCTCCTCATGGACGACGATGTCACGGAGTTGTTCACCGGCGGCGGTGATTTTGCCGAGGGACTCCCTCAGTTGCCGGTGATTTTCTTCGAAGTACTCTACGGCCGCCCGCTGACGGAGTACTCGGACGAAGAACTGCTCCACGCCAGCGATTCCGTCTTCGCCCTGCTGGATAACCCGCAGGCGTTCGACGGCGCGGACCTGCTGGGCCGCTACAACGACATCGGCCTGGAAATCGCCCGCCGGCAGCAAAAACCCCAGGCTCCGTTCCCCGCCACGGAGGGCCAGGCGGCCAGCTGACCGCCGCGTCGCGGAATGGTTACATACCGGTCCTTGCGGCGTTTACTTCAGGTGTGCTTACGGTAGGGGTGTGCCGTATGAGGGGGAGACAGGTCCGCAACACCGGCGCGGGGTCCCCCAGGCCCGGCTGCTGGCGGAGGCGGCTGCCCTTAAGCGCTTTTCCCGCCGGACGTTCCTCGCCGGTGCCGGGGCCTCCGGGTTGCTCGCTGCGGACATGCTGCTGACCCGTGAAGTGCAATCGCAGCGCCAAACCACAAAGATCCTGCCCGTTGCGGATGATTTCGCCGATGCCTATTACCCGGACGCCTGCTGGTTCCTCTTCCCCGGGTACAAAACCAGCTGGGAAGAGGCCCAGTGGATCCTCAACACCCTCCGTGGCTCGCTGAACAAGCGCGCCCGGCTCGCCGCCGTCGGGTACTCTAACCTGGGCCTGGATGTCACTGACGTGGTCCGCGCGATCTCCGAGTACGTCGCGGTGGAGAAAATCACCAAACTGTTCTTCTACGGGCACAGCTTCGGCGGCATGCTGGCCACCCAGGTGGCCGCCCGGCTCCTTGCCGTGGCAGGCATCCAGGTGCAGTTCATCCTGCTGGACTCGAGCCCCTACAGTGCGCATGACGTCCTGGACCAGAGCTGGTTCGACGGCGTGGTGTTCCTGTACGAGCGCGGTTTCAGGTTCCCGTCCACCCTCCGCGGCGGCTACGAACTGGGGGAGCGGATCATCCACAAGGACGAACGGAGCTGGCGCCAGATCCTGGACCAGACGCTCGAACAGCTTTCGCCGATAGCCCCCTCCAGTGTGCTCATCCAGACCGAGTCGGCGTACATCTACCACTTCGAGGGCGGCCAGTTCGCGGGCCAGCTTGGAACGGCCAAGATGGCCTATGTCGGCAACCCGAAGGACCAGACCGTCGACTACGAAACGGCCTCGGAGACCTGGGCCGTGGCTTTCAAGGACAACATGGTCTCCAGTGGCCTGCAAACCATCGGGGCCGCGCCGGCCCACGCCAGCCCCGGCTGGAACCCGCAAATCTACCGGCCCCTCCTGACGGAGCTGCTGGATGAATACTTCCCCTTGCCCCGGGGCGGCTCCCGGGTGAGTATCTTCTAGATCTGGTTCTTCAGGTCCGCCACGGAGTTCAGCACCTGGTTGGGCCGGAACGGGTAGGCCGCAATATCGTCCTTGTGCGTGATGCCGCTGAGCACCAGCACCGTGTGCAGGCCCGCCTCCATGCCGGCGATGATGTCCGTGTCCATCCGGTCACCGATCATGGCGGTGGTTTCGGAGTGCGCGTCGATCTGGTTCATGGCAGAACGGAACATCATGGGGTTCGGCTTGCCCACAATGTACGGCTCGCGGCCGGTGGCCTTGGTGATCAGGGCGGCAATGGCGCCGGTAGCGGGCATGGGGCCGTCCTTGGACGGGCCGGTGGCATCCGGGTTGGTGGCGATGAACCGCGCCCCGCCCAGGATCAGCCGGATGGCCATGGTGATGGCCTCGAAGGAGTACGTCCGCGTCTCGCCGAGCACTACGAAGTCCGGATCCTGGTCGGTGAGGATGAAGCCCGCCTCGTGCAGCGCCGTCGTCAGACCCGCCTCGCCGATGGTGTAGGCGCGATTTCCGGATTCCGAGCCGCGCACCTGGTCCTTCAGGAACTGGGCCGTGGCCAGCGCCGAGGTCCAGATATTTTCCTCCGGGATCTCCAAACCGGAGGAGCGCAGGCGGGCAGCGAGGTCGCGCGGGGTGAAGATCGAATTGTTGGTCAGCACCAGGAACCGCTTGGATGTATCCACCCAGCGCTGGATCAACTCGGCAGCGCCCGGAATAGGCTGGTTCTCGTGGACCAGGACGCCGTCCATGTCCGTCAGCCAGCATTCAATTTCCTGGCCGCTGCGGTAAACCGCGGGGTTTCCTGCTGCCTGGACTTCTTCTGCCACGTCTACCTCCACCGGTGATGAATGCTCCAGTGGTCCAGTCTAGTGTTGAAGGGTGAATCAAACGCCCGGGATGACCGACGAACCCAACCACGAGCCCGGGGACGCCGAACCCGCCAATGCCGAGGTCGGCGTCGGGCCCTGGGAAGGCGAATGGCCGGAAGGCGACCACTGGGACCCTGACCTCCTGGCGGACGGGGACCGGCGCAACGTGCTGGACAAGTACCGCTACTGGAAACACGAGGCGATTGTTGCGGAGCTGGACTCGCGGCGGCACAACTTCCACGTGGCCATCGAAAACTGGCAGCACGACCTCAACATCGGCACGGTGGTGCGCACCGCCAACGCCTTCCTGGCCAAAGAGGTCCACATCATCGGCCGACGGCGGTGGAACCGGCGCGGTGCCATGGTCACCGACCGCTACCAGCACGTACGCCACCACCCCACCGTGGCGGATTTCGTCCAGTGGGCGAACGGGGAGGGGCTCGCCATCATCGGGATCGACATCTTCCCGGACTCCGTCCCGCTGGAGACCTACGAGCTGCCCCGGGACTGCGTGCTGGTGTTCGGACAGGAAGGCCCGGGCCTGACGCTGGAGGTCCACGAGGCAGCCGTCGCCACCCTGTCCATCGAGCAGTTTGGCTCCACCCGGTCCATTAACGCCGCCTCCGCAGCCGCCATCGCCATGCACGCCTGGGTCCGCAGGCACGTCTTCGGCCAGCAGGTCTGAGTATTACCAACCCGTGACCCGAAACACCCGGCCTGCCCGGGAATGGCTAGGATGGTGCCTAGCCGTAAGCGGTCTACTTGAGGGTCATCCACCCACAGACGAAACTCAGCAGAGGAGCCAGCATGCCCATTGCAACCCCAGAGATCTACGCCGAGATGATCGACCGCGCGAAGGCGGGCGGATTCGCCTTCCCCGCCGTCAACGTCACGTCCTCGCAGACGCTGAACGCGGCACTGCGAGGCTTCGCGGAGGCGGAGTCCGACGGCATCGTGCAGGTCTCCACCGGCGGCGCCGCCTACTGGTCCGGCGCGTCCACCAAGGACATGGTTGCCGGCTCCCTGGGTTTCGCAGCCTTCGCCCGCGAAGTTGCCAAGAACTACAACGTCAACATCGCCCTGCACACGGACCACTGCCCCAAGGACAAGCTGGACGGCTTTGTCCTGCCGCTGCTTGAGGCTTCCGAGGCCGAGGTCAAGGCCGGCCGCAACCCGCTCTTCAACTCCCACATGTGGGACGGCTCCGCCGAAACCCTGCAGGAGAACCTGCGCATTGCCCGCGACCTGCTCCAGCGCACGGCTGCCGCAAAGATGATCCTCGAGGTGGAGATCGGCACGGTCGGCGGCGAGGAAGACGGCGTCGAAAACGCCATCAACGACAAGCTCTACACCACGGTCGAGGACGCCCTGGCCACCATCGACGCCCTGGGCGCCGGCGAAAACGGCCGCTACATCACCGCACTGACCTTCGGCAACGTCCACGGCGTGTACAAGCCCGGCGGCGTCAAGCTGCGCCCGGAGATCCTCAAGGACATCCAGGCCCAGGTGGGCGCGAAGATCGGCAAGGACAACCCGTTCGACCTCGTGTTCCACGGCGGCTCCGGATCCTCGGACCAGGAAATCGCCGACGCCGTCTCCTACGGCGTGATCAAGATGAACATCGACACCGACACCCAGTACGCCTACACCCGCCCGGTGGCCGACCACATGTTCAAGAACTACGACGGCGTCCTGAAGGTCGATGGCGAAGTGGGCAACAAGAAGACCTACGACCCCCGCGTCTGGGGCGCTTCCGCCGAAGCCGGCCTGGCGGCCCGCGTGGTGGAAGCCACCAAGCAGCTCGGTTCGGCCGGAAAGACGTTCTAGATGTCGGATGAGTTCCGCAAGAACCTGATGGGACCTGAGCCCACGCTCCTGCCCGCCGAGACCGAGGTCAATGCGCAGCTGGAAGCCGGGCACGAGGCGCTGGACCTGGTGGAAAAGCACCCCACGTCCTCACTGTTGTGGGCGATCCTGGCTGAGGAAGCGTGGACCGAGGGCCGGACCATCGACTCCTACGCGTACGCCCGGGTGGGCTACCACCGCGGACTGGACGCGCTGCGCCGCAACGGTTGGCGCGGCGTCGGGCCCATCCCGTGGGAGCACGAGCCAAACCGCGGGTTCCTCCGTGCGCTCTACTCGCTGGGCAGGGCTTCGTCGGCGATTGGGGAAGCGGACGAGCCCGAGCGGATCGAGAAGTTCCTGAACGACTCCGATCCCGCGGCGAAGGCAGCCATCGAGGGCTAGATACGAATAATTACGACGACGGCAGGTCACCTTCCCAGCGAAGGTGACCTGCCGTCGGCGGTGGTTGAGCCGCGTCGAAACCCTAGGCGTGGTGGGCGATGCCGGTGCGTGCCATGGCATCGGCGTACGCCGTGTGCATGTCCGCGAGGAACTCCTCCTGGCGGGCCGGTGAACCTGCGAAGGCGCGGCCACTCAGGGAGCGGACCTTGTAGGTCTTGAGGCCGCGGCGCCACAGCAGCGGGACTTCGGTCTTCAGCAGCAGGTTGGCCAGGCGGTTTGCCTCCGTGCCGTGCGCCACGATCACGGAGGCGCGGGGGACCAGGGCGAGGAACTTCAGCAGCGGCTTCAAACCTGCCTGCACCTGGTCCGGGGTGAATTTTCCGTTGGCCTCCCCCGGGACGTGCCACGGGTGGACGTTCCAGGGCATCACGAATTCCGGGCGCAGGCCCAGCTTCCACTGGATGCCCAGCATGCGGGTCGCGGCGTCCTGGTCACCGGCAGTGATGAAACCGGACTGGTCCATCTCGCCAATATTGGAGTACAGGCTGATGATGCGGCATTCCTCAACATCGTGCATGGGGTCCACGTAGGGCACCACGGTTCCGGGCTTCGCTTCCTGCAGGGAATCGCACAGCTCGTTGACAGCGGCAACGCTGGGCTCGTAACGGCGGCTCATGAGCTGTTCGTGGAATGTTTCGGGGGCCAGTGCGGTCATGAAGGGCTGGTTCTCCTGCGGGGATTGATGTTGCGTCCACCGCCGAAAATGGGCGCACGGTGGCGCAGCTCATCAACGGTGGTTAGTTGGGGTGGGCCGATTCCGGGTCGGCCTTTGCCAGTTTACCAAGCCCGGGGAAACGAAACGCCGGTCCAGCGCACCTGATTCATGGCGCAGTGGACCGGCGGTCATTCCCGGAAGGGGCGGATGACTACCAGAGGCGCTTGGTGGCGCGGCGGGCGCCCTCGCCAAGAGCCTCCAGCTTGGCGAAGGCGATCTGCGGATGCACCCGGCCGCCCAGGCCGCAGTCGGTGGACGCGATGACGTTCTCGCGTCCCACCAGCTTGGCGAAGCGGACAATCCGGTCCGCCACCAGGTCCGGGTGCTCCACCACATTGGTGGCGTGGGAGACGACGCCGGGGATGATGACTTTGCCCTCAGGAAGGGTGGTGTCTTCCCAAACACGCCATTCGTGCTCGTGGCGGACATTGGCCGCCTCGAAGGAGTACGCGCCGGCGTTGACCTGCAGCACTGAGCCGATAATGTCCGCGAAGGGGATATCCGTTGTGTGCGGACCATGCCAGGAGCCCCAGCAAACGTGCAGCCGGACCTGTTCCTGCGGAAGGTCCCGCAAGGCCCAGTTGGTGGCCTCGACGCGCAGCTGGATGAACTTCAGGTAGTCCTCCAGGGACGGCTCCGGGTTGATCTGGTCCCAGCTCTCGGCCAGGGACGGATCGTCGAGCTGGACCGTCAGGCCGGCGTCGATGATGGCTTTGTATTCCTCGCGCATCGCATCGGCGCAGGCGTAGACGAGCTCCTCATCGTTCTTGTAGTACTCATTGGCGACGCGGGCGCAGGAACCGGGGGAGAGGGACGCCACGAATCCTTCGCTGAGGCCTGCCGCGGCGAGCCCGGTCTTCAGGTTCTTGATGTCCGAGGCCACCAGGTCATGGCCGGTATATGTCAGGGGCCCGGCGATCTTGGGTTGGGACACGCTCTTCCGGTGCGCCAAGATCCCGGAGGAGGGATCGCTGTACGCCTCATTGAACGCCTGCCGGTCCCGCCGGTCGGGGAAGGACGTCAGGACAACGTTTCCGGGGGACGACCGCCGGACTTCGGCTTCAGCCCACCGGTCCACGGTGGTCGGCTCCAGGCCGCCGAGCCGGGCGAAGGAGTAGTTCCACCAGGCCCCGTAGTCTACGGAGTTGGACATCGTATGCCCGTACTCGCCGTCGTTGGGGATATCGATGCCCAGGTCCTTCTGGCACTGGACCACGCCCACAACGGAGTCTTCCAGGAGCTCCAGGAACGCCGGCGTGATCCCGTCGGATTCCTTTGCGGTGTTGGCTGCGATGAGTTCATCGGTGCGAGGCAGGGACCCGGCGTGGGTGGCGCGAATATGGTCGGTGTTGAGGGGCATGCTGGAATCTTCCTTCCATCGGTCCTGGCAGTAGCACCTTCGGCCGGCAGCTTTCCTGCCGGACCGTGGTTGCTGCGGCGTCATTGAGCCAGGTCTCTCAGCCGCTCCGGATGGTCCACTCTTACCTAAAGCGACAGCGTGGCGGCGGGGCAAATCGGTTTCATATTGTGGCGCGGCAGCGTCAGTCGGAGCTCGTCCGCACGATTCCGCCGAGAGAAAGCGGTACTTGATAACATTTAATACACCGACTTGACTTTAATTAGTAAGTGATGGTGATCTAGAAACATCGGTCTTTTGGGGGAAATACCGATAATCCCCCATACCCGTGTCCCGGTCTTACCGTTCGGGGTTTAATAATAATTTGGGGGAATCATGGTTGGATCAGCCAGCGCTAAGCCGCGCTCGCAAAAGGCTAATAAAGTCCGCGCTATTCTTGCCGGCGGCCTTGTCTTGGGGATCGGCGCGGCCTTCACTCTCGCGGCGTGGACGGACAACGAGTGGGTCTTCGGCCAGAGCGACAACGGCGGTGGCCCGGGGACCAAGGTGTACCAGATGCAGCAAAACACGTGGACAGGCACCGGTGGAACAGCAGCATGGAGTGACCAGCCGGACCGGAACGGCGGGGCGTTGACCTTCAGCGTCAATGCGGACAACCTGGTGCCGGGCAGCACCGTTTACGCACCGATGCAGCTGCGGGCGGTGGCCGGATCCGAAGCCCTGGTAGCCAGCTTGACCGAGGCGGAGCAGTCCCTTCCCATAGACGGGGTCACCAACACGTCCCAGCTCTATTCGGCACTGAGATACGAAGCCAAGCAGGGTGTGCCGAGTTCGTCATGCAACGCTGCAGGATTCGGTCCCGTGCAGAACGCAAATATTATTCCTGCGGGCTCAACCCTCAACACCATCTCTGTCCCCGGAGCCGCGACCAATATCAGCCTGCCCAGGGGTGACAACGCCACCCCTGGCACCGCGGTGGATATCTGCTTCGCTCTGACCCTTCCCACGGATGCCCCGTCATCCCTGCAGGGGCAGAAGACCGTCCCGCTCTGGAAGTTCTCAAGCACAGTGGGCCTGCCATAACCCCTCCGATGAGGCAGACAGCGTCCCGGCGCAAGCCCGGGTTGGCGTCCGATCCCCGGGCCCGGCCGGCTGCCCTCCGTGTGGCCAGGGGATTCCGCGAAGCTTTGCTCACCGTCGTTGCCCTGTTGGGGCTGGCGTGCATCCTTGTCCTGGTCCTGGGCTTCTTCTTCAAGGCGTCCTTCGTCGTCTTCCGTACGGGATCGATGGAGCCGCTCTATCCAGTCGGTGCGCTGTCCCTGACCGTGCAGGTCACCGCCAAGGATCTCGTCCCGGGCGACGTCGTGTCGGTCCGCCGGGAGGCGGCGACCGCCCTGGTGACCCACCGCGTGGTGGCAGTTTACCCGCCCAGTGTGGAGGGGGCCACAGCGTCGCTAAGGCTCCGCGGCGACGCCAACACTTCGGATGATCCGTTGCCCTACGAGGTGGCCACGGCGCAGAAGGTGCTCTTCACGGTTCCCGGGTTGGGAACCTGGATCATGGCCTCCCGGGGGCCGGAGTTCCTGGGCGCGGCAACCCTGGCGGTGGCAGCACTGGTCACGTGGGCCTACTGGCCGCGGCGCCGGGCCGCGGTCCAGGCAGAGATCTGCGCCACCGGGGCGAAACCACAACAGTAAGGTCGTAGATGACATGGCGGGACCCAGCACCAGGGACGTCGTACGGGCCGCGGGGGTTGTCGCGGTTTTGCTGGTGGGCGCTGCGCCTGGCGCAGCCGTGGCGGACGAGCAGCTGATTCCGGTACCGGAGACGGGGGCGGCCGGCTTCCTGTCGCTTTCCTCGTCGGTCTATCCACTGACACTGCCGGTGCTGTCAGCGGGGGAATCGTTCAGTTGGCAAATAGGCATTTCGCTGGACCAGCCCAGCGGCGAGTCCACCCTGCAGGTCACCGCCGACGGTGAGATCGCCGGTACGGACACCTACGTTGTGTCCGTGGACGAATGCGATGTCCCGTGGCAGGGAAGCAGCGGCTTGGGCGGGGACCTGCGTTGCCCCATCGGCTCCACGCCGCGGATAGCGCCGGTAACGCTCGTTGAACATCGCCAGGATGTGCTGGTTCCCTTGCGTGATCTGCGCATCGGATCCTCGCCCTACCTTCGATTTGTCTTGTCCCGGCCCGCGGATTCGCAGGACCCGCCGGACACCGCGCTGACGCTGGGTATTGGGGTCACCGCTGCCGGGAACGACCACGCCGTGGTCCCGTCCGGCCAGCGGCCGCCCGCACCGTTGGCCAATACCGGGGCAGCGGTAGTGCAGGGGCTGTTGGCCGGCGGCGGCCTGTTGCTCCTCGGCGCAGCGGTGGTGGCTGCAGTCCGCCGGAACATGACCCGGAGGGGGGAGGCATCGTGAAGACCGCGCGCGAGAACCTGCTGCGACGCGGGGCAAGGAACCCACTGACATCCGTTGCCATAGCGGCAGCGGCCGCAGTCTCCCTGGTGGCGACCACCACCGTCACCACGGCGGCATGGGTGGACAACGAATGGGCCGGCGGTTCTGTCGGCGTTGGTTCCCCGGGGGACTGTTCCACCAACACCCTTTTCAGCGGCCAGGCGTCCGCAACCCAGCTTTCCGGCAGGGTACTAGGAACGGACCTCAATTCCATCGCGGGAGTTGAAGGCCTCACCGTCACCAACGCCGGCGGCGCAGCGTCGCCGCAGCCGCTGTCGGCTACTCCGGTGACGGGGATTCCGGACGCCTTTATCAGCAAGCTGCCTGTCCCGGCCCTGGGGACCAACCCTGTGACCGTGGGCCTGGGCCTCGGCGTTCCGGTAGGAGGCCTGGGCACGTACACGCAGTGGGCGCAGGCGCAGGACAGTGGACAAGCCCGCGCCGCCGCCGGACTGGTCACCGACCAGTCCGGGGCTGTGGACGTGGGCGGAACGGCCACCGGAGCTGCCACCGCACCCCAGTCGGCCACCGTCAGGCTGGACAATCTTGTTCCTGCGTCACTGGCCGGAGTGTCACTGGACGTAGGTGCTGTGGCGTCGTCCGCGTCCGTCCAGGGATGCGACCTGGTCAACGGATGGCCTACGCTGGCGGCAAACCCTGCCGTCACGCGGGAGTACGGTGTCGCCAGCCTGAACCTGGGCACGAATGTGCCTGCTGCCGAATCAATCATTAGCACCACGAACGCCGCGCTCGGCAGCATGCCCACACCGCAGGTCCTGCAGCAAAACCTCATCAGTGCACTGGGTCAAGCCGTTCAGAACGCGCTGGCGCCTCTGGGCCTGGTTAAGACCACCACATCAGCCGACGTGGGAGCCGTGAATCTCGATGAAGTCCGGAAGGTGCTTACCCAACCCCAGGCACGAGGTGCTGTCACTCTCAACCTTGGCGCGGGCCGCCTCAACGTGGATCTGGCCAAGCTTCCGGGAAAGGATCCGCTCGCTAACGGGCGGGACCCTAACACGCCGGTGTTCCTGACGGAGGCGGACATAACGCAATTGCAGGCGGACGCGCGGGCTCTGCTGGCACAGATCACCACGCACCTGCGGACGGCTGTTGATGCCGTGATCGCGTCTGCGACTGTCACGGCGAGCGTTGAGGTCCCGCTCACTGGCGTTTCGTTGGGCAGCACCAGGATTGAGATCGCCGGAAGCGTGGGGCAATTCAGGGCAGGGACCGTTCAACCAACCGTCATTCCCTTGGGGCTAAACCTAAGCTCACCGTTGACGTCACTGCTGGTGAACGGGGTTGTGTCTGCCGTCACCAACTCCGTTGCGGTGCCACTGGACACGGTGGTGTCCAACCTGGAGGCAACGCTGGCCCCAATCGTCGCAGGCGCGCTTACCGATGCCGGAACTGTCGTGACGGCGTTCGGCTCCCTTGTTTCCATCCACGTCAACGTCCAGCCTGACAAGCCGTGGCAGGGCGTAAAACCAGGCGACGTCTCAGCGCGAGCCGGTGAATATAAAGTTTCTGCCGTCCGCGTTGGCCTGATTAATCAGCCCGGACTATTGACCCTTTACCTGGGTACTTCTGCCGCCGGACCGGTTAGTTATCGATCGTCATAATTTTCTACTCCAGCACGAGGAACTTTTTCGACTTTCCAACCGTTATTGGCGTTGGTGTGCGGTACGTTCCAGCATTAAATGCAAGCTGTCAAATTAATTGACAGAATTTCACATTATTGCTTGTATTTTGTCACAGCCCGCGATGGGGGACATGGCGGCTGGAACCACTCAATGCACTCGAAAGAGGTACCGCACGTGAAAAAATCCCTGGCTGCTTTCAAGGCCCTTACGGCAGCAGGCGCCCTGTCGCTCGCTGTCGTCGCCGCACCCGCGCCGGCCCTGGCAGTTGGCGAAGGCCCCAACTACGGCGGCAACGGCCAGATCACCACAAGCAAGCTGGCTACGTACAGTCAGATGGTCTCCTTCCTTAAGGACCAGGACGCCAAGCAACCGGCCATGGAGCTGGAAGTGATCGGCCAGACGGTCAAGGGCCGCGATATCCACCTGGTCAAATACATCTCTGACCCGGCCAAGCCCACCATCCTCTACCTGACCCAGCAGCATGGCAACGAACAGCTCACCACCGAGGGCGCCATGGAGTTCATCAAGCACCTGGGCACGGGCAAGTCGTCCGGCATCCTGGACGGCGTCAATATCCTGATCGTGCCCATGCTCAATGCCGACGGCGCCATGGGGGACGTAAACTTCCCGCTGGACAACTACCTCGCCAAGGGAGACCGCAACCTGACCCGGTACAACGCCGAGGGAGTCGACCTCAACCGGGACCACGTGGCCAAGGTCCAGCCGGAGACCCAGGCCCTGCACAGCAACGTGATGCGCAAGTACCGCGTCGATTACATGATCGACCTGCACCACCAGGGCACCCGCGCTGAACGCGACGGCAAGCTGGTGTCCGGGTCAATCCTGTACCCCACCACCCCGAACGCCGATCCCGCCGTCGTCGAGAAATCCAAGCGGCTTGGTGCCGTGGTTTTCAACAACGTGGACTCCACCGGCTGGGGCCACCTGGGCAAGTACCAGGGCGGCAGTGCGGAGACCATCAGCCGCAACGGCATATCCGTGGAATACGGCATTGCCACCCTGCTTTTCGAGATGCGCGGCATGTCGGACCACTACTTGGACGGCTACGCGCTGGGGCAGCGGAGCAACGGCTACCTGATCAAGCAGACGGTCACCACCCTGACCTCCACCGCCGCGGCGATCGCGGACGGTTCCATTGCCGACGCCGACACCTCCTTCTGGGACACTCTCGCCGAACAGACGTCCCGGCCGGCCGGGGAAGCCGAGGACGAGTAAGGGACCAGGCCCGCCGCAGTCCCTTGCGGGGCCGCGGCGGGCCCATCGAGTGGACAAAGTGCCTGATCCGCTAAACTTGGGTGGTAAGAGCCCCGGAACTCTTGCATCGCTGAGCCGCCCCGCGGTCCGGCGACGGCCGGTCTGTTCGGGGCATTCTCATGAACGGCGCTGCGCAGGTCCGCTCCCCGCGGCCGGACCCGGGCAGCCCGAACGAATGGGGGAGGATCCCATGCCAGCAATTGTGATCGTAGGAGCCCAGTGGGGCGACGAAGGAAAAGGCAAGGCCACCGACCTTCTGGGCGGCCGTGTTGACTACGTCGTCAAGCCCAACGGCGGGAATAACGCCGGGCACACCGTCGTCGTAGGCGGTGAAAAGTACGAACTCAAACTGCTGCCCGCAGGCATTCTCAGCCCCAACGCGGTGCCCATCATCGGCAATGGCTGCGTGGTGAACCTCGAAGCCCTTTTCCAGGAGATCGACGGACTCCAGGCCCGCGGCGCCGATACCTCGCGGCTCCGCGTGTCCGCCAACGCCCACCTGGTGGCCCCCTACCACCAGGTGCTGGACAAGGTGACCGAACGTTTCCTCGGCAGCCGCGCCATCGGAACCACCGGCCGCGGCATTGGCCCCGCCTACATGGACAAGGTGGCCAGGCTGGGCATCCGTGTCCAGGACGTCTTCGACGAATCCATCCTCCGCCAGAAGGTGGAAGGCTCGCTGCGCCAGAAGAACGAGCTCCTGGTCAAGGTCTACAACCGCCGCAGCGTTGTGGTGGACGAGATCGTTGATTACTTCCTGTCCTTCGCCGACCGCCTCCGCCCGCTGGTCATCGACAGCACCCTGGTCCTTAACACCGCCCTGGATGAGGGCAAGGTGGTCCTGATGGAGGGCGGCCAGGCCACGTTCCTGGACGTGGACCACGGCACCTACCCATTCGTGACCTCCTCAAACCCCACCGCCGGCGGCGCGTCCGTGGGCTCGGGCATCGGCCCTACCCGGATCTCCCGCTCGATCGGCATCATCAAGGCTTACACCACCCGCGTTGGGGCCGGACCGTTCCCCACCGAGCTCTTTGACGAGATGGGGATGTACCTGCAGAAGACCGGCGGTGAGTTCGGCGTCAATACCGGCCGCCCGCGCCGCTGCGGCTGGTACGACGCCGTCCTGGCCCGCCACGCCTCCCGCGTGAACGGCTTCACGGACTACTTCGTCACCAAGCTGGACGTGCTCACCGGCATCGAACAGATCCCTGTGTGCGTGGCCTACGACGTGGACGGCGTCCGCCACGATGAGATGCCCATGACGCAGACCGAGTTCCACCACGCCAAGCCCATCTTCGAATACTTCGAGGGCTGGACCGAGGACATCACCGGCGCCCGCACCCTCGCGGACCTCCCGGAAAACGCCAGGAACTACGTGCTGGCGCTGGAGAAGCTGTCCGGCACCCGGTTCTCCGCTATTGGCGTTGGCCCGGACCGGGACCAGACCATCGTGGTGAACGACCTCATCAACGACTGACACGTCCCTCCGGAACACGGTAGACGACGGCGGCGGGCCACCCATTGCGGGTGGGCCGCCGCCGGCGTTTGGGGGCGTGGGCAGTAATTTACACAGGCTTAACGCAGTTGGTCTTGTACCCCTGCAGCCGCCGCGGCCAGACTCGTTAACACCATTTGAACTGATCAGCGGACGGTCCCACTATGCGTTTGGCGGTGCAGGGATGCATCCAGCGAAGAGCCGTCGCCGGTCGAAAACACCAGACCGGAAGGACATGCCGTGGCAGGAAACATTGAAGTCTTTCTTGATCCGGAGCTGCTCTACAGGTTCCGGCTGCTGGGGCCCGATGGGTCGGTCATGGCCGTCTCGCAAGGATTCGAGGACAAGGCGGCGGTAGCTGCCGGTATCGCGGCCGTTCGTGAATGTGCGGGGACGGGCCTGGTCACCGATCTCAGCCCCGCCGGGGCAGTCTCCCGTCCCGCCGCTGTACCCGCAGCCGCCGGCGTCGCCGCTCCTGGCGACCTGCCCGTCGTCGTACCGGCGTGTGATGACCGGCGGCTGCCGGTGAGGCTGCACGCCTATGCATTGGCGAAAACAATGCGCAGGCAGGCCGCGCCGCGTTGGGCCAGCGCAGCTACCCGTTGAGGGCGGGATGAATAAAATCAAAAAAACTTTCACAAGGGCGTAACCCGCCGGGGGTCCGCAGCGATTACCCCTGTGAAGTGCCGGTCTGGAACCTGTCCCCCATCACGTTCCAGGCCGGCTCTTTTGATCTCTTGGCAAGGCCGCACGCGGGCGGAGTCCCGTGGCGCTCACCGGTCGGGAAGGTTACTGAAGGGTAAAGTAGGACCAGCGTTCCGGATTCCCGTGAGACGCTTCCCTTGCCGACGCCCTTTTGATTGAAAGCACCACGTCAGTGACCGATGCACAGACAGATGCGGCCCCGGACCACGCCGTTCCCGGGCCTGCTGCCTTCAGCCTCGTCTACAAAACGTACGCATCACAAGTCCTGGGCTATCTTGCCGCCCGGGGAGTCGACGATCCGGAGGCGGCCATGCAGGAAGTGTTCCTTTCCGTCCTGCCCCGCCTCGACACCGTGCGGGGAGGCGAACCGGGGCTGCGGACCTTCATCTTCAGCGTTGCCCATGCCCGGATGGTGGACGATCTCCGGCGCCAAAGCCGTCACCCGGCAAAGCTGCCGTTCGAGCCCGAGCTCGACCAGCGCGAAGACACCTCCGCCGAAAAGGAAGCCCTGCGCAACATCTCGCCCGGCGAAGTCCTGGAACTCTTGTCCGGGCTGCCCCAAGACCAGCGCGAAGCGCTCTCGCTTCGCCTCGTGGCCGGCCTCACCGTGGAGCAGGCGGCGGAGGCCATGGACAAGAGCCCCGGGTCCGTGAAGCAACTCCAGCGCCGTGCGCTGCTGAAACTCCGGGAGCTGGCGTCAGTGAAGGAGTACCTCGCGCCATGACACCACCATCAGGCAACCTCGTGTCCCTTGTCGACGACATGCTCCGGGACGCCGGCTGCGGCGATGACCCGGAACTTCGCGACGTCCTGCTTTCGCTCGGTTCGCTGGCTTCGCTGCCCGCTCCGGCACCCAGTGCGGAGCTTGCCGCCTTGCTGGCACCAGCCGCCGGCACGCCGATGGCTGGAGGCGCCTTGGAAAACCCTCCTGCCGGGGAGCAGCCCGCCGATGACCTCGCGCGCCGTCGGCGGCGCCACCGCCCGACCGCCCTGGGCCTGGTCCTGGTGGCCGGAATGGGACTGGGGGTTGGCGGGGTTGCCGCCAGCTCCTCCGCACCCGGAAGTGAAACAGTGCAGCACGTGCTGGCTGACTGGACTCCACCGTGGGACGCGCCGTCCACCACCAATGCTTCGGCCGCAGGAGGCGGCTACCGGTCCCCGGTCCCCGCCGCCGATGGGGAAGTCCCGGGCACGGTTTCGTCACCTTCACCCGCCGCGGCCGCACCCGGCAGAAGCCACGCGACCCGCCTTTTGGAGGACGCTGCCGGAGCGACGGGCCCTGGGGCCGTGCGAAGCTGCGGCGGAGCTTCCACGCACGACGACGGCGGCAGGCCGGTAGCCTGCGTGCCGGCCCGGCTGGGGGCTGCTTTTCCCGCCGCGCCGGGAGGCGGGACGGACGGGAACGGCCGCGGCCGGGACGACGGCGGCGCACCACCGGCGGCAGGCGCCACGCCTCCGGGGACGCCGGCAGCAGGCAAGCCGGACGCGCCCGCGGCGAAGGCTCCGGCAGTGGGCCAGGACGGCCCCGGTGCAGCCACGCCCAAGTCGGCTGATGCGCCGGGACCAGTGGGCCAGTCGCCGGGCCAGGGCAGCGGCAGGAAGGCTGAATCCCCGGCGAAGTAGTCAGCGGGCGCAGCCGGTGCCTGGCATCAACGGCTCCGGAGAGTGCGGCGTAGGCTGATCGCATGGGCCACACCAACGATCCCGCAGTCATTGAACGCCTCATGCGCACCAAAGGGCGGTGGGCCATCGTGGGCCTGACCACCAATGAGTGGCGCGCCGCCTACGATACGTCGCTGTTCATCCGGGACAAGCTCGGCATGGAAATCATCCCCGTCAACCTGCCCGGCGAACCTGTCCATGGCGAGACCGGGTACCGCACCCTCGCTGACATTCCGGCGGAAAAGCGGCCTATCGACGTCGTGGACTGCTTCGTGAACTCGCAGCGGGTGGGTGACGTGGTGGACCAAGCCATCGCCACCGGCGCCAAAGCCGTATGGCTGCAGCTGGGGGTGATCGACGAAACCGCCGCGGAACGCGCCAAGGCGGCGGGCCTGGACGTGGTGATGAACGCCTGCCCGGCCCAATTGGCCTGGAAGTACAACCTCTAGCGCTTCATCAGCTCCGGATAGTGCCGCTCGGTGACGTCCGGATGGGCGCGCATGCGTCCTTTGAGCATGTTCATGCCAAAGGACGCCAACAGGGGGTTGGCGGGATCATCAGTGATGCCCCGTGCCGCGGCCTTCAGCTCCGGAGCCAGGGGGACCGGCTGGATCACCGCGTCCAGCCGGGGCGACCAGAAGAACGGTACCGAGTAGCGGTCGACGCCAGGAGGCGGCGCCTGGACCCGGTGGATGGTGGCCGCAAGGTACCCCTCGGTGGCTACCTCCAGCATCTCGCCCAGGTTCACCACCAGGGCCCCCGGCAGCGGTTCCACCGGCAGCCAGCGGCTGGTACCAGGGGGCAGCACTTCAAGGCCGCCCACATTGTCCTGCAGCAACAGGGTTACGAAGCCGTAGTCGGCATGCGAGCCCACGCCCTGGTCGCCGGCGGCATCCACCACACCGCCCACGTAGTGCACCAGCTTGCCCATCCAGGCGGGAGCATCGCGGAATGGTTCGTCGAAGTAGTCTTCGGGAAGTTGCAGCGAAACGGCAATGGCCCTGAGCAGTTCCATGCCCACACCGGACATCAGCGCGGCCCAATCCATGGCGGCCGGCCGGAGTTCGGGGAACGCCTCTCCGGGCCAGAGATTGGGGCCCTGTAAAAGCCAGTACGGCTGGTCTGCCGGAACCTCCGGAACCGGCTCGCGGTCCGGCGAATAATCGATCTGTTCCCGGGCGTCCGCACGCCCCTGGGTGACTTCGGTACCCATCCGCGTGTAGCCGCGGAAGTGCGGTGACAAACGGTTGTCCAGCTTCATCCGTTCGTCCAGCGGCAGGTTGAAGAAACGCCGGATGATGTCCAGAAGCTGTTCGGCCTGCCCTGGCCTGCCCCCGTATCCCGTGATTTGGAAGAACCCGACATTGTGGGTGGCGTGCCGCAGTTGTTCGATGAATTCCGGGCTGAAAGTGCCGTCCGCCTGCCGTGCGGAATGCAGGTCCAGAACAGGTATGGGGCCCTGGTCGAGTGACATGCTCGCAGACTAGCACCGCGCAGTCCGGCTTTATAGGCTTCCTTCATGGACCCAACTGAGCTGAGGACGATCTGCCTTTCGTTCCCGGGAGCATATGAGGATTTTCCGTTCGGACCGGACACCTCAGTCTTCAAGGTCCGTGCCCATATCGCCGGGGGCGCCCGGCACGAGGCCAAGTTGTTCGCCGTGTCCACCATGGACGAGCGCGACTTTTCGGTGAGCCTGAAGTGTGAACCGGCGCTGGCGGTACAGTTGCGCGCAGTGCACCCGGAGATTACCGGTGCGTGGCATATGAACAAGACCCATTGGAACGGGGTGCGCCTTGATGGCAACCTGCCGGCAGCGATGATCCGGGACATGGTGGAGGATTCCTATGACCTGGTGGTGGCCGGCCTGAGCCGGAAGCAGCAGGAGCAACTGGGGTGGGCGCGCCTCGAAAGGGCCGGAAGCGATGATTGAAGAGGGACACCCCGGGGGTGGCCTGAACTACCCCGGCGCAGGAAGCACTGAAGCCGGCACGGCTCCGGCCGGGTATGGCCGCGTCCTCAGGGAGGCTTACCTTGGCTCCGGGACCACAGTGTACCGGCACGTCGCGGACGGCATCCTTGGCTGGGAGCTGCAGCGGCGGGCCGGGCTGCGGGTCCGTGCGGGGTCACCGAGGGCGGCGCCCGGCGTTCGCGTGGTGAGCGGATTCGGCGTCGGGCCCTTCCGCCTGAATGCGCCGTGCCAGGTGGTGTGGGTCCACGAACCTTCGGACCTGGACGGGCCGCAATCGGCCGGCTTTGGCTACGGTACGCTTCCCGGCCATCCCGCCCGTGGCGAAGAGTCCTTCGAAGTGGAGCTTGATGGGGAGGGGAAGGTGTGGCTTCGGATCCGCGCCTTCAGCAAGCCCGCCAACTGGTTCTACGCCGCCGGCGGACCAGTCACCCGCGCCGCACAGCGGCACGTTACTTCCCGGTACATTGAAGGGGCACGCTCTCTCGCCGCGGAAGGAACATCCCAGTGATCTTTATCGTCGTCAAGTTCAAGGTCAAGCCCGAATGGTCTGAACGCTGGCCGGACCTCGTTGCGGACTTCACCCAGGCCACCCGGCAGGAACCGGGCAACCTGTGGTTCGACTGGTCCCGCAGCTTGGAGGACCCCAACGAATACGTCCTGGTGGAAGCCTTCAAGGACGACGCTGCCGGCGACCACGTCAACAGTGACCACTTCAAGAAGGCCATGGCGGACATGCCGCAAGCCCTTGTGGAAACACCGAAAATCGTCAGCCGCCAGTTCGACGGCGAAGGCTGGGACCTGATGGGTGAACTCACCATCTGACCCTCGATAGCATGAACCCATGTGGATCGGTTGGATCGAGTTCGACATACTGCTGGGGCCGGTCCACAGCCTCAAGGAGAAGCGCTCGGTTGTCAGGCCGCTGCTGGCGGAACTGAGGCGCCGGTTCGATGTCTCGGTGGCTGAGGTGGGGGACCACAGCCAGTACCGGCGCACACAGCTGGGCGTCGGCTTGGTTTCTGCTGACCGGGCGCACCTCGTGGAGGTGCTTGCCGCCGTCGAGCGCTTCGTGGCAGCCCTGCCGGAGATTGAGCTGCTCAGCGCCCGCCAGCGGGAGCTCCACAGCGAGGACTGAACCGGTCCTTAAATGCGGACGGACACCCAAAGCCCTCTCTATGGGCTTGAGTGTCCGTCCGCGTTCTGTGGGGCCTAGCCGAAGTACTTCGGCAGTGTCCCTTCGTGGGCTTCGCGGAGGGCGTCGAGGGACAGCCCCTCTACGCCGTTGATCTCCAGCTTGCCGCTGGCCGCATCCACCACGCCGATGCGGGTGTGGGCAAAGCCGCGGGCGGTGCACATGTCCGTGAAGCGGACCTCCTCGGAACGGGGAACGCCTACCACGGCACGGCCCTGCGACTCGGAGAAGAGCGCCGTGAACAGGTCCACGCCGTCGCGGTCCATGACGTCCTGCAGCGCGATCCTGGCGCCAACGCCGTAACGCAGCGAGGACTCCACCAGGGCAGCCGCGAGGCCTCCTTCGGAGAGGTCGTGCGCGGAGTCGATCATGCCGTCGCGGGACGCGTTGATCAGGATTTCACCCAGTGCGCGTTCGGCCTCGAGGTCCACCTTCGGCGGCTGGCCGCCCAGGTGGCCGCGCATGTTCGCCCACTCGGAACCATCCAGCTCGGCGCCCGTGGTGCCCAGCAGGTAGATGGCCTGGCCGTCCTCGCGCCAGCCCGACGGCGTGCGGCGGGCGACGTCGTCGAGCTTGCCCAGGACCGCCACCACGGGGGAGGGGTGGATGGGCGTGGTGCCCGTCTGGTTGTAGAGCGAGACGTTGCCGCCGGTGACCGGGATTCCCAGCACCATGCAGGCGTCGGACAGGCCGCGGATGGCCTCGGCGAGCTGCCACATGACGTCCGGGTCCTCGGGGGAGCCGAAGTTCAGGCAGTCGCTGACGGCCATGGGGATGGCGCCGGCAGTGGCCACGTTGCGGTAGGCCTCCGCCAGGGCCAGCTGCGCGCCGTGGTACGGATCGAGGTAGGTGTAGCGGCCGTTGGCGTCGGTGGCCAGGGCAACGCCCAGGCCGGTTTCCTCGTCCACCCGGACCACGCCGGCGTCATCGGGGAATGCCATGGCGGTGTTGCCGCCGACGTAGCGGTCGTACTGGTTGGTGATCCAGGACTTGGAGCACATGTTCGGCGATGCCACGAGTTCGGTGACGGCCTTGGCCAGCTCAGCAGGGGCTGCCGGCCGGCCGGCGTCCTGCACCGAGCCCGTGAAGGTGTCGGCCTGGACGGCGTCCTGCCACTCGGGGCGGGCGAACGGGCGGTCGTAGACCGGGCCGTCATGCGCCACGGTGCGGGGATCGACGTCGACAATCACCTCGCCTTCCCAGGTGATGATCAGGCGGCCGGTATCGGTCACCTCGCCCAGCCAGGAATACTCAACAGCCCACTTGTCCATCACGGCCTCGAACGCTTCCACGTTCTCGGGGGTGACCACGGCCATCATGCGTTCCTGCGATTCGGACATCAGGATCTCGCCAGGGGTCAGCGTGGGGTCGCGGAGCAGGACGGAGGTCAGCTCAACCTGCATGCCGCCGTCACCGTTGGAGGCGAGCTCCGACGTGGCGCAGGAGATGCCTGCGGCGCCGAGGTCCTGGATGCCTTCCACCAGGGAACCCTTGAAGAGCTCCAGGCAGCACTCGATGAGCACCTTCTCCGCGAAGGGGTCGCCCACCTGCACGGCGGGGCGCTTGGAGGGCTTGGTGTCATCAAAGGACTCGGAGGCCAGCACGGAGGCGCCGCCGATGCCGTCGCCGCCGGTGCGGGCACCGAAAAGGACCACCTTGTTGCCTTTGCCGGAGGCGTTGGCCAGCCGGATGTCCTCGTGCCGCATGACGCCCACTGCCAGGGCGTTGACCAGCGGGTTGCCCTGGTAGACGGAGTCGAACACCATCTCGCCGCCGATGTTCGGCAGGCCCAGGGAGTTGCCGTACCCGCCGATGCCCGCGACTGCGCCGTGCATGACGCGGGCCGTGTCCGGGTGGTCGATGGCGCCGAAACGCAGCGGGTCCATTACGGCAACCGGGCGGGCGCCCATGGAAATGATGTCGCGGACAATGCCGCCGATGCCGGTCGCGGCGCCTTGGTAGGGCTCAACGAACGACGGCGAGTTGTGCGATTCGATCTTGAAGGTCACGGCCCAGCCGTCCCCCAGGTTGGTCACGCCGGCGTTTTCGCCGATGCCCACCAGCATGTCCTTCTTCATTTCCTCGGTGACCTTCTGGCCGAATTGGCGCAGGTGGTTCTTGGAGGACTTGTAGGAGCAGTGCTCGCTCCACATGACGGAGTACATGGCCAGTTCGGCGCCGGTGGGGCGGCGGCCCAGGACCTTGACGATCTCGTCGAATTCGTTCCGCTTCAGGCCAAGTTCAGCCCAGGGCAGCTCGGTATCCGGGGTCTTGGCTGCGTTCTCGACGGTGTCGATGTTGAACTTCTTGGTGGTTTCGGTGGTCACTTGTCGCCTCCCACAATCTTGTTCAGTACGGAGGTGAAGAAGCCGAGGCCGTCGGTGTCGGAACCGCCGGCGCCCGTCTCACGGGAGAACGCAGCCTCGGGGCCGAAGCCCGGCTCAACGGCGTGCTCCGGGTGCGGCATGAGGCCCACCACGTTGCCTGCGGCGTTGGAGATGCCGGCGATGTCGCGGCGCGAGCCGTTCGGGTTGAAGCCCACGTAGCGGAACACCACGCGGCCCTCGGCCTCAAGGGCGTCCAGGGTCTTCTCGTCCGCGATGTACTGGCCGTCCTGGTTCTTCAGCGGGATGGTGATCTCCTGGCCCGCCTGGTAGTCCAGCGTCCACGCGGTGTTGGCGTTCTCGACGCGCAGCACCTGGTCGCGGCAGAGGAACTTCAGGTGGTCGTTCTTGATCATGGAACCGGGCAGCAGGTGCGACTCGGTGAGAATCTGGAAGCCGTTGCAGATGCCCAGCACGGGGAGCTTGGCATCGCTGTTCGCGGCGTCGATGATCTTTGACATCAGCGGGGCGAAACGGGCGATCGCGCCGGCGCGCAGGTAATCGCCGTAGGAGAATCCGCCGGGGATGACCACGGCATCCACGTCGCCAAGTTCCGTGTCGCCGTGCCAGAGTTCGACGGCGGTGGCACCGGCCAGTCGGGCGGCGCGGGCGGCGTCGCGGTCGTCAAGGGTCCCGGGGAAAGTCACGACGCCGATCCGGGCGCCGGCGAGGCGCGGCTCCGCGGCGACGGCCACGGCCTCGCCGATCAGGGGAAGTTCAGTCATTTCAGGCCTCGACGACCTCGACGTTGACGACGTCCTCGATCACTGGGTTGGACAGGAGGGTCTCGGCGGCATCGCGGGCCTGGGCCAGGATTTCTTCCGTCACCTCGCCGTCGACCGTCAGTTCGAAGCGCTTGCCCTGGCGGACAGAGCTGAAGCTGGTGAAGCCCAGCCGGGGGAGAGCGCCAACGATCGCCTTCCCCTGCGGGTCCAGAATCTCGGGCTTGGGCATGACGTCAACAACGATCCGGGGCATCCGGCAACTCCTGTGCGTGAGCTTGGTTAAGGGCGCAGCGGAGTGGTGCCGTCTCACGCCGTACCGGGGTGTCGGGGACATGGTGGACGGGCGCTCCGCGAGCTTGCCCTATCATTCTACCGGCCCGGGCCCATGCCGCCGCATTCCGCATGTTCATGGAGTAGACCCCGATCCGGGAGGACCGGGGTGGAGGCCCGAAGGATGTGCTTCTGGAGTTGCCGGAGGGCGTTCACTAGGATTGGCTGATGGCGCAAAATTCCAAGTCCGTGCTGTTGCCGATGGTTGCCGCTGCCGTTTTTGCCGGCCTGGGCAGGATGGTGCTGCAGAAGGTGAAGGCGGACCGCATGGCCCGCGAAACCCGGGTCGCCGGCCCGTTGGACGAGAAGACCCGGCAGTGGATCAGCGACGTGGTGCGGACCCCACGCCACTAGCCGCGCGGAATTCTTTCCCCAGCAACTCCGGGGCGCCCTTCTGGGCGCCCTTTTTGTATGCCCGAATGTTCCGGCGGGACGGATATGACAAGCGAAAATTTCCAAAATGTGCTCTATGTCATATCTCGCTCTCAGTCTGTACCCTGTGAACAGTCTGGTCTCAGCTAATTACAAGATCTGTAATTACTTCTGCAGTTCCAGTCGTCTGGGGCGCCCACCAAGTCTGGGCGGTACATCGTGAAAGGGTTGCGCGTGAAATCAACAGGAAAGAGCCCCTTGCGGGCTGGGGGACTTCGGAAGGCAGCCGCCCTGGCTGTCGGGTTGCCCCTCCTCATAAGCTCGCTGGCAGTAACGCCGGCCACGGCGGCGCCGGGGAGCCAAAGCCTCGAGAATGCCGCCGCCACCACGAAAGACAGCCAGTTCAAGGACGGCCGGTACATCGTGGTCCTGGCCGGCCCGGCTGCAGCAGCCTACGAGGGCGGAGCCGCCGGGCTTGGCGCAACCAAGCCGCAGCAAGGCCGCAAACTGGATGCCGGCAGCCCAAACTACAAAGCCTACGACGCGCACCTGCGCCAGCAGCAGCGTGACGTTGCGGGAGCCCAGGGAGTATCCCCGGCCAAGCAGTACACCGCCGCCCTCAACGGATTCACCGCGGAGCTGACCGCCCACCAGGCGGCCGAACTGTCAAAGGACAAGCGCGTGCTCGTGGTGGCGCCGGACGTCGAGAACAAGCCCGACTACACCACCACCGACTTCCTCAAACTCACCGGTCCGGACGGGACCTGGGCCAAGCAGTTCGGGGGTGAAGCCAACGCCGGCAAGGGCGTGGTGGTGGGCGTCATCGATTCCGGCTACGCCCCGGACAACCCCTTCCTCCAGGGCGAACCGCTGCAGCCCTTGCAGGGTACCCCGCAGGTGGGCGTCCCCTACCGCACCGGCGACGGCAAGATTGCGATGCTCAAGGCGGACGGAACCACCTTTGAAGGCGAATGCCAAAAAGGCCAGGGAACCGGGGCCGGCTTCGACGGCTCGCTCTGCAACTCCAAGGTGATCGGCGCCCGCTACTTCGCCGACTCCTTCCTCCAGTACGTGACCCCGGGCAACCGGGCCCCCGAGGAGCAGATTTCCCCGGTGGACGTGGGCAGCCACGGCACCCATACGGCAACAACGGCAGCGGGCAATGCCAACGTCGAGCAGGTCATTGATGGGGCCAGCTTCGGAAAGAGCTCCGGCGTGGCTCCGGCAGCCAAGGTATCGGTCTACAAGGTCTGCTGGGAGGACACCAACCCGGACACCGGCGGTTGCTACTCGTCATCGTCGGTTGAGGCCGTCGACGCAGCCATCAAGGACGGCGTGGACGTCCTGAACTACTCAATTTCGGGCAACAACAACAGCACCACCGATCCCGTGGCGCTCGCCTTCCTGAACGCAGCCGCCGCAGGCGTCTTCGTGTCGGCCTCTGCCGGAAACTCCGGCCCGACGGCCTCCACCGTGAACCATGCCTCACCGTGGCTGACCACCGTGGCCGCCTCCACCTTTCCCAGCGACCTGGTGGGAACGGTCAAGGTCTCCGATGGTTCGCTGTACCGCGGCGCTTCCATCATGAAATCAGAGGTTGCGGACAAGCCTGTTGTGGTGGCCGCTGCTGCCGCTGCTCCCGGGGCGGCCAACGCCAACCTGTGCGGGCCCGGAACCCTGGACCCCGCCAAGGTGGCCGGCAAAGTGGTGGTCTGTGACCGTGGAGTAGTGGACCGGACTGCCAAGAGCCAGGAAGTCCAGGACAAGGGCGGTGTCGGCATGATCCTGGTGAATCTCACCAGCAGCTCCGAGGACGCCGACAACCACGTCATTCCCACCGTCCACGTCAACGCGCCCAAGAGCCTGGAACTGAAGTCCAAGCTGCAGGCAAACACGGCACTGACGGTGAGCCTGGTCAAGGGTGACCTGACCGGACTTCCCCCGGCGCCGGCGCCCCAGATCGCGGGCTTCTCGTCCCGCGGGCCCACTCTCGCTTCAGGCGGCGACCTGCTCAAGCCTGATATTTCCGCCCCTGGCGTGAACGTCCTTGCCGGCGTCTCCACGATCGGCAACCATGGCGACCAGTTCGGCTTCATGTCCGGTACGTCCATGGCCGCACCGCACATTGCCGGCTTCGGCGCCCTCGTGCTTGGCAAGCAACCGAAGTGGTCACCCGCCATGGTGAAGTCGGCCATGATGACCACCGCCTACCCGCTGGTCAACGCGGACGGGTCGCCCAACACGGATCCGTTCCAGGGCGGCGCCGGCCACATCGACTCCACCCGGGTGCTCGATCCCGGCCTCGTTTACGACTCCGGCATCCAGGATTGGCTTGGTTTCCTGAACGGACAAGGCGTTGATACCGGGGCCCCGCAGGCGGGCTCCATCGCCGCCCGCGACCTCAACCTCCCGTCGGTCGCCTTGGGCAGCCTGGTGGGTGAGGTCCAGGTCAAGCGCAAGCTGACGGCCCTGGTGCCGGGCATGTACCGGCCCGAGGTGAACATGCCGGGCTTCAACGTCAATGTCGAACCCAAGGCGCTGAACTTCGCCAAGGCCGGACAAACGCGTGAAGTAACACTGACCATCCGGAACGTCAGCGCACCGGTCGGCAAATTCAGCACCGGAAGCCTCACATGGAAGGGCCCGCGGACCGTCACATCGCCGATTGCCATCCGCCCGGTCGATGCCCAGATCGCTCCGTCGTTCTCGTTCAGCTCGGCCACGGGCACGGGCAGCGGCTCCATGGAGCTGGTGTCGGGCTCGGACAGCCCGATCGCCGTCGGCGTGGAAGGCCTGGCGCCACTGAACCAGACCGCGATCACCAAGACCCCGGGCGCGTACGCACCCACGAATGATGCCCACAACGCCCTGGTCCAGGTGCAGGTTCCCGCCGGCTCCACCTTCGCGCGGCTGGGCATCCAGGCGCAGTCGAACGACGTCGACTGGGACATGGTGGTGTACGCACCCAACGGTTCGGGCGGTTTGACGGCAACCCAGGTGGCAACGGCCTCGGCGAGCGAATTCCTTGACCTGGAATCGCCCCGGCCGGGCACCTATTACGTGGTGGCCAACCTGTACGCCACCGCGGACAATGGGCCTGCCACTGCCTCGGTCGAGGCGGTGAGCTTTGCGGGCGACGCCGGCAACCTCACCGTCAACCCCAACCCGATCGTGGCACCCAACGGGACGGCCACCTCGGCCACCCTGAACTGGGCCGGCCTGGGTGATGGGCGATACCTTTCGCGGCTGAGCCTGGGCAGCAACGGCATCAAGACCTGGGTAAACGTGCAGGTGGGTTCCGGCTCTGCCCAGGCCCCGGCCGGTGCGCCCCAGATGGGCATTGCGCAGGCAGTACCCGGAGCATGACCATCGCCTGAGCATGGGGGGAGGGTCCCGGACGATTTTCGTCCGGGACCCTTTTTCGTGCCCGGCGTCCGGCGGTCAGGTGGCGTTACCGCCCAGCAGGGGAGCCATGGCCTTCCACCGGGCGATCTCGCAGCCGTCCGTCCGGGTGAAGACCGAATGGACCGGGCGCCCATGGAACGTGCCGGAAACGACGGCAACCTGGGGTCCCCCGTACTGTTGGGTGCACAGCCTCGGTGGCCCGGGCCGGGGAAAGAAGATGTCCTCCCCGAATTCCTCCACGGCCGCCAGGGCGGCCTCGGGTGCCGGCAGGGTGGTTTCGGCCGCCAAAGTTCCGTCCTCCGCCACCAGCCGGAAAACGTACTCGGGGGCATCCGGGGCATCGCGGACGCTGATGGACAGGTCGATCACCTCGGCGCTCCCGCTGCGAGGGCGTCCAGGTCCAGGGCAAGCCGCTCCCGCAAGGCGGCAGCCTCAGCGGCAAAATTGCGCTGGTGCTCAACGTAGGAAGCCTTACCCTGCGGAGTTTCGATGGGAATGGCGGGATAGCCCCACTCGGCGAGGTCGTACGGGGAGGCCTGCATGTCCATGGCCCGGATGCGCCAGGAGAGTTCGAAGCAGTCCATGACCAGTTCGCTCGAAAGGGCCGGCAGCAGCTTGTACGCCCACTTGTAGAGGTCCATGTTGGCGTGCAGGCAGCCCGGCTGCTCCAGGTGGCGCTGCGATTCACGGCTGGGTGAATACTCGTTGAGCGGAATGGCATCCGGGGTGTAGAACCGGAACGCGTCAAAGTGGGTGCACCGGATCTTGTTGTCCTCCACCACCTTGTCCGTACCTGCTGATCCCAGCCGCAGGTGCAGGTATTCGTGGCGCAGATCGAACTTGTCCTGCCGGTAGACCATGGCCCATTCATGCAGGCCGAAGCAGCCGAACTGTGCAGGCCGTGCCGCCGTGCCGCGAAGGATCACCCCCGCGAACGCCACTGCCTCCTTGCGGTCGGCAAGGAAGGCGGCCCGGTCAAAGGTGACTGCCATGCTCCCCGCAGCCAGCCCCAGCGAGGCAAGCTCGCCGTCGTCGAGCGCCCGGTAGTGCTTCCAGCCTTGCCGGGCGGCTGCCTGCCTGCCGGTGAGGACGGTCCCGGACCCCGGGTGCCAGCGCTTCAGCTGGCCCGGCTTCTGGGTGTAATAGGTGAAAAGGAAATCTTCCACCGGATGCTTCTGCCCGGCCGACCGGCGGGCAAGATAAGGATCGGCGTAGCGGCTGACGCGCTGCAGGTGGGCTTCCTCCCGTGCCTGGGCGCTGTCCTCCGCCAGCACGCTAAGAGGCTCCACCGGCGGCACCGAGCACATCCTTGGCAGCGTCCCACGCACTGATTTCACATCCGTTGGTCCGGGCGAAGGAGGATTCGACGGCGACGCCATCCACGGCCCCGGTCACAGTCGCTTTCTGCGGGCCGCCATACTGCTGGGTGCAGGTCCGGTCGCTTCCCGGTGCGGCCTGGGCCACGATGGCGGGGTTCGCCTTGAGGGCCGCGCAGGCAGCAGCAGGATCCGGGTGGCGGCTTTCCGCGGCGGGGGTTCCGGAGGAGCAGACCAAAATGTAGTCGAGCGCGGGTGCGCCCTCGGACGGCATCACGGTAATGGCAAGCTTGGCGTTGCCCTGCCCCGGCCCGTTGCCGGGACGTGACGTTGCGGGCGCGGGGGCCGCGGCCGAAGTTTCAGTATCGGGAGAGGGCCCTGCGGGTGAACTGCCGGACGCGGAGGGCCCGCCGTTGGACGAACCGCCGCAACCGGAGAGCAGCCCGGAACCCATGGCCAGGACCGCTGCGGCCAATCGTAGGTTACGCATCAGGCCACCTCCCCTTCGTCATGCCATTCTAGTCGTCGGTTTTGCCGGAAAACCCCGGCCCGGCGGCCGGGCCGCTTGATGGATGGCCGGTCAGCGCGTGCCCTCCGACGTGGCGGCGATGAGTCCCATCATGGAGGCGTGCAGTTCGGTCACCTGTTCCCGGGTGAGGCCCAGCCGTTCCATCATGGTTCCCGGAACCTGAAGTGCTTGTTCCCGGAGCGCTCTTCCTTCGGGCGTCAGGGTCACCGCCAGGGCGCGTTCGTTGCCCTCAGCGCGTGCCCGGGTAATCAACCCTGCCGCCTCGAGCCTGCGCAGGAGTGGAGAGATGGTTGCCGGTTCCTGGGCCAAAGCCGCACTGATGTTCCTTACAGTACGCGGGCTGGTCTCCCACAGGCACAGCATCACCAGGTACTGCGGGTGTGTGAGGTTGAGTTTTTCCAACACCGGCTTGTAGGCGCCCACGACGCTTCGGGCAGCCACCGTCAGCGCAAAGCACAGCTGGTGTTCCAGCAAGAGGTCTTCATCCGCGGCATCGACGGGAGATGTGGGGGTCATGGCTTCCTTACATTGTTAGTGCACTAATTATTAGTGTACATTGACGGTAAGCAAGCATTGAGTGGAAGGAACGCGTTCATGGCCAGGGACAGGTCCGGGGACAAAGGCAACGCCTCCCAGCGCTTTATGCGCGCCACGGGAAAACTCAGGGCTGTCTTCGGCCCGGCCAACCGCTCTGCGCTGGCCCACGATATGACCGAGGAAAACCGCCGGCTGCTGGTCCAGCGCCAGGCGGAAACCCAGCAGTGGGAGACCATTACCAGGCCGGATGGCAGCACCTATGTTGTGCCCAGGAACCCTGAGGACCGTTCCTTGCGGTAGCCCTTTCGCGCCGCCGTCACCGGCGCCTTTTTCCGGCGCCGGGACTAGAATAAGGGCACTGTTTCCGCTAGGAGGCAGCAGCACTTTCGCCCGAGGTTCGGGAAGGGGGTGGGAAACAGTGGCACATGTCCTCAGCGGTTTCATGGGCCTGACCGAGAGGCTCCGCTTCTTCTTCGGCCCTGCCACACGGCTGGATGCCGACACGCCCGTGGTGCACCGACACGACCAATTTGAGCAGGCCTCCGAAGAGGATCTTTCACATTTCGTGGTGGAAACCGATTCAACGGGCCACCACTACGCAGTGCGCCGGGAAGACCTGGACCGGGAGTCCTGATACGAAAAAGCCGGGCTGCCGTTACCAAAGTAACGGCAGCCCGGCCTTTCTGTGCCTGCTCAGCGGCCGGTGCCGCCGTAAACTGTCGCTTCGCTTTCGCTGTCCAGGCCGAACGCCTGGTGGATCACGCGCACGGCCTCGTCCAGCAGGTCAGCGTGGGTTACCACCGAGATGCGGATTTCAGAGGTGGAGATCATGTTGATGTTGATGCCGGCATCGGACAGGGCCTTAAAGAACGTGGCCGAAACGCCGGGGTGTGACCGCATGCCGGCGCCGATCAGGGAGAGCTTGCCGATCTGCTCGTTGTATTCAATGGCCTCGAAGCCGATCTGGTCCTGCGCTGCGTGGAGGGCGGCCAGGGCATCGGCGCCCTCGACGATCGGCAGGGTGAAGGAGATGTCCGTCTTGCCCGTGCCGTGGGTGGAAACGTTCTGGACGATCATGTCGATGTTCGAGTGGGCGTCGGCGATGACCTGGAAGATCGCAGCGGCCTTGCCCGGAATGTCGGGAACGCCGACCACGGTGACCTTCGCTTCGGAACGGTCGTGCGCAACGCCGGAGATGATTGGCTGCTCCAAGGCAACTCCCTCTTGAGTGGTGATCTTGTCGTCGGCGCCGGGAATGACCCAGGTGCCTTCATGCTGGCTGAATGAGGAACGGACGTGCAGCGGCACACCGAACCGGCGGGCATATTCCACGCAGCGAAGGTGCAGGATTTTCGCGCCCGAGGCGGCGAGTTCCAGCATCTCCTCGCTGGATATGGTGTCGATCTTCTGGGCTGAGGGGACAACGCGCGGATCGGCCGTGTAGATGCCGTCGACGTCGGTGTAGATTTCGCACACATCCGCTTCGAGCGCCGCGGCAAGTGCCACAGCCGTTGTGTCCGAGCCGCCACGGCCCAAGGTGGTGATTTCGTTGGTGGCCCGGCTCATGCCCTGGAAACCGGCAACGATGGCGATGTTGCCCTTGTCCAGCGCAGTCCGGATGCGGTGCGGGTCGACGTCGATAATCCGGGCTTTGCCGTGAATGCCATCGGTAATCATGCCGGCCTGGGACCCGGTGAAGGACTGTGCGGACGCGCCGAGCTTGTTGATGGCCATGGCCAGCAGCGCCATGGAAATGCGCTCGCCGGCGGACAGGAGCATGTCCATTTCGCGGGCGGGAGCGGAATCTGTCACCTGCGCGGCGAGGTCCAGGAGTTCGTCCGTCGTGTCGCCCATTGCCGAGACGACAACCACCACCTCGTTGCCGGCATCCTGGGCATCGACTACGCGCTTGGCCACGCGCTTGATACCCTCGGCGTCCGCCACGGAGGAGCCGCCGAATTTCTGCACGATGAGCTGTTTGGTCACCGCGCCGGCGGCGGGCGCCACCTGCGGCTGGGTTGCGTTGTGCAGTTCGGTAGTGGGCGTACTCATGCGCGTACCTTCATCGGATCAGTTGGAGTTTTGGAGGCCATGAAGCCTGGCGGCGCGACTTCCTCCGACAGTTTATCGCCGTGCCCGGAGGGACGTTGAATTATGACCACATACCGGCCCGCGACGGGACTGGCGTGAAGGCGGCAGCCCGGCCGGACAACGCCTGGACAGGCTGGCTGTCGTCCGGCTGCAGGAAAATCCGGCCGGGCCCGGTATTGCGGCCGGCGGGCAGCCCCTCAGGCCAGGGCGTTTCGACGGCCTTCGAAGGCCCGGCCCAAAGTGACTTCGTCCGCGTATTCGAGATCGCCCCCCACCGGCAGGCCGGACGCCAGCCGGGTGACCGTGATACCGATCGTCTTAAGCATGCGGGCAAGGTAGGTCGCCGTCGCCTCGCCCTCCAGGTTGGGGTCTGTGGCGATGATGACTTCCTGGATGGCGCCGTCGTTCAGCCGCGTGAGCAGTTCGCGGATGCGAAGTTGCTCCGGCCCGACGCCGGCAATGGGATTGATCGCACCGCCAAGTACGTGGTACCTGCCACGAAAGGACCGGGTACGTTCCACGGCAAGGACGTCCTTGGACTCCTCCACCACGCAGATCACGGCCGGGTCCCTGCGCGGATCCCTGCAAATATTGCAGAGTTCCTGTTCGGTGACGTTGCCGCAGACAGTGCAGAACTTGACCTTGTCCTTGACCGTGGTGATGGCCTCGACCAGCCGTTTCATGTCCTGGGGATCAGCTTCGAGGATGTGGAACGCCAGCCGTTGCGCCGACTTGGGTCCCACCCCTGGAAGGCGTCCGAGCTCGTCAATCAGCTCCTGGACAGCACCTTCGTACACAATTCCCTCTTTAGTTCGATGTGGATGGCGGGCAGGTCACCAGGTGCGGACCAACGGTTTGTGGCGTTGTGGCCGGTCAGTACCGGGGCGCTAGGGGACTGCCGTCGTTGGACCGTTCCTCGATCAGCTTTCCGCCCAGAATACGCTCCACCGCCGCGCGTCCGAAGACACCGGACTCCTCGATGGTTTCGTCGTCGGCGCTCGGGATGTCCTGGACGTACGCGCTGGGGGCCGTTGCGGCCCTGGTGGGCGCTTTGGCACGGCCGGCCTCGGCTTCCGGGCTGTTGGACAGCCGCTGGTAGAGGCTTTGCCGCGTTTCAGGCCGTCCCGCGGAGGGCGTTGCCGCCGGAGCCTGTGGCCGCGACGGGGCAGACGTGGCGGGCCCGGCTGATGCCATGGCAAGTTCAGGTTCCGGAGCACGCATGGCCTGGGCCGGCTTGTACGTTTCCCGGACGGAGTCCGCACGACTGTTGTCGTTCACCGCTCCCACACCCCGGTCGGCCTCGGCCGTGGCCCTGGTTGCGGAGGCCGGGATAGCGGGCGGCACCTGTGCGGTGGCCGGTTCGTAATGCGGGGTCGGGGCAGGTGCCGGGGGCGCCGGTTCGTCCACGGAAGCACTGACAGGCGGCACACCCACGTTGCTCTTGTCCCCAACCACCCAGACACCGGGGGCCTGTTCGACGGCCCGGGCCCATGGGTCGTGGGCGGCTACCGCAGGCGGGGCCTCTCCGTTACCGGTATTGGCGGAAGGGGCGGTAGCGGGTCCCGCCTTAGGCGCGGCTTCTGTGCGGTTGCTGCCAGCGGGCCGGTCCGTGCCGGCGGTGGAGGCAGGCGTTGCGGTGGTGCCGGAAGCAGGGGCCGAAGGTTCCCAGTCCATGGGGGGCTCTTCATCCAGCGGCGGGGCGTCCTCGTCCCGGGGCGGGCCCCAGTCGTCGTCCGAATAGGAGTAGTCTCCGGCGGCGGAGGGGTAGGGGGACTGCGACACTGCGGGGCCGGATGCCTTGCCCGGGCCTCCGGTGCCTTCAGATGCCGGCTGGGCAGGCTCCCGGCGCTGGTTGTCCCCAGCGGACGGAGCGGCTGCGGCGGATGCCGGCGACGACGCAGCCTGGGCTGGCACGGAGGCAGGTGCAGTCACAGGGGTTACGGCCGGTGCCGGCGATGCGGCAGGTGCAGGTACTGGTGCTGCAGCCGGCGTGGCTGCGGCAGCATTGTCCGCCGTGGCAGCCGATGAAGTGGCGGGGGCCGGGGCAAGTCCCCAGGCAACGTCAGCTGACGTGGCCGGAACCACCGGACTGGCCGGAACTTTTGGGTTTGGCTCAGAGCTCGCCTGGCTGGCGCCGCCGGCAACCGCGTGGATCTGCAGGTCCATGCCAACCGTCTTGTGGATGGCCTGGCGCAAATTGTCGGAGTGGTCCGCCCGGCCGAAGGCTCCGGCGAGTCCGGGCGTGGTGAAGGAGAGGGTCAGGACGCTGCCGTCGAAGGCGCTGACCTGTGCATTCGGTTCCACCAGGGCCCAGGTGCTGCGCTTGATCTTCGAAAGGGTCTGCAGGACATCAGGCCAGGCCCTGCGGAGGACTTCAACGTCACCCATTGCCGGGGGAGCTGCCGGGGCGGACCGTGCAGGTTGCTCCTGTGGCGCCGGAGGCGTTGCCTCGGGGGCTGCTGCCGCAGCGGGCGCCTGGGGTTGGCGGCCGCGGGCCGGCTCCTCCACAGGCCAGTCGCTGGTGCTTACGCGTGGGGGAGTGAGGGGGTTGCGGGCATCCTGAGCGGGCGCGCCATGGCTGGTCCCGGAAGCGGGACCTGCAGGGGATGCCGGTCCCGCGGAAGGAGCAGGCGCCGCAGGGGTGGCCGATGCGGCCTGGGCGGGAGCGGCCTGTTCGGTTTCCTGTGGGCGGACGGCGGGCGCCGGCGAAGCATTCGATGGCTGGTCCGCCGCATCCCGGCCGGGGTGGGGAACGGGCCGGGCGGCTTCTTCGGCAGGGTGTTGGCTGGGTGACGCCGGGCCGGCGGCCACCTGCGGCTGGGCTGGGGTGGCTGGTGCCGGAACGGGTGCCGCTGGTGCCGGGACGGAGGCAGCCGGTGCGGGCGCTGAAGGCGCCGGCGCGGCTGTTGGCGGGGCCGTTGCGGCAGCGCCGACGTCGTTCCCGGCGTAGTTGAGCCGCCGCTCCACCCGGTCGATCCGTGCGGCCATGCCGCGTTCGTTCTGCTCGGAGCTGGGCAGGAGGATCCGGGCGCACAGGAGTTCAAGGTGCAGCCGCGGCGACGTGGCTCCTGTCATCTCGGTCAGGGCCGTGTTGGTAACGTCCGCAGCCCGCGACAGCTCTGCGGCGCCAAGGTTGTGCGCCTGGTTCTGAAGCCGTGCGATCTGGTCCGCCGGCATGCCCCGCAGGATGGCGTGCGCGCTTTCCGGCATGGCCTGGACGATGATGAGGTCGCGGAAGCGTTCCAGCAGGTCTTCCACGAACCGCCGGGGATCATGGCCCGTTTGGATGACCCGGTCTACGGCCCGGAAGACCGTTGCGGCGTCAGATGCGGCCACGGCCTCCACGACGTCGTCCAGCAGTGAGGCGTGGGTGTAGCCGAGGAGTGCGACGGCGAGCTCGTAGTCCAGCCCGTTGGGTCCGGCGCCTGCCATGAGCTGGTCCAGGACGGACAGGGAGTCGCGGACGGATCCGCCGCTGGCCCGGATGACCAGGGACAGCACGCCGGGAGCCACCGGAACATTCTCCTGGCGGCACAGCAGCTCAAGGTAGGCCATCAGCGGCTCGGGCGGTACCAGCCGGAACGGGTAGTGGTGGGTCCGGGAGCGGATGGTGCCGATGACCTTGTCCGGCTCCGTGGTGGCAAAGATGAACTTGATGTGTTCCGGCGGCTCTTCGACGATCTTCAGGAGGGCGTTGAACCCGGCCGAGGTGACCATGTGGGCTTCGTCGATGATGAAGATCTTGTAGCGGTCCCGGACCGGGGCGTAGGTGGCGCGCTCACGGAGGTCCCGGGCATCGTCCACGCCGCCATGGCTCGCAGCGTCGATCTCGATGACGTCGAGGGAACCCGAGCCGCCACGGGCCAGTTCCACACAGCTGGGGCAGGTTCCGCACGGGGTGTCAGTGGGGCCTTGGGCACAGTTGAGGCAGCGCGCCAGGATGCGGGCGGAGGTGGTTTTGCCGCAGCCCCTGGGACCGGAGAAAAGGTAGGCGTGGTTGACACGGTTCTTGCGCAAAGCCGTCATCAACGGTTCGGTGACATGCTCCTGCCCGATAACGTCAGCGAACGAGTCGGGACGGTATCTGCGGTACAGGGCGGTGGTAACTGTCACAGAGAAAACCCTACCAATCCGGGCTGACATCCTGCCGCCCTGTGGGGGAATAGTAAAGACCCCCCATGCACCCGCCAGAGCCCATTTACCCTTGCTACCTTCCGGTCCTGGGGGAGTTCAACAGGATGACGCCACATGAGGGGCCGTCAAACACTTTACCTGAACATGGGGCGCGACTCGAATCGGCCGGCTGCCGCGGTGACGGAGGTGGCGCGAGGCAGGAAACGCCGGTCACGTCGCGGATTTCCATTGCTTATCCCCGGGGCAGCCACGATCATTTGTATATACACCGATTGGGGCAATCTCAAGATTGTGAGGTGCGTGGCCTGGTTGAACGAACCGGACCCGGCAGCTCAACGGTGCAGCAACAGGGAATGGGCGCATTGGGGGCGTCCATTGCCGGGTCAGGGACGGAGCCTGGCGGGACCTGAAGGTCTTGCCGGGCGCGTTCGAAAACGGGCCCTGCGCGGGCCAATTGGGCGATGCGGAAAAGTTCAGGTAATCTGGTACCTGCTTTTGATTCAGAAGCAGTTGGAGAATTCGCCTAGCGGCCTATGGCGCACGCCTGGAACGCGTGTTGGGTTAACGCCCTCGGGGGTTCAAATCCCCCATTCTCCGCCGGTTGGAACCCGGCCCCGGCAGCTGCCGGGGCCGGGTTCTTTCGTTTAACCATCCAGGCCTTCCCAACGGGACAGCGGGGCAGTTTCTCAGGCCAGGTCAGCGGCGGGTTCGCCCAGGCGCCGCAGCCGTTCCCGGGCTGCTGCTTCGCTGGGACCCTTGCGCCTGCGGATGCCGCCCAGGGCGAGATGTACGACGCCGAGCACCAGCTTTGTGGCCAGCCGCACCGGAAGCGGGAAGGGGCCCAGCCGTGGAACGGAGAGGCCCAGCATCCGGCGGTACCGGGGCTCCAGGCTGTAAACGGCGGCCGCGAACAATATGCGGTAACCCGGCCTCAGCAGTGGATGCAGGGGTGCGTTGCGGATGAACTCCACCGTTTCCCTGACCCTGCCGTCAGCCCGCAGTTCGCCCTGCTCGTACCAGGCGTCCAGCTGGCTCCGCATCTGTGCCCGGGTGACTGGCGGGTCCTCCACGCCCATGAGCCGCCCGGCCTGGGCCCACTCGCGGACATAGGCATCTTCTCCGCCGGGGATCGGTCCGCCCCAGATCCGGTGGGCGGCCAGGAATCCGTCCGTGAAGGCGATGTGGATCCAGGCCGCCAGCCCGGGATCGTTGGCGCTGTAGGCGCGTTCGGTGCCGGCATTGTCCTGGTAGCTGCCTTGCACCGGTTCATGGAGCCGGCGCACGCGCCGTGAGGCCTCCTCCGCGGCGGCAGTGGAACCGTAGGTCACGGTGAAAATCCAGCGGATGGTATTGGCCAGCCGTCGGAGGGGATCCTCGCGGAAATTGGAGTGTTCATGCACGCCCGCCAGGGCACCGGGATGCAGCGACTGCATCAGCAGTGTCCGGATTCCGCCCACGATCGGGGACATGGAGCCGTGGACCGCCCACACCGCCGACCCTGGCAGGTGGTAGCCGGCATCGTCGCCCTCCGCGAGCCGCAGCGACCACTCCGGTGGTGCATCGGCGTTCCCGGAGAAAGTCTTCTTGATTTCGTCCCGCCAGGTACGAACGAAATTTCGCATGAGCCATTCTTGCCCATTTCGGCCTGTGCGTCAGTCGGCGGCTTGGCCGGCTGGCGCGTCCCTGCACCCAACGCCCACAAAAAACCCGCATTGTGCTGCTCCAGGGTTCCCCGGCGGGCGGACCTGTGGTCCCATGGGACGTACCGTCGAGACAACGCGCGGCAACCCCCGTCCTGGAGTCAATCAATGGGCAATTATTGGGTGCCCGGTAACGGCAAACCGGCCCAGCGGACATTTCCCCACCTGGTCCGTGCCGTGGCCGCCGCCGGTATGGTCGCGACTGCCGCTTGTGCAGTCAATCTTTCCGGCGGCCCCGCAGGACCCGTCCGGTTGGCAGGGGCGCTCGACCGGGCCCGGACTGCCGGTGACGTGGCGTCGGCCGGGGCGGTTGCGGGTACGGACACCCGGGGGGTGGACGGCAATACCGGGCCGCCGGCCTCGGACCAGGTTGGTGCCGGTTCCCTTCCGCCGGCCGTCGCCTCGGATCCCAATGTCACTTTGGCTTTCCCGCATGCAGCGCTGGGCGGTTTCCAGGACCCGTCGGCGGGACTGGTGGTCGGCCCGGCCGGTGCGGGCCGGCCGCCGGCAGGCTTCCTCATGGCGCCGCTCCAGTCGCTCGACCCGAGCTCGCCCTTCGGTTTCCGGGTGAGTCCCCTCAGCGGGACATCAGGAGACTTCCACCTTGGCCAGGACTACGCGGCCGCTTGCGGCACCCCCGTCTATGCGGCCGACACCGGGGTGGTCCGGGCGGCCGGATGGCATCCTTGGGGCGGAGGCAACCGGGTGGAGATCGACCACGGTGACGGCCTTATCACCACGTACAACCACCTTGAGTCGATTGGCGTCCATACCGGCGACCGGGTCCAGGTGGGCCAGGTTATCGCCCGGGTGGGAACCACGGGCTGGTCAACGGGCTGCCATCTGCACTTTGAGACCATCCAGAACGGCCGCTACACCAATCCCTTGAATTGGAGCTTCCTCCAGCTGCGCGCCGTCGGCCAATCACTCCCGGCCGGCATGGTTTCCTACGGCCCCGGGCCTGGCTTGTCCGACGGGAGGGTCAGCTGGACCATCCCGCTCCACGTGGACCGGGGATCGTCCCCGTCCGCCGGGCTGGAGGCATCGCCTGGTCCGGCGCCGCTGCTGGCTGGCCCGGCGCCGTCCGGTACCTTCTTTCCAATGTCCAACGGGCAGTTGACGACGCCGGCCCCAACGGCGTCTGCCCAGCCTTCGCCCAGTGCCCCGCCGCCGTCGTCCGATCCGACAGCCGGCAACCCGACGGCGTCGCCGTCCCCGTCTCCCAGTGAGCCGACACCAACGCCGACGCCGACGCCCACGCCCACGGATCCGAGCCCGACGCTGACGCCCACGCCCACGGATCCGAGCCCGACGCCGACACCCGCGCCTCCGGACCCGAGCCCGACGCCGAGTGAACCGACGCCCACGCCCGAACCTGCCGCGACGCCGACGCCGATGCCGAGTGAGCCGACCCCGACGCCGACGGCCACGGAGCCGACGCCTGCACCCGCACCCGCACCGGTGGAGCCGGCTCCTGCCCCGACGGCGCCTGCGACGACGGTGGCGCCGGCACACGCCCCGACAACGCTCGAGCCCACACCCGGTCCAACAACGCTGGAGCCCACGCCGGTCCCGACGACGTACTAGACGGGAAAATTCTTCAACGCCGGACCCGTACACGGAGTCGACGGCAACGAATTGCCCTTATGAGCTTCCTTTCGCAAACACAGCGCCCGGCGCCCCTGTACCCGATCCCGTTGCTCCTCAACGATGGCACCAGGACGAACTTCGGCCAGTTCAAGGGAAAAGTGGTGCTGGTGGTCAATGTCGCCTCCAACTGCGGCTTCACGCCCCAGTACGCCGGCCTCGAGGCACTCTACGGAAAATTCCGTGACCGCGGCTTTGAGGTCCTCGGTGTCCCGTGCAACCAGTTCGCCGGCCAGGAGCCCGGCACCGACAGCGAAATCGCGGAATTCTGCGAGCGCAACTTCGGCGTGACGTTCCCGCTGACAGCCAAGGCGGACGTCCGGGGCCGGAACCAGCACCTGCTGTATTCCGAGCTGACCAAGTTCCGCACCGGTTTGCTGCCGGGAGCGGTGAAGTGGAATTTCGAAAAATTCCTGGTGGGCCGTGACGGGACAGTGGCGGCCAGGTTCGGCCCCACCGTGGAGCCGGACGCGCCCAAGGTCATCGAAGCGATCGAGGAAGCGCTGGGCTGATCCGCCGGGCAGGCCGAATTAAGTCTGCAGAAGCGCAGTTCTTTTGATTTTTTCCACATCAGCTACGGCGATTCACCCCAAGTTTGCCAAATGTCTGATTGGATAAATATTACTGAAGGGTACAAGGGAAGAACGGCTTCCCACCGACCATAGAGGTAGCAATGGAGCACATCGAGGCCGAACATCCCCGGCCACGCCACTTCCTACTCCACTTGAGCGATCCCCACCTGTTGGGAGGTCCAGAACCCCTCTACGGAACCGTCGACAGCGAAGCACGCCTCATCCAGCTTTTCGAGGAAGTCAAGGCGTCCGGTGCACGGCCGGAGGCTGTGATTTTCACGGGCGACCTCGCAGACAAGGGTGATCCCGAAGCCTATGTGAAACTGCGGGCCATCGTTGACCCTGCATGTGAGGAACTCGGCGCCAAAGTGATCTGGGCCATGGGTAACCATGACGACCGTGCGAACTTCCGCCGGGGCCTGCTGGACCAGCCAGGCACCGATGAGCCGGTGGACCACAGCTACTTCATCAATGGGTTGAGAGTCATTACCTTGGACACCACCGTCCCTGGATTCCACCACGGCGAGCTGAGCACAGCACAGCTGGAGTGGCTGGCGCAGCAACTCGAAACGCCGGCCCCGGACGGCACCATCCTTGCACTCCACCACCCGCCGGTCCCGTCGGTACTCGATCTTTCGGTGCTGGTGGAGCTGCGCGACCAAGCCTCCCTGGCGGCGGTGGTCCGCAACTCTGACGTCCGCACCATCCTGGCCGGCCACCTGCACTACTCCACCACGGCCAGCTTCGCCGGTGTTCCGGTCTCGGTCGCGTCAGCATCCTGCTATACGCAGGACCTCAACGTTCCGGTGGGAGGCACCCGCGGGCAGGACGGCGGACAGGCCTTCAACCTGGTGCACGTATACGAGCACACAATCGTGCACTCGGTGGTGCCGATGGGCCGCGCGGCCACCGTGGGTGAATACGTCTCGCCCGAGGAAACCGCCCGGCGCCTGGCAGCTGCCGGAGTCCGGATTCCGGAAACCGCCAAGCAGCGCCGCAGCACCAAACAGGGCGTGGCCAGCAGCAAATAGGCGCGCCGGGTTCCGGAGCCGGCCGCCGGTAAGTCCGGGCACCCGTGCCCGGACTTACTTTTCCCAGGGAGCCTTGATGGGGAAGTACTTTTCCAGGAAGTCGGTCACGGCTTCTGCGCGTTCGTCGGCACTGACTTCGGGGAAACTGCCGTCGTTCAGGCAGAAGAAGTCCATGTTCCGCTTGGCGAGCAGCTTGGGCAGGTAGTTGATCCCGGCCCGCATGGTGGTGTCCACGTAGCGCACCTTCGCGGCCGTCTGCGTGACCGCTCGGCCTGTCAGCAGGGCGTAGTAGTGGTAGAACGAGTTCGTGACGGAGATGTTGTCCGCTGCCCGGAACCTGCTGGCCGCCGTCTTCCGGAATTCTTCCGGGAATTCTTCCTCCATCTGGGCCACGAGGCTGCGCCGCAGCGGAGCTGCAGTGTGTTCCAGGTGCCGGGTGGTGATCCGCCCGAACCGGTTCCAGAGAAGCTTGCGGTTGACCCGGGCGGCGTTCTCAAAGCCGCTGCGCTCGGCAGCGTTCTCGCCCAGGCCGATCCTGGTTTCTGCCTCAATGAACTTGGTGATGCCGCCGGGTGTGAAGAACATGTCCGGGCCTACGGGCCGGCCAAAGAACATGTCGTCATTGGAGTAGAGGAAGTGTTCGGACAACCCTTCTATGTGGTGCAGTTGGCACTCGACCGCCTGGGAATTGTGCGTGGGCAGCACCGAGGGATCTGCAAAGAACTCTTCGCTGCGGACGATCGTGACGGACGGGTGCTCTGCCAGCCAGGCCGGAGCGGGGGAGTCCGTGGCGATGAAGATGCGGCGGATCCATGGGGCGAACATGTACACGGAGCGCAGCGCGTACTTGAGCTCGTTGATCTGCCGGAACCGGGCCTCATGGTCGTCGCCCTCGCCCAGGACCACGCCCTGCTGCTGCGCGCGGCGGGCCGCAATGTATTCCGGAGAGCTTCCGTCCACCCAGGAAAAGACCAGGTCGATGTCGAAGCTGATGTCGCTGGCGTGGTCGGCGAACATGTTCTCGATGGTGGGCCAGGTGTGGCCGTAGCGTTCCACCGTGCCGCGGACGGCGTCCTGCCGCAGCATGGTCCTGCGGGTCAGGGAGTTCTCGATGGGGAGGATCAGTTCTTCGCCTTCGAAGGACCACAGCTCGATCTGGACGCCGGCGGAGGCGCCGAACTCGAAACCGCCCACCGGTTCCACCCGCGGCCGGTACAGGCGGAAGATCCGTGCCTGCCGGTTGGAGGACAGTTCGCCGTCCGCCACCAGGACGGAGGTCTTCTTCTTGGCGTCCACGGTCATGGAGTAGAAGGGCTCGTCCCTGCACGCCTCCACCAGGGCGGCGCGGAGTTTCTTCCGGCTCTTCCAGTCCAGCGCCACCACGGGGCGGTCGTTGTTGCCGCGGACCAGGAGGTAGGCCAGGCCCGCGTTTGCCAGGACGTTCCGCAGGAACAGCAAATCTTCCACCATGGCCTGGTAGGGGGTCCTGGTGTCGTTGATCAGGGCGTAGCGGCCCTTGTGCCGGATGACATCGGGGCGGTGCCTGAGCCGTTGTTCCGCCGCCGCCGACGTGATCTCCGCGTGAAATTGTTCCTCCACGGACGCCTGGCCGCCGTAGTAGACCTCGTCCTGGACCGGTGCTTCTGTAATGGTTGTCTCCGTGGTGGTCGAAGTAAGCTTTCTTACCTGCATGATAGTCCTGCCGTGGTAACAGCAGGTTTCGGGCCGCGGCGGCAGGGGCTCAGGCGCCCAGCGCCTCCCGCCAGGCGCGCAGGAAAGCGCCGCCGGCGTCGTCGTGGATCACCGTGCTCTCCAGTCCCAGGTCCGCTGCCGTGAGGACCGGATACGGTTTGCCGGGCACGCCGTCCGCGGGCCGGACGTCAACGTGCTTGACCGGGTGATCGTTGTGGTGCAGCCAGTCGGCCATCGCGTAGTCGGTCCGGGAATCGCCCACCGTCCGCCAAGCGTGGGGCGTGATGCCCTGGGCAGCCAGCAGTTCCACCGCGCGGCTGGCGCCGAGGTCCTTGCCCAGCCGCACGGACTCGATATCGGTGGAGATGATGGTGGGATCCACCCTGTAATCCACTGCGTCGTCGGAATTGGGCGCATGGTGGTCCAGCCGCACAACGCCCAGGCCGTGCCTGCCCATGAGCTCCATGGCGTCAGCGTCGAACAGCTTTTGCTCGGCCAGGTACTCGGCGCTGGGCACGTCGATGTGCTGCTCCACCGAGACCATGGCGCGTTTGGTTTCGTCAAAGAACATGTGGGCGGCGTAATCCTCCGCCACCAGGCGCCGGATGTCGTCGCCGTACGCTGCGGGCACGGCGAGTTCCCGGTCCACGTGGATGGGGCCCGGCCCGGCGGAGGTATAGCTGAACCAGACGGCGCCCTTCTCGCACACGGCGTGGATGACTGTTCCCGCCGGGATCCCGGCGGCGATCATGGGTTCCATGACCTGTTCGCGGATGAACGCGTCCGAGCGGCCGGTGTTGAAGATGACGGGGATTCCGGCTGCCGCGAGTGCCACCAGGTCAAGGATGATGTCCGGCTTCACGTCGCGGGTCACTGGGCTTGCCACGGGTCCGTCCACATCCAGCAGCAGCGCCAGCGGGGGCGTGGATGGCAGGCGGGTTCCTGGCTCGGGCATGGCGGGGGAGTCGGATGCGGTCATGGCTCCATTCTGTCAGCAGGAACCGGCCCGTTGCCGTGGAACGGGGCGATGTGACGGATGGTCACTGTTTGGCTACAACCTGGCGCCGGTCCGCCCTGATGCTTTCGCTGGGGCGGCGCGGTGCCTACTGTTGCATGGTGATATTCAAAGCTGTGGGCGAGGGCCGCCCTTACCCCGACCATGGTTACAGCACCCCGAAGCAGTGGGCGTCGCTGCCGCCGCGGCCGGTCCGGCTGGACGAACTGGTGACCACCAAGCGCACGCTGGACCTGGAGGCCTTGCTGGCCGAAGATTCCACATTCTTCGGTGACTTGTTCCCGCACGTGGTGCAATACCAGGGAACCCTTTACCTGGAGGACGGCCTGCACCGCGCGGTCCGTACGGCACTGCACCAGCGCACGGCGATCCACGCCCGGGTCCTGGTGCTCGATGGCTAGCCGCCGGCCGAAGGACCCCAGCGTCCTGCACGGCCACCGTGTGGTGTCCGGCGCTGAGCTGCGGGCAGCGATGGAAGCGGCCAAGGACGCCGACGAAACGGCCCGGGTCCGCCGCCGCGTGCTCCACGGCGTGGTCCTGGTCCTGCTGGTTGGGATGATCGCCGCGGCCATCATCGTTGCCCTCGCCATCATTAACGGGCGGCTGAAGGTTCCCACGGCCGAGCCCAGCCAGAAGCCGGTGTCTTCATGCCCCACTGCGGTGTTCGACTACACGCCCAACGACAAGGTCAGCCTGAACGTCTATAACTCCACCACCCGGGCCGGCCTGGCCCGCTCCGTGGCGGATGAATTCCTGGCGCGGAAGTTCGCGGTGGGCAATGTGTCGAACGTCAATGCCGGCTACCGGGGCGTTGCTGCAGTGGTCTCAGGCGCGGCCGGGCAGGCTGCCGCCTTCACGGTGCAGCGCAATGTACCGGGGTCCGACTACTTCCAGGACATCAGGACCGACGCCAGCGTGGACGTCATCCTGGCCCATGATTTCGCAGCGCTCGTCCCGGCGGATGTGGTGGACCAAACCCCTGGGACCCTGGGCTGCCCCAGGGAAAGCCGCCGCATTGCCGATGCCAACAAGCTTCCGGTAACCCCGGCCGCCGTGACGGCGCGCTGACCACGGCTCAGCCGGCCGCCGCCGGAAGGCCGGCCACGCGCAGGGGCCGCCCTTCGTCGTCGAACCTTGCTCCCGCCCCCAGCTGGATGAACCGCACCGTCCGGGCCACGCGCGCTTCCAGTTCGGCAGGCTCGTCGCTGCCCCTGGCGGCGCTGGAGGACAGCGTGCCCAGGATCAGCTGGGACTGTTGCCCCACGTCCGCCACCGGCAGGTAGCCCTGCTCCATGCCGTCACGCAGGATGCCCTGCAGCAGGGTGCTGAGCTCGCTGACGTGGTCGGAGAGTTTCGCGAAGGACGACGGCGACAGCACAGCCCCCATGGCCGGTCCGGGCGGGAGGTGGCGGCGGCTGAGGTCAACCACCTGGGCGCGGACGTAGAGGGCCAGCCGCTCCACCGGGTTCTCCAGGCGGCCCAGTGAATCGCGCAGGTCCGAGAGGAACTTTTCCGTCTCCTCCAGCGCGTAGGAAATCAACAGTTCCTCGATGTCCGCGTAGTAGTTGTAGACGGCGGTCCGGCCCACGCCTGCGTGCCGGGCCACGTCCGTCATGGTCAACCCGGGAAGGCCGTGGGTGAAAAGGAGTTCGCCGAAGGCTGTGAGGATACGGCGCTGCGTATCAGCGCGTTGTTCGGCGTTGCTGGCCGCTGAAATCCTGGGCATACAGACACTTTACCCCGATGTGTCAGTAAACGGCGCTAGATTGCGCAGCCATCCGGACCGCAGGCCCCGGCCTCCGCGGAATCGACCAACACCAACGGGTTGGCTTCCTGCCACGCCTGGTTAAGCGCGCGCGTGAACGTTTCCGCCGGCTGGGCGCCGGACAGGCCGAACTTGCGGTCAATGACAAAGAAGGGGACACCACTGATGCCCAGGGACTGGCCTTCCTGGAAATCGGACCGCACCGCGTCCGAGTACTTGTCCGTGGTGAACAGTTCGTCCACCTCGTCCTCCGGCAAGCCAAGCTCCCGGCCCAGTCCTGCCAGGTATTCCCGGCTGCCAATGTCTTTGCCGTGCTCGAAATGGTCGCTGAGGAGGCGCTCCTTGGCGGCATCCTGCTTGCCGTGGACGGCAGCGAGGTGGATCAGCCGGTGGGCCGTGAAACTGTTGGCCACCACCACCTTGTCGAAGCGGTAGTTGAGGCCCTCGTCCTTGGCCTGCTGTGCCACGTGCTCGAACATCTGCGAGACCTGCTGGGCCGGCATCCCCTTGCGGCTGCTCAGGTATTCCAGTTCAGTGCCATCGAAGTGCCCCGGCAGCCCAGGATCCAGCTGGTAGCTCCGCCACACCACATCAACAGAATCACGGTGCGGGAAGGATGCCAGGGCGGCCTCAAAGCGGCGTTTGCCGATGAAGCACCACGGGCAGGCGACGTCGGACCAGATCTCAATCTTCATGGCCTGCATAACCGGCCGGCAGGGGCCGCCATTCCGGCACCTGCCATGAGATCCGCCACATTGGGTCTTGTGGCAGCGGCCGTCGTGGGCAATAGTCGGATCAGGTGGTCATGCAGCGGCCCTCGGAATCGAAGACTCATCGGGTGCAAGAGCGCATCCGGTGTAATTTTGCCCGGCCTGCTGGGGAGCCCGGCCTGTAACCTGGGAGGCCAGGAATGCGGATTGGACTTGTCTCAGGGCCGTGGATCCCGGTCCCGCCGGCAACCTACGGAGGCACGGAAAGGGTGGTGGACGCCCTTGCCCGGGGCTTCGCCGCCGCCGGGCACGAGGTCCTGCTCGCGGCACCGCTCGAGAGTACGTGCCCGGTTAGGCTCGTTCCGGGGATGCGGCCCGCCGAGTACGAAGGACTCGGCACCAGCATCAGCGAACTCAGCCATGTTGTCAGGGCTTACGAGGGACTGCAGGACGTCGACATCATCCACGACCACACCATGGCGGGGCCCCTCTACCTGCACCGGCCGGCCGGGGTCCCGGTGGCCACCACCATCCACGGGCCCATCCACGCCCAAGCGGCGGATATCTACCGCGCCGTTGCCCGGCGTGGTGCCGTGATCGCCATCTCCAAGGACCAGGCGTCGCACGCCCCCGCTGTTCCCGTCACCCGGATCATCCACCACGGGATGGACCTCTCCGCCGTGCCCGTGGGGACCGGCAGCGGGGGCTACCTGTGTTTCGTTGGCCGCTCGTGTCCGGACAAGGGACTCCTTGAGGCCATCACCATCGCCAGGCAGGTTGGAATGCACCTCAAAATTGCGGTCAAGATGCGCGAACCGGAGGAGGTCCGCTTTTTCCGGGAAGTCATTGAACCAATCCTGGGCCCCAACGAGGACTTCGTCGGGGAAGTGGACGATGCCGCCAAATACCGGTTGGTTGGCGGTGCAACGGCGTTCCTGAACCCTATCCAGTGGTCCGAACCGTTCGGCCTGGTGATGATCGAGGCGCTCGCTACCGGTACCCCGGTGATTGGGACGCTCATCGGAGCGGCTCCGGAAATTGTCGAGCACGGCCGGACGGGATTCCTGGGAAAAACCGAGGAACTGGCCGGCTTTGTGGCGGCCGCGGCCGGGCTGGACAGGGCTGTGTGCCGGCAAGCCGTGGAAGAGCGCTTCAGCGCCGCCCGTATGGTTGCCGACCACCTGGAGCTTTACGCCGAACTCATAGAAGGGAGGATGCCCTCAGGGGTTCCGCAGGTTCCCCGGGTGCACCAGAATTTATTGGGGGCCTGAATGCTTCCCGATCCAGGGGGCATCTGCCGGAGAAGGGAGCCTTTCCATGACCGCCTGGAACGAAGACAACGAGGCAGCAGTATCCGATTCGGGATCGGTCACGGTCTTGGAGGGATCGTCGTTCTGCATCTCCTCCGGCACGGGCGACATCAGTCCTGACGCCGGAACCAACGGAGTCTTCTTCCAGGACACGCGGATCATCTCGCGCTGGATGCTCAGGATCAACGGCGCATTGCGCGAACCATTGTCAGCCCAACGCCCGCAACCGTTCGAGGCCACGTTCGTGGGCCGCGCCAAATGGCCCGGCGGCAGGTTTGACAGCCCCCTGGTGGTCCGCCAGGTCCGCCACATCGGCCCGGGGCTGCAGGACGACATTTCCCTTGAAAACTATGCGGCCGAACCGGTGGAGTGCGAGATCGAGCTGCTCGTCGACGCCGACCAGGCAGACCTCTTCGAAGTAAAGGGCGGCCGTACCAGCGGCCTGGACGATACCACCCGGGCCATCACGGACGGGAGGCTGGTCATCGAAGCATCACGGCACGGCCAGCAACGAGGGACCGCCGTCGGCGCACGGGGGGCGGAGGTCAGTACGGACGGGCTGCGGTTCCATGTCACTGTTCCGGCACGGGGCAAATGGAGCACCAGCGTCATAGTGGTGCCCTTGGTCAACGGTGAGGCGCCGGAGGAACCCTTCAAGGAGGGGCGGCTTCCGCACCACCGGGAAGGGGTTCGCCGGCACCTGGACTGGGAGGAAGGCGTTCCGCGGATCAGCATCGAGGACTCCAGCTTCCAGAACGTGCTCAACCGGAGCCAGAGCGACCTTGGTGCCCTGCGCATCTTTGATGCCCACCATCCCAACCGGGCTGCGGTGGCGGCCGGGGCGCCCTGGTTCATGGCCCTGTTCGGCCGGGATTCGCTGCTGACCTCCTACATGAGCCTGATGGTCAACCCCAACCTCGCCTTGGGCACGCTCCAAACCTTGGCCGGGATCCAGGGTAAGAAAGTGGACGTGGATTCCGAAGAGGAACCTGGCCGCATCCCGCATGAGGTCCGGCTCGGCGTCACTGCCGGCCTGTCCCTGGGAGGGACGGCGTACTACGGCACCGCCGACGCCACCCCCCTTTTCGTCTCCACCCTGGGGGAGCTAAGCCGGTGGGGCCTTTCCCGGGACGCGATCCAGCCCCTGCTGCCACACGCCGACCGGGCGCTGGAATGGATCGAAAAATACGGCGACCGGGACGGCGACGGTTTCGTGGAATACCTCCGGCCCAACGACCACGGCCTGGTGAACCAAGGCTGGAAGGACTCCTGGGACGGGATCAATTTCGCCGACGGAACCATCGCCGAAGCCCCGATCGCCCTCTGTGAAGTCCAGGCGTATGTCTACTCCGCGTACCTTGGCAGGTCCCTGCTGGCCCACTGGAGCGGCGATTCCGCCCTCGAAAAGCACTGGGCAGACAAGGCAGCCGCCTTCAAAGAGGAGTTCAACAAGAAGTTCTGGCTGCCGGACAAGGGCTACTACGCGGTGGCGCTGGACAAGGACAAACGGCCCGTCGATGCGCTGACCTCGAACATCGGCCACTGCCTCTGGACGGGCGTCGTGGACGAAGACAAAGCCGTGTCCGTCATGGAGAACCTGATGTCCCCGCAGATGTTCACCGGCTGGGGCATCCGCACGCTGGCGTCCGACATGGGCGCCTACAATCCGGTCAGCTACCACAACGGCTCGGTGTGGCCCCACGACACGGCACTGGTGGCCACCGGGCTGATGCGCTACGGGTTCGTGGACGAGGCCAAGCGGGTGGCCTCCGGGATCCTCGACGCCGCCCGGCATTTCGACGGGCGGCTGCCGGAGCTGTTCTGCGGGTTCGACCGTGGCGAATACCCTGGCCCGGTTCCGTATCCCACCGCGTGCTCGCCGCAGGCCTGGGCCGCGGCGGCGCCCGTGCAACTGGCACGGATCCTGTTGCGGTTCGACCCCGTTTTCACCCGCGGGGTGGTGCACCTGGCACCGATCCTGCCGGAGACGGTGGGCACGTTCCGGGCCGAAAATGTCCTGCTGGACGGAAGCCGGGTGACCATCAAAGCCACCGGAACAACCGGCACCATTGAAGGCCTTCCGCCGGGACTGAAGCTGCTGGCCGAGCCCCGGCCGCCGCTGGCCTACCCGTTGGAAGCGGCGGCGGCGGGCCTTGGCGCCCGCAGGCTCCCCTAAGGGAGGGGGCGTTCCAGCACGAAGTCGTGTTCCACCGTGCTGCCCAGCCGGAAGGACTTGGTTCCCACCTTGCGGAAACCCGACTTCCCATAGAAGCAGATGGCCCGGGCGTTCTGGCTGTTGACGCCCAGCCACGCGCCCGCCGCACCGGTTGCGGCGGCTGCCTCAAGGCTGGCGTGCATGAGCTCGGCGGCGGCGCCCAACCCGTGGTAGTCAGGGTGGACGTAGCACGTGCTGATCTCCACGGACGGGACCAGCGTCAGCGCGGAGGAAACGTCCGGGTCCGCGGCGGGCCGGTCCACCAGCAGGCTGTAGCCGGTGAGCGGGCCGTCGGCATCGATGACCAGGATGGTGATGTCCGGGTCAGCGAGATAGCGCGTGAAGTGTGCTTCGCTGAGCGTGTTGGCCAGGTGCGCGGCGATGTCGGACGGTGACGACGACGGCGGGCAGGCAAGCGGAAAGGTGACCGCTGCCAGCTCGGCCAGCGGGCCGGCGTCGTCCGCTGTTGCCCTGCGGATGCTGTGGGTCATGGGGGCCTTCCGGCTCAGTCGGTGATGGTGCGGATGGGGGAGCCGGCCAGCCAGGCGGTGATGTCCTCCACGGCTCCGCCGTAGAACTGCCGGTAGCTTTCCTGCGTGACGTAGCCCAGGTGGGGCGAGAGTACCGTGTTGGGGGCGGCCAGGAGCGGGTGCCCGGCCGGCAGCGGTTCCTGGTCGAAGACGTCCAGGGCCGCGCCGCGGATCCAGCCCTCGGCCAGGGCCCTGAGGAGTGCGTCCTGGTCAACCAGGGGACCCCGCGCCGTGTTCACGAGGATGCCTTCGGGGCCGAGCAGCCGCAGTTCTTCCTCGCCCACGATGTTTTCGGAGCGCGGGGAGAGCCGCAGGTGGAGGGTTGCGACATCGGCGAGGGTGAACAGTTCCGCCTTCGAGACCAGGCGCGCGCCGGCGTCGGCCGCGGCCTCCGCCGTCAGGTTCGGGCTCCACGCCACCACGTCCATCCCGAAGGCCCGGCCGTACGCCGCTACCCGGCGGCCGATCTTGCCCAGCCCCACGATGCCAAGGGTCTTCCCTGCCAGCTCGAAGCCCACCGTGGACTGCCAGCCGCCGGCGCGCAGCGAGTGGTCCTCGGCCGGCAGGTGCCGTGCGATGGCCAGCAGCAAGGCCCAGGTCAGCTCCGGGGCGGCAGTGGGTGAGCCGGGCGTGCCGCACACGGTAACTCCGTGCTCGGCCGCCGCCGCGACGTCGATCGAGGCGTTGGCCATGCCGGTGGTCACCAGCAGCTGCAGGGCGGGAAGTTGCTCAAACACCTCACGCGGGAACGCGGTCCGCTCGCGCATGGCGATCACCATCGTGGTGCCTGCCAACGCCGAGACCAGGGCGTCGCGGGAGGCGAAGGGTTCCCGGTACGAGGTGATGGTGACGCCCGCAGCCTCCAAGGCCGCGAAGTCGGCGAAGCCGTGGGCCACGTCCTGGTAGTCATCAAGGATGGCAAGCCGGTGCGTCATGGGTGTCCTTTGCGGTGTCCAGTCGTCCACAGTCACGTTCATCGTATGGCAGGGCCGCGCAGGCGGTCGCCTGGAGTTCCGGGCTCGCGCGGCGTGATAGCAATGAGGGTGATGAATCAAAGCCCATTCCCCATGTTGTCCCTGTGAGCGCCGGCGTCCTTTCCCGCGTGCCCAAGAGCTGGATCCTGCTGGCCTGCATCGGCCTGCTGGCCCTGAACCTGCGGGGCCCCTTCGTGGCGGTCGCGCCCCTGGTGGACCTCATGCAGGCCGAACTGCACTTCTCGCCGGTCATGCTGGGGCTGCTGACGAGTATCCCGGTGCTCTGCTTCTCGCTTGCTGCTCCATTGGCCTCTCTGGCGGCGCGGAGGTTCGGGGCAGAGTTCGCCGTCACGCTGACCATCCTGGGTGTCCTTGCCGGCGTGGTGGTCCGTTCCGCGGGCGGCCCGGTGCTGGTGGTGGCCGGTACCGTGCTCATCGGGGTGGCCATCACGGTGGGAAACATTGCGGTGCCCCTGATCATCCGCCGCGATTTCGCACCGCGCCGGCAGGGGACCGCCATGGGGATCTACACGGCGGCATTGAACATCGGGTCCTTCCTGACCTCGGTGGCCATGGCCCCGCTGGCAGCGGTCACCGGGTGGCGGCTTGCGCTCGCCGCCGTCGCTGTCCTTGCGGTCGCCGCCATTGTGGTGTGGGTCCTGGCGGTGGGGCCGCGCACGGCATTCCTGGTGTCGGATCCGGATGAGGCCTCGGGTGGGGACGGGCAGCGGGCGACGGCGCGCAGTTCCGGCTGGACGACGTTCGGGCTGACCGCGGGTTTCGGCGGCCAGGCGTTCTCCTACTACGGCGTCACCGCCTGGCTGCCCAGCTACCTGCACGACGAACTGGGGATGAATGCCGCGCAGGCCGGTGCCGCGTCCTCGATCTTCCAGATCCTGGCGATCGTGGGCGGCCTCGGCGTTCCCTTTGCGGCCAAATACATGAGTACGACGGCGGTGGCGGTCACCTTGGGGACGTTGTGGCTTGCCGTCCCCGTAGGGCTCCTGGTCCTGCCGCAGCTGTGGTGGCTGTGGTCCACGTCCGGCGGCATCGCCCAGGGCGGCGGCATCACCCTGATCTTCATCGCCGTGATCAAGCTGGCGCGCGACCAGGCCTCCGCCGGCCGGATGTCCGCAACGGTCCAGGGCCTTGGCTATTGCCTCGCTGCCGTTGCCCCTCCGCTGGTGGGCTTCGTCCACGACACGTCCGGCTCGTGGACGCCGGCCCTGCTGGTCATCCTGGCCTCCGTACTGACCTTCTTCGCCAGCACCACCCTGTCCGTGCGGAAGGTGCCGAAGGGGCGCTAAGGCCGCGTCCGCCGTCGGACGTTCCGCCACCCCGACGCCCGCTCACTTGATGCACCAGACGGCGGAACGCCCGCTCACCTCTTGCATCAAACGGCGGAACGCCCGCTCACTTTCTTGGGGAAAGTGAGCGGGCGTTTCGGGTTTTCCTGCAACAAGTGAGCGGGGGTGTGAGGGGTGCTCCGTCGCCGGGCCGGCGCCCCGGATTTCGGGGGGCCTGTTGCGAAGGGCGTGCCGGCCCGGCAAACGGAAGTTGTGGTGGGTCAGGCCGCTGCCAGCTCCTCGACCGTGGCCTTCTCGCGGGCTTCCGTGAGGTAGCGGGCATAGGCGGGGAGCGTCAGGAAGGACGGGAACTCACGGCTGAGCGTGACTTCCTCGAAGATGTCTCGGGCGTCCTCAAAACGGTCGCCGTCGAAGCGCTCCAGCCGGGCGAATTCCTCGTCCAGGAGTTCTTCCACCCACTCGTGGCTGATGATCTCGCCCTGGTCCGTGATGGCGCGGGCGTAGATCCACTGCCACAGCTGGGACCGTGAGATCTCCGCGGTCGCGGCGTCCTCCATCAGGTTGTGGATGGCTACGGCGCCGTTGCCGCGGAGCCAGGACTCGATGTAGCGGATGCCCACCTCGATGTTGTTCCGGATGCCCTGCTCGGTGATGGTGCCGGTGGTGGCAGCGACGTTAATCAGGGCGCGGTCATCGGGGGTGACGTCCTCGCGGAGCCGGTCCAGCTGGTTGGGCTTGCTGCCGAGGACGCCGTCAAACACTTCGCGGCAGACGGGCACCAGGTCGGGGTGGGCCACCCAGGAACCGTCGAACCCGTCGTTGGCCTCGCGGGTCTTGTCCGCACGCACCTTCTCGAGGGCGTTGGCGTTGGCTTCCGGGTCCTTGCGGTTGGGAACGGCTGCGGCCATGCCGCCGATGGCCATGGCACCGCGCTTGTGGCAGGCCCGGACCAGCTGTTCGGTGTAGGCACGCATGAACGGCTGGGTCATGGTCACCTGGCCGCGGTCCGGGAGGACGAAGCGCGGGCCGCGGGTACGGAAGTTCTTGATCAGGGAGAAGATGTAGTCCCAGCGGCCGGCGTTCAGGCCCGAGGCGTGGTCGCGGAGTTCGTAGAGGATCTCCTCCATCTCGAACGCTGCGGTGATGGTTTCGATCAGCACGGTGGCTCGGATGGTGCCCTGCGGGATGCCGAGCAGGTCCTGGGCCAGGATGAAGATGTCGTTCCACAGCCGGGCTTCCAGGTGGTTCTCGATCTTGGGCAGGTAGAAGTAGGGGCCCTTGCCCTGGGCGAGCAGGCGGCGGGCGTTGTGGAAGAAGAACAGGCCAAAGTCCACGATGCCGCCGGCGATGGGCTGGCCGTCGATCAGCATGTGCTTTTCCGGCAGGTGCCAGCCGCGGGGGCGGACCACGATGGTGGGCAGGTCGCCGTCCGCCAGCTTGTAGTCCTTGCCTTCTTCGGTGGTGAAATCGATCCGGCGCTCCAGCGCGTCGGTGAGGTTCAGCTGGCCCTTGATGACGTTCCGCCAGGTGGGGGTGGAAGAGTCCTCCATGTCGGCGAGCCACACCTTCGCTCCCGAGTTCAGGGCGTTGATGGTCATCTTCTTGTCCACCGGGCCCGTGATCTCGACGCGGCGGTCCTCCAGGCCGGGTGCCGGGGGAGCCACCCGCCAGGACGGATCATTACGGATGTGCTCGGTCTCCCGCAGGAAACGCGGGTCCGTTCCAGCGGCAATGTCGGCCCGCCGCGCGCGCCGTGCCTGCAGCAGCTCCTGGCGCCGCTCAGCGGTGGCCCGGTGCAGCTTGGCAATGAAGGAGAGGGCATCCGGCGTCAGCACCTCGTCCTGCCGGCAAATGGGCTGGGCGGTCAAGGTAATGCCATTGATCGTGAAGCTGTCAGTGAAGCTGTTCATTTCAGTCTCCTTAAAGACGAAAGGGAAGTTCGACGGCGGGTAGCAGCAGGGTGGCGACTGAGGCACGAGGCCGAGGAGCCGGTGTCGCGGCAGCCTGCGTAAAAGGGGCCCTGCGTCCGGCCTCGGCGAGTTCTACGAGCCCAAGGCCGGACGTGGGGAATAGCAGGCAGAGACGATGCCGGTCCGAAGGCCGGACGGAAGCGCCGCCGTCGTAAGCGTTAGTGGAACTGGCCCTCTTCGGTCGATCCGACCAGGGCGAGGGTGGAGGCGTTGGGGTTGAGCGCCGTGGAGATGGTGTCGAAGTAGCCGGTGCCGACTTCGCGCTGGTGCTTGGTTGCGGTGTAGCCGCGGGATTCGGAGGCGAATTCCTTCTCCTGGAGTTCGACGTAGGCGCTCATGCCTTCACGGGCGTAGCCGTGGGCGAGGTCGAACATCGAGTAGTTCAGGGCGTGGAAGCCGGCCAGGGTGATGAACTGGAACGTGAAGCCCATGGCGCCGAGTTCGCGCTGGAACTTGGCGATGGTGGCGTCATCCAGGTGCTTGCGCCAGTTGAACGACGGCGAGCAGTTGTAGGAGAGCATCTGGTCCGGGAACTCGGCCTTGACGGATTCGGCGAACTTGCGGGCCAGCTCCAGGTCCGGGGTGCCGGTCTCCATCCAGATGAGGTCGGAGTACGGGGCGTAGGCCTTGGCGCGGGCGATGCAGGGTTCGATGCCGTTGCGGACCTTGTAGAAGCCCTCGGCGGTGCGCTCGCCGGTGATGAACTCCTGGTCCCGCTCGTCCACGTCGGAGGTGATCAGGGTGGCTGCCTCGGCGTCGGTGCGGGCAATGACGACCGTGGGGGTGCCGGCGACGTCGGCTGCCAGGCGGGCCGCGTTCAGGGTGCGGACGTGCTGCTGGGTGGGGATCAGCACCTTGCCGCCGAGGTGGCCGCACTTCTTCTCCGAGGCGAGCTGGTCCTCCCAGTGAACGCCGGCCGCGCCGGCCTGGATCATGGATTTCATGAGTTCGTAGGCGTTCAGCGGGCCGCCGAAGCCGGCTTCGGCGTCCGCGACGATCGGGACCAGCCAGTCCTCGACGGTTTGGATGCCCTCGGAGAATTCGATCTGGTCGGCGCGGAGCAGGGCGTTATTGATGCGGCGGACCACCGTGGGAACGGAGTTGGCCGGGTAGAGGGACTGGTCCGGGTAGGTGTGGCCGGAGTTGTTGGCGTCCGCGGCCACCTGCCAGCCGGAGAGGTAGATGGCGCGCAGGCCTGCCTTGACCTGCTGCACGGCCTGGTTGCCCGTCAGGGCGCCCAAGGCGTTCGTGTAGCCGCCGGTCTTGTGCTCCTCGGTGAGCTGCTTCCACAGCTTTTCGGAGCCGCGGCGGGCCAGGGTGTGCTCCTCGGAGACACGTCCCCGGAGACGGACGACGTCGGAGGCTGAGTAGTCCCGGGTCACACCTTCCCAGCGGGGGTTGGCGGCCCACTCGAGCTCCAGGGCGGCGGCCTGCTGAGTTGTGTCCTGGCCGGACGGCTGCTGGGTGGGCTCAAATGCTGCAGTCATCGTTGATCTCCTTGATTGAGCTCCGGATGGAGTAGGTGGGAACCTCGCCGTTGAGGCTCCCACCGGCTTATCCGGTGCGGTGTTTCTTTCCGTGAAAACTACTTTTCAGCACTTTCAACCCCCTTTCTAGATGAAAACTGTGGAAAGAAATGCACTTCTTCCCGTATTCTTCAGAAATGTCGCCTTCAAGCTGGAACAGGGACGTTTCCCAGACGCCCTCCACCGCCGCCCCGGAACTGGACGTCATCGCCCTGGGACGCCGCGTCCGCCACCTGCGCAAACAAGCCGGCCTGACGCTCGATGACCTGAGCGCCGCCGTCGGCACCGCTCCCAGCCAGCTCAGCCTGATTGAAAACGGCAAGCGGGAGCCCAAGCTGACGCTGCTTCAACACCTCGCAGGCGCGCTCAATGTCAGCATTGACCAACTGCTCGGCGCCGAGCCGCCCAGCCGCCGGGCCGCCCTGGAAATCGAGCTGGAACGGTACCAGCGCGGACCGCTGTACGAGTCGCTGGATCTGCCCAAAATCCGCATCAGTTCGCGGCTGCCGCTGGATGTGCTGGAGGCCCAAGTGGGGCTGCTGCACGAGCTCGAACGGAAGATGAACGAGCAGGTGGCTACCCCGGAGGAAGCCCGCCGCGCCAACGGGGAACTGCGGGCCATGATGCGGGAACGCGGGAACTACTTTCCGGAGTATGAGGCCGAGGCCCAAAAGGTCCTCAAGGAGGTTGGCTACACCACCGGTCCGCTGAGCCAGCACGTCATCGCAGACATCGCCGCGCACCTCGGTTTCACCCTGCACCATGTAGGTGATCTGCCGCATTCCACCCGGTCCGTGACGGATTTGAAGAACCGCAGAATTTACCTGACCCAGAGCCAGCGGCAGGACCACGACCCCCGCTCGGTGCTGCTGCAGGCGCTGGGCCACTACGTCCTGGGCCATGAAACGCCCAAGAACTACGGCGACTTCCTGGCCCAGCGGGTGGCCACCAACTACTTCGCGGCCGCCCTGCTCCTGCCCGAACAGGCCACGGTGGAATTTCTGCAAAAAGCCAAAGCTGCCAAGGAAATCGCGGTGGAGGACATCCGGGACGCGTTCGCTGTGTCCTACGAGACCGCCGCGCACCGGTTCACCAACTTGGCCACCAAGCACCTGGGCATCACCACGCATTTCCAGAAGACGCACCAAAGCGGGATCATCTACAAGGCCTACGAGAACGACGGCGTGAACTTCCCCCAGGACCACACCGGCGCCATCGAGGGGCAACCGTCGTGCAAGGCGTGGACATCGCGGGCGGTGTTCGACGTGCCGGACAAGTTCAGCGCGTACAGCCAGTACACCGACACGCCGTCGGGCACGTATTGGTGCACGGCCCGCACGGAGCGCTCCGCCGCCGGGGAGTTCTCCCTGAGCATTGGGGTGCCCTACCAGCACGTGAAGTGGTTCCGCGGGCGCGAGACCACGGCCCGGGCCACCTCCAACTGCCCGGATCCGACCTGCTGCAAGCGTCCGCCTGCCGAACTTACTAACCAGTGGGCCGGCAATGCCTGGCCGTCGGCGCGTGCCCACTCACACCTGTTGGCCGCCATGCCCCCCGGCGCCTTCCCGGGCGTGGACGAAACCGAGGTGTACAGCTTCCTGCAGGCCCACTCCGGGAGTTGACACGCACGCCCGCTCACGTCTTGCGGCTATCCCAGCAACGCCCGCTCATGTCTTGCGGAAGAAGTGAGCGGGCGTTTGGGGTTTTCCTGTCGGAGGTGAGCGGGCGTTTGGGTTTTTCCTGTCGGAGGTGAGCGGGCGTTTGGGGTTTTCCGGTCGAAAGTGAGCGGGCGTTGGGTCAGCCGTGCAGGGCCCGGTAGGCGTCGGCCGCGGCGGGGTGCAGGGGGACGCCGGCGGTATTGATGAGGCTTTCGGCGCTGAGGAACTGCACCCCCAGGCTGGACTGTGGAATGAGTTCGCCGGCGTTATGCACCAGCAGTTGCACCGTCCGCTCCACCGTGGCGTTGTCCAGGTCCCGGCGGCACAGGAGCAAATTGGGCGCGCCCACCGTCCACACTGCCGGGATGCCGGGGTAGCTGCCTTCGGGGATGAGGACACGGTCATAGATGCCGCCGTACCGCCGTCGCAGTTCGGGCAGCAGGCCGGAGAGGTCCAGCAGCCGCAGAGCCACCTCCTGCTGGGCTGCGGCGATGGCGGCCGTCGGCACGCCACCGGACCAGAACAACGCATCCACGGCACCCGCCTTCAGGGCGGCAATACCGTCGTTCAGGCCAAGATTTTCGACGGCGGCGGTCCCGGCTGTGGGCGCTGCGGCAGTTGCCGAGGCACCCAGGCCGGCCGCTTCAAGGAGCCGGGGGGTGGTGAGGGAAGTACCGGACCCCGGCTGTCCCACGGCAACCCGGCGCCCGGCAAGCCCGGAGACATCCCGGATCCCACTGTCCTTGCGCACCACGCAGTGGACGTAGTTTTCGTAGACCTTCCCGATCGCTGCGATCTCTGGCGCATTCCCGCTGGATTTGTCCCCGGCAGCGTCCGCGAGGGCCACGGCAAACGCGGCGCGCCCGGCTCGGAGTTCGGCAATGTTGTCCAGGCTCCCGCCGGTGGCTACGGCGCGCGCATGGTTGGCCACGCCGTGACGCTCCAGGGCCGCCGCCAGGAGCGTCGAGAACTCGAGGTAGAAGCCGCCCGGTTCGCCGCCCGCCACAATGAGGCTCTCCGGCCGGTCCCCGCCGGTGCAGGCACTGAGGGCGGGCGGCAGCACGGTTGCAAGTCCGACGGCGGTGGCCCACGCCAGGACGGACCGGCGGGACGGGTGCGGTGCGGGGATGGAAACGCTAGGCACGGGTACCACCGCCGGGCATCGCATCCGGGGCGGCATTCGAGTAGGCGTGGAACTCGATCCGGGCCGTCAATCCGTGGGGGACTGCTTCGGCCAGCACCAGCCGGGCCCCGTTCGCGGCGGCAAGCTCACCCACGATGGTCATACCCAGCCCGGTACCCGGAACCGAGGAGTGCCGGGGGGACCGCCAAAACCTGGTGGCAGCCGAGGCGCGTTCGGACGCCGAAAGCCCCGGGCCGTCGTCGGAAATTTCCACCACAACCGCGTCCATCTCCGTCCGCACGGCAGCGGTGACGGTGGCCCCGGGCGCGTACTTGAAGGCGTTGCCGAGGAGTTCGTCCAGCATCTGGGCCAGCTCGGCGGCCCGGCACGCAATCAGGGCCGCAGGATGGGGTGCCGGCACGAGCACCAGGCGGCACCCGGTCTGGTCCGCCAGGGGTGCCGCCCTTTCGATTTCCCCCTGAAGGACGGGGAACGGGTCGACGGGCGGGGCGGCCGCATGGTCTGCGGGAGAGCCAGATGCCCGCAGGTACCCTTCCGAGGCCCGGTGCTCTGCGGCGGCAAGTTTCAAAACCCCGTCAAGGATGTCCTCCACCCGCTCAAGCTCCGCCACGGCCCGGTCCGCTGCGTCGTGTTCGCGGGCGGATTTCAGCTCAAGCTGGAGCAGGTCCAGCCGCAGCCGGAGTGCGCCCACGGGGTTGCGCAGCTGGTGGGACGTGTCCGCGATCAGCTGCCGTTGCGCTTCCATGCTGGCGCTCACGGTCCTGGCCATCGCCGTGAACGACCGGCTCAGTTCCCGCAGCTCCGGGGGACCTTCCTCCGGAAGCCGCTCGGTGCGCCCGGTCCGTTCCAGCTCGTGCACCGCCGAATCAAGCCGGAGGACGGGCCGCAGCACCCAGCCGGTGACCCTGGCCGCCCCCAGCAGGAGCACTGCTGCCAGCGCCAGGGCGGCAACGCCCACTCCGAGCCAGCGCTGCTGGAGCTTCTGCCGGGCCGTCTCCGCGTGGACGTCCAGGACCACGGCACCGAGCACCTGGCTGGCGCTGCCAAAGGGCCGGAAAATGACGTGCGACCCCGCGCCGAAGGGCTCCAGCGGTTCCAGGGACGTGTTGCTCACGTTCAGCCGGGCCATCGACAGCGCGTCCTGCACATCGGGCCGGCCCGCGTCCAGGTCCCCCGAACGCAGCGTGGCCTGCTGGACGCGGACCACCATCCCTTCGCCATACAGCCCGGAATAGGTGTCCATTTCCCGCTGCAGGCGCACGGTGTCGCCGTCGTTCGCGGCGTCAAAGGCCACTTGTGCCAGCCGGTTCAAGGAGGCCGCCCGATTGATCTGCAGTTCCTGGGTCAGCTCCCGGGAGGCGGAGGTCAGGATGGTGCCCGAGATCAGGAAGACCACCACCAGGCACAGCACGCTGAGGACCCCGAGCACCCGCAGCCTCATCCGGCAGCCGCCTCGACGCGGTAGCCCACGCCGCGGACATTGATGATGAATCCCGGCTTGCCGAGTTTTGCCCGCAGCCCGGTGAGGTGCACGTCCAGGGACCGGGACGAGGCCAGGAAGGCGTCACCCCAGAGGGCGTCCAGGATCTGTTCCCTGGTGACCACCGAGCCTGCATGGCTGGCCAGCAGGGCGAGGAGTTCGAATTCCGTGGCGGTCAGCGGCACCGGTTCGCCTGCCCTGGACGCGGTGCGCTTGGCCAGGTCGATCTCCACATCGCCAAGCACGATCACCTCCTGCGGCGTCCCCCTGCTGCGCCCGGCCCGGCGCGTTACAGCTTCTATCCGGGCCAGCAGTTCCACCAGCTTCACCGGTTTGACCAGGTAGTCGTCCGCGCCGGAGCGGAGCCCGAGCACCACGCTGCGTTCGTCGTCGCGCGCCGTCAAAATCAGGATGGGCACATCGGTGACCTGCCGGAGCTTGCGCAGCACCTCCAGGCCGTCCATGTCCGGAAGCCCGAGGTCCAGCAGAATCACCTGGAAATTCCGGTGGGAGAGCAGCGCGTCAGCGCCCCGGGACAACCGCCGGGGGCGGTGCCCGGCGCTTTCGACGGCGGCCGTGAGCGCGCCGGCCATGGCGTCGTCGTCCTCGACGATCAGCACGTCCATGGCCATCTTCCTTGCCGTGTTTCCAGTGGTTCCAGGTCCAGTTGCCGGTTCATTCCCGCCCCCGTGAGACTACCGCGTGGCGGCAAAATTTGCCCGACGGCGGGAGGTCGGGCAGGGGGAAAGCGGGGCGGCGCGAAACCTAAGGAAGTGTTAGGAAAGTGCGTTCCTCGTTGGTTGTGCGGTGGATCACCCATACCGTGGATGAGGCCCTCCGCCGCAGGAGGCCGAGGTTACTACAGGAGGAACTCACCGATGAGCACCCAACAAGCCGCGCCCCAGTCGGAGGCAGCCCAGACCCGCCGGGCGGTGGGCAACATCCTGAAGGGCTCCGCGGGCAACCTCGTGGAATGGTACGACGTCTACATTTACACGGCGTTCCTGGCGTACTTCCAGCCACACTTCTTCAACTCCAAGGATCCGCTGCAGGGCGCACTGGAAGGCATGGCTGTCTTTGCCGTCACGTTCCTGATGCGGCCCATCGGCAGCTGGTTCTTCGGCAGGTTCGCCGACCGCAAGGGCAGGAAGGCGGCCCTGACGCTGAGCGTGACCATGATGTCCGCGGGCTCATTCTTCATCGCCATCCTGCCCACCAAGGACGTGATCGGCGTCTGGGCGCTGGTCCTGCTGGTGCTGGCGCGCCTGGTCCAGGGCTTCTCGGTGGGTGGCGAATACGGCACCAGCGCCACCTACATGTCGGAGGCGGCCACCGCCAAACGCCGCGGGTTCTTCTCCAGCTTCCAGTACGTCACGCTGATCGGCGGCCAGATGCTGGCACTGCTGGTGCTGGTGGTCCTGCAGAACGTCCTGGACAAGGAGGCCCTGGCCGGGTGGGGCTGGCGCATCCCGTTCGCCATCGGCGGCGTGGCCGCACTGGTCGTGCTGTGGCTGCGGCGTTCCATGGAGGAAACCGTCTCCGCCAGCCAGGTCGAGGCCGCGGCAAACGCCAAGGCATCCGGGGAACCCCAGCCCGGAACGCTCAGGCTGCTCTTCACCAAGCACTGGAAGGCGCTGCTTATCTGCATCGGCGTCACCCTGGGCGGAACGGTGGCGTTCTACACCTACACCAACTTCATCCTCAGCTTCATGAACACCACCAGCGGCATCGCCAAGGAAACGACCTCGGTCATCAACTTCTGGGCGCTGTTCATCTTCATGCTGCTCCAGCCCGTCTACGGCATCATTTCGGACAAGGTGGGCCGCAAGCCCCTGCTGCTCTGGTTCGGCATCACCGGCGTGCTGTTCACCTGGCCGCTGATGTCCGCGCTCGCCGGGACGAAGGATCCCTTCGTGGCCTTCATGCTGATGATGGGCGGCCTGCTGATCGTGGGCGGCTACACCTCCATCAACGCACTGGTGAAGGCCGAACTGTTCCCGGCTTCCATCCGCGCCCTCGGTGTCGGCCTGGGCTACGCGATCGCGAACTCCCTCTTCGGCGGGACGGTGCCGCTGATCGGTGCCGCGCTGCAGAAGGCCGGGCAGGTTGAGCTCCTCTTCACCTACGTCACCCTGGCTATCGGCATCTCGCTGCTGGTCTACATCTTCGCCCTGAAGAACAAGAAGGCCACCCACCTCGATGACGAGCAGGGCCACGCTTGGGAACAAACGCCGGTGGGTGGCGGCAAGGACAAGGATCCGCTCGGCGTCTAGTCCGGGAGGCACCAGGGTGCCTGGTTCCCAAGGAGGCGTACGACGACGGCTGCCAGGCCGTCGTCGTACGCCTCCTTTATGCGCTGGGGATCCTTAGCGCCGGGCAGTCCGCCGCCGCGCCAGGAAGCCGTGGGCGGCGAACAGGCGGGGCAGTACCACGTACACCGCAGTCGGCACCACCACCATGGTCAGGGCCATCGCCCGGAAGATGGGATGCCAGCTTTCCATCAACGGGGCGGAAGCCATCATTCCAACAGCCACCAGCGGGAAGATGGCCAGCCAGGTGATGGCGGCGCGGACGTGGATGGACGGCGGAATGGGCAGCGCCGCGGGCTCCGGTGGCGTGGGGGTTGTCGAATTGGCAATGGCGGGGGAGGCGGGCTGTGTCACCGTGTCCATGGGAACTCCAACTAGTTAGTTGCTTTTTGTTTGCAACGACAATAAACCGCGGCCTGCAACAATTGCAACTACCTGGTTGGAATTGCGTAGACTTGTGTCATGGCGTGGAACACGGAGCGGACCAAGGAACTGTTGCTCGCTGCTGCCACGGAGGAGTTCAGTGCCAAGGGCCTGGCGGGAGCCCGGGTGGACCGGATCGCAACTGCCGCGGGCGTGAACAAGGAACGCATCTACCAGTACTTCGGCAAGAAGGATGAGCTCTTCGACGCCGTCCTGGCCGCCGAAATGGTCCGGGTCATGACCGAGGTACCCATTAGCGGCAGCGGGCCGGAAGCGTTTGGAGAATACGCCGGCCGCCTCTTTGACCGGCACACCACCGACGGCGTCCTGCCCCGGCTCCTGTTCTGGGAAGGCCTTGAACGCGGCAAGGAAACCGTCAGCCGTGCCACCCGGTCCGACCACTGCGCCATCAAGGTGGGCCAGGTGCTTGACGTCCTGCCCGGGATCGACCGCACGGACGCCGCGGACCTGCTGATCACCGTCATCACCCTCTGCGACGGCTGGCCCGTCCTGCCCCAGATCGACACCCTCCTGGCGGGCAGCGGCCCTGACCGCACCGCCCGGCGTCGTGCGTTCATTGTGCGGACCGCCACCCTGCTCGCCGGCGCGCTCCTCGCGGAGGCGCAGGCAGCGTTGGCAAACGCGCCCGGCTAGCTGCACCACCGCGTCCGCTGGCGGCGGGCGGTCCGCCGGGCGCGGGCGGACTATATTGGGCCATGTCAGCACAGCACCACAAACGCGGGAGTCTGCACTCATGGCCAAGGAACTTGCCACCCAGCTCATCGAACAACTCCAGGCTGCCGGCGTGCAGCGGATCTACGGGATTGTGGGTGACAGCCTCAACCCGATCGTGGACGCCGTCCGGCAAACAGGTGGGGCGGCGAAGGGTGGGATCGACTGGATCCACGTCCGCCATGAGGAAGCCGCCGCCTTTGCCGCAGCCGCCGAAGCCCAGCTCACCGGCAAGCTCGCGGTCTGCGCAGGATCCTGCGGCCCCGGCAACCTGCACCTGATCAACGGCCTGTACGACGCCAACCGGTCCGGGGCGCCCGTGCTGGCCATTGCCTCCCACATCCCCAGCAAGCAGATCGGCAGCAGCTTCTTCCAGGAAACCCACCCGGACCGGCTCTTCAACGAATGTTCGGTGTACTCCGAACTGGTCAGCACCGCCGAGCAGGCGCCGCGGGTCATGCACAGCGCCATCCAGCACGCCGTGGGCCTCGGGGGAGTCGCCGTCGTGACCCTTCCCGGCGACATTGCCGGACTCGAGGCAACGGCACCCACCCCGCTGCCGGCCGCCTTCCGTCCCGCCAGCCTGGTCCCGGATCCGGCCAGCGTCCAAGCGCTCGCGGACGCCATCAACGACGCCGGCAAGGTGGCAATTTTCGCCGGCGCCGGCGTGGAGGGGGCACATGCAGAGCTGATGGCGCTCGCTGAGCTGGCCAAGGCGCCGGTGGGGCACTCGCTCCGCGGCAAGGACTTCGTCCAGTACGACAACCCCTTCGACATCGGCATGACCGGCCTGCTCGGCTACGGCGCCGCCGCCGAGGGCATCGAAGACGCCGACCTTCTGGTCCTCCTCGGCACGGACTTCCCGTACGACCAGTTCCTGCCCGACACCAGGACCGCGCAGGTGGACCGGGCGGCGCAGCGGCTGGGCCGGCGGACCGACGTCGACATTGCCGTCCACGGCGACGTCCTCCCCACCCTGCGGGCCCTGCTGCCGCTGGTGAAGGCCAAGAAGAGCCGCAGGTTCCTGGACCAGATGCTCAAGAAGCACGACAGGCTGATGAACAAGGCCGTGGGCGCCTACACCCGCAAGGTGGAGAAAAAGCAGCCCATCCACCCGGAGTACGCGGCCTCGCTCCTGGACCAGGTGGCGGCAGAGAACGCCATTTTCACCGCGGACACGGGCATGTGCAACGTCTGGACCGCCCGCTACATCAACCCGCTGGGCACCCGGCGGCTGATCGGGTCCTTCCTGCACGGGTCCATGGCCAACGCCCTGCCGCATGCCATCGGCGCACAGTTGGCCTATCCCGGCCGGCAGGTGGTCTCGGTCTCGGGCGACGGCGGCCTGTCCATGCTGCTGGGGGAGCTGATCACGGTGGCGGCGCACCGGTTGCCGGTCAACGTGGTGGTCTTCAACAATTCCACCTTGGGCATGGTGAAGCTGGAGATGCTGGTGGATGGCCTGCCCGATTTCGGCGTGGACGTGCCGGACGCCGACTACGCCGCCGTGGCCAAGGCCCTGGGGTTCCACGCCGTGCGCGTGACGGATCCGGCACAGATCGAGACGGCGTACCGGGAGGCTTTTGCACACCCCGGTCCCTCCCTGGTGGAGCTGATCACCGATCCCAAAGCGCTGTCCATCCCGCCCAAGATCTCCGGGTCACAGGTGCTGGGGTTCGCCACCGCCATGTCCAAGGTGGTCCTGAACCGGGGAGCGGGCGAGGCCGTGAGTATGGCCCGCAGCAACCTGCGCAACATCCCGCGGCGCTAGGAACACGTCGAGATCGCCGGAAACTCCCGGGTTCGCCGGAAACTCCCGGCGATCTCGAGGGTTTCCGGCGAACCCGGCGCGGGGAGAAGAGGTTCTACCGGGCTCCGCCCTGCCAGAGCGCATCGAACGGGGCGCCCGAGGCTACGCGGTTGCGGATACCGGCGGTGACGAAGTCCTTGGCGGTCCGGGCTGCATCCAATGGCGTGGCGCCCTTGGCCAGCTCCGCGGTCACGGCTGCGGCGAGCGAGCAGCCGGCACCGGAGACGGCAACTTCGCCCACCTTCGGGGCTGTGAGGACTTCCAGGGTCTCACCGTCGTAGAAGACGTCGACGGCGTCCGGGCCTTCCAGCCGCACCCCGCCCTTGGCCAGGACTGCTGCACCGCTGAGTTCGTGGATGCGGACGGCGGCGGCCTTCAGGGACTCGACGTCGGTGATCTCCAGCCCGGACAGGGACTCCGCCTCGAAGTGGTTCGGCGTCACGAAGGTTGCCAGCGGCAGGATCTGGGCTTTCAGGGCCTGGTCCGTGTCCAGCGCATGGCCCGGTTCCTGGCCTTTGCAGATCAGCACCGGATCCAGGACCACGTTGGCGAAGCTGTTTTCCTGCAGCGCGGAGGCCACCGTGCTGATCGTTGCCGGGCTGCCCAGCATGCCGATCTTCACCGTGTCCAGCGCGGACGGTGCGCCGGAGGCCGGACCATACGCCGCCGTCGTCGCCTCCAGCTGGTCAGCGATCACCTGCTGGTCCACCGGCACGAAGCGGTGGTTCCAGCTGTCCTTCGGGTCGAAGGAGACGATGCAGGTCAGGTTCGCGATGCCGAAGACGCCCAGCTCCTGGAATGTCTTCAGGTCGGCCTGGGCGCCGGCACCGCCGGTTGCCTCGGAACCTGCGATGGTGAGGACGACGGCGGGACCGTTGACGGACAGCGTTGCATCAGGGGTAGCGGAAGTCATGCCCCCATCCTGCCACCCGGCGTCGGGCGCTTTCCATGTGGTGACGTACAGGGCATCGGGACGTCATATGGTCAGGAATCCAGCGGCTCAGAGCCTGTCAGCGCGGCGCCGGGCAGGAATGCCCCTGGTCCAAAGGGGACGTGGAGCAGGCGGTTCACGGCCGGGACCGGGCGATCTGAAGCAGGGCCTGCCCCAGCTCCGGCTGGCTGTAAACGAAGCCCGCGTCGAGCAGTTTCTGCGGCTGTACCCACCTGCTCTTCAGAACGAGTTCGGTCTCCGTGCGGATCAGGATGGCGCCTGCCCGAAGGAGCCATCCCGGGGTAGGTATGCCGAAGCGCGCGCCGTAGGCCCGGCGCACCAAACGCATCATCTCCCGGTTGCTCACCACGTCCGGTGAAGCCACATTTACCGGCCCTGCGATGCCGGTCCGCGCGTGCAGGAAGCGGATGCTGCGGTACAGGTCCTCCACATGGACCCAGCTGAACTTCTGCCAGCCATCCCCCATGTGGCCGCCCAGCCCCAGCCGTGCGAGGTTGGCGAACGGAGCCAGTGCACCGCCACCGCGGCCCAGCACGATAGCGATCCGCAGGGGGATCTTCCGGGTTCCCGGTGTGACCGCCGACTCAAGGGCGGCTTCCCAAGCTTTGGCCACGTCCACCGAGAAGCCGGTGCCCAGCTCGCCGTCGAACTCGGACTGGGGACGATCGCGGGCATCGCGGTAGATGGTTCCGGTGCTGGCATTCAGCCAGGTCGACGGCGGCTCCTGGCACCGCGCGATGGCCCGGCCGAGTGCCTTGGTGGTGGACACCCTCGAGTCCATGATCACCCCCTTGTTCCGCTCGCTGTAACGGCACGAGACGGAGCGTCCGGCGAGGTTCACCACCAGTTCGGCGCCGTTGAGCACCCGGGCCATGCCGGCGTCGTCGGCCCATGCTGCCGCGGAACTGCCGGTTCCCTTGCGTCCTATGGTCCGCACCATCCAGCCGTCCTCCTGGAAACGCCGGCGCAGGTAGGTGCCAATGAAGCCCGAAGCGCCTGCCAGTACAACTGTCCTTGTGCTGTCCACCTTTTCCCCCAATGGTTGTTGTCTTTCTTAACCGCGGATGCTGCGGCTCAGGTCGAGGACGTCGTCCAGCACCTTGCCGACTCCCGGGATGCGGGCAAGTGCCAGTCCGCGGGCCACCAGTGGAGCCGCTCCGTCCACCAGTTTCCTGGTCCGCCGCTGGCCCTCGGAGGTGTCGTAGACCCAGAACAGGGTGATGCCCATGTAGCAGAGCCAGAGCAGTTCCGGCAGGTCGTCCCGCACCTTTTTCGGTACGGCAGGGCGGGTCCCGTCCACCGTGTTCCTGAAGATATCCAGGGCTGCTTCCCGAGCGAGGGTTGAGCCCCCGGAGAACGGGTTCACCGGCGATGTTGGCCGGATGGCGGTGGCCACGAAGTCCGCTCCGAAGCGGTGGTACGGGGCCATGACGTCAAGGCCGGCATGCAATGTGGCCTTCAGCCGCTCAGCGAATCCGGCGGTCCGCTCCAGCGCTTCGGAGGCCAGGGCAGCGTGCTCGGCCTGCACCTGGATGTACAACTCGTGGACAAGATCGTCCTTGGACGCGAAGTAGTAGTAGGCGTTGCCTACGGAAACGCCTGCCTCGGCAGCGATGGCGCGCATGGTGGTCTTCTCGAAGCCGATCTCACGGAACATGCGCAGCGCAGTGTCCGCCACCCGCTGCCGGGTCTGTTCACTCTTGGCAACCACCGCGTCTCCCCATTCTTGAACGTGTTCAAAAACGAGTGTGACATAAAACTGAACGTGTTCAAAGAATGCTTGGGATCCGATAATCGCTGTGTTCCGGCACCGGCCCGGGTGTGGCGCTTCACGCCGCGTGGGTGTCAGATCGCCGGAAAGATGCCAGGTCGCCGGAAAGAACCGGCGACCTGGTCCCGTTCCGGCGATCTGGCGCTCCACCCGGCGGTTTGGCTACCGCCCAAGTGCGGCCAGGACACGGGCTTTGAACTCATGTTCACGGAAGAGGTCGGCCCAGGTCAGGCGAAGGAAGGTCCAGCCGTTCTCGGTGAGGGCCTTCTCGCGCTGCCGCTCCTGAAACAACGCCTCAGCCGTTGGCCGGTAGTCGAAGTACTTCGCTTTCCCGTCGAATTCGAGTGCCACCTTCTTGTCCTTCCAGGCGAAATCCAGCCGGTACCGGCCGGCACGAGTTGCTACCAACACCTGGGGCTCCGGCAGGGGAAGTTTCAGCCGCATCAGGAGTTCTCGGGTCAGTGTTTCGCCGGCTGACTCCGAACGTGGATCTGCATGGTTTAGGGCGCGCCGGAGGGTCCGGATCCCGCGGCGCCCCTCCAGCCCCTCGGCCATGCTTTCGAGGAGGGTTTTGTCGGCCCCAAGCCGGAGGGCATGATCGGTCAGTACCAGTGCCTGGCGGTAACCCAGCATCATGGCGCAATCAACTACCGTCCGCTCCAGCGAGGTCACCCTGAGGCCGCCGAGGGTGACCACCTCCGACGCTGTCCACGGCCGGGTATGGCCTTGGACATCCTTGCCGAGCCGCTCGCTGGAAGGATTCCGCGGCAGCAGAAGGTGGATCGTGTCATCGACTGCCCACAGGTGCAGAGCGTGCATCCGGGCCGCAGAGGTATGGCTGTACACATAGCCGCCCGATGAGGTGGTCAGCGTCCCGTGCGCGTGCGCGCGAATCAACTGCTTGCTGCGGACGGGACTTGTCTGCTTCTCCCACAGCTCGGCGCGGATGTAGCAGCCGTGGCGAAGCCGTACCAGCTTCCCGTGGAGGACCAATGCCTTGATGGCCCGGGAATTGAGGCCGCTCTCGTGCAACTGCGCCGTCCGCCATAGGTTGCCGGTGCTCGGAAGGGAGGGGAGACGGAAAGGCGGCTGGAGTGTCATCCGGACAGGATCCTGCCGCTGCGGCAACTCAGGAAGGCGCCGCCGTCGTCATGTGGAAAACCTGCCAGGGCCGCCCTGCCCCCGGGCTCGCCGCAAGCCGTCCAGCTCGCCGCAACGTTCCGGCGATCCGGCAGCGTTCCGGCGAGTTCGACGGCGGCCGGCCGGGTCAGGCCTTCAGCGTCCCGTCCAGGAGGGCCCGCAGTTCACGGAAATGTCGTTCCGTGGCTTCAGGGTGGAAGGCCGACGTGTCCGCCATCGTGTACCCGTGGGGAGCCCCGGTGTAGATGACGTTGGACGCCTCCAAGCCCGTGTCCCGCAGCGCGTCGCCCAAGCGGGCCACGGCGTCCGGGGCCATGCTCCTGTCGTTGTCGGCGTGGCCGAACACGAAGCGGGCCCGTGCGTTCCCCAGCCCACGGTGCGGGCTGTCCGGCTCGTCCGTGGCCAGGCCGCCGCCGTGGAAGCCACCGCAGGCTGCCACTACCGCGGGGTGCGCAGTGGCGGTCCGGACGGCAAGTCGGGCGCCCATGCAGTAGCCGGTGGTTCCGATGGGGCCGGGGGCAACGCCGTCGAGCCCGGCCAGCGCGGCAACCCACGCATCGATGTCCGGCAGCGCCTTGTCCGACGTCAGGTGCCCGACCCGCGGGAACGCCGCCTTGCCGGCCGCTTCCCGGCCTTCCTGGGTGGACATGTCAACGGCCGGGGCCAGCTGCTCCACGGTTCCGTCCCGGTAGAAGACGTTGGGGGCCAGCACCACGTAGCCCCAGTCCGCGATGCGCTGCGCCATCTCCTCGATGCGGGGGCGCAGGCCAAAGGCGTCCATGTAAAGGATCACGCCGGGGAACGGGCCGGTTCCGCTGGACGGACGGGCGACAAGGGCTTCGGCAGGGCCTGCTGCGGCCTGGATCTCAATGAGCATCTGGTCAGGATAGCGGAGGCTGCCGGGAGCAACGCTCAGGAGTAGTACCGGCCCAGGGTTTCCGCCTTGAAGTCGAAGAACGTGCCGGACTCGATGGCCAGCCGGGCGTCGTCCACCATCTTCACCACGAACCGCTCGTTGTGGATGGAGATGAGGGTGGCGGACACCATTTCCTTGGCCTTGAACAGGTGGTGGATGTATGCCCGGGAGTAGTTGGCACACGCGTAGCAGTCGCAGCCTTCCTGCAGGGGCCCGAAATCGCGCTTGTATTTGGCGCCGGAAAGGTTGAACCGGCCGTAAGGCGTGTAGAAGGCCGAGTTCCGGGCCACGCGGGTGGGGGAGACGCAGTCGAACGTATCGGCGCCGTTTTCGATGGCCGTAAAGATGTCGTCAGGCTCGGAAATCCCCAGCAGGTGGCGCGGCTTGTCCTCCGGCAGTTCCTCGTTGCACCAGCGGACGATCGTGCCCAGGTTCTCCTTCTCCAAGGCCCCGCCAATACCGAAACCGTCGAACGGCATGGCACCAAGGTCCCGGCACGCCTTCCGGCGGAGGTCCTCGTACTGTGCCCCCTGGATCACGCCGAACAGGGCTTGGTACGGCTTGCCCGCGCGGTCCTCCGTCAGGCGGAAGTGCTCCTCAATGCACCGCACCGCCCACAGCCGGGTGCGCTCCAGGGACTCTTCCTGGTAGCGGCGGGAGTTCTGCAAGGTGGTGAGCTCGTCGAACGCGAACATGATGTCCGCGCCGATCTGGTGCTGGACCTGCATGGAAATTTCCGGGGAGAAGCGGTGGCGGTCGCCATTGAGGTGGGATTTGAACCAGACACCGTCGTCGTCGATGTGCGCCAGGCGCTCTTTGCCGGGGGCCACGGCGTCATCCGGGCCGGGTGCGCCCGCGGCAGCAACAGTCTTCATGTCGATGACCTTCTTGAACCCGGACCCCAGGCTCATCACCTGGAAACCGCCGGAGTCCGTGAACGTGGGACCGGACCAGTTCATGAAGGCGCCCAGGCCGCCGGCCTCGTCCAGGATGTCCGGGCCGGGCTGAAGGTACAGGTGGTAGGCATTGGCCAGCAGGGCCTGCGCGCCCAGGTCCGCCATCGATTCCGGCAGTACCGCCTTGACCGTTGCTTTGGTGCCGACGGCGATGAACGCCGGCGTCTGGATCTCACCGTGCGGGGTGGTGATGGTGCCGGTGCGGCCCAGGAACTCGCCGCCGTTTTCCCTTTCTTGGGCCGCTGACGGCGGGCAGGAGTCCGCCAGCCGCGTGCCTACGGTGAAAGAGAACTGCGATTGGGTTTCAGGCAGGGCGAAGGCAGGGTTGGCAGGCACCACACCAGTCTGCCAGCAAACCTTACGACGCCGGCAACCGGTCCCGGGCAGGCCGGCGGCGGAGCGTCAGCTGGCTGGGTCCGTCCCGGGGTAGTTGGCCTCCCGCCAAGAATCCCAGGCGGAACGCACGGCGTCGAAGGCTCCGGCGCCAAGGTCATAGGTGGAAACCACCACCAGCGAACCGTCGCCCTCCGCACGGACGTCCTTGATGGCAGGGTGGTCCGCAACCACCAGCAGCCCTTCGCCGTGCTCGGCGTAACTGTGCACGGTGAGGCCCACTTGGTGGCTGGTCCGGTACCAGACCTTGCCGCTGATTTCCTCTCCGGTATCTAAAGTGACCTGGTACGGCTCGCCCGGGGCCGGAAGGTCCTTCAGCCCGAGTTTTTCGATGGCCGAGCCCTTCCCGTCCGTCAGGTGCAGGAACAGGGTGTGCCGCTTGCCGTGCGGGTGGCGTTCCAGCGCGAAGCGGAGCTGCTGAAGGAACGTCAGCCACCCTTGGGTGATGTCCTCGTCCCAGGCTGCCCACTCCGAATTGTGGTCGAGCGCCCCGCGTGTGACGCTGACCCTTGTCCCTTCCGGCACCGGGTGGAGTTCGAACGTGTCCCCGCCGTGCACCGTCAGGCTGGTATGGTCCGCGGATTCCTGTTCGTCGCCGGAGAAATAGATCTGCTTGATCTCGGACTCCAGGTCCTCGGCCTGCCAGCCGTGCCACTGGGCCACCTTGGACGGTTCACGCAGCATGGTCCAGACCTGCGGCGCGTCGGCGTTGATCACTACGCTGAGATTGTTCGTCATAGCCCCGAATGTACAACTCCGGCTACGCCCCGGGTAGGGGGAATTTTTACCGCCGGAGGGTCGCCGCCGGGCTCAGGCTCGGACTGCCTCCAGCTCGTTGCTGATGCGCCGTTCAAGTTCGGTCATGCCGATGGTTTCCGAACCGCCGTGGGCTCGCAGGAACAGCAGGGACTCCAGCCGCAGGAGCCGCCATTCGCGTTCTGCGTCGTGGTTGGAGTTGTCGATCGAGCGGAAGATTTCCTTGTCGTACAGGTTGGGCTCGTTGAGTGAGCGCTGCCGAACCTTGGCCGCCATGCGAGCCTTGAACGGATCCGTTTCCTGGTTTTCCGGGGTACGGATCAGTTTCTCGTAGACCTCGGCGCGTTTATCCTGGCCGTCCTGCCGGCAGATGTAGCTGGCCAGTGCCAGGGATGCTTCCACGGAGGTCCACCGGCCCGGGTTGCCGTCGTAGGGCAGCACGGTGAGGAGGTCCGCGACGGACAGCGCGGCGTCTGCGTCCTTGAGCGTGACGAACAGTTCGTGCGCGAGGTCGCTGAGGTCCTTCAGGCAGCTGCCGGACTTGAAGTTGACCCCTTTGGACAGCCGGTCGGCCAGGAGCAGGACACCCTCCGCATCCGGGTGCGCTTCCGCGGCGGCTTCCACCACGGACTCAGGGGTGCCGGCCGGCGCCGGGATGAGCGCGAGCTCCTCCTCGCTGGGCCCGTTCACGGCGGGCGGCGCGGGCGGCAGCGGGGGAAGGACGACGGCGGGCGCCACCGCAATGGGGCCCGTCCCGGCCGCCGGCTGGGACGGCGCGGCTCCCGCCTCGGGCAAAGGTGCGGCCTCTGGAAGGTCCGCCGGCAGCGGAAGCTGCGTGACGTCGTCGTGCGCTCCATCCACAACGGTGACCGTGGCGCCCACGGCAACCCTCAGCGTTCCGCCGCCGGAAAGGCTCGCCAGTACCAGGGCCGGGGAGCCGTAGTCGTCCCGCTCAAGCTCCACCTGGTCGATTTCGGCGGTGCGTTGGCCGTCCGGAAGGAGGATGTGGGTGCCGGTGGTCAGAGATCCAGCCTGCTGTTCACGGTGGTGCCTGGCGGCTGGTGTTTCGGTCATGGGAGTCCTTAAGTTCTCTTGCGGTCCGCCCTACAGTCTACAAAGCCGGGCACCTAAAACCGGGGACCCCCACGTCCCGGCGGGGTGGTCAGAAGCCCACGCCTGCGAAGGCCAGGGCCTGCCGGATGAGGCCGCCGCGGCCGCCGGAAAACTCCATCTGGACGCCCGGGCTGAGCACTTCTTCCGGGGTCATCCACGTCAGTTCCAGGGCGTCCTGGCGGGGTTCGCACTCGCCCGTGACCGGGATGATGTAGGCCAGGGACACGGCGTGTTGCCGCTCGTCGGTGAACCCTGTCTGGGACGGTGCCGGGAAGTATTCGGCCACCGTGAACGGCACGGGGCTGAGCGGAAGCTGGGGGAACGCCAAGGGGCCCAAGTCCTTTTCCATGTGCCGCAGCAGGGCGGCGCGGATGGTCTCGCGGTAGATGACCCGGCCGGACACCAGGGAGCGCACCATGGTCCCGTCGGCATCGGCCTGCAGCAGCGTTCCCACCTCGTTGACGTAGCCCAGCGGGTCCAGCCTGACCGGAACTGCCTCCACGTACACCATGGGCAGCCGCCCGCGCGCCTCAAAGAGGTCTTCTTCGGAGAGCCAGCCGGGATTCGGGTCAGGTGTGCGCACGTTCATGGTTAAGTTCTACCCCATGGGGCGGCGCTCCGAGATCCAGACGGTGGCGGGCGCGTTGGGGCTGCCAGCGTCCGGATTGGCCACGTGGAGGGTGCTCCCGAAGGCCTCCTCGGTGAGGCTGGCCGGGAAACCGGCTCCAGCGAGCCGCTCCCGCAACGGTTCCAGCGGGCCGCCGTACTCGAAGCCCAGGCCGGAGCGGGACGGCCCGGACGCCGCCCGGACCAGCAGGACGCCGCCGTTCTTGGCCGTGAAGTCGGCGGTTTCGTCGTCGTCGGGCACGGGCCGCGGCCGCGCCCCGATATGCAACATGGTGCGGACGGCAGCTTCCGGATCTGCGGTGTACCAGACGGCGACGACGGCAAGGGCGGGGTCGGCGTCGGCGCACTGGGCCTCGTGGACGGCCTTGTCGGCCAGGAAGCTGAAGCCGTCCGGCGCGCTGATGCGGCAGGCTTCGCCGTGGTCGGCCGTGACCAGTTCGGCGGGCACGGTTGCCTCCTCCTGTGCCGAGTCGTTGGTGCGGCGGGCAAACTCTGCCACGTCGCCCACCTCCACCGCGAAGACGGTGCGGCCGTCCTGCCCGGACCCGGCCTCCGCCCCATGGAGCGCCAGGCGGCCGGACGCGGAATCGAAGACCTGCCAGCCGCCGTCGTCCTCTGTTTGTGCCATCCCCAGTACGGTAAGGAACTGCTTCCAGGTGTCGGTGCGCGAGGTGAAGTGGACGGGGCGGACTCGGAGCATGGCGTTGTCCTTGGTGCTGGGTGGCGTGCGGCTGTATGGCCATGATGCCACGTGGCCGGCCGGTGCGCAGGGGCTTGTGGCAGGTCATTTTCCCGGCAGAATGGGGCCATGGCCGATGACCTCGAGGAACTGCTGGTGCCCGACGCCGCTGCCTGGCGCGCGTGGCTGGAAGCGAACCACAGCACCAGCCCCGGCGTCTGGCTGGTGCTGCATAAGAAGGGCGGCACGGTGACCGGCCTCGACTATCCGGCGGCCCTGGATGAGGCCCTGTGCTTTGGCTGGATCGACGGGCAGCTCCGGCGCCGCGATGATGAAAGCTCGTTTCAGCGGATGACACCCCGGCGGCCCAGGAGTATCTGGTCCGCCCGGAACGTGGGACATGTCGCCCGGCTGGAAGCGGAGGGAAAAATGACCGACGCCGGCAGGGCGGCAGTTGCCGCGGCCAAGGCGGACGGCCGCTGGGAAGCAGCCTACGGCGGCCAGGCCGACGTGGAGGTCCCCCCGGACCTTGCGGCAGCGATCGCCGCGAACCCGGCCGCGCAGGAGATGTTCGATGTCCTGACCAAGACCAACCTGTTCGCCCTGGTGTTCCGGACCAACACGGCCAAGCAGGCAGCCACCCGGGAACGCCGGATCGCCGCGTTCGTGGAGATGCTGGCACGGGGCGAGACGCCGTATCCCCAGAAGAAGCGCCCCGCAGGCCGTGACTAGCTGCGGCCGCATGACGAACCGGATTCGGCTCCCGGCGGCCTGCCGGGTAAAATTGACGGTTCACTTGCGCTGGTGCCGTTCCCCGACCCGGGGGACGGCACTTGTGCGTTCAGCGACGGATCGATGACCCCATGCTCCCCAAAATTTTCGGACCGGCGTATGCCGCCCTTCGGCGCCGCCCCCTTCTGTGGACGGCCGCAGCCGTGGCCGTGCTCCTGGTGGCGGCGGCCCTGGTGATTACCGGAAACACACGGACGGTCGACGGACAACACGATGGTGCGGCACCCACGGCACCCACGGCATCCACGGCACCGCCAGCATCAACGGCTCCCCCGGGGCCGCAGGCGCCACCGGCTGGCCAAACCGGCTACCGGCCTGCCTACCATCTCACCCCGGACCAGCGGTGGATGAATGATCCCCAGCGGCCCTTCTTCCTGGATGGTCTCTGGCATTACTACTACCTCTACAACGCCGACTATCCGGAAGGGAACGGGACCGAATGGTTCCACGCCACCAGCACCGATCTGGTGCACTGGGAGAACCGGGGCGTGGCCATCCCCAAGTTCCGCAACGGACTGGGGGACATCGAGACCGGCTCCGCCGTGGTGGACACGGAAGGCACCGCGGGCTTTGGCAAGGGGGCGGTCATCGCGGTGCTCACCCAGCAGCTCGACGGCGTGCAGCGCCAGTCCCTTTTCTACTCCACGGACCAGGGCTACAGCTTCCAAAGCTATGGACAGAACCCGGTGATGGAAAACCCCGGCGCGGAGCACTGGCGGGACCCGCGCATTGTCCGCGACGACGCCAACAACCAGTGGCTCATGCTCCTCGCTGAGGGCCACAAGATCGGGTTCTATACCTCCCCCGACCTTAAGCGGTGGACCTACATGTCCGGGTTCGTGCAGGACGGGCTGGGAATCCTGGAGTGCCCGGACTTCTTCCAAATGGACATCGACGGCGACCCCGCCAAACGCACCTGGGTCCTGGCCGCGAGCGCCAACGGTTCCAAGGAAGGCCGCACCACCGGCCTGGCTTACTGGACCGGCACTTTCGACGGCAAGGCCTTCACGGCGGACGGCGGCCACCAGTGGCTCGACGGCGGGGCGGACTTCTACGCGGCCGTCACCTGGGATGATCCGCGCCAAAGCGATGGCCAGCGGAAGGCATCCCGGCACGCCATCGGCTGGATGAACAACTGGGCCTATGCCCGGGAGTTGCCCACTGACGGTTGGTTCGGGGCGGCTTCGGTGGTCCGCGACATCCGGCTCGCGTCCGGCGCCGGCCGCCCCGCCCTGGTGCAGGCGCCCACCCCTGCGCTCCAGTCCTTGGAAGGGACGCCTGTCCAGGTGCCTGCCGGCCCGATCCGGGATGCCCGTACCCTGCCCATCCCGGACACCGGAGCGTTCAAGGCCGACGTCGAGCTGGAAAAACCCGCCGACGGCACCGGGAAAGCCACCCTGCTCCTGCAAAGCGGTGGCACCACCTACGCCACCATCGGCTACGACTTCGCGGCCGGCCGGGCCTTCATCACCCGGGACGGGGACGCCGCGGCCGGCGGCCAGGGGAAGGGACCCTCCGAGGGCAGCGGCGAGTACCGCCAGGCCCGCTCGGTGGAGGCGCGCACCGCCGGCGGGACCGTGCAGCTGACCGCCTACGTGGACCGGTCCTCCGTGGAGGTTTTCGTGGACGGACAGTCCCTGACCTCCCTCATGTTCCCGCCAGCAGGCCCGAAAGAGGTCCGGTTGGCCGCTGACGTGCCCCTGACGCTGAAAGCCGGGACAGTCACGCCACTGTCCGGTATCCGCTGAGCGCAGGCCCTGCCGGTTTGGCCGGGCTTGCCTGTCATACGGCCGGACCGGGCTGTTCAGTGGCCCGGCCGGCGGACATGACCGTGGCCGCTGCCTCCAGCGTCATCCAGGCCTGCAGCTGGGTGGCGAGCTCCACCGGCACTCCCGACGGATAGGTCCGGTCCGCGGGTTGGCAGGCGTGAACGGAGAAGATGCTCCTGCCGGCCAGGGGCGCCTTTGCTTCACCGGCGCCCACCGGCCGCCGTCCGGCCCAGAACGCCTCGGCGGTGTCCAGCACCAACGCAGCGGCCGCAGCGCGGGCAGGCCCGGGTAGCCGCCGGTCCGCCGCGGCAAGCGCGAGGTACCTGCAGAGGATCCCGGTGAAGAGACCGCCGTCGCCCGTTCCTTCGCAGCGCAGCACCGTGCCGGCGTTGGCGTTGCCGCCGGCTGCCGGAACGGTCAGCAGCCGCTGGACGGAGTCCACCAGTGCGGCGGCCCGGGCCAGGTTGGAGTCGCCGCCCAGTTCCAGGAGGGCGCCCAGGACCGGGCCTTGGTTGTAGGTGTACAGCGACCGTTCCACCAGCACATCCCCGGCAGTACCCAGCCGTGCACCGTCGAGGTAGAGTCCCTGGTCCTGGTCGAAGAGGGTGGCGTCCAGCCAGTCCAGCAGCGTCTGTGCCATGCCGCGCCGGCCGGTGCGGGCATAGAACAACGCCACAGGTGCCGTGGCCGGCGTGTTCTTGAAATCGCGCTTCTTGCTCCAGAACGTCCCCCCGCCCAAATCGTCGGTGCAGGCGGAGTCGAACTGCAGGGCCAATGCGGAACGCACCCGGGCGTTGCGCCGGCGTCCGGGCCGCTGCGCTTCTTCTGCGAGCTTGTCCAGCCGCAGGGTCGCCAGGGCCAGCCATGCCATGTCGTCGTAGTAGCTGTTCACGAGCGTCAGGGCATTGCGGAGCCTCATACCGGTGACCAGCCGTGAGGCGAGATGCCCTGCGCTGGGACGGTCCGGCCCGTTGAACCGAGCAGCCGGCGTGGCTCCGCCGGCCAGCTCTCGCAGGCCGGTGTCCACCAGGCAGTCCACGTAATGCGCCTGCCACCAGTAGTGCCACGGGGACAGCAGACCCGCGGCAGGCCTTGCGCCGCGGAGTGCGGCGAGCCACCGCTCCCGCGGCCGGCCGGGTTCTTGCCCCGCAACGGGTTCTTGCCCCGCCTCGGGGGCGTCCTTCCCGGCCGGGTGCCTGCCCTGCCACACCACGGCAGCGAGGTGCGTTCCGGGAAGGAGCAAGAGGTTCCGGCCGAACAGCCCGGTCACGGAGCGGGCCGCGTGGTCCGCACGGTCCTGCCAGGTGGCCAAGGAGGTGCTGCTGGAGGTCATGCCGTCCACCCTAGCGGCGGTGCCGGGTCCTCGGCTCCGCGGGGGTGAGTGCGGCGGCGCCGTATTTCAGTTAACATTCATTAACTGTTGCCCGAGGCCGCGCCGCGGCCGGAGGCACGCGCATCAAGGAGGATGTATGGACATCAAAGGCAGCGTCGCCCTGGTCACAGGCGGGGCCTCCGGGCTGGGAGCGGCCACCGCACGCAGGTTGTTCGACGACGGCGCCTCGGTGGTGCTCCTGGACCTCGCCTCCTCGGGCGGCCAGGCGGTGGCGGACGACCTCAACGGCCGCGCCCAAGCCGGGCAGTCCGCCGTCTTCGCCGCGGCGGACGTGACCAGCGAAGCCGAGGTGCGGGCCGCCGTCGCAACAGCCGCCGGGCTGGGCCCGCTGCGGATCGTGGTGAACTGCGCAGGAATTGCCACTCCCGGCAAGGTGCTGGGCCGTGCTGGCGTCCTGCCGCTGGAAGCGTTCAGCCGCGTTGTCCAGGTCAACCTGGTCGGCACCTTCAACGTGCTGCGGCTGGCGGCCGAGGCCATGGCGGCCACCGAACCCGTCGCCACCCGGTTGGGCGGCCCGGAGCGCGGCGTCATCATCAACACGGCATCCGTGGCCGCTTTCGACGGGCAGATCGGCCAGCCCGCCTACTCAGCCTCCAAGGGGGCCGTGGCCGCCATGACGCTACCCATCGCCCGGGAACTGGCACGCTCGCTGATCCGGGTGGTCACCATCGCCCCGGGCATCTTCGAAACGCCCATGATGGCAGGCCTGCCGCAGGAGGCCCAGGACTCGCTGGGCGCCCAGGTACCGCACCCGTCCCGGCTGGGGAAGCCGGCGGAGTACGCCAACCTGGTGGCGCACATCGTCGATAACGCCATGCTGAACGGGGAGACCATCCGCTTGGACGGCGCCATCCGGATGGGGCCGCGATGAGTTCCCCGGACATTCCGGACCTGCCGGCGGCGGACTTCTTCGCCGTCGAATCCATGCTGGGACAGGCCGAGCGCAACAAGCTGGCGGAGCTGCGGGACTTCCTTGCCGCCGACGTGGCACCCTACGCCGGCGACTGGTGGAACAAAGCCGAGTTCCCTGCCCACATCCTGCCCAAGCTGGCCGCCCTGGAACTGAGCACGCCGGCGCACCGGGGCTACAGCAACCTGTTCGCCGGGCTGGTCATCGCGGAGATGACCCGCGTGGACACCTCCCTGGCCACGTTCTTCCTGGTCCACCACGACCTCTTCGTCGAATCCCTGCACGCCTTCGGCTCGCCGGACCAGAAACGGCGGCTGCTGGCCGACGCCTCGAACCTGCGGATCACCGGCGCCTTCGCCCTCACCGAACCCCTGCACGGCTCCGACGTCGCCGGCGGCATGGAGACACGTGCCCGGCGGATTTCCTCCGGCACCGGAGAAGCGGACGACGCCGGCGACACGTGGGTGCTCAACGGCGCCAAACGTTGGATCGGCAACGGGACGTTCTGCGACTACATGCTGGTCTGGGCGCGCGACGAAGCCGACGGTTCCGTCCGGGGCTTCATCGTGGACGCCGGCCTGCCTGGCGTCAGCCGGAGCAGGATCGAGAACAAGATCGCGCTGCGGACCGTCCAGAACGCGGACATCGTCTTCAGCGACGTGCGGGTGCCGGAGGCGGACCGCTTCAGCGGCATCAGCAGCTTCGAGGACACCAAGGAGCTGCTGCGCAGTTCGCGGATCATGGTGGCCTGGCAGACGGTGGGCCAGCAGCTGGCGGCGTTCGACGTCGCCCGGCAGTACGCCGTGGAGCGTCAGCAGTTCGGCCGGCCGCTGGCGCACTTCCAGCTGATCCAGCAACAGCTGGTCACCATGCTGGGCAACACCGTAGCCAGCATGGGAATGATGGCTGGGATCGCCAGGCTCCAGGACGAGGGCGCAGCGGGCATGCAGCAGGTGGCCCTGGCCAAGTCGTACCTCAGCGCCCGGATGCGCGAAACCGTGGCGCTGGGCCGGTCCATCCTTGGCGGCAACGGCATTGTCACCGACTACCGGATGGCCAAGATCTTCGCCGACGCCGAGGCCATCTACACTTACGAGGGCTCGTTCGAGGTCAACACCCTGATCGTGGGCCGGGCCATCACAGGGGTGTCAGCGTTCGGGGGTTGAGCCTGTCGAAACCGGTCACGCGCCCGGGTACGGCTGCATCTCTCCTGCCTCCACGCGGATGTCCAGGCTGTTGTTCTTCACGGGCATGGGGCAGGTGCCGTAGGGGGTGAAGGCGCTGGGGTAGTTGATGGCACGGTTGAAGTCCAGGACCACGGAGCCGTCCGGGCGGGGCCGGGGCAGCGAAAGCTTCCGCCAGTCGTCCGTGGTCTCGCCGTTCGTTTCGTCGTGGAAGGTGACGGTCAGCGCGCCCAGTTTCTCCTCCTCGGCCTGCAGCCGGAACTCGTGGCTGCTGCCGGGGAGGCCAAAGACCACCTCACCCACGCTGCGGTGCACACCGTCCACCAGCGGGTTGGCGGTTCCGATCGGTACCTCCACCGGCTCAGGGTAGGGCACGAACCGGCCGGTGACTTCCCACTCCGGGTTGTACGGGTAGGTGGGGACGCCGTCGAACTCGGTGAACACCGGCGAGGCCGAATCCCGGGTGCGGATCGCGTATTTCCCGCCGCGCATCGCCAGTTCCACCACCACCTGGTTCCCGTCCGGGCCGCCGAACCGGACCCACATCAGCGACTCCTCGTCCGCGAGGACAGCGGACACGGTGCCGTCCACCTTTTCGCCCGTCTCCACCAGCGTGAGCCCGTCCGCCGGGACCGCGGTGAGTACCGCCGTCGTGCCGTCCACGGACCAGAGGCCCGGGGCGAGGTCGACGCCGGCAGGTGAGTCCTCGAGCCACTGGAAAGAGGTCAGGGTGAGCCAGCCGTGCGGGGCTGCCAGCGCCCTGTCCCGATTGGTGCGGAAGCGCTGCCAGCGCTCGAACTTGGCTGCGGTGGTGGTGGACATGGTTCCTTCCGGTTGCGTGTGCCCACGCTACAACCACGGGTATTTCCTGTTCATTCCGCCGGTGGCGACATCTTTTGAGACAGATTCCACTGTGGCGCCGGACCGGGGGTAGCATCTTTAGCTAGTAACGTGGCTCACAGTATCCAGCGCAGTGTACGAGCCAAGTCCGAAACCCTCGAAAGATAGCTTCCATGGCTCACACTGCAGCACATCCCGAAACAGACCTGGCCTCCGAACTGAGGGCAGACGTCCGCCGTGTTTCCACCCTCCTCGGCGAATCCCTGGTCCGCCAGCATGGGCCCGAACTCCTGGACCTCGTGGAACAGGTCCGGCTGCTGACCAAGGAATCCAAGGAAGCGGCGCGCGGCGGCGCGGACGCCACCGGCCCCTGGAGCGCGCACGACGTCGTCGCCCAGGTCCGCGAACTGCTCGGCTCCCTGCCGATTGAGCAGGCAACCGACCTGGTGCGCGCCTTCGCGTTCTACTTCCACCTGGCCAACGCCGCCGAGCAGGTCCATCGGGTCCGCGGCCTGCGAAACCGGGCGGAAAAGGACGGCTGGCTGGCCAAGACCGTGGCGGACATCGCCGAGCAGGCGGGCCCGGACGTCCTCCAGGAAGTGGTCAACGGGCTGGACGTCCGCCCAATCTTCACCGCACACCCCACCGAAGCGTCCCGCCGCTCGGTCCTGGACAAGATTCGCAAGATCTCCGACGTCCTGTCCCACTCCACGGCCGAGGGGTCAACGGCGAGGCGGAGGCAGGACCGGCAGCTGGCCGAGATCATCGACCAGATGTGGCAGACCGACGAACTGCGCCAGGTCCGGCCCACGCCCGTGGATGAGGCCCGGAACGCCATCTACTACCTGGGCGGCATCCTCACCGACGCCATGCCGCAGATGTTGTCCGAACTCGCCGACCTCCTGGGTGAGCACGGTGTCAGCCTGGCCGCCAAGGACGCACCCATCCGGTTCGGTTCCTGGATCGGCGGTGACCGCGACGGCAACCCGAACGTCACCGCGGCCGTGACCCGGGAAATCCTCCAGATCCAAAACCAGAGCGCCATCCGCATCAGCATCGGCATGATCGATGAGCTGATCTCCGTGCTCTCCAACTCCACCGCCCTGGCCGGTGCCGACCGCGCGCTGCTCGAATCAATTGATACGGACCTGAAGAACCTGCCGGGCCTGGACAAGCGGGTCCTGGAACTGAATGCGCAGGAGCCCTACCGGCTGAAGCTCACCTGCATCAAGGCCAAGCTCATCAACACGGGCAAGCGGGTGGCCGTCAATTCGAACCACGAGCACGGGCGCGACTACAACGCCACCGATGAACTCATGGCCGACCTGCAGCTTCTCGAACTCTCGCTCCGCAACCACTCGGCAGCCCTGGCCGCAGACGGTTCGCTGGCACGGGTGCGCCGCGCCATCGCCTCGTTCGGGCTGCACCTGGCCACGCTGGACATCCGCGAACACGCCGACCACCACCACGACGCCGTCGGGCAGTTGATGGACCGGATTGGTGGCCCCGGGCTGCGCTACGCGGAGCTGAGCCGCGAGGAACGCTTCGAGGTTCTGGGCTCCGAACTGGCGTCCCGCCGCCCGCTCTCCGGCCACCCGATCAAGCTCGACGGCGCCGCCGACGGCACCTACGACGTCTTCCGGGAGATCCGGCGGGCCCTGCGCATGTACGGGCCGGACGTCATCGAAACCTACATCATCTCCATGACCCGCGGCGCAGACGACGTCCTCGCCGCTGCCGTCCTGGCCCGCGAAGCCGGCCTGGTGAACCTGTTCGGCGACAAGCCTTACGCCAAGCTTGGCTTCGCCCCGCTGCTGGAAACGGTGGAGGAGCTGCGGGCCTCGGCCGAGATTGTCGACCAGCTGCTGTCCGATCCCTCCTACCGGGAGCTGGTGCGGTTGCGCGGGGACGTCCAGGAAGTGATGCTGGGCTACTCGGACTCGAACAAGGAATCCGGCGTCATGACCAGCCAGTGGGAGATCCACAAGACCCAGCGCAAGCTGCGCGATATCGCGGCCAAGCACGGTGTCCGCGTCCGCCTGTTCCACGGCCGCGGCGGTTCCGTGGGCCGTGGCGGCGGACCCACCTATGACGCCATCCTGGCCCAGCCCAACGGCGTCCTGGAAGGCGAAATCAAGTTCACGGAACAGGGTGAGGTCATCTCGGACAAGTACTCCCTGCCCGAACTGGCCCGGGAGAACCTGGAACTCTCACTCGCTGCGGTGCTGCAGGGTTCGGCCCTGCACCGCACCCCTCGGACTTCCGAGGACCAGCGGGAGCGATACGGACACGTCATGGAGTCCATCTCGGATGCCGCGTTCGACCGCTACCGCAAGCTGATCGACCACCCGGACCTGCCCGCCTACTTCATGGCGTCCACGCCGGTGGAACAGCTCGGGTCGCTCAACATCGGCTCCCGGCCGTCCAAGCGTCCGGATTCGGGCGCGGGCCTCGGCGGCCTGCGCGCCATTCCATGGGTGTTCGGCTGGACGCAGTCGCGGCAGATCGTGCCGGGCTGGTTCGGCGTGGGCTCGGGGTTGAAGGCTGCCCGGGAAGCCGGTCACTCCGCCCAGCTGGTGGAGATGATGGACCACTGGAACTTCTTCCGGTCCGTGCTGTCCAACGTGGAGATGACCCTGGCCAAGACGGACATGGACATCGCCGGCTACTACGTGTCCACCCTGGTCCCGGAGGGACTGCACCACCTGTTCCGCACCATCCGGGAGGAATACGAACTCACGGTGGCCGAGGTCCGCAAGCTCACCGGCGAGGACATCCTCCTGGACGCCCAGCCCACGCTGAAGCGTTCCCTGGAGATCCGCGACCAGTACCTGGATCCCATCAGCTACCTGCAGGTCGAGCTGATGCGCCGTATCCGGACCGAGGCGGAAATCAGCGGGGCCGAGATCGACGAGCGCCTCCAGCGGGCCATGCTCATCACCGTGAACGGTGTTGCCGCAGGCCTGCGCAACACCGGCTAGGAACGCCCGCTCACTTCCGGCGGCTTTTCTTCCGACGCGGGCTCACCTATTGCCGTTGGCATCCCAACGCGCGCTCACGTTTTGCGGTTCCAACCCAAACCCCCGCTCACGTTTTACCATTCCAACCCCAACCCCCGCTCACTCTCTTGAAGAGAGTGAGCGGGGGTTGGGTTTTTGGCGGCAGGATGTGAGCGGGGGTTGGGTTTTCGGGGACAGGATGTGAGCGGGGGTTTGGATAGGGTGGAGGGCATGCCTTCCTTCCAGACCCGCCTCAAGATCACCGGGCTGCGGCCGGGGAATCCGCCGGAGTCCGTCATGGACGCCGCCGTGGAGGCGCTGGGCACCCGCCACCACGTGGAGGCGCACCAGCTGCAGATTGCCGGCGGAGTGCCGCAACTCAACCTTCGATTCCTTGTGGAAGCCACCGAGTACTCCGGTGAGAACCAGCAGGCGCTGGAGTCGGCAAACATGATGCGCGACGCCGTCGAACGCGTTGCGCTGACAGGTGCGCTCAGCGTGCTGCGGCGCAGCCGCGGCAAGTGGCTGCCCGTCTAGCCTGCGTCCGGAATGGGCTCGTCCTCCACGGGGGACCTGTCGCCGCGCCGGCGGGTGACGATCAGCCCCACGACGGCGCCGATCACCAGGCCCACGGCCACCCCGATGAGGGAACTGGCCCAGAACGGCAGCCTGGTGGTTGACCCCGTAAAGTACCCCAGCCCGACGAGCCAGCAGGCCCAGAGGACCGCCCCCAGCCCGGCGCAGAGCCCGAAGCCGCGCACCGAGACATTTGCGACCCCTGACGCTGCCGAGGTTGCAAGCCGGCCGCCGGGGATGAACCGTGCGCCGATGATGGTGCCATAGGTGGACGACCGCCCGGCCTTCGCCAGGGCTGCATGGATGCCGGCGTGCACCCGGCGCCCCCATTTCCAGCGGTCCAGTACGTGGCTGAGCCGGCGGCGGAACAGGTGGAACACCACCATGTCGCCAATCCAGGACGCCAGGGCGGCGAGCACCAGGACGAGGAACACGTTGGCCCGGCCGTCCGCGGACAATGCGCCGCCGGTAATCACCACCATCTCCGAGGGGATGGGCGGGAAAATGGCGTCGCCAACCACCAGCGGGATGACCCAGAAATAGAGGGCCGCCCCCCAGCTGTCAGCGCTGCCGAAGTCCATTGCCACAAGGTACCGCACTTTTGCCGGCCCGGCGGTGCCCGTGACGGGCACCCACCCGGGGAGGGATACCGCCGAGGCCGTGCGTGCCCGGAACGCACGGTGGAGTGGGAAACTGGCGGCATGCGGATCACGGTTTTGCAGGGCGACATAACGCAGCGGCGGGTGGATGCGGTTGTCAATGCCGCGAATTCGTCGCTGCTCGGCGGCGGGGGAGTGGACGGGGCGCTGCACCGGGCAGCCGGTCCGGAACTGTTGGCTGCGTGCCGTCAGTTGCGGGCAACGGACCTCCCGCACGGACTGCAGACCGGCGCCGCCGTGGCAACGGCCGGATTCCGGCTGCCGGCCCGCTGGGTTATCCACACCGTCGGCCCGAACCGGCATGCCGGGCAGACCAACAGGGCCCTCCTGGTGTCCTGCTTCAGCGAAAGCCTGCGGCTGGCGGACTCCCTGGGCGCCCGCGGACTGGCGTTCCCGGCGGTGGGTGCGGGCGCTTACGGCTGGGCGGCGGATGCCGTCGCACAGGCGGCCCTGGACGCCCTGGCCGGATTCCAGGCGCTGCACCCGGCCAGCGACCTGGAGGTGGTGGAGTTCGTGCTCCACACGTCCGGGGTTGAAGAGGTGTTCAGGGACGTGTTCGGACAGCTTCGCTGAGGTCCAGGTCGCTGCGGTACTCTACTGGCCGGCCTGAGATCGGGTCGACGAAGCGGATGCCGCGGGCCAGCAGCTGCAGCGGTTTCGCGTAGTCGTCCGGGGCTTTGTCCAGCAGGTCAGGGTAGAAGGCGTCGTTGACGATCCCAAGTCCCAGCGAGGCCATGTGCACCCGCAGCTGGTGGGTCTTGCCGGTGTGTGGTTCCAGCCGGTACCTGGCAAGGCGGCGCCTGCTGGTGCCGCTGCCACCGGTACCCGCGGCACCCTCCGGGCCACCGTCGTCGAACGTTTCCAGCTGCTCGATCCTGGTTTCCGCGTTCGGCTCGCCGTCAATGACTTCCGCCAGCAGGTAGCTTCGGGACTTGGTCATCCGGTTGCGGACCACCACGGGAAATTCGACGGCGGGATGTCCCGGAGCGGGCTCCGCGGCGGAGACGCACTCGTACTCCTTTTGCACCTGCCGCTTCTCGAACAGCACCTGGTACTTGCCGCGGGTCTGCGGGTTGGTGGAGAAGAGCAGGACCCCGGCCGTCATGCGGTCCAGCCGGTGCATGGGAATCAGGTCCGGCAGGTCCAGTTGGTTCCGCAGCCGGACCAGGGCGGACTCCTGGATGTAGGTCCCGCCCGGGGTGGTGGGGAGGAAGTGCGGCTTGTCCACCACCAGCAGGTGCTCGTCCTGGTGCAGGATGGACAGCTCGACGGGCAGCCGGGTCTCCGGCGGCAGCGTGCGGTAGTACCAGATGAAGGTGTGGTCCTGGAGCGGGGTGCTGCGGTCCAGGGGGATGCCGCCCTCGCCCACGATCTCGCCGGCGTCGAACCGGTCCTCGATGCCCTGCGGATCGATGTGCCCCCAGCGGTGCATCATGTAGTCCATCGCGGTGTCCCAGGGGCCCTCGTCCGGGAGGCGGAGGCGGGTGGCGTTGACGCCGTCGCGCACGGGGAGGGGGGATTGCATCACCGCCCTATTCTACCGGTGCCCTTGGGCGGCCAGCGGGGCCAGGATCACGCGGACCACCGACGACAAAAAAGTTCTTGACAATAAAAGTTGTCGGTAATGAGAATGGTGGCATGCAGGAAATTGCAGTCATCGAGGACCCGGCTGCGGCCGAAGCGTCGCTGGACCCCATCCGCACCAGCATCCTGCGGGAGCTGGCCCGGCCCGGTTCCGCAACGCAGCTGGCGGTTCGGGTGGGCCTGCCCAGGCAAAAGGTCAACTACCACCTCAAGGCGCTGGAGCGGCATGGACTGGTGGAGCTGGTGGAGGAGCGCCGCAAAGGGAACGTCACCGAGCGCGTGCTCCAAGCCACCGCAGCTTCCTATCTGATCTCGCCGTCCGCGCTGGCCTCGATCTCGCCGGATCCGCACCGTTTCTCAGACCGTTTCTCCGCATTCTGGCTGCTGGCGCTCGCCGGCCGGATGGTCCGGGAAGTGGGAAAACTGATAGCCGGTGCCGCCGCTGCCCGGCAGAAACTGGCCACATTCGCCATCGACGGCGAGATTACTTTCCGCACCGCCGCCGACCGGGCAGCCTTCGCCGAGGAGCTCGGCGTGGAGGTCACCCGGCTGGTTGACAAGTACCACGACGACGGGTCCCCACACGGGCGGCGGCACCGGCTGGTCGTGGCCCTGCACCCGGTCCTCAAAGAAACCAATGCCCCCAAGGCGACCAACGAATCCACTCCAGGCAAGGAACAGGACAAATGAACAACAAGCGCTCCTTTGAAATCGTCCACGACTCTGAGCTTCCCGGCACGCCCGAGCGGGTGTGGGAAGCCGTCACCGCCGGAACCCCGGCCTGGATGTTCCCCACGGACCAGTGGCCAGCGGTCAGGACCGTGGAAGAGTACCCCAGCCACCTGGTATCCAGGATGGAAGGCCCGGACGGCTGGTTCAACCAACTGGAACACGTCCTGGAGCCGCTGGACGGCGGCCGCACACGCCTGCACTACGTCCATAGCGGCATTTTCGCCGACAACTGGGATGAGCAGTACGACGGCGCCAGCCGCCACACCGAGTTCTACCTGCACACGCTGGGCCAATACCTGCAGTACTTCGACGGCCGTCCCGTGGTGTTCACCGACATTCAGGCTCCCCCGGCTTCGCAGGCACCGGACGGGTTCGCCAAGCTGCGGGAAGCGCTGGGCCTGGGAACCGCCGGGCAGGGGGACAGCTTTGACGTGGAGCTCGACGGCGTGGGGCGGCTGGCGGGCGGCGTGGACTTCTCGAACGAGCACTTCCTGGGCCTGCGTACCCAAAACGCCTTGTACCGGTTCTTCGGCCGCAACGCCTTCGGCGCCCCGGTGGGCATGACGGTTCACGATTTCGGCGGCGCCGGCGACTCCGAGACCACGGCCAAGGCATGGGCCGGGTTCCTGGAGCACGTGTACGCGTAGCCACGCCTCCCGTTTGGCGCGCGAAATCGCCGGAGCGGTGCGGGATCGCCGTTCCGCTCCGGCGGTTACGCACACCTCCGGCGATTTCGGTGGCCCGGGCCAGCCGGTGGCCGGATCAGGCGATGGCGACGGCGGGGGCGTGGATCAGTGACCGGCGCAGCTGGGGAGCGGCGTCCAGCCGGTCCTGGGCGGCGCGGAGTCCCAGCACCGCCGCCTCCAGTTTGTCCGTTGCGAGCGTGAAGGGCAGGCGCAGGTTGCGTTCAAAGGCGCCGCCGATCCCGAACCTGGGGCCGGCCGCGAGCCTGATGCCGAATTCCGGCGCCAAGACCGTGAGGGCCGTGCTGATGGGGGCGGGAAGCCTGCACCAGACGGAGAGGCCCCCGGCGGGAGGAGTCGTCTGCCAGGTGGGCAGGTGTTCCGCGAGCAGGCCGAGCAGGGTTGAGCGGTTGCCCCGCAGCGTGTGCAACAGTGCGGGCAGCGGCTCCTCAAGTGCCCGCACCAGGTGGGCTGCGGCCAGCTGCTCCATGACGGGGCCGCCCAGGTCCAGCGTGGTGCGCGCGGCGGCGAAGCGCTGGATCATCGGTTCGGAGGCGCGGATCCACCCGGTGCGCAGGCCGCCCCAATGCGACTTGCTCAGCGAGCCGATCGATACGATTCCGCTGCCGAAGCCGGCCAGCGGAGTGGTGGCGATGCCGTCGAGGTTGAGGTCGCGCAGCGTTTCATCCGCCACCAGCACTGTTCCGGATGCGGCCGCCGCGCGGGCCAGCAGGCGCCGTTGTTCGTCGGGCATGATCATCCCAGTGGGGTTGTGGAAGTCCGGCACCAGGTAGGCGAGCTTGGGCCGCTGCTGGACCAGGGCCGATTCGAGGGCCGGCAGGTCCCAGCCGGCCTCGGCGAAAGCCACCGGGACGGGGCGGCAGCGGGCGGAACGGATGGCATCCAGTGCGTGGGGATAGCTGGGGTGCTCCACCAGGATCCTGTCCTGCCGGTCGGCCAGGGTCCGGATGATGATGGTCAAGGCGTGCTGCGCTCCGGACGTGACCATGACCTGCCCCGGCTGGGTGGGTACACCGGCAGCCGTGTACCGGTCCGCAACTGCCTGGCGCAACGGCAGCAGCCCCAAGGCGTCATAGCCAAAACCCGGCAGCAGGGCAGGCAGCTCCGTCAGCGCCGCGGCAAAGGCCCGGTGCACCACTTCGCCGCTGGCGGGCAATGCTGAATAGGCCAGATCGATCAGCCCTTCAGGGGCGGTCAGGCCCGGCGCCGCCAGCGGGGAAGCGGATTGGGGTTGCGGGCCGAAAAGCGCCGGCCCGAACGGGGTCAGTTCCGGGATGCGGGTCTTGCCCCGGCTGCCTTGGCCGGTGCTCAGGAAGCCCTGGTCCCGGAGGGTGGCATACGCCGCCGTAACGGTTGTCCGGCTGACCCCGAGGACGGAGCTGAGCGAGCGCTCGCTGGGCAGGGCGGTATCCAGGGCAATCCGGCCGTCCAGGATCAGGAGCCGTACCACGTCCGCCAGCTCGCGGTAGGCCGGCCCGGTGCCGCTGTTCCACGGGCCGAGGAGGCGGGACAAAGCCTGGGGAGTGAGGACAGCCATAGAGCCAGTATCTCAAACTGGCTATGTATTCCAATGCCAGTTGCTGGAATGGTTGTTCTCATGATGACCCGCAGACTTCTCCAACTCTTCACCGGCCTGGCCATGTACGGCATTTCGCTGGCCATGTTCATCCGTGCCGGCCTGGGCCTGGACCCCTGGGATGTGTTCCACCAGGGCGTTGCCAACCGGACCGGTTTGAGCATCGGGGTGGTGGTTATCGCGGTGAGTTTCCTGGTGCTTCTCCTGTGGATTCCGTTGCGGCAGTGGCCGGGGTTCGGCACCCTGTGCAATGCGGTACTGGTGGGAGTGTTCGCGGACATCGGGCTGGCAGTGATCCCGCAGGTTTCCCTCCTGGCCGGCCAGATCGGCCTCCTCGGCGGGGCCATGGTGCTGAACGGCATCGCTTCCGCCTGCTACATCGGGGCACGCTTCGGGCCGGGCGCACGGGATGGGCTGATGACCGGCCTGGCCCGCCGGACCGGCTGGTCGGTCCGGCTGTCCCGCACCCTCATTGAAGTGACCGTGCTGGCCATCGGGTGGCTGCTCGGCGGCTCCGTGGGCGTGGGCACCGTGGTTTATGCCTTGGCCATCGGCCCCTTGGTCCATGTCCTGCTGCCGCGCTTCATGGCCCCTGCGGCGACGCCGAAAGCGGCAAGCAAGCCGGCTCCCGCCAACTGCTGAGTCCCCGCCAGGCCTGCTGCTGTCAGTCCGGCACCGGCTGGCACGTGGGGCAGAAGTAAATGTCCCGTTCCTCCTCGCCGTTGGGCTTGCCCAGGAGGCCTCGCTGGATGGGAGTCCCACACTTGAGGCACGGTCGTCGTTCCCCGCCGTACACCCAATAGCCGGGCCTGCCGGCCATCCTGCCTACAGGGAGGCCGCGGGCATTGAGGACAGTAACGCGGCGGCCGGGGCCGAGGTTGGCCTCCAGCAATTGTTTGGCGTCGGTCATCATGGTCCGGACGTCCACGACGTCGGCCACGGGCGTGGCGGGATGCACTCCCGACAGGAAGCACGCCTCGCAGCGGTAGATGTTGCCGATGCCCGCGAGATTCCGTTGGTCCAGCAATGCCACGCCGATCGGTACCTCCGGGCGGGACCGGACACGGCGTTCGGCTTCATCCAGGTCCCAGTCCGGGCCCAGGAGGTCCGGACCCAGGAATCCCACGACGGAGTCCTCATTGGCCGTGGCCACCACTTCCAGGATTCCCAGGGAGAAGCCGACGGCGTCCGCAGCGGCCGTCCGCAGTACGCACCGGGCGGTGAATCCGGGCTTCCGCCACCGTCCGCCCGGCGGGTAGACCTGCCAGGCCCCTTCCATTTTCAGGTGCGAGTGGATGGTCAGCCGTTTGTCCTCCGGGCCCACCACCCGCATCAGCAGGTGCTTGCCGCGCGGGACCACTTCCTCGACGGTCCACCCTGCAAGGTTCAGCGTGGCAAACCGCGGCACACGGAAATCCGTGGCAAGCAGCGCCTGCCCCGCCAGGGCCTGGTGCAGTTGACGGGCGGCCCGCCAGACGGAATCCCCCTCAGGCACGGATCCTCAATCCCTTTGGCGTGGAGTAGGCGCCGGCGGCGCTGAGGGCTGCGGCAACGGGGGTGTCCAGGATTCCCTGCCCGTTCACCTTCTCCATGATCAGTTTGTCCACGGCTCCCCGGGTGACCACCCCGACCAGGGCAGCGCCGGCAGCCGCCAGGACGGCGGCGTCATCGCTGAACGCCAGAAGAGTCTTGCCACCGCGTTCCACGTACAGCACCAGCGCGCCATCCACCAGCACTACCAGGGCACCCGCCTTCCGGCCGGGGCGGTGGCCGGTACCGGCGTCGTCCCTCAGTGCGGGCCAGGGGAGGGCCGCGCCGAACGGGTTGGCGGGATCGGTGGCGGCAAGGGCCAGGGCCACCGGTTCCGCCTTGGCCAGTTGCGTGTCCTCCGAGTAGGAACGGAGCCGGTCCACGGTGGCGGGAACGGCGAACTGGGCGGCGCCGAGGTGTTCGATGAAGTAGCCGCGCCGGCACCGGCCCGCTTCCTCCAGCCGCGCCAGTACCTTGTACATGAGCCCGAAGCCGCCGAGGATTTGTTCGGCCATGACCGAGCCCCTGGTGACCACGCCGTAGCGGTCCAGCAGGAGTTCAGCAGTGGCGCGGGCGTGGATGGTGGCATCGAGTTCGGGCTCGGGAAGGGCGGACCAGCGGCCGGCTGCCGTAGCAGGCGTTGAAGCTCCCTGCGCTCCGTACCGGCCGCCGGCCAGCCCGGGGGAGCCCATCAGGCCGGTGCCGTGGGAGCGGCCCAGCCGGCTCAACCGCGGTGCCCGGGCGCGCGGGGCACGGGCCACTTGCCGGTGCGCTGTATGCCCGCCGGCGATCAGGGACCGGACCGGGGCGAATGTGTCGCCGGTAATCCTGCCGGCCCATGCGAGTTCCCACAGCGCGGTGATCACCTCCTGGTCGCTGAGGACGGCGTCCATGCCGCCGGCCACTTCGGTGAGCTGCCGGAAGAAGTACCCGCCACCGTTGTTCCGCAGGTGGTCCAGGAGGCGCCGGCCGGCATCTCCGGGCTCGAAGTCAGGGGCAGGATTGAGCGTCAACTCCGCGGAGTCAGCGAGGTGGAGGCTGATCCAGCCGTCGTTTCCCGGCAAGGATCCGGCGCCCGACCACAAGACCTCACCTGCCGCCATGAGTTCATCCAGCATGGCGGGCTGGTAGTTGGATACCCGGCTTGCCAGGACCAGCGGCTCCCAGGCCGAGGCGGGAACGGGCACCCCCGAGAGCTGGTCGATGGCGGTGATGATGCCGTCCAGGCCGCGCAGGGAGGGTTGGCCGCGCCCGCCGCCGGGGGTTCTGACATGCTGCCAGGCCGGCAGGAAGCGCCCATAGGCTGCGGCGTCCACCGGTTCCACTTCGGCGCGCAGCGCGGCCAGGGAGCGGCGGCGGAGCTTGCGCAGCACCTCGGCGTCGCACCATTCGCTGGCGACCGCCTGCTGGCCGACAGGTGAGGAGCTGCCCGATGGTGCCGGCTGATCAGCCGGCCGGCTTTGATCCCCCGACCCCGATTCCTGGCCGCCCGGCTCCAGCGGTGGGGCCTCGGGCGGGGTGGCGTGGGGCCGGAACTCTCCTTCCACGACGCGCCCGTCCGCTGCCAGCCGTTTCAGTGCCGTGCCCACCACGGCAACGCCCAGGCCCAGCCGGGTGGCGGCCTCGGCTGCCGTGAAGGGACCGTGTGTCCGGGCATACCGGGACACGAGGTCGCCCAGCGGATCGGCAACGGGTTCGATGAAGGCCAATGGCACACCCATGGGCAGCGGCACGCCGATGGCATCGCGGAGGCGGGCGGCATCCTCGACGGCGGCGAACCGCTCAAACCCGCCGATGTTGACCTTGATGGCGCGATTGGCCCGCTGGAGCGCGGCAAGGTGGGCGGCCGCGTCGGCGACGGCGGCGGGGGTGTCGGACTGCCCGGTTTCGGTGGCCTCAACCGAAGGAGAGGTTTCGGCAGGTTCCACGGCCGGAGAGGTCTCGGCAGCCTCAACCGGCGGCGCCGTGCCCTGCAACCGCGCGGCTGCCTCTTCCGGCGCGAGCGGGCCCAGCAGCCGCAGGAGGTCGGCCACTCCCTCCATGCCCCGCGCACGCCGGTCCGGGGTCAGCCGCTGCAGTTCGCGTTCGGTGGCCTCAATGACCTTGGCGTCCAGGAGTTCGCGCAGTTCCACCCGGCCCAGCAGTTCGTTGAGCAGCGTGGAGTCCAGGGCCAGGGCCGCGGCTCGGCGTTCCGCGAGCGGGGAGTCGCCTTCGTAGAGGAACTGGGCGACGTAACCGAAGAGCAGGGACTTGGCGAATGGCGAGGGCTGCTGGGTGGTGGTCTCCACAATCCGCAGCTCGCGCCTTTCCACGGAGGCGGCGATGTCCTTCAAGGCCGGCAGATCGTAGACGTCCTGCAGGCATTCCCGGACCGTTTCGAGCACGATGGGGAACGTGGGGTACTTCCTGGCCACGTCCAGCAGTTGGGCCGACCGCTGGCGCTGCTGCCAGAGCGGCTGGCGCTTGCCGGGGGTCTGCCGGGGCAGCAGCAGCGCGCGGGCCGCACACTCGCGGAAACGCGAGGCGAAGAGGGCGCTGCCGCCCACCTCGGCGGTGACGATCTGCTCCAGTTCCTCCGGGTCGAAGAGGAACAGTTCGGCGCCCGGGGGCTCGTCTTCCATCATGGGCACCCGCAGGACGATGCCGTCGTCGGCCGCCATGGCCGAGCCGTCCAGCCCGTACCGCTGGTGAAGCCGCTGGCCCACCGCGAGGGCCCACGGCGCGTGGACGGGCATGCCGAACGGGCTGTGCAGGATCACGCGCCAGTCGCCCAGTTCGTCGTGGAACCGCTCCACCACGAGCGTGGTGTCGCTGGGGACCACCTCGGTGGCCTGCTTCTGCTCGCTGAGGTACTGGATGAGGTTGTTGGCAGCGAAGTCGTCCAGGCCGCTGGCTTTGCACCGTTCGGTGGCCGGGCCGGGATCGGACGCGGACAGTTCGCGGACGAACGCGCCCAGGGCGCGGCCAAGGTCCACCGGGCGGCCCAGGGAGTCGCCCTTCCAGAATGGCAGCTTGCCGGGCTGGCCGAACGCGGGGGAGACCAGGACGCGGTCGTGGGTGATGTCCTCGATCTTCCAGCTGGTGGCGCCGAGGGCAAAGACATCGCCCACCCGCGACTCGTAGACCATTTCCTCGTCGAGTTCGCCCACACGCCGGCCACCCTTGGGCGCACGCGCCGGTTTTCCGTCCTCGGCCGGGGACGCCGAGCCTTCCGCCTCCGTGCCGATGATGTAGACGCCGAACAGTCCGCGGTCCGGGATGGTGCCGCCGGACGTGACGGCCAGCCGTTGCGCGCCGGGACGGCCCTCGATGGTGCCGGCATTCCGGTCCCAGATGATCCTGGGGCGGAGTTCGGCGAATTCGTCGGACGGGTACCGTCCCGCCAGCAGGTCGAGGGTGGCCTCGAACGCGGAGCGGGGGAGGGACGCGAAGGGAGCGGAACGGCGCACGGTGCTGAACCATTCCTCCACGTCGATGCTCCCAAGGGCCGTTGCCGCCACCGTCTGCTGGGCCAGGATGTCCAGCGGGTTGGCCGGGATGGCCAGCCGCTCGATCTTGCCATCCAGCATCCGTTCCACGGTGATGGCCGTGTGGACCAGGTCCGCCCGGTGCTTGGGGAACAGGACGCCTTGGGAGACCTCGCCCACCTGGTGGCCTGCACGGCCCACCCGCTGCAGGCCGCTGGCCACCGACGGGGGCGATTCGACCTGGACCACCAGGTCCACGGCACCCATATCGATGCCAAGTTCCAGCGATGACGTGGCCACCACGCACCGCAGCCGCCCGGATTTGAGGTCGTCCTCGATCAATGCCCGCTGGTCCTTGGAAACGGAACCGTGGTGCGCCCGCGCCAGTACCGGATCTGCGCCGGCGGAACTGCCCGCTTGCGCCATCATGTGCGCGGGTGTGGCCGTTGACGCGGGAAGGCCCGACGACGGTCCCCCCGGGCTGCCCGGCCCGGCGTCGAGCCCTTCCGGGGCGGCGTCGTCCCAGCCGCCGCCCACGGCCACCAGCTGGCGTTCGGCGTAGATTTCGTTGAGCCGGGCGGTGAGGCGTTCGGCGAGGCGCCGGGAGTTCGCGAAGACGATGGTGGACTGGTTGGCCAGCACCAGGTCAACGATCTTTTCCTCCACATGGGGCCAAATGGATGCCTGCGGCTGGAGGCCGGAAGCGGGCCCGGAGTCGAACGCGCCCGTAGCGCCCTGCAGGTCCGACATATCCTCCACCGGCACCGACACCGTAAGGTCCCAGTTCTTGCTGGCCGGCGGCGCGACGATTTCCACGGGCGCGGAACCGGCCAGGAACTGTGCCACGAGTTCCCGCGGCTCCACGGTTGCGGAAAGCCCGATGCGTTGCGCAGGTTTGGGCAGCAGCGCATCGAGCCGCTCCAGGGACACCGCAAGGTGGGCGCCGCGCTTGGTTCCGGCCACGGCATGGACCTCGTCGATGATGATGGTGTCCACCTCGGTGAGGGTCTCGCGGGCCCTGGAGGTGAGCATGAGGAACAGCGACTCGGGGGTGGTGATGAGGATGTCCGGCGGGTTGCTGAGCAGGGCCCGGCGGTCCGCTGTGGGGGTGTCCCCGGACCGGACGCCCACGGTGATCAGCGGTGCCGGGAGCCCCAACCGCTTGGCTGTTTGCGTGATGCCGATCAGCGGCGAGCGGAGGTTGCGTTCGACGTCGACGCCCAACGCCTTGAGGGGAGAAATGTAGAGGACGCGGGTTTTGCGTTTGGGTGCCCGGGACCGCTTGCCTTTGGCCGGGGTTTCCGCTGCGGGATCGGGGGGCGGCGGGGCCGTGCCCAGGAGGCGGTCCAGGGCCCACAGGAAGGCGGCGAGGGTCTTGCCGGACCCGGTGGGCGCCACCACCAGTGCGTGCGAACCTGACGAGATGGCAGTCCAGGCCCCGGCCTGGGCCGGTGTTGGTTCGGAAAAGGCGCCCAGGAACCAGTCCCCGGTGGCGCGGCTGAATTGGGCCATGGGCGCAGCGGAGCCGGGAGCGCTGCCGGCAGGACGCTGTTCCTGGTTCATGCCTCCATCATGCCCCAAGGCACCGACACTGGGTTTCGACGGCCGCCGCGACCCGGCGTGGGTGCCGGGTCGCGGCCAGGTCCGCCGGGCCGTGCGCGGTCAGGCCGGTTGGAACGCCCCGATGGAGAGCAAGGTGATTTGCGCGTTGCCGCAGGCCTTGGTGGGCTGCGGGAGGAACAGGGAGTCGGTGTCCTCGGGCGGGTAGACCCGGTAGCCGGCGGCATCCACCGGCGAGCAGTCCATGTAGTTGCCGGCCTGCGTGTAGCGCAGTACCGCGGTGCCGGTCTGGCCGGGGGCCAGCAGGACGTCAACCACTCCCGTGGAGTCGTCGCGCGCGGCCGGGGCTCCGATCGGGGCGCCTGCGGCGTCCGCAACCAGGGAGACGCCGGCGAATCCCTTGAGGATGCAGGGTTCGGTTCCCTTGTTGGTGAGGTTGAGCTTCATGTAGACGCTGCCCGCCGCGCCGCCGCCGGAGGCATCGGTGGCGGCCGTGAGTCCGGCCGCCTTGCACAGGGCAGGCGCTCCGGCGGCGGTGGTGCCGGGGGCGGGGGAGTCCGGCGTCGTGGCAGGTGCGGAGGACGACGGCGGGGCCGAGGATGCCGACGACGTGGGCGACTGGCTGGCCTGCCCGGTGGCGGGCGTCGTCGTCGTTTGGGACTGCGGCTGGCTTGGAGCGCACGCGGTGAGCAACAGCGTTGCCGTTGCGGCCGCCGTCGTCAGGGCAATCGCCTGGGAAATTATCTGAGACCTCATGGCACCACCTTCGCCGTACCGGTTGCCCGCGTCAACGATGCCACCTGCCTTGGCGGCAATTTGATGCCCGGATCGTGATGATCCGGTCACTGGAAGGCTCCCGCGGGATGGCATGCGGCGGCGCACCCCGGCCGGGAGCGGCCATCCTCAGTCCGTCTCAGGTCCCGTGCAGTACGGGCAGTCCTCGGGGCACTCCGTCATGCCGGCACCACCGCCAGGTCCAGGCCGTCTGCGACGTGGAACAGCCGGCGGCCCCCCGCGGGCGCGGTCACCCACACGATGCCGCCGTCGTCCGTCCTGTCATCCACCACGCCGCTGAAGGCCACCCGGCCGTTCCTGCGGAGTTCCACCAGGTCGCCGGTCTCGACCGGGTCCCAGCGGACAGGGCTTTTTACGCGGCTCGTCATTGAAGTCACGGGCATTCCTTTGCACGGCGTGGTTGCGGCGGCAGCTGCCGCCCAATGAAGCCATCAAACAGGGACGCTGCCGCCCAACTCAATGGAGGAGTGACCACGCTCCACGCTTCTTCTTTGTGCAGGCCTCCAGCAGGCTGGTGCAGGGGTCCGGAAGGCCCGTGTGCCATGGGGAAGGGCGGGGTTAGACTGCCTGCGTAAGCGTCGGCGATCGAAGGAGAAGTTCATGGACTACACCGGAAGCCAGTCGGAAAAGGCAGTCACAGCCGGTGAACTGGGCCGCAGCCACATCGGGCAGACAATCAGCTTCCAGCCGAATGAATTCACGGTGGTCTTCGGCAAGCTCGCAGGAATCGCGCGGACGGAAGCCATGGTTTACATCTCCCTGACAGGGGTGGGGAACGGCACGCACCTGAAGGATGAGTACGACCTGCCGGCTGCCCACGAGGTGTTCGTTCCCGTGGACGTCATCACCAACGCCGAATCCACCATCAAGGATTTGTTCGGCAAGGTCCAGGAGAACCTCCGCGGGACCGGCCACAAGGGCGGCGAAGACCGGACCGACCGGCTGTAGCCCCGGAAACCTGGCTGATGGCCGGCATCGTTTTCGATGCCGGCCATCAGTGCTTGGGACGCCAGTGCACCATATCTCTGTTGGAAGGAACATCATGGGCAACGAAGCTGCATGGCAGGAAACCACAACCGCGGGCCGGTTCGCCGGCAGGACCGTTATTGTCACCGGTGCAGGCTCGGGCATCGGGCTGGCAACCGCGCTGCGCGTCGCCAAGGAAGGCGGCCGCGTGATCGCGGCGGACATCAGCAAGGAACGGCTGGATGACCTTGTGGCCGGGAACCCCGGCCTGGACCTGGTTGCCGTTGCCGGTGACATCTCCACCGAAGAGGCCGTGGCGGCAGTGGTGGCGGCCGCCGGCGGCAGGGTGGATGCACTGGCCAACGTTGCCGGCATCATGGACAACTTCGCCCCCATCCACGAGGTGGACGACCAAGTCTGGGAGCGGGTCTTCCGGATCAACGTCACCGCGCTGATGCGACTCACCCGTGCGGTGGTGCCGCTGATGCTGCAGGCGGGCACCGGCTCCGTGGTCAATGTCTCCTCGGAGGCCGGGCTGCGGGGTTCCGCCGCGGGTGCGGCCTACACGGCCTCCAAGCATGCAGTGGTGGGCCTTACCAGGAACTCTGCCGTCATGTACGGCCCGTTGGGGCTGCGCTTCAACACCGTGGCGCCGGGCGCCACCATCACCAATATCGAGGCGAACTGGGGCTCGGAGCTGGCGGCGGGGCGGCTGGGTCCGCTGATGCAGGCGAACATCCCGACACCCGCCACCGCCGCGCAGCTCGCCGCGTCCATCACCTTCCTGCTCAGCGACGACGGCACGAACGTCAACGGCGCCGTGCTCGCTTCCGACGGCGGCTGGTCGGCACTGTAGCGGGCAGCACCGCTGCCGGCAGGCACCTTAAAGCCAAGCGGACGACGCCGGGTGCGGCCCGTCGTCGTCCGCCCACCCGGGCAGCACCCCGCAGTGCGGCCTAGTACGCCTTGACGCGCTGGTCCACCACGAGGTGGACCAGCGCGAACGTGCGGTCCCGGTCGATGGCCGCCAAGGCGGCGTCCAGGGCCGCCGGCACGTCGCGGTCATCCCTGACCGTGATGCCAAAGCCACCGAACGCCGTGGCCATCAACCCGAAGTCCGGGTTCTTGAGTTGGGTGCCGGAGACCCGCTGCGGGTAATGCCGTTCCTGGTGCGTGCGGATGGTGCCGTACTCCTGGTTGTCCATGACCACCACCAAGGGTGTGGCGCCATACTGGGCGGCGGTCGCCAATTCCTGGCCGTTCATGAGGAATTCGCCGTCCCCCGCGATGGTCACGACGCGCCGGTGCGGCTCGGCCAGCGATGCGGCAATGGCGGACGGGATGGAGTACCCCATGGAGCCGTTGCGGGCACTGAGCATGGACGCATAGCGGCGGGTGGGGAAGTACCGGTGCGCCCAGTTGGTGTGTTCGCCGGCCCCGAAGGTCACCACGGCGTCCTCGGAAAGCCGGGGCACCAGGTTGGCCATCAGGGTATCCATCCTGGCCTGCCCGGCCCCCGGGGCAGCGGGCGGCAGCGCGGCAAAGCGTTCCTGTTCCGCCCGCATCCGGGCCGTCCAGTCACGCCACTCGTCCTTGACCGGCAGCGCGACGCCCTGGAGGTCGCGCACGAACGCCTCCGGTTTGGCCAGGATTTGCCGGGAAACCGGGCCGGACCGTCCGCGCAGCGACGGGTCCACCGTGACCAGGAAGTTCTCCTTGGTCCAGTCCTGCCGGCAGACGAAGCCATCCGTAATGACATCGCCTGGGACCGTGCCCACAAAGACCAGCAGGTCGGTTTCCTCCAACAGGTCGTAGGTGGGCCGGGGGCGGCCGTACCCGATAGGGCCCACGTAGGACGGCGAATCGAAGGGAACTGTTCCCTGGGTCCGCCACTCGGCAGCGGCCGGGATGTGGTGCCGTTCCAGCCACCCGGTGAGCTGGAGGGCGGCTTCCTGGGTCCAGTCGTTGCCGCCAGTGACGAACAGCGGCTTGCTGGACCTGGCCAGGGCGGCTTCAAGGGCTGCGGAATCCGTGCTGCCCATGCCGCCGGCTGCCACGGGAATCGCCGGATGCAGGGCCGGGCTGACCTGCCGCCGGATCACATCCTCCGGCAGGCCGACCACCACGGGGCCGGGCCGTCCGCTCATGGCCGCGAACATCGCTTCGGCCACGATTTCGGAGGCCCGCTCCGGGTGGTCAAGGACCATGACCCGTTTCGCTCCGGTATCGAACCAGGACTTAATGTCGAACTCCTGGAACGCCTCGCGGTCCCGGTGGGCGAACGGGATGAGCCCCACGAAGAGCAGCATGGGGGTGGAATCCTGCCATGCGGTGTGCAGTCCCACATGGGCGTTGGCCGCGCCCGGCCCGCGGGTCACCATCGCCACCCCCGGACGCTGGTTCATCTTGCCGTCGGCCTCGGCCATGTAGGCGGCGCCGCCCTCATGGCGGCAGACGATGGTTTCGATGGCGGACCCGTGCAGGCCATCGAGCACGTCAAGGAAGCTCTCGCCGGGAACAACGTAGGTGCGCTCCACGCCATGCGCCACAAGGGAATCGACAATGACGTGCCCGGCGGACTTCAGGGTTGGCTGCGCGTTCTCCGGCACGTGTGGGCGGAGGTCCTGCCGGTCATCGACGACGGCGGCTGGCTGGGAACGGGATGCGGTCAGGGAGGGCTGCGGCTCTGGAGTCATGTTCTTTCTTTGGTTCGAAGGGTGGCGGAAGGTCCGGGTCAGGTGATGGGTGTCCGGTTGGCGATGACGGGGGAGGTGCCGGTGTAGCCGTCGCGGGTTTCGGCGATGTGGCGGATGCGGGTGCGGCAGGCGTACCAGCCGATGACCATGAGGATGGAGGCGATGGCGGTGACGAGCATGGTCAGGGGTGAGTCGATGAAGACCATGATGAGGACGCCGATGAGGAAGAGGAGGGAGAGGTAGCCGGTGTAGGGGGCGCCGAACATGCGGAAGGTGGGGCGTTGGACCCAGCCTTTGTCGGCCCAGCGTTTGAGTTGGATTTGGCACAGGACGATGGTGGCCCAGGTCATGATGATGCCGACGGAGGCGATGTTGAGGACGATTTCGAAGGCGTCGGCGGGGACGAGGTAGTTCAGGGGGAC